>CAZYZS010000009.1:0-50381 GCA_964651965.1 Candidatus Woesearchaeota archaeon | reverse complement strand
AAGATTTTTAACGAGAAAAATCACTAGAACATTGCCTGTACATCATACCTTAACTTCAAAATATTCCGCTATTAAGGCACTCATTCTAGCTAACATTTTAACAAGAAGCTACATCCAATGAGCTTTATAAAGGTTTCGGCGAGCGAGTCCAATTTAAAGGGGATTAATTTAAGAGAAAAAGGCAGGGGGGTGAATAGTTGGTGAGCGAGAGAGTTTCACCGATATATTTTTCGAGGAGAAAAGTAAGAAATAAGGTTAATGTACTGCACAATCAGGGTAATCACGTAATAACGTCCCATTCTCGCTAAAAACAACAGAACATGAGCAGTTTGATAACGCATTCCATCTATAACCTTCTGCCCAGCCCACTTTACTTTCGTTTCTTTCGATTATTTGAAATTCGCAATTTCCAAAATAAGAGAAGTTTTCATTCTTATTTATTAAGTTTAAAATAAATTCTCTAGCTTTTTCTTTTGTGTCCAATTTATTTGTTCCACATTTCCAATAACATTGATTATCCTTTATTTCCCATCTTCCTTCACATTCGACATGTGGGAGATTTAAATTATCGCAACACTTTTGTGGTCCTTCAATTGACTGAGGAATTACGCATTCAGTCATTCCAAGAACTTTTGCACATTCTCCAAAAGTTAAATTTGCAAGAATACTCTTACACTCTTTTGGAATACCATAACCATATTCGCCTGCATATACTCCCGTACAACTTTGTTCTCTAAAATCTCCTGAAGGGGCTTGGCTCACTCCTTTTATGCATTCCTCGCAGCATTCCTGAACAGACTCATACTCACACATTGGATTCCTATTCGGATTATTTGGATTATACCATCCAGAACTCCTTCCTGCATAACTCCATCTCCAATTATCAGGAGTTCCTGGTTTTTTCTGATTATAGTCTCCATAGTATGCCCCGCAAAATAAGTCTCTTTCAGAAATTGCGGGAGCATTGCCAGAATACGGATAAAAATATTTATAATAAAAATAGCCTCCAGCAATTCCTATTATTAGCAGAATTGTTACAATTCCAACAATTATTAACACTCTTTTTTTCATCTTATATTCCACTAGCCAAAAAACTCCACCAAGGCTTAATGACTTTTGTATCCCCAGTCTCGGCATCAACTTGCACTTTTTCAGAAGCCATTATCTTGAATATTCCTAAAAATTTTCCTTGTTTCTTTCCAGTTAATTCATAAGTGGGTTTAGCATTATCCCCTTTTCCAATCTCTTTCAATTCAACATTAAATCCCAGGTCACCAAGTTTTGCAATTGCAGTTTGCGACGCTGTTTCTGGCATAATTTTTACTTCCGCTTTTCTTCCATTTGACAATAAAAACATACATTTATTGTCTTCATTAGTTGTATTTTCCGGGCAATTTCCACAATCTTGTGGGCAATTACAAGCATCTTCTTTAATTGACTCAAATCTATCACAAATACCATTACCACAAGGAATACACCACCCATAAGGATTTCCTGTTAATATTTCACATCCTCCGCTCTTATTAAGAGAATATCCATTAGCTACTGTTAGTCCTTCGCAACATTCATCAGCATAATCTGTTTTTCCTCGTAAGTTTTGGGGATTAATTGGTTCTCCTGCTTTTGCACAGCTTTTATTTATTCCCAAAGCATTTTCACAAGCAGTTTTGTTTTTAAAAGTCCTCAACCCATAATACATGTATGCTCCGCAGAATTGCTTCTGCCCGCAGGATTTATTTTCATTATCAAACCAATATAAGTTTTTACAATCTGAATTATTAATATTGCCTCCGCTGCTTGCTAAAACATACTGTTGGCATGCTGTTTCATTCTCAAATGTAAATAATCCTAAATACATATATGTTCCGCAAAATTCTTTTTGCCCGCATTCTCTATTATCATTGTCTATCCAGTAAAGATTTTCACAACCAGGTGCAGTTGAATCATTTTTGTGTCCTACACATTTATTACCCTCGCATTTGCAGTAATCCGCAGGATTAGAAGAATAAGAAATGTTACACCCACCAACTATTGCTCCACATCCTGTTACAGGGGCAGTTGAATTTACGCAGGAGTTATCTTTAGTAATATCTGTCCCACAGTCAGAGTCTTTTGAACAATAGTCTGCCAGTGCAAAACTTCCTGCTACCAATAGTGAAAAGATTATGCTTAGCACAATCACTCCTTTTTTCATAATATACAATGTAGAATATACTTTATAAATATTTTTATAAGTTCAAGGCTGTTTGAAGTTAATTTCTTTAAGTTCTCCTATTCCATTTTTGTTAAGGTGAGCAAATATTAATGGAGCATCAATATTATTTTTTAATAAAAAGTTAGCGATATTATAAGTTGTATAATTACAAAAGGAATCAGAGGTCTTGCGATTTATTTTGAATGTTGACTGATTTATTTGGGGAATATGCAGAGGTAGTTCTTCTTTTCCCTCTTTGGTAATCGTTTTATCACCATTGAATTTATTTATAGTTTTTTCTTCAAAAAAGTTTCCAGATTTAGAGAGGGCAATTCCGATAATCACTCTGGATTTTTGGAAGAAAATTTTTTCATAAAATTTATCCAAATCTTCTTTTAACTTTCCAAAAACGAAAATCTCGCCGAATGTCTCTTTAAGCTTCTCTTGATAAGGGAATGTTCTGAATGTATAAACTAATGCTTTCATAATCTCTCTAAAGAACTCTGCTTTAAATCTTTTTTGAACTTAAACGCCTTCTTTTGCGCCCTTCTCAACTTCTTCTTTCTTTTCCTTGACTTCTTCTTTCTTTTCCTTGACTTCTTCTGCTTTCTCTTCTGTTTCCTCAGTTTTTTCCTCAACACTAATTTTTGCAAATCTGCTTTTTTCAGCTGCTTTCTTCTCTTCCATTTTTTCTCTTCTTTCTTCCTTCTCTTCTAGCTCACTTTCTTCCACTCCCGTAAAGTCTTCTAGCTTGAGTTTTTCAGCCTCTTTCTCTTGTTTTCTTGATATAAGATACTCTCTAGCCAAAAGATAGAGAATTAATCCTATTGATTTGGAAGATTTATTGTTGCAAGGTACAACTTTTGTTATTCCTGTTGTAAGATTATTTGTATCACAAAGCCCTATTATAGGCCTCTTTACTTTTGTAGCATCGTTTAAAGCGTTTTTATCTAGCCAAGGGTCGCAGATTATTATCAACTCAACTTCAAAAAAATCATCTAGCTGTGTATTCGTGATTGCGCCAGCAGGATACTTTTTTGTAAAAACTTTAATTCCAGTAACTTCAGAAAATTTCTTTGCTGCTTTCCATCCTGCTTCTCTCTTGCAGGCCAAGAAAACGTCTTCTGGCTTGAAATCTTTTAAGAACTCAACAGCCTCTTTCAGCTTTTCGTCTATTGAGTTTGTATTTAAGACAGCAAGCCCGTCAGCTCTCCTTTTATAAACAAACTGCCTCATATGGGGAGTTATCGCCTTTGTTCCTAAGTGAGCAGAATATTTTACATAATCATCAAGTGGAAAAAGAGTTTTTTGGCTTCTTCTCCTTTTTTTCTCGCTTTCAGCCACCTCTTCCTTCATATCTTTTTCTTCTGGCTTTTTGTCTATCTTTGCCTCCAATTCTTTTGCCTTCTCTTCCAGGGCCTTTTTCAATTTTGCCTTTTTCTCATCTTCAGCCTTTTCTTCTTCTGTCTTTTCTGCAGTTTCTTTTTTCTTCCTTGTTCTTTTAGGCTTAGCTTCTTCTTTAGTTTCCACTTTATCCCCTTCCTTTTTCTCTGCAGTTTCTTCTGTTGCTTCAGTTTTTTTCTTTCTTGGCATTTTTATTAAATTGGTTTATAAGTAGCTCAGGGGTTGCTCTGGGTTTGTTTCAGCCAGTACCTGAATAAGTCATTTTATGAATATATGATGGTTTTTAAAGGTTTTTGTTTAACTTTTTTCAATCTCAATTAATCTCTTTAATTTGGCTTCTCGTTCTTTTCCAAAAACTCCTGTTTTTATGTAATCTGCTTTCCATGCAGCAGCCAAATCTGCTATTGTAGCATCCATGGTTTCCCCACTTCTGTGGGAAATAACTGTCTTAATCTCATTTTTTCTGCAGAAATCAATTATTTCCTTGACTTTCAATAAAGAGCCGTTTTGGTTGGGCTTTACAATCATTGCATTTATGCTTTTATTTTGTGTTGCTTTTTTCAGTCTGGTTAAATTTGTTACAGTTAAATCATCTCCAACAACCATGCATCTTGCATTTTTAGTTATTTCTTTAAATCCTAAAAAATCTTCTTCTTCAAGAGGGTCTTCCAGATAAAATATTCCTTTCTCTTCTACTAATCTGAGGATATAATCTATCTGCTGTCTTTTATTCAGCCTCATTGGCTTGTTTTTATGAAAGTACTCTTTTCCTGTGAAAAATGTAGAAGCAGCTATATCAACCCCTATCTCAATTTTCTCATCAATTTTATTTTCTACCTCTTCTTTTACCTCATTCATGACATCCAATATTTTTTCATCTTCCAAATGAGTCTTCCACGCCCCTTCATCGTTTAGTTCCTTGGAATTTAAAATTTTTCCAGCCGCCTCATAAGCTTTTTTGTTGATAAAAACTCGGTCATAAAACTTTTTGGCTTTGTTGGTGAAAAGAAACTCCTGAAAATCTGCTCTTTTGCCTTTTATTTCAGTATGTAATCCGCCTCCAATAGAATTTCCAACAGGGCAAGGAAATCCCGGCTTTCCTCTGCATAAATATTCCCACAACTCCTGTTTTTGCTCAGCTGCAAGCGCTTTTAACATACATGCCTCAAGTGCAAATAAGCTGTTAGCCCCTATTTTTCCAAAAACCATGCCTTCTAATTCTATAAGGCCATTAAATTCCTCGAGCTTTATTTTATGCCATTCCTTATCCTTTATTTTATTAATAAAAATAACATCTTGCTGTAAGCTTTTTGCATAAGGTCTTGCTTCAAATCTTCCTGTGCTCTTTCCAGCAGGGGCAGAAGAAACAAATTTTCCTTTAGCTGTTTCAATGGCTATCTCAATAGTCTCTTCTTTTCTTGAATCTAAAATCTGTTTTGCCTCTATTTTTTTAAATAACATAAATTATAGAGTAAAAAAGGGTTTTTATAGTTTTATTAAGCTACAATTAGAATTAAACTCCCTCTTCAATTGCTTCTTCTTTTTCTTCTTCATCTTCTGGCCTTGCCAATGCCATTATCTCTCCCTCTTCCCTGATCTCTTGTTCTTCTTCAACTTCCTTTTCTGCTATCTTTCTGTCTTCTGCTTCTTCCCTCTTTACTTCCTGTATTTCTGCTTCCCCGCCCTTCTTTTTCATCTCTTCAAGCTCTTTCTTGCTGATTTTCTTTATCCTTTCATCAGCTTTTTCCGGGAATGGCCTCTTGACTGTTATCGGAAGAACTTCAGATTCAAATTCCATCTCAGCTATCTTAAGAACATCATAATTAATCTCTTCCAGCTTTGCGGGGTCTATTTTAAGCAATACAGGCGCGTCCATTGCTAATTGGAGAGCTCTTGCCCCAAGTATTCTTGCTATTTCATACTTGCTAAATTTTTCTTCCATTTGTGCTAATGTCATCTTAAGCTGCAGCAGCCCTCCGTTGTGCTTCATAACTGCAAATATCAAATACATCTTGAAATGTTAAATCAGTATAAAGTACTCCGACATTTTTCTCTGTTCCAATTGTTATTAATTCTTCTCCCCTTTCTCTTCTCCCGCTTTTCTCTGCAGCCGCCCTTATTCTTTGAACACCTTGCTCACTTAATTTTGCATATTCAAAATCCTGCCCAAAAAAGGGAGTAGTATTGCCTCTAACATAGTCTGCTAAGGGAATAACTCCCATTAAAAACCTTGCTGCTTGTGGTGGTTTCATTCTTAGCTCCAATAATCTGGTCTCTCCTGTTAATTCATCAATTACTCCGGCATCTACACCAACTTCCCTTAATGCTCTTTTACAAGTTGAGTAATCTTCAGATTCAAGCGCCATATAAAACTCCTTATTTCTTAGTTTTTAAACTTTTCTCAATCATCTCAAAAATCTCTTTGCTAGACTCCTTATATTTTTTCTCTGCTAAGTCGATTATTTCGAACATTTCTTCAGGTTTTATGGCTGCCTCATTTCCCTTTTGCATCGCATTTACCCTGGTTTCTTTTCCATCTGAGGATACAGCTATGCTTACCCTGGCTTCGCTCGCAGCCTCTTCCTCTCTTCCTGGGTCAAGGATTATGCTTTTGCCTATTTTATGGAAAGTAAAGGTTAAAGGAATGTTTTTGGTTATTGGCAATGGGTCCTTGGTAAACTCTCCAAAAGAAACTTTTTCTTTTTCTTCGTCATATTTCGGCATTCTTGCAGTCATCAGGGCAGCAATTGCAGCCAAAGCACTCGCATCTAACAAATTTCCATCATCATTCATAGTGTACATATCTATGAAGAGAGTCCATACTTTCTCCCCTTCTTTTATGCATAATTTTTCAAAATCAATCATCTTGCTTTCTCTTATACCTCTATCGACAATTCTGGCAATTTCAATTGCATCTATTTTTGGTGGTCCATAGTCAAATTCTTCTGAGCTTAGCGGCAGCAGTTCAAGGGTAGTAATCATTGTCCCCTCTCCTTCGTGGTCAGTGTATGGTTCGCTTACATCCATCTTGACTCCTGCAACGACCTCTGTCTTTCCAAGTCTTACTCTTGCGCTTCCTTCAGCATTTATTGAAATGCCTGTTTCTATTGTCAATTTCCTATGGTCCAGAAGGCCCCTCCCATCAAATCTCTTTCCAGCTTCCAAATAATCTTTAATTCTCTTCTTTGTCAAGTTCGAAATTTCCATTTTATTTTTCCTGTATCTCCTTTAATACTTTCTTCTGTATATCATAGATTTCCTTGCAAGCTTTTCTTCCAGCTTCAATTGCCTCTTTCAGTTTCTTGGTGCTCGTCCTTCCATCTAACTGCATGAGGGTTATCTCTCCGCTTTTGCTTAAAAAAGCGAACGGGATATCAGTTGCCCCCTCTCCATCTTCGTAGTCTTCCTCCTCCTTGATTAAATCAGTCACAATTTTATCGTCTATCTTTCCTATAGACACGGCTGAAACTAAATCTATCATTGGAATTCCTGCATGCGCTAATGCGAGAGAAGCTGCATTTATTCCTGCGCATCTTGTAGAAGCATTTGCCTGTAGTATTGTAATGTGAACATCCACCACCGTATTTTGAAAATTATTGATTTGTAATGCAGGGGCAAGTGCCCACTCGGTCACTTTGCTAATTTCCTGGCTTCTTCTGCTTGGACCTGGCTTCTTTCTCTCATTTACCGAAAATGAAAGCATGTCATAATTGACCCTTAAAACTCCTTTTTCGGGGTTCTGGAGATGCTGGGGATGTAATGGTTTAGGGCCATAAACTGCAGCAATGGCAATTGTATCTCCAAATGCAAACATCGCAGAACCATCTGCTCTTGGGATAACTCCGACTTTTGCTTTTATTTCTCTCAATTCATCAAATTTTCTTCCGTCAGGTCTTTTGGTATATGCCATTTTTATTTGCTCTCCTTAGCTTTCTTTTTCTCTGTTTTATCTTCTTTTATATCTTTCGGATGATTTTTGGCTTCTTCCAGCCAAACCTTTGTTTTTTCTGTAAGTCCCTCGATAAAAGATTTTTCTGTAACAAATAGAATAGCTTTTTCTGCAAAAAGCTCGTCTTCAACTTTTTCTCCTCTAATCCAGATTATGCCGTTCTGCCCTACTGTAATGTCGCAGTTGGACTCTTTTTTTATCAGATTTATCATGCTTCCTTCTTTTCCAATGACTCTTGGAACTTTATTGCTGTTTATTCTTATTATCATCCCTTCTTCTAGCTTTCCTAGGTTCTTGCCTCTTGCAGTTAAGTCAATGCCTTTTCTCTTTACCCCCAGCACTTTTACTGCTAGCATATCTCCTATATCATAGCATTCAGAAAGATCATTTTTGTTTACAAACTTAGAACACTCGCTCAAAGGCAAGAATGAAGCATAAGGAGCATCGATGTCCATAATCCATCCATTGAATGTAATGTCGAGTACTTTTCCTATAACCACATTTCCTTTTCTTGGCATGTACGTTCCAGATAATGGAATTATCTTGATTAGCCTTCCAGATTTATCAGCTAAACCAAATCTTAAAGCAATGATATCCTGCCCTTCTCTTTTAGCCCAGTCTCCTGGTAGATATTCATTTCCAGTAGCTATAACCTCCCCAGGTATCACTAGCTCTCTTTTCTCTTTCCTTTCTTCATCTTCTTGTCCAAATTCTTCTACTGGTTCTTCTGTTTCTTGTTTTGCTATCATTTTATGCTTCTTTCAGTTCCTGCGTTATAGCAGAACCGTGAGTTATGGAATTTAATTTATCATAAAAGCTTTCCTGTAATCCGACTGGAAGATTGATTACTACCACTAGTTCTCCGTTTGAGAGCCATTCTTCGCTTTCCTTATACTCTGTGACTATGCCATAAGTTCTTCCTGTGTGCTCTGCAGGGATTCTAATTTTAAGTTTCTTGGTTTTTATTTTTATCGGTAGTGCAGGCTTTATTTTTTCAATCACTCCTAATATCTGCTGTTCCATTGGCCTGTTGTCTATATTAACTCCTGTTTCATCGATAGTGCGGGATATTCTGTCTGCTGTATGGGGAGAATTTGTCCGGGGGTCAATCGCATTTCTTGCCAGAAAATCAACTATCTGTTTTTTCTTGTCCCCTCTTTCTTTGTCTTTGTACTCTTTTGGTACCTGTATCTCTCCCCGCTTAATTATTTTCTCTGCAACTTCAGCCACATTGGATGTGCCAAAAGCTGCTTCCAAATCCGCGCTAGAGGCATGAAGCCCTTTTTTTGCGTCATAAAAAACCTTATCAAAGGAAAGAATACTGTTAATATCTGCTGGTTTCCCCTGTTTTAACTCCAAAGCTTTATCCAAATTGACCAGAACTTCATAATCTTTGCTTTTAATCCTAATTCTTGCTATAACGTCAGTCATTTTAATCTTACTTCAGATACTTCTTTAATTTTTCTCCTGATATCCTTTTTAGTTTTTTGTTACTTTTTTCAACATAACCTATATCGAATCTTTCTCCATCGAAATTCTTTCCAAGCACTTCTTTAAATATTTTTAAGGAAAGTTTAATGCCTTCTTCGATTGTCATGTCTTCTTTATATCTCTTTCTTAGTTCTTCTTTTAGTCTTTCATCGTTCTCGCCTATAGCTGTTGCCATATAAGCTGTATAATTGCCAGTAACTTCGCTGACAAAAAGGCCGGGCTCAGAATTTACCCCTGCCAACATTATCGATACTCCAAAAGGTCTCGCTCCAGGATATTGGGTGAAGGTTTGCATTATATTAGCTACTTCTTTAATTACAGATTCCATATCTATCGGGGAGTCATAAGTAACTCTATGCTGTTGGGCTATTAACTGTGCTCTCTCCACTAATACTCTCGCATCGCTCAATATCCCTGCAGCACTAGAAGCAATATGCTCATCAATCTCATAAACTTTATTTACAGATTCTGGGACAATCAGCTTATCTTTAATTCTTTTGTCTGCTACTATTACTACCCCATCCTTGCACACCATCCCTATCGAAGCAGAGCCCAATCTCACTGTTTTTTCAGCATATTCAACCTGCAAAATATGCCCGTCTGGTGAAAACATAGTCGCAGCTCTATCATAACCCATCATCTGATGTTGCATATCTACAGGCATTTCAACCATTTTTGTATAAGAACTGAATAATCAGTTAAATCTAATTTCCTCCTTACCAAAAAGACAAGAAAAAGGCATTTAAAAACCTTACTATTTCACATTTTTTAGCGAGCCGCTAACCCTTTTCACTTCTATTTTTTTTCCAGAAATTAAGAGAGCCGCCCTTATTTCATCTAGAGAGGACCTATTTACTGCGAGAATTAGGCTGTTTTTACTGTTTTTTATCACTTCTGGACAGGCTTTGCTATAGCTTAAAACACCCATATACCCTAAGAGGGCTTCATCTATTGCTTCTTTACTTGCTTCTTTTCCCTTTATTAAGAGATAGCGCTTCTTTTCTCGTGAACTTGGCTTTAGCTTTTTCATTTTTGGCTGTTAAAATTGCTATTATGGCTGCTGTAGCGGCCATTGCACCAATAATTGACGCAAGTATATACCTGGTTATATTTATATTCTTTTCCCCAGTCTTATTAATGGCCTTGTTTTCTTCTTCATAGTTTTCCTTGCTAGCTTCTGTAGTTGCATTTATTTTTGGAGGCGTTAATGTGGTTTGATTCAATGTCATTATTGTAATGTTCGCCTGGTTGTTTTCAATAGAATTTAGTTTTATGCCCAAGTCATAAATTCCATCATTTGTCAAGTCAAATTTTTCACTATTTCCAGAAATTATACTTTTTTCAAGTGATATGCTTTCAATTAGAAATACAACCGAGTCTTCTAGAATTGATTTTATTATTAATTTATATTCTTCTTTTCCTAAATTGATTATAAAAAATATGATAGAGTCCCCCTTCCTTAATTCTTTAGAATATCCTCGGTCTAGCTGTTCAGTTGTAGGGCAGTATATGATAACAGATGTACCACCGCCCCCGCTAGGAAGAGTTGAAGAAGAAACAGAAACAGTGAAACCGGCTATTTCGCTATAATTTTTATTGTTTCTTGTATCATTGCAATAGAATACTACCGTATAGGCTCCATTCGAAAGTGTGCTTGTAGAGTACCAGTTTAAATTATTTTCAGAGTTCATGGTATTGTTTGTCGTGCCATTATTAAGCGAGTACTCGCAATATCCAGATTCATCGAGAGTTACATTAAACCTAATTGAAGAGGAAGTGTAGGTAGTTGAAGAAGGAGAAGTTACAGTTAATCCGGGGGGGTATATATCACGATAAATCATAGACTCGCAGCCATTGTCAATAATTTCCTGATAATCTGATTCGTTTAATCCAAAATAATCCAAGGTAGTAGGTGCAATTTCACACTGCTCTCTTACTCCGTCTGAAGTAGTCGCCTGTATAAGAGTTATGTTATTGGTTATTATTGGAATTACTGTGGTGTTTTCATCGAAAGTCGCGTGCGATGTAGTGTTTTCATTCCAGCCATGGTCTGTAGTTATAATTATTTGAGTTATATCGTCTATTCCATTTTGTTCTAGAGAATCCAGCAAGATTCCCAGCCCCGCGTCTACATTTATAAACGAATTGTTATAATTGATGGAATTGTCTCCTGCCGCATGCCCTGAGCAGTCAGGTGCTCCAAAATAAACAAAAAGATAAAAAGAAGAATTGGAGTAATTTCCTATGAACTCTGTTGCTTTTTTTGAAACATTTCTTGAATCATCACAAACAGTTCCATCTGTCCAGTTAGTTGAGTTGTAAGTAGTTCTATTATGAAACCAATCAATAGTATCTAAGGAATTTCCAAGAACTCCGTTAGGAACATAACATTTAGTTTTACCATAAATCAATCCTGTTTTAATGCTCGAATTAAACGCCTTTATTCTTTCAAAAGTGGCATTCCCATCAGGCAAGGGATTATTGCATGTGTTATCAGAAATTCCCGTAAGTGTTTCGTTTAGTCCAGACTGTAGCTCTGCATTTCCAGGAGCTGTTTCTGTACTTGAATGTCCTGTTATATTTAATGTGGTATTAAACCCCCCATTTGCCATTAGTCTGGTGAAATTACCCAAAACCCCTGCCTTAAGGAGAGTAACATAATGCGAATACTGAAAACCATCTACTCCGATTACAATCATTTTTATTCCATTAGTTATATTCAAAGTAAAATTAGTTTCTGCATAACTTGGATTATCACCCAAGTCATATGCAAGGCAGTTCCAGTGATAACTATTATAATCCAGGGTGAGGTTCCATTCTCTTTCTGAGAAGTTTCCAGTGGCTTCTGTAGTGTTTTCATAATAAAGAGAACTTGAATTCCATATTTGGAGGGTTATGTTTCTTAATCCAATGTAGTCAGTAGAATTACATTTAAATGTCTGGTTTCTTGAAACATTCTCTACATTGTTTGGAGGAGAAATTAGGTTAACTTCAGGAGAGGCGCTATCTGCATAAATCAAGGCAGAATAAACATCTATCCTGTAGAAATTTAATCCGCTTCCATCACTGTCGTTTATAATTTTTGCACTGCCTTTTAGGATATTTTCAATCTCATAGGGTTTAGGCTCGTGCCCATCCTGTAACTTAAGATACTGATGCAATAATGCAAAAGCTCCTGCAACATGCGGAGTGGCCATAGAGGTGCCCGAGCATATCATATAACTTACGCCATCGCAATTGCATCCGCTCAAACAGTTTCCAGAATAGCCTCTTGTAGAATTAATTAAATATCCAGGAGCAATTAAATCAGTTTTTGCATTCCTGTTATAGTCGAAGGTTGTATCATCCTTGCGTATCGAGCCTACTGCAGTTGAGTTTTCAATGCACGCAGGCGCCGCAATTGAAGTGGTGCTCCCCGCCTCATTTCCAGTAGCAAATATAACAGAAATATTGTGAAATGCCGCATTGTTTATTACTGCCGCAATAGATGGATAATCATAGTCGCAGTAATCGCTGTACAAGGTTTCTGTTCCAAGGCTTAAAGACATAACAGAAATACTGTAGTTATCTTTATTCTCAATACACCAGTTAATAGAGTCTATTAAATTTATAGTAGCATTTGTTGGATGGCCCCATCCATTTTCATCTAGAATTTTTAAGCTTATAAGTGAAGCATTAGTTGCTACTCCATTTATCGCAGAAGAAGCTACAATTATTCCTGCGTTATGAGTGCCATGCCCGTTATCGTCAATAATCGAGCAGTTTTCTATGCAGTCTTTATTATAGCAGTCAATATTGCAGGTTTTGTTTTTTCCTATAAGTGCTGGATGAGAAAAGTTTACTCCAGTATCAATAATGCATATTGTTTCATTAACTCCAGTAAGGTTAATGCCATTAATTTGAATTGGCCAGGCATTTGTTGCATTAATGATTTCAACACTATCTTGCAAAAATGCCCTTATCTGCGGAGAAAATTCAATCTTTTCTACTTTTTTGTCTTTTTCCAGCTCTTCTAGCTCTTCTTCTGTGATTTGTAGCCCAATTAATTTTTCTTTTTCCTCTCCAAACCACCCATCTTTTTCTTTTATCTTAACTATAACATTGGTTTCCCCATTTTTTTCAATTTGCTTGTAAACCTCCTCGTTTGCTTTCTTTTGCTCTTGTGAGCTAACAAAGAAAGCAAAAGCAAAAATCAGAATTACGACTAAGAAGAAAACTAAAAAAATAATCTTTTTACCTCTTTCTTTCATATAAGTAACTATTCTTCAAGATTAAAAAAGGTTTGCCTCTTCTTAGGCCTTTTTTCTTTCACAACATATTTAAAGCCCGCCTTCTTTATTGACAAAAGAAAGAGAGGTTAAATGAGAAAATGAGAATTCATACTATCGGCGGATTTAATGAAGTAGGGAAAAACATGACTGTTGTTGAGTCAGGAGGAGATGCTTTTATATTCGATATGGGATTGTTTCTTCCGCCAATTGTGGAGCTAGAAGAACAGGAAAGATTAAAAGAGTATACAGAAAAAAGGCTTAGGGCTTATGGGGCTATTCCAGACGACACTATCTTAGACAGGCTTAATCTGAGAAGCAGGATACGGGCTATCTTTCTTGGTCATGCCCATCTGGACCATATAGGGGCCGTGCCTTACATAGCTTACCGCTATAATGCAGAGATTATATGCACTCCGTTTACCGCAGAGGTGTTGAGGATAATGTTAAAGGACGAGAACATAAACCTAAGAAACAAGATAAAAGTGATGCAGCCGAATTCTTCCTGTTCTTTAAATGGGCATAAAAAATGCAGCGTCGATTTTATCAATGTTACCCATTCGACTCCTCAAACATCTATGATAGCCTTGCATACCAAAGAAGGAGTAGTATTGTATGCTAATGACTTCAAGTTTGATAATACCCCCATCGTTGGAAAGAGGCCGAATTACGAAAAATTGAGAGAACTTGCAAAAGAGGGAATTAAGGCATTGATAGTCGATTCCTTATACTCTGGAAACGAAAGGAAGACGCCAAGCGAGAAAATTGCAAGAGGGCTGTTAGAGGATGTTATGTTGACAACTGAGAATCAGCGAGCAGGAATCATTATTACTACCTTTTCTTCTCATATTGCCAGGCTGAAAAGCATTGTTGATTTTGGCAACCAGCTTGGAAGGAAAATTATATTTGTAGGTAGAAGCCTAAACAAATATGTGAATGCAGCCAATAAGGCAAACACCTGCCCGTTCTATAACGATATTTCTCTTTTGAGCTACAGGAAACAAGTTGAATCTGGCTTAAAGAAAGCAAGTAAGAACAGAGCGAATTATCTTATTGTCTGCACGGGACATCAGGGGGAGCCAGGTTCTGTGCTTGACCGGCTGTCCAGAAATGAACTGCCATTTTCCTTCCAAAACCAGGACCATATAATTTTTTCATCCTCTGTTATCCCAACGCCAATAAACGTATCCAACAGAAATCAATTAGAAAAAAGGCTCAAGCAAAAGGGAGTTAGGATATTTGGAGACGTCCATGTTTCAGGACATGCCTCCAGAGAAGATTTAAGGGATTTTATAAGCATGGTTCAGCCAGAAAATATAATTCCTGCCCATGGAGACTTACCAAAATTAACGCCGATGGCAGAGCTTGCATCTCAGATGGGTTATTCTCTGGGGAAAAATATACACTTAATGCAAGACTCCCAGAAATTAGACTTGTGATAAAGTTTAAATAATCCTTTTTTCATATTTATAGATAAAAGAGGCAAATAGAACAGAAATGGTTAGAGATGATATTGTAGCAGGCTTAAAGAATGGTCTGGAAAGGGGCGCTTCAATTGAAGCTGCCAAGCAAAGTCTACTTAATGCAGGATATTCTGCAGAAGAGGTGCAAGAGGGAGTTGACGTCCTGAGTTCAGATTCTGTTTTAGCCATGCAGCAGCCTTTTAGGACCCCTACAGCTTCAGTACAACCTTCGCGAAGCAATCCGCCCAACAAAATGCAGCCTCAAAATCCACAAGCAAGTGTTAAAAAAGGGGGCTCTGGATTTTTCGCTGAGAATTGGAAGATAGTATCTCTCGTAGCAGTGTTAATTATACTAATAGTTGCGTTCGTGCTTGTTTTGCTGTTTAGAGACACAATTGCAGGCTGGTTCTCTTAAAATGTATCTTCCCAGGGAAGACTCTTATCTTTTATCTTCTATACTAAAAAAATACTTAAAAGATAAAGGCAAAAATATAAAAATTCTAGATATGGGTTCTGGCTCAGGAATACAAGCAGAAACCTGCAGAAACCTTGGATTCGAAAATATAACTGCTGCAGATATTGATAAAGAGGCAATCAAAACATTAAAAGAAAAAAAATTCAAGGTAGTTAAAAGCAATTTATTCTCGAATATTAGGGAAAAGTTTGATTTGATTATTTTTAATCCACCTTATTTACCAGAAGACGGGTGCGATAGGGAAAAAGATACAACAGGCGGAAAAAGAGGATACGAAACAATTATAAAATTCTTAAGACAAGCAAAAGAACATTTAAACAAGAATGGTAAAATCTTACTTTTATTTTCTTCTTTTTCAAAACCTGCTATTATAAAGAGAGAAGCAAAAAAACTGGGGTATATTATAAAACTTCTTGCAACAAAAAGAATATTTTTTGAGGAATTATACGTTGTTAAATTGAAATAAACTATTCCTTTTATCACCACTATTTTTATATAACCTTCTTTCCCATTTTTTTAGGGAAAAGAAAGTTAGAGGAGATATAAAATGAGGTTTGCACATTTTGCCGATTGCCATTTGGGTTCATGGAGACAGCCAGAACTACAGAAATTAAATCTAGAGAGTTTCAAAAAGGCGGTAGATATTTGCATAAATGAAAAAGTGGATTTTATAATTTTTGCAGGAGACTTGTTCGATTCTGCTTATCCTTCAATAGAGATACTCAAGGAAGTTTTTTCAGAATTTAAGAGGATAAAAGAAGAAGGGATTAAGACGTTTATTATAGCAGGAAGCCACGATTATTCTGTTTCGGGAAAAACTTTTTTGGATGTTTTGGAGAAAGCAGGATTTTGTAAAATTTGCGATTTCGAGAAAAATGAAGATGGGTCAATACTTTTAAAAGCCTGCAACTATCAGGGAATTTCTATCTATGGTTATCCTGGCAAAAAATCAGGATTAGAAGTTGAAGATTTGAAAAGACTTTCATTAGAGCCAACTAACAATTTTAAGATTCTTATCTTGCATACTACCATGGAATCTGCGAAAGGCAATCTGCCAATAGACTCGGTAGCAATAAAGGAGCTGCCAGAGGCAGATTACTACGCTCTCGGCCACCTACATTTAATTCATGAGTATAAAGCTGGAGAGAACAGATATCTTATATATCCCGGCCCGATTTTCCCAAATAATTTTGCAGAGTTACAAGAGTTGGGAGCGGGAAGTTTTTACATTGTAGATGTAAATGGATTCGTTAAACTTACCAGGAAGGAATTGAAGCTGAAAGAATTGCTTTTTTTGGAGTTAGAAGTTGAAAATGCGCTGACAGCAACAGAAAAGATTTTATTAGAAATGGAAAAATCTGACTTAAGGGACAAGATTGTTCTTTTAAAGTTAAAAGGCACCATAAAACAAGGGAAAAATTCAGACATAAAGTTTCAGGAGATTCAGGAAAAAGCAAATGAGAGAAAAGCATATGTTCTGCTTAAAAATACCAACCAGCTTAAAACTGAAGAAGCTGAAATGGAGGTGCATACAGAGAATATAGAGGGGATAGAAGAAACGCTGATAGAAGAGTTCTCAAAGAACAATAACTCTGAATTTAACCGGTTTATTCTCCCCCTAATTAACTCCTTTAGTCTAGAAAAGCAAGAAGATGAAAAAAATGCAGTTTTTGAATCCAGACTACTTTCAGAAATAAACAGGATTCTTAACTTGAATATACAGTAAAATGATAATTAAAAAAATCCGGCTAGAGAATATCAGAAGCTACGAAAGCCAAGAAATCGAGTTTCCGTCAGGTTCTGTTCTGCTATCTGGAGACATAGGCTGTGGGAAGACTTCTGTTCTTTTAGCAATAGAGTTTGCCTTATTCGGCTTGCAGCCAAGCCAAAGAGGCTCTTCTCTTTTAAAAAATGGAAAAAAAGAAGGGAGAGTTATCTTGGAGCTGGATATAAATGGCAGGTCAGTTGTTCTGGAAAGAACGCTGAAGAAAACCGGGAAAAATATTACCCAAGAAGATTCTTCAATTTCTATAGATAACGAGCGATTCCAAGGTAGCGTTACAGAAATCAAAGACCGGGTTTTGCAACTTCTTAAGTACCCTTCTGAGTTTTCTAAAAAAACAAACCTCCTATATAAGTTCACAGTTTATACGCCTCAAGAGGAGATGAAGCAGATTATTTTAGAATCTTCTGAGACAAGGTTAAACACTCTTCGTTACATCTTTGGGATTGATAAGTATAAGAGAGTAGCAGAAAATATAGATACTTTTGCTTCTAAGCTTAGGGAAGACATAAAGAACAAAGAAGGTCAATTAGAAAATCTAGAAGAGCTTAATAAAAATTTAGAAGAGAAAAAGAACTTTTTGATAGAGTTGTATAAAAGCAAGGAAACCGAAGAGAGAGCATTATCCGAAAAAAAACAAGCCATGCAGCAAGCGGAGAGCGAAGCAAAAGAGATTGAGGCAAAAGTCCGGGAAAGGGAAAATTTGGAAAAAGAAAAGGAAAAAGCGAGCATTATGTTGATGAATAAAGAAGAGACTATCATGGAGCTTAAAAATCAGGCGCGGAGGTTAAATCAAGAGATAGAAGAAGGAAAAAAAATAATTTTTGATGAAAAAAAGCTTTTGGAAACCCTTAATTCACTGAAAAAAAACAAGGAGTCAGAAAGAACCCACCAGGAAAGCCTTATCTTTCTTTCCAGCCAGCTGACTTCTCTTAGAGAAAGGAAAAAAGAAATGGATGTCTTAAAAGATAAGATATCTAATTTAAAGAGCTGCCCAACTTGCCTTCAAGAAGTTAATGAAGAATACAAGAGCAACATTTTCAAGAAAATAGAAAGAGAGCTTCTAGATATGGCAAAAAGCGCAGAAGGGACAGAGGCTCAAAAGCTCCGCATTTCCCAACTGCTTGAAGCTGTCAGGAGAGAAAATGCAATTCTTGAGCAAGCTAAGTCAGAAGAAGAGATTAAGAAAATCAAGTCAGAAAATCTTAAAGAAAAAGAAAACTCGCTTCTTGAATTTGAAAAAAGGAAGAGACAGGCTGAACTGGACACAGAAATGATGCTCAAGCACATAAGAAGCCTAGAGAGCGAGATTGACAGCTATTCTAAATTCAGCGAGCTTTTTCATCATAAGAAAAAAGAACTTGAAGAAAAAATATCTGAAGAAAGAAGACAGGAGATGAAAGTAGTTGGTATTAATAAAGAGGTATCTTTTATAGAGAATCAGACACATGAAATTGAAGAGCAGATAAAAGAAAAAAAGAAATTAAAGGAAAGGGTGGAGTATCTTAAGTCTTTAGAAGACTGGCTTTCTGACAAATTCCTAAACTTAGTCTTGTTTACTGAAAAAAATGTGATGTTGAAGTTAAGGGAAGAATTTTCCAAGCTCTTTTCGGAGTGGTTCTCAGTACTGGTGCCAGAAAGCTTAACAGCTAGGCTCGATGAAACTTTCTCGCCAATTATAGAACAGCAAGGCTTTGAAATAAGCTACAGCTACCTTTCTGGGGGGGAAAGAACTTCTGTAGCTCTGGCTTACAGGCTGGCTTTAAATCAGGTCATTAACTCTCTTCTCTCCAAAATAATGACTCGCGATTTAATAATATTGGATGAACCAACAGACGGGTTCTCAGAAACCCAACTGGACAAGATGAGGGATGTTCTAATACAGTTAAATGCCTCCCAGCTAATCTTAGTAAGCCATGAAGCCAAGATTGAAAGTTTTGTAGAGCATATTATAAAGCTGAAAAAAGAGAACAATACCACTGTGATTGAGAATCCCGTAGGAAATTAAAATGAAATTCAGAGTACCGTTTTACAAGCAAACAAATCCTATTAATTGCGGCCCGATTTCATTGAAGATGATATTTTCTTTTTTTGGTAAAGATAAGCCATTAGAGGAGATTGAGGAGAAATGCCGCATGAAAGAAGGGAAAGCAGTTTCTACGGTTCATCTAGCAATATGCGCAGTTGAATTGGGGTTTAAAATAAAACTTTTTTCTAGATCCTTAACTCCTGTTATGGAAAATCTTGATGCAAACTTTGTGAAGAAGAATGCAGAGGGCAATTATATAGAAATTGTTAATAGTATGATTGAAGAGTTGAAAGAGAGGGATGCAGAATTAATTGAAAAATCAATAAGCTTAGAAGAAATCTTATCTTACCTTTCGGAAACAAGCATACCTATTGTTTTATTGGACTGGAATGTAATCTTTCCCAGATTCAGCGGATATAATGGTCATTTCGTTCCTGTAGTGGGTTTCGATAAAGAAAATGTCTATATCCATAATCCCGGATTAGCAGATTCTCTAGAGTTTATGCCCATTAAAAGAGAAATTTTTGATAAAGCTAGAAAAGCTAACGGGACTGATGAAGATATCCTTATAGTCTTTAGATAAACTAAATTTTAAAAATCAAAACATTTAAAAAGCCAAACTTATTATTAATATAAATTCTAAAATAAGGGATGTTGAGTGTTATTTCTCAATTTAGAAAATGGATGAAGATTTAAAAAAACAGATAAGAAAAACCGGAACAACTACAATTGGAATTGTATGCAAAGATGGAATTGTTCTAGCCGCAGATAAGAGAGGGGTTTTCGGAAGTAACGATGGAGTTTCTTATATTGCTTCCAAAAACGAAGAGAAAATCCAGGCGGTTAATGACCGCATTATAGTCACAACTGCAGGAGTGGCTTCTGACCTTCAAAAAGTAATAAAGCTTACGAGAGCAGAATTAAAGTTAAAAGAATTAAGAAGTAAGCAAATGCCATCCATTAAAGAAGCAGCCAACTTATTTTCCACAATTGTTTACCAAAACATAAGGCAGTTTTCTCCAATACCTGGAATAACTCACTTTTTATTATCTGGATACGATTTGGAAGGCTACTCACTTTATGATATCTTTCCAGATGGATATGTTCAAAAGATAGAAGACTATTCGGCTACAGGCTCTGGAATGCTACAGTGCAATCCAGTATTAGACGCAGAGTACAAGCAAGGGATGTCCTTGCAGGAAGGAATGATTCTTGCACTAAAGTGTTTGGCGGCTTCTATGAAGAGGGATCCGGCTTCTGGAGCAGGAGTGGATATTTATACTATAACTAAGGAAGGGATTAAGCACGAATTACAGCAGGCAGTGCCTACAGAGTATCCTGACCCAAAGATGCTCAAGAAAAAATAAACTTTTTAATTTTTTATAGTTACGTTCTAAATTTTAAGTTGAAAAGGAAAAAATAAAATGCCGGATATTCTGAAAAACATTCAGAGCTATTTGCCGAAGTTTATCAAATCTGCAAATTTTGAAGGGGCAAATATCGTACTTTATACAGATGAAGTATCTTTCTTTAGAGAAGGCGAGAGCCAGATTAAAGAAGTAGTTAATAAAATCAAAAAAAGAATAGAGCTAAGGGCAGACTCTGAAATATTGATGAAGCAGGAAGAAGCAGAAAAAGCGATAAGGGAGATAATTCCAAAAGAAGCAGATATAACTAACATTATTTTTGATGTCCAAAGGAGTATAGTGGTTATTGAAGCCAAAAAACCGGGGATGGTTATTGGAAAGGCCGGCACTATTTTACAGGAAATTAAGCAAAAAACTTTATGGATTCCTCAAGTGCAAAGATCTCCTGCAATACCAAGCAAAATTACCGAAAATATTCGGGCAGTTTTATACGAGAATAATAGTTACAGGAAAAAATTCCTTAATTCAATTGGGAAAAAAATTTACAGGGAGTGGAACCCTGAAAAAATAGAAGAATGGGTGAGGTTGTCTTTCCTTGGAGCTGGCCGCGAGGTAGGGAGATCCTGCTTGCTGTTGCACACCCCTGTTTCTAAGATACTGCTTGACTGTGGCATAAATGTTGCAGCCTCCCAAAACCGGGACAGATTCCCTTATTTTGATGTTTCTGAATTTGATATAAAAGATATAGATGCAATAATAATTAGCCACGCTCATCTGGACCACTGTGGCCTGGTACCTTACTTGTTCAAGATGGGCTACAGAGGACCTGTCTACATGACAGCCCCAACAAGAGATATTGCATCATTAATTGCCCTTGATTTTATTGGAGTTGCTTACAAAAAAGCAGCCGCTCCCCTATTTTCTTCAAAAGATATCAAAGAAATGGTGAAGCACAGCATCTGCTTGGATTATAACGAAGTTACGGATGTAACTCCCGATATAAGGCTAACTCTTTACAACGCAGGTCACGCTCTAGGAAGCGCGATGGTCCATCTTAATATAGGTAATGGATTGCATAATTTCCTTTATTCAGGAGACATGAAATTTGGAAAGACACGGTTATTGGATGCTGCAATTACCTCTTTCCCAAGGCTGGAAACTGTGATGATAGAATCCACTTACGGTAGCAAAAATGATATTCTGCCTCAGAGAAAAGATGCAGAAGATGCTCTTTTAAATGCGATTAAAAAAACAATAGAAAGAAAAGGAAAAGTGCTGATACCTGAATTGGGATTAGGGAGAGCCCAGGAAACTATGCTGATTCTGGAAGACGCATTCAAGCAAGGCTTGCTACCACAGGTGCCTGTTTATATCGATGGCATGATATGGGACATTAACGGAATTCATACAGCATATCCTGACTTTTTATCGAGCAGTATCAGAAACCAGATTTTCCAGGATAAAAATCCATTTGTTTCTGAGATATTCCATAGAGTTGGCTCAGGCCAAGAAAGGAAGCAGGTAATTGAAGGAGGCCCTTGTATAATTCTTGCTACTTCGGGCATGCTTGTTGGAGGGGCTTCAGTGGAGTATTTTAGAGAATTTGCAGATAATAAAAGGAATAGCATAATTTTTGTCTGTTATCAGGGGGTAGGCAGCTTAGGAAGGCAAGTCCAAGAAGGGCTTCAGGAAGTTAAAATGATGAACGATGGCAAAGAAGAAATTGTTAAGGTTAACTTAGAAGTTAATAATTTAGACGGGCTTACTGCCCACTCGGGAAGGAACCAATTGCTTGCATTTATTAATCACTGTATCCCCAAGCCAAAAAGAGTGCTGGTAAACCATGGAGAAGCATCCAAATGTCTTGACTTAGCTTCTACAATCTACAAGCTGAACAGAGTTGAAACATCTGCCCCAAGAAATTTGGAAACTGTCAGAATAAGGTAGTTCAAGGTAGGGTTTAAAAACTATGTTTTCTTAAATCTATTAAACATTAAAAAAGAGATAATAAGATGAAGCACACCTGGAAAATTACTTTTATTTTATTGGGAATGTTTTTAATAACCCAGCTAATTGGATTAGCGGTAGTGTATTCTTATACTTATATACCTGAGATTCCTTATGGAATGCAGCCTCCCGAAGAAATCGACCCGATTTCAGGACTGATTTCTACAGTAATAGCCTTTGTCTTTGCTATTTTGCTGGTGCTTTTGCTAAATAAATATCGGGCCAAACTAGTTTTGAGAGCCTGGTTTTTTATCGTCATTATTTTAGCATTGGGAATAACTATCTACAGTGTTTTATTTTACTTCCCAGCGATTCGTTCGTACGCTTCTTTAATAGCCCTCGCTGCAGCTCTTCCGCTAGCTTATTTTAAAATATTTAAACATAATTTAATTGTGCATAATCTTACCGAGCTTATGGTGTATCCTGGAATCGGGGCAGTATTTGTCTCGTTTTTCTTCTATTCTCTGAATCCTTTTCTAAGCATCGTGGCCATAACTGCCTTGCTTATTTTAATCTCAGTATATGACATCTGGGCAGTTAATCATTCAGGAATAATGCAGAAGATGGCCAAGTTCCAGATTAATGAGTTGAAGCTCTTTGCCGGGTTTTTTATTCCTTATATGGATAAGAAGCAAAGAGAAAAAGTAAAAGAAATAAAGCAAAAATATAAGAAAAAAGAGCTTGACAAAGTATTAGAAAAAAAGAAATTCAAAGTTTCTCTGGCAATTCTCGGAGGAGGAGATGTTATTTTCCCCATAATAGCTGCAGGAATCTTCATGAAAATTTTTTCCCTGACTTCTGCTTTGTTTATAACAGCAGGGGCAACTCTTGCTTTGCTTTACCTGTTTACAGTAGCAAGAAAAGGGAAATTTTATCCGGCAATGCCTTTCCTTACAGGCGGTATTTTTATTGGAATGATTCTAGGCTGGATTTTCAGATTGCTTTGAATACCCTGTTTCTTCCATAACTTCTTCTACTAATTTGCTTCCTTCAGGAAGAATTGAGTAACCCACTCTTCCGTCAGTTTCCTGATCTCCACGTAGAATATATCCTCTTGTAACTAATGGTATAATAACCGAATTACTGAGCTGACCATTGTTTCTAACATGCGCAGCTTCTTTTAGGGAGTCTCTCGATGCGCTTCTTTCCTGGTAAAGCACTCTTAGAACAGTAGCCTGATAAGGAGTCACTCCCTTGCCTCTAAATGCCCTAAAAATAGCTTTTCCTTTGTCAAAATCTATAAAGAAATCTTCAGAGCTCATTGTTTTGCCTTGTCTCTTTCGGCCTTTAATTTTGCATTAGCATTTTTTAAAAATTGTTCCATCTCCCCATCTCTTAGTGGTCTTACAACAGCCCCATGAATTGGTATCATAGAAGGCAACCCTCTGTCGATAACCCACTCTGTTCCGTCCATACTTTGTCTCATTGAAGGCATCAAATAAACGACTCCTCTTTCTTCGTCTATCTCGTTAACCCGTCCATAAACAGTAACCTGCCCATAGTGTACACAAACAGGCTTTTCTTCATAGCGGTCCCAGCTAGATTTACCATGAAAACCTCCAGATTCCAAGCTTTCATCCCTTTCCATTTTACCATATCACCCCAATTGTGACATATTTAATATCTTTAAATCTTATTTTTCCGTCTGTAATATCGTTATTGTCACCTTTTGTTATAAAATATACCCCTTCGCTATCTTCTCCTTTATCAATAACTCTGTGCACTATTAACTCCTCATCTTTTTCAAAAGTCACTATATCACCAACATTGATTTGTTCTGGGCTTTTTGGTTGGATTCTTATGCCTGTGCTTTTGTCATCAAGAACTGGCCGCATGCTTCCTGTTGGCGCATATCTTGCAAGGCTAGCTCCTTCAATGTCAATAACAACTGCATTTTCGTAAACATGTATCCCACTTTCTTTTATCCAGTCCCCAGGGCCGTTTAGTACTGGGACAAGGCTTAAGGTTCCGATATTTACTGGAGTTTCCATGTCACTTGAAACTAGGCTGAAGAGCGCACAGCTAACAAAACCCAACAAAAAAAGGGCTAAACAACTTAAAATTTTTAAATAACTCATTTTCTTGCTTAGGGTTTTTGCTATATAAATTTTTCTATTTTGTACTAATTATATAGTAACAACAAAACCGAAAAGTTTATAAAGGCCAGTTTCTACAATAAAGTAGTTATTTTTAGGAAAATGATAGTTAAACAAGAACTTGTAAAGCAAATCAAGGAATACTTTAATCTTAATATCTACGAGACTAAGGTATGGCTCGCTTTGCTTAGTAGGGGAATAGCTTCTGCTGGGGAAATTGCTGAGCTTTCTGGTGTTCCAAGAAGCAGGACTTACGATGTTCTGGAAAGCCTAGAAAAAGAAGGGTTTGCAATAGCCAAACTCGGCAAGCCAGTAAAGTATATAGCAGTCAATCCAACTACAGTAATTGAAAAACTTAAATCCAATACTGTAAGAAAAGCAGATGAAAACGTAAAGATGCTCTCTAACCTTAAAGAAACCAAAGAGTATTTAGAGCTAGAACAGTTATACAAAACAGGAATAGAACCAGTAAAGCATAACAATTTAAGTGGGGCGATAAAAGGGAAAGCCAATGTATTTAACCATCTTAAGGATTTAGTAGATAATGCAAAGAAAGAAGTAGTAATTTGTACCTCTGCTTCAGAAATAAGCGATAAATCAAGAATATTTTCTTCTTTATTCAGCAATCTTAACAAGAAAAAAATAGCATTGAAGGTAGCTTTATCAGGAGAAGACCAGGATGTAAAGAAGATTAACAGCAAGTTCAAAATAAATGCCCAGAAAATTAATGTTAATTCTAGATTTTTTATGGTAGATAGAGAGCAAATATTGTTTATGCTCTCACAAAATCCAAAAGAAGACGAAGACTTAGGTGTCTGGATAAATTCAGGATTTTTTGTTAATTCTATATCTTACTTATTCGATAAAGCCTGGGGAAAGTAAAACTCCAATAGGTTTTTAAACCTCTGTTTGCAAAAATAACAAAATGGTAGACGCGTACGCAGTTCAATTTCGTGGTACAGATGTCCTTTATTTAGGATGTCTAGATGATGTTACTGGAATGGGGAGTGGCTTTTTCAATTGCCCCCGTCATAGATGTTACGAGACGATTTCTGAAGGAGACTTGGGTGGTCTAAGAAGAGCGATAGCTCGAACCCAAGAACAGGAAAGGTCAAAAGTTAGATATAAAGTTCTTCGAGAAGAAGATGTAGCCGCAGTTGATAAGGCATTAGAGAAACTTCCAAGAGGTTCTCATACTTCACCAGAGCTTGATGCGGCAGTTAGGGGAGTTTTAGCTTTACTTAACTAATTTTATTTCACTTATATCCATTTCTTTTACAGCTTTATCTTTTTTTAATTCATTTATCACATCTTCTATGTTTTTTGCTTTCTCTTTTGCATAAGCTTTTTCTTTTTTAATAAAACAGCTTTTGTGTTTCTTTTTAAAACTCTCTAGATTTTCTTTTTTTGTTATTGGAGGGCCTTCAATTATTATCTCTTTTTTAGGCTTGAGAACAAAATAATTTTTTCCTGTGTTGTTCTTTTCATCGTATTCAAATTCGCACATTTTAATTTCGTTATCTCTTTTAAGCTTGTTTTTTAGATACTCGTTGAATCTTCTCAGCTTGCTTCCAGCTATATCTCCTTTTTGCCTGCCTGTTGAAGTCTCAATTACCATAATGCATTTATACTTATTTTTCATTTCTTTTTCAGTGTCTTTTTTTTCAAAAAATTCAGAAGAAGGATTTTCTAAGAACTTGGTTGCAGCTAGCTTAAATTTTCCGAAAGTTTCCTTTGAAAGGGCAGCCAGTGCATTTCTCTCTTTAAATGTAGGGTCAACGAAAACAATAGGGCTCTGAAGCTTGGACTCATTAAGATGCAAGAGAATTTCGTTTTTATTTTTATAGAACTTCTCAGGATCTAAAATAATTTTCTCTTTATCCTTAACTGAGTTTAAGAATTTAACAAAAGAGTTATAATAACTTATCAGCAGCTCTAAAGCGTATCCAGAAAATCCGTTGATGTAAGATTCTGCGCCATAGCAGTTATTAGCATAGCAAAAAGCCTTTGCAAGCATTATTTCTTCAGCAAGTTTTTTGTTTTCTTTTATCTTTTCAACAATATACTTTACATGAAAATAAGATAAATCAGTAACATTCCTTGCTTCTTCTGGCTTGTTTATTTTGGCAGTTGGTACTATTTCAAAGATCAAACCATTTTTTTCAACCTGAAAATAATCTCTGCTACCATGTATTCTTTGAGCATTTTTTAACACGCTACCTAGCATGCTTGATAGTTGTTCATCTTTATATTTCTTAGAAAACCTTACAAAAATATCTATATCGTACTTGTCTTTCTTTATCAACGTACCTTTTGCTAAGCTTCCTCCCACAAATGGCTCTGCCTCTAGTTTGTTTTTCTTTATTTTCTTTGCTATTTCGTTTACAAAACTTTCAGTTTCTTCTTTTATTCTTGCCAGCTCTTTTTCTTCTAGCCTTACTTTAGAAATTTGCTCCTTTAGCACTTTTTTTATATCTTTCATCTAAGATTAAGAGAAATTCAATATATAAAGCCTTCTTTAGAGCAATCCATTAAATTGAAAATATTCTAAATCTTCTCTTCTTACTGTTAAATCTCCTTTATCTCCGGGGGCCTCTAGGGTTCTTCCAGGAAGCTGGACCCAGACCGTATCTCCTCTTTCTTCTAAGACTTCTACTTCTAACCTCCCATCTTTAATGGACCTCTTCCCGAAAAATCCAGATGTCAATATTGTTTTTCCATCATAATATCCCTCAATCGCAACCGCATTTTCACCTGGAAACATTCCAGGACTTATCTTTACCTTTAAGTATGCTTTCATTTCAGTCGAGTCTCTTTAAATTTATCCTTCGACAAATGCCAGTTGTTTTCTGTATACTCTTAGTACATTGCAGCTTTTGATAAACTTCCCTCCTCGCGGTACAACTTCCACTATATCACTTGAAGGCTCTTCTCCAGACATTATCCAGTTCCAGATGCTTACCTGCAGCATTTTGTGTTTTATAAATTCCCTGTCAAAGAAACCCATATGTTTCTCTCCTAAATAGTCGATGCAATGCAAAAAAGCTTCTCCAGGAAGACAGTCTCCTTCGTCTGCAACACTTTTGAGATAAACTTTCATTTTCACCTCCACTTTATTACAATCAAATCGAAAAAAATATTATTAACTTTTGGTTTAACAAAATATAAACCAAAAAGTTTATAAAATCAGGTAGCCAAAAGGATTAATGACATTTAATCTTTTAATTCCAGATATAGAAAATAAGCCAAAGAATACCAAAGACGCGGTTATTAATATCCTTACTTACGAATGGCCCATTACTCTCCGTCAGATTTACTATAAGATAAAAAAGCAGTATGGCTATTCTTCGAGCTATCAGTCAGTTTATAAGGCAGTTAAGGAGCTAAAAGAAGGGCATGTTTTGCTTGAAGGGGAAAAGAAATATGAGATAAATGTTGGCTGGATAAAAAAACTGCAATCTTTTACAGATATAGTAGAGACTAATTACTATGCTACAGAAAAGCTCCAAAACATTTCTGGACTAAAAGATTCTAAAGCAAGCCAGGACTTAATAATTTTAACTTTCGAAACTCTATTTGATGCAGAGAAATACCTTTATTACTTCATGAAAACCGAGCTTCTCAAAAAAAAGAATCAGATTATTTGTTTCCAGCTTACAAACGAATGGCGTCCATTATTCTACCTAAGAGCAGAATACAACTATTACAAACGGCTGCAAAAACTTGGGCATAAATTTTATTTTTTATGCTCTGGAGAAACTTCTCTAGAGAAAAAATACAGGGAATTTTACTTATCTTTTGGCGCTAACTATAGAACGATAAAGAGCGAGCATCCTGATGAAACAATTTCTTTTTCTCATTACTTTATTCAGATTTTTATACCTGAACATCTAAAAAACCAGATAAAAAAGCATCTTAAAAATGAGAATGTTCTTGGACTTTTAAAAACCCTCGAAGAAAAATCCTCAATAAAACTGGTGATTAATAAAGATGAAGAGCTTGCAGATAGCTTCAAAAAACAAGTATTAAAGAAGTTTTAGCTTATTTACCCTCTTCTCCTTTTTGCTGAAAGGCAGAAGCCAAATCAATTATGTATTTTCCCTCTTCCAGCTTGTAAATTAATGGTCTTTTCTTTGAGAAAAGATTAACAACATCTATTTCAAATTTTCCAGGTCCTGTTATTCTCACTGATTCCAAATCTAATATAACAGGAACTTCTTGTTCTTCTTCTAATCCAATCATCTCCCTTACATCTTTTTCAACTTTTCCTTTATCAACACCTTCTAGCTCTATTGTTTTCCTTTGGAGCTCTTCAATCTGCTCCTGTTTGACGAAAAAGAAAAAATGGCTGCCGCACTCGCATCCTTTCAACAGGCTTTCAGATGCATCCTCGTACATCTTCCCGCAATGCACGCATTGGTTTGGCATAGAAGATAAAAGAACTCAAATATAAAAAGTTTTGCTTTACTTGTTCATGAGTATCTCTATTTTTTTAGGGTCTCGTTTTATCTCCCTTACAATCGATGCAGGGCCCATTATTGTTATAGAATCCTGGGCTCCTAACGCTCTTGCCAAGTTATGCCTTAGTTGAGACATCATGCTGAGCTTTTCTGAGTTAGGGTTTATGACTGCTAATTCTATCCCTTTGAAATCCTTCACGTGTCCAACCATTGCCATAGTATCTTCTATTAGCCTGGCTTCTTCCTCGCTTTTCAGTCTTCCCTGAAGGATTATTATCTTGCCGCTCAAAACAATATCCAGCAGTTTTTTTATCCTTTCTCCGCTCTTCAGCACTTCAATTTCGGTATACGGGATAAATTGTATTGTAAGGCCCCTTATTTTCTTGTTTTTTTTCATTGTCTCTTTTTTAAAATTTTACCTCTTTTTATACTTTTTTTGCAAGTTTGAATACTGATTCGTAAAATTCTTCCATGTTTTTTCCAAATCTCGCTGATATGCCCACCACCTCATATTCTGGGAAAGCAGACTCTATCTTGCTTAAATCTGCTTTCTTTAAGTCTACTTTATTGCCTACTATTAAAACCGGAATCTTTCTAGCAACTAGGTTTCCGATTATTGTTATATTCACTTGGCTGTAAGGATTTTTTGTTGCATCCAAAACTACAATTACCGCATCCATATCATCTAGCCATTTTATTGCCTCAACAATTCCTTGTGTTGCTTCTTTAGCCCTTTTTTGAGCCTCTTTTTTATTCATTTTAAATCTCATGAATTCTTCGTAGTCTATTTTTGTAGCAATTCCCGGAGTATCAACAATCTTGAAGCTTAGCTTTTTGCCTTTATAATCAATATCCACTTTCTCTTTGAACTGGATTTCTCTTGTTTCGTGAGGTATCTTACTTACTTTTCCAAGTTCCTCGCCTGTCCAGTCCTTGCAGATTCTGTTTGCTAAACTCGTTTTTCCAGCATTAGGAGGCCCATAAAAACCTAGGCTCAGCTCTTTTTTCCCTTTAAATATGCCTGAAAATACCCTTTTTATAAAATTCCTTACAATTTTTATTACCATGCTTATAAATTATTTTCCCTATTTTTATTTCTTTATGAAGAAAAGCTGCTTTTTAAATTTACTGCACCATTTTTAGGCGAGTACATTTGTCCTCTTTTAGCTAGCTCCTCCTTAACCTTCTTTTTTTCAAAAGCCCTAAATAGGGGTATTTCCCACATCCCCGTTCTTTTGCCAAGCAATTTTCTATAAACATAGACTATTTGCTCGTTTTTCCATCCGTACTGTTTTAAGGTTTTATATGCCTCCCCTTTATCTTTCCCTTGCCTAAGCGCATTAAAAATGAAGCTCATTAAATTGTATAAGTCATTCTTATCCTTGAAAAGATGTTCTTCGTAATACCTTTTATACCACTCCTGAAGAATTATATAAACCACAAAAACACAAAAAATGAATATTACAAAAACTAAAATCCTGGGCCAATTTATTCCATGACAGTCATTTGGGCAGTTCTTCTTATTTTCTTCGCTGTCTTTTTCGCATTTTCCATCATTATCGCACGGACCTGGCCCGCTATTGTTAGGAAGGTTGGAAATTCTTGGGGAAACGTAAACAGGCAGGTCTATAGCCTCAACCTTTCCTGGAAGGATAAAGCTTATTATTTTCTGTTCTTCAATGCCAGACAAGTCTATCTTCGCAGCCCCATCTAACTCTTCTTGATTATAATCCTCTTTAAATTTTATTCCTCCCCCTTCTATTACTAAAAATGCTTCTTCAAAGTCTCCTTGGGGAGTTATATAGAGTGTAACAGCAGTAAAAAGCGGTTCATTAACTCCTTGATCTTTAAGATAAATAATATTTGTTTCAACTTCTAAGTCCAAATTTTCAGCCATCCATAATACTATCGTGTCCGAGTATTCTCCGGAATCTGTTTCATCATCCGTAAGATAACTAGGGTCTATATTCTCTGGAAGTGGGAGAAAATCTCCTTTAAAATTTACGCTCTCTAGCCCAGAGGGGATATTTATTTTCAACAAGGCAGTCATTATCTCAACATAATCATTTGAGGTCTCGTACCTCTTCTGTATAGCGTCTAGCTCTGCTTTTAAATTGCTAACGTTAATTTCTTTTTCTATTTCAGGCCTATACCAGCCAGCTATTGCGTTAATCTCTGCTGTTATAGTGTTTAAGCTTTCTCTTTTCTCTACTAGCGTTTTATTTATTTCGTCTTTCGGGCTCTTAACCAATATATCGAAATCTCTTGTAGCTTCTCCCTGGGGGTTTATAGCAGAGATTCTTAATTTATAGGATCCTGTTGTAGAATAAGTGTGAGAAGTAAAATTCTCCTTTGTTGTAATATCGGCTGTTCCGTCTCCAAAGTTCCATTTGTATTCAGTAATGTTGCCTGTGGCATAAACATAAAATTTTACAGGGATCACAGCTGATGCCTCTAAGGGATAAACCATATCTATCGTAGCCAGTTTCAAAACCGCGATGTCCCTGCTGGTTATTTCTACTCCGCCTAATTTTAAGGACATAGTTTTTTGGCCATAGGTGTTTGGAACTTTTATGTCGCTTTTTTCTAAATTCAGAATTTTGAAACCCATGTTTACTTTAGAAGGTTCTTCGCTTATGTCATAAAAATATCTCTCTGTTGTAGATATTCCCGCAGTGTATCCTAATTGCCCATCAGAAATGTTTAGAGTCTGCTGCTCTCCTGCTATTATCTTAATTGGGATAATGCAACCACTATTACAATTGTTTTCATATCTTTCTTCTATATAATCTCCTATTTCCTCTGCAAGATTTATCATGCCCGCACCCCTGTAGTTATCTACTTCATTTTGATTGAGCAACACCCTGCCCATTGGCGCATACCTTCCTTGATACACAAAAATGGGAAAATCATAATTGTAGCCTTCTTCGTTGTCTGAAAATCCGCAGGGCGCGTTTTGTTCATAGTACATTCCATATTTATTATCATCTTCGTACCTTTCTGTGCTTATGCAGACAAAAAAATTCTGTTTTTTTTCTACGATATTTTTTATCTCGCAGCTTATATTTCCAGTGCTAGTTGCAGAAGCAGTACATGTTCCAAAATCTCCAGATTCTTCATTGTACATTCTTATACGAAATTTTACACTTCCGCTCTTTCCAGGAATAGCAACAATTTCTGCTCCGGCTTTTATCCTAGAAGCAGGAGGAATCTCTATTTTTTGGCAGTATTCTGTCTGAGTTATTTCTGCTATTTGTGTAGCCTGCTCTCTGTTATAGCAGTTGTAAATTGCATCTCCGTAGTTTCCAGAGAAGTTGTGGGCCTGCCACTCTATTTCGTTATCATCTAGAATATCAACAACCAACTGGGGGTATCTGGACTCTTGAGCAGTGCTTTGAATGTTTAAAGAAAAGCTATCTATGCTGCTGATTTCCCCAACGATCTTTAACCCTAGACTCTTTCTATCTCCTGCACTGAGGGTATAAGTTTTGTTTAGTTCCTTATTGGATTCTTTATAATTTGTTTTGCAGTCTGCTGGAAAACAAGAAAAGTCTGTTCCTGAACTCAGGCTGTTATTCTCGAGAAAATCAATTATACTTATCTGGCTGTCAAAAGCGCTTAAAACAGAGGTTGAGACTTCATCCTGTAGGCTTATGTTCACCCAACCCCTTATAGTTTCTCCCGGACCATAACTCGTAATCACGCTTAGATTGTTCAAGCTAAAAGAAGCAGAGGTTAAAGCAGAAATTAAGACCAATACCACCAAAAATAAAAAATGTTTTTTCATTTTCTTTTTTTCCTAGAAGATTTGAAAGCATAGATGACAACTATAACGACTGCAGTAACAAAAAAGCTTAATATTGTAAAAAAAGCCAATTTCGAGGGGCACGCGATATTTCTAGATACGCCCTCAGCGCATTCTGGAGGAGCGATAGCCCCGGCTGTTGCAGATTTCCATACCCTTTGCCAGGTAATGGTTATAAAATCTGAGTCTTTGCTACAATCTCCTTGAACGCTGCTTTTCTCAAGAACGCAGATTCCGTCTGTTCCATCATCTACTTTCTTATCATCATCATCTCCTGGAACATCGCAATACCAAGGAGAATATTTTACTCCGCTGCTGCAATTTCCATTTTCCCAGTAACAAAGGCAGTTGGTGTATCTGAAACAATTTGAATCGCTATTATTAATCTCCCTGTACCCTTCTTTGCAAATGTCTTCTGGATAGTCTTGTATTCTGCTTATGCTGTCCGCAGCAATTTTAGGCGGCGCGCTTTCGCATTCGGCCTTTGCCACAGCTTCACTTCCAAATAGGCTTATAGCATATTCTTCACAATAATTAAGCACATATGTAACAGGGATACATTTCATAAAATTCGGATCGCTAGGATCCACATCATACTTACATACGTATCCTTCAGGGCAGCAGATAGGGGGGGTTCCAGTGTCTTCGTAGCAGCGAGTCAAACTGCTCCACTGTTTTAATTCTCCTTCTGACCAATTTTTCCACACCCAACTTTCTCTATCGCATAGTGGAACGACATTTGCAACTTCAAATTCTTTTCTTATACCCTCGCTCCAAAGCGTATCAGCATAAGCGTAACTGGCTAAGAAGAATGCTGCAACAAGCAATGAAATAATTACTATATTTAATTTTTTCATCTTAAATCTCCTTTGGAGTTTAAGAGGCATAAAATCTTTAATTTTTTCATCTTAAATCTCCTTTGGAGTTTAAGAGGCATAAAATCTTTAATTTTTTCATCTTAAATCTCCTCGTATCCTACTTTTAAATATGCTCTATACTTCTGGGGATTAAAAAAGTATTTTGTAAAATCAACAACATCCGGATAATTGCTAGACCAGTTTCCGTATTTAACATCCCCGCTGCTAAAATTCCAGTCGAACCATAGGTTATACTGCCCAGGATTAGCGCCTATTAGGCTATTCCCAGTTGGGTCGAACTTAGGGAGGTTATAACAAAATAAATCAGAAACGGGATAGCACGGAACATACGCAGGTTTGTCTGCAAGGCAGGAGCCTATCTGGCACTTGGAAACATAGCTTTGACTTGCATTGAATCTTATTGGAAGGGCAGTATAAGGAAAAACTTTCAGATTTTCTGGCTCTTGCATTACTGCAAAAACATTGGTTCCTGCATCGTAAATATAAACTTCAGTGTAATTGCTAGCTTTTTTGCTTCTTCCTATCTCCTCTACTTTTAGATAGACCTCTTTTGTTCCCCACTGGGTGTATGGACGAGACACATCGCAGTCTTGCTCAGGCCAGTTGCAGCTCATGGTTGAGCCGTCTCCAAACTCCCAGGTGAGTTTTAAAGAGTCGTCCGCATCCCAGCTATCTTCCTTAAAATCAATATTTTGATTGACCCTAAATCTTCGCTGATCTTGAGGCAAGGCGAATGCTGGAGCGGTAATTATCGCATTTGGAGGAGAGTCTGTATCTACTGTGCTTTTTTTTGATACATTCAATTCCCCCGACTTGCCTATTTCTGCCCCTCCGCTTTTTACTACAAAATAAAACTCCTCTTTAGGATCTTCATTCCCGCCTTTTTTTTCATACATATCTTGTGTTATTGTCCATTTAGCAGCTAAGTGCGGGCCATAGTCAAAGGAAGTTGAAACAGCGTCTATATCGTCATCCCAAGGATCTAAAATTTCATTGTCCTCTTCTCTAATGTTAAAGCTAAAGCTTTGCCCTGCATGATTTTCATAAATCATCAATACAGTATCCCCAATATCCGCTTGGGTTATTAAATTTCCACTCATATCTGCCCAGTAGATTTCACTTGTTGTAGGAATATATTCGGTTCTGCAGCAGATTTTAATGGGATAAGCAGTATTTGATGCTTCAGAAACATGCGAATTTTCTTCTTGATACAGCCTTGCAATTGTCTTGTAGCCATCAGGGCAGGTGAGAGATTCTGAGTCTTTAGTTATTTGACAGTCTAAATCACCATAACATGCATATTTTAGGTAAAGAAGTGTGCCATCATTTTTCTGCGCATGAGAGTTGATATCCTGATATAATTCAAGAACTTTATTACTCCCGGTACATGCATGCGGATCTCCTGCCCCCCCATAAGGATATCCAAAAATCTCATCGTAGTAAATATCGTATGCAGGATGCTTGTAAATATCGCGAGCATCGTACCACGTGCAACAAGGGGGGGTAGTGCATGTTGCTACTGCTTGACACTCAGCAGGCGTAGTCTTTGTAGGACAATCAGCAGAAGCGCCCTCGCATGATGCGGGTATTGTAGTCTGAAGAACTTTAGAGTCCCAAAGCCCAACGTGGGAATTAGTTGGGGAATAAAGACTCAATATTATTTGAGAAGTGTCGCTATAAGGAATATACCCTCCTAAATAGCATTCTATTCCTTTAGATTGGCACTGGTTCCAGGGAGGGTAAGGTCTTTCTTCGATACTCTTCTTTTCCGCTTCGGAGGTGGTATAGAAATTATCTGACTGTGCTGTGTGATAAAAATGATAAAGAGGAACTGTTCCAGGAGGCTGCGGTTCTGTTGGAGAGTATACATATCCTTCTGTTTTTTCATAAGTCCATCCAGTGCTTACAAGATTATTTTTTTCTGTTTCATCTGTAGTATAGATATGGTTTCCATTGGTGTTGTTATGAAGTCTGTAAAGAGGAATTCTCCCATTTTCGTTAGTAGAGTATACATATCCTTGTATTCCTTCGTAAATATATAAAGGATTTTGGTTTGCTACTGCTTTTTCTGATTTGTCTGAGGTATAAAAATGCTGGTTAGCACCCGGAGTAGTATCCCAAAATCTATAAAGATGCATCTGCTTTGAAGCAGAAACATTTGCACAGCAGACTAAAAATAGGCTAAGTATTATAGTAAAAACTACCAAACCTCTTTTACTTTCTTTCATATTTTATATAACTAAAATATGTTTATAAACATTGCCATGAAATCCCTGTACTGTAGTCTCAAAAACAGAAAAGAATTTAAATCATATTTTCTTAAAGTGCAGGTAAAAAGAGGAAAAATGGCAATTAAGCTTGAAATAAATCTTACAAATAAATGGCTTTATAGCTTGATTGCTGTTCTCATTGTTTTAGCCTTGGGTGTGGGTGTTTGGGCATATAAATCTGGCGTTTCACCAAGCGTAATGGGTCATTCTGCAGAAGAAATAGAAATTAGTGTAGGCGGGCAAACAAAATTATTAAACGATTGTGGCTGGAAGCATTCTGGGGAGTTGGTTTATAATGCCAATTCTGCAGCAGCCTGGAATGACCTTGACTTAAGCAGCAAAGTTGGAAAGAGAAGCACAATTATTCTTTTAAAAGCAGACCCTGGCGCAGGCGGAACTCTAGAATCAATATCGTTTAGGAGAAAAGGAGAAACAAGCGAAATGGGGTACACTGCCGGTGCTGCAACTTCTTTTGGAGCAGGAGTATCCGCAGCCCAGTCGAGTGCAGGCAATATAGTTTATGTATTGGTAGAAACAGATGACAATGGCATTACACAATTTAAGCCGTATATAGCTCAAGATGTTAAAATATATTTAGAAGGATATCTTGGCTGCTAAATAAATCAGTTTTTAACCTTTCATAACCACAACTGGTTTAACTCTAACAACTAGATTTCCAAGCCCTGCTTCATGGCTCACTCTAACAACTTCATCTATATCTTTGTAGACTTGGGGTGCTTCCTCTGCCAAGCCTTTCCAGCTTCCTGCCCTCACTTCAATCCCTTTTTCATTAAGCTGCTTTTTAACGTCTTCACCCCTTAAATTTCTTAATGCAGCGCTTCTTGAACTAACTCTTCCTGCCCCATGGCACGTGCTGCCCCATGAAATTTCTTCTGCTTTTTTTGTGCCCACTAGAACATAAGAAGCAGTACCCATGCTTCCAGGAATAATAATTGGCAAGCCAACTTTTCTGTAATCTTGTGGAATCTCTTTTCTTCCTGGCCCAAAGCTGCGCGTTGCGCCTTTTCTCATTACAAGAACTTCTTTTTCCTTTCCATCAATTGTATGCTTTTCAAATTTAGCTATATTATGGCAGATATCATAAACAACTTCTGCTTCGAATTTTGGGAAAATTCGTTTCATAGTATCCCTTACCCAATGCGTTATTAATTGTTTGTTTGCAAATGAAAAATTGGCTGCTGCGGCCATTGCAGCAAAATATTTTTTTCCAAGCTCACTTTTTATAGGTGCATTTACAAGTTCTCTATCTTGTTCTGGCCAGCCATACTTATCTTCCATTTCTTTTATATAATCAGAAGCTACCTGATGTCCCAATCCCCTGCTTCCGCAATGAATCATCATAGTTATCATGCCTTTTTCCAGCCCAAGAACCTTAGCAATTTTTTCATCAAACACCTCATCAACTATCTGTACTTCTAAAAAATGATTTCCGGCTCCAAGACTTCCGAGCTGGGGAATTCCTCTTGCCTTTGCCCTGTCTGAAACAAATGCAGGATTTGCCTCTTTCATGCATCCTTCTTCTTCTGTATGCTTCCAGTCCGCTTCAACTCCATATCCTTTTTTAACAGCCCATTGTGCTCCTTCTCTTAAAACTCCATCCAGCTCTTCTTTGCTAAGTTTTATTCTTCCTTTTTCTCCAACTCCTGAAGGAACATCCCTATAAAGCGCATCAACAATCTGTTTTTTCTTGTCTTTAATATCTTCGAGCTTGAGGTTTGTGCGTAAAAGGCGGACCGAACAATTTGAAACAACAAATCCATTAGCTATAAAATTATGACTTTCATTATTTATTGTTATATCATAAACTAAATCATTATGTTCTATTTCTTCTTTGCTTTCAATTTCATCCCAAATAAACCCTGTCTCCCCGTGGCAATTTTTCTCGACAAATTCATTGAAGGAAATAAAACAATAAGCAATTCTGCTTCCTGTTCTACCATAATCTTGGTAATAAATTGCCTTATCAATAAAATATTTGTTCGTATATCTGCTAGAAAGCGAATTAATAATCTGGCTTTTAGTAAAACCTTGTTTTTTCAGCTCTCTTGCCTTTATCATTGTACCTTCCCTAAAGTTTAGGATTTTTTCTTTTTGTTTTAGCCACAAAATTGCAGCATTCGCCAATTTTCTTTTCTTGATGTTGTAATCATAGTTGATTTTAGAAAAAAACTTAATTAGATTATCAGAACCCGAATAAATCATTAATCTTATTCTTGTAGACTTTGAGCCATTCAATTCATCAGTACGGGACTTAATAAGAACACTTTTTATATCAAATTCTTCAAGAATAGCTGAAATCTGATTAACAAAATGCAGCCCATGCAGGGGATTTGTTTTGTTTAATGAAAAAACAGGGCCATATAAATTAAAAGGGCGCCCCGTAAGTGTCTTAGGAGAGCTCATCTCTGCTCCAAATAAGCTTGCTAGAAATAGCCTTTTATACCATTTTACAGAGTTCATAAGCCATTCTGGAATTTTATAATCCTGTTTTGCTTTATTCCCGTACGGAGTTCCTAAAAGAGTAAATAAAACCGCAAGAGAGCTCGACTGACAATGTAAAGACTCTTCAATCCTTAAAAACTCATACTCGTCGTATTGAGTTTTCATTTTATGTTTTCTTTCTCTTGAAAAAATATGTGAGTCAAACCCTATCTTTTCTAAATCTTTTTTTATCTTTTCTAAATCTTCTTTTTTTCCATAAAATCCCAATTGGGTATGCTTTGCTATAGAGATGCTTCCATCGCCAAAAATAAAGCCCATTAGCCTGATTAGATAGGGTATTTTTGGATTATCAGAATGAAGAGGGAGTAGCCCTAAAGATTTTAATCTATTTTTTATCTGCAGTTTTGAGGTAAAACTTCTATTTAATGCATCAATGTCTTTTTCATCAACTAGTAGAATTTTTTCAGGCATTTCATAATTAATCCCTTCAAAAGGATAAACTAAGATTTCTTCTCCTTCTTTAATTTCTTTAACTTCTTTCATATCACTCTTTGTATAAAATGGATGCTCTTCTGTGGCTAAAATTTCTTCTCCTGACTTTGTTTTTATCTTAATAATTTTTTCAGAGTTCTTTTTCAAGAATAAATTTATCTTAGCATTATCTTCTTTTTTATTCTCTTTATCCAAAATAACTAAAGATTCATTTTTATAATTCTCTTCAAAATCTTTTATTTTTTTCCAATAGCCCAGCTCACTTAGTATTTTAGAATCCTCATCCAGGCAGTTTATATCGTAGCCTACGCCGCCCGGGCTTATAATTCCCTCATCTAAATCAAAAGCAGCAACTCCCCCTATTGAAAATCCGTAGCCCTGGTGAGCATCCATCATAGCCATACTTGCCCGGATTATGCCAGGAAGCATTGCAACATTTTTAACTTGAGTTAGAGTTATATCCTCTTTCATCTTTTCAAGAAGCTTTTCGCTAGCAAAAATCTTCCCAGGAACCTTCATAGCCCCTTCTTTAGGAATTTCCCATTCATAATCACTAATTTTTTCAACTTCAACCATTTTAACACAAGCAGAAATAGGTTTTTATAGTTTTATATGTTTTCAAATGGCATGGAAATAACAAAAACCCTTTATGTAACTAATAGAAAAGACTGGAGAACCTGGCTAGCTGAAAATTATGATAAGGAAAAAGAGATTTGGGTGATCTATTACAAAAAAGCTTCAGGAAAGCCAAGAATTCCTTATAACGATGCAGTTGAAGAAGCTTTGTGCTATGGCTGGATAGACAGCACGATAAAGAAAATTGATGAAGAAAGGTTTGCCCAGAGATTTTCTCCGAGAAATAAAAGAAGCATACTATCAGAAATGAACAGGCAGCGCCTAAGAAAATTAATCTCAGAAAAGAAAATGACAAAAGCAGGGCTTGATGCAGTATCTCACGCATTTAATCCAGAAGAAGAAAAATTCCTGATTCCAGAAGACATACTTGAAAATATAAAAGCAGACAAGCAAGCTTGGGAAAACTTCCAGAATCTTCCGGAAAGCTACAAGCGAATAAGAATTGCATACATAGAACATTCCAGAAAAAGAGGAGAAAAGGAATTTAAAAAAAGGCTCGATAATTTTATCAAACTTACTTCCAAAAACAAAAAGTTTGGATATGTTAAAGAAATGAGATAAGTCTCTTATTTGTGTTCTTATAACTTTCCAGTCCAAGAAATTAAATTTGAGAAAAATTCTGCATAGTAATTTCCCACTTCAATTTGTTCTGCTCCTTTGGCTTTTGCTGTAACTCTTTTGTTGCCCCAATCCACAAACCCTCCAACCCAATGAGGAGCAACGTCTGTTGCAAGACACGAAGTTCTAAAATTCTTTGCTTCATTCACAATCAGCAGAGGATACCTTTTGCCTTTTTTGAACTCTAAACCACTTTTTCCATTTGTTACATTAAAAGTTTGAACATCCAATAAAACAGAACTATTATTTTTTGGAGTTAAGCTGTTAAAGCCACCAATAGAAGGAGACTTTTCCAAAGGAAGATTTTCAAGAATTTCATGCTCTTTTTTCTTGATTATTATAGCAGGTTGAAAACAACTAATTCGGTCATCTTTTTCTGAAATCTCTACAGGAAGAAGCCCAGCAATTTTACTTTTATCCCAATAGCCAGTACTTCCGTGAAAAGATTCCCATCCTCCAATCATTAAGAATCCTGCACCATCCAAAACCTGGTTGATTATCTTTTCTTCTGCCTCTTTACTCATGAAATTATATGAATAATCGCTTAAAATGAACAATTTTCTTTTTCCTATATCTTGCTTCTTGATTTTTTCATTGCTTGGAACATAATCAAAATTATACCCATAATGTACCATTATTCCAGCGAGATAACTTGCAGCACCTTTTAATGACGTGTCTCCTAAATAAAGTATCTGTTTCATTTTTCCTCTTTTATTTAATTTTTAAACATCCACTACCACTTGACAAACCCACAATCCTTTGTTTTCACCTTCTGTTTCTTGCTTTACAAACATCTGGTTGTAAGTTATTGCTTTAACATCATTTGATACTTTGTAACTGCTTGCCTTGTCTCCTATTATCTCGGCCTCTAGCTCTTCTTCACTGATGCTTATTTTTTCTATCCTCGCCAATAAGAAATCTTCAGCATCCAGCAAAAATAAAAATTCTTCTAAAAAATTATACAACAAAGAACTATAGTCTTTTCCAGAAGCATCAATCTTCCATTTTATCTTCTCCTCAATTTTCACGCCTTTAGTCATCGTTTCAACTAAAGCGTAGGCCGCATTGGAAAATGCTTCTTCTATTGTTTTTCCGAATGCCTGGAACTTGGCATCTGCTGTGTGCTCCAAAAACTTGTACTTTTCCATTTCCATGACAGGCAAAAGTTATTTAAATAGTTAATCCTTATTTGGCATATTAAAAAGAGGAAAATGTCGATAAATATCAACTTAAAAATAGAAAAAAGAGACATGTTTTTATTCGGGTGCATTGCAATCTTTCTATTAGGGGCAGTCTATGTAATTGCTTATAACCCTAACTGGAAGGCTTCTCCTGGAAATCCTGCGATTCAAGGGCATACCCCAGATGAGATTGTTCCCTCAACAACAGGGTTCTGCAACACAGTTGATACCTATAATGGAGATTATGGATGGACAGGTTATGGAAATATTAGTATGCTAATTGATGACAGAAATATTTGTGAAGATGGAAACGGCTGCACTTATAGGATTTGGAGATATACCGCAGCAAAACCAGCAGGGGCAAATTTTTATACCTCTTCGCCTGTAATGTTAAGGCAAATAGCTTCTCATAATTGGCATGATGGTTATGGAAATCAGATTGGCATTAACGGGGATGGTACGGTTGTTCTTATTGTAAATTGGGATGATGTCCTTTATATTTGGGACGATAATTCAGTGTTTACTAATGGCGAAAACAGCCCCGACGCACTAACCTGGCGCGATGCAAGCAGTTCTCATGGCTTCTTAATTACCCTTTGCGATTACTAAGCAGAAAAATTATTTCTCCCACACAAAAAGCCTTAATTTCTTGGGCTTGTACTTATCAAGGGTAGAAGTTATTAAAATTTCGTCAGCATAAATTTCCTTTTTTTCAGTTCCAGCAGGGTAACTAAGTATCCCGCATGCAGCATCAACTTCACATACTCTAAATTTAAAGTATAGGTGAGAAGGCATCATACCCCTTATAAAATTATCTACATCTACAATGGGTGGATCGGGTTGTGGGACAATCGAAGTATCATACTGAACTATCTGCGCCCGTAACGCATCATTTTTGCTTACTTGTTCTAGAATAAAATGCTGGGTTTCATAAATGTTGTTTTCCGAACTTTTTGGAGCTCTTGCGACCATAACGAAAAGAACCGAAGCCACGAGCAAGACGCCCATAGTAGCTTCAACAACTCTAATCCATGCTTTTTTATTTTTGTTCATCATTTTACGTCCAAACTTGTATGTTCATAATCGCAGGAGTTATCCCTCCTGTATTATCTATAATTTCAATAGGTATATTTTTAGCCATTATATTGGCTTTTGGCGGCTCTTTTGCCTTTAAGTTGACAATATTAGTTCCGTCCATTTTATTTATCACTAGATTAAAATCAACGTCTTGCAACCCTAAGGATGTCTTTAAATTATCATAAGATACCCCGCCACCAGGAGGACCATATGCGGCTTGAAGAATCGTAATGTTATTATCAGAGACTAGCATATATTCATTTCTTACTCCGAGCCGGTATTCGTTTGCAGCAAGGTTCATATCTTTGCCCAACGGGTCCTGTAGCCCAGTGCATATAGCATCATCTTCTACAATTTCATCTGAGAAACGCAGCCTGTAGAATTTATCTCTTTTCAATGCAGCATCCATAGTCGGCCTAATGCATATCTTACTGGCTGCTGGAAATATTTTTGACTTGGCTCTGCTTCCCCCTTCATTTATTGGAGCCAGTCTATAAGCAGCAGGAAAACTATTAGTATCATAAGGAAAACAAAAGCACTCCCTCCCTCCAGCTACCCCTCCTAGCTGTTGTAGCAAGGCGTCATTTAGTATAGTAACAGAAAAAGAGGTTACATTTGCTTCCACGTATTCTATAATTGCCTGTTCAGTTGCCTCAAGATAATGTGTTGTTTCTTTGTTTTCTTCAATTGGATTAACAAAAAAGAGCAGAAAGGAGACAAAAGCTAAAAAAATCAAGAAGGAAATGATAACTTCAATGTGTCCGGATACTCCTTTTTTACTGTACATTTTTAACCGTAAAAAGCTTTGGCTCCTGTTGAAATAAGCCAGGCCATACAAACAAGAATGAACGAGTGTTTTATACCTGCTTTTATGCTTCCCTCCGCAAGTTTTCCAATAGTTAATCCTACAAAAAATCCCTGGACTAGCAACAAGTATAAGAATGGTTGCGCCAGCTTTTCTACATCCACCCCCCCTCCAAGGCTCAGTCCTCCAATATCCCCCATACCGGAGCTTCCCTCGCTGCCTTCCATGCCTTGAAAGACCGTAAGCATAGGAAGTATCTTGAACTGCATAACCAGCATTATTACTATAAATATTAAAAAGATTATATAACCTTGAACTACAAGAGTGTAAATTGCGGCTTTTCTCTCTTTCTTTAGTTTATCTGTCTGGCTAACTGACTTAGCCACGTTTTCTAGGATATTTCCTATTTCCCCGCCAGCACGTTCTGCTTCGATTATTAACGTAACTGCTCTAGCTATCGTTCTGTTGTCTATATCTTTAGCAAATATCCCAAGTGCATCTTTAACAGGTATGCCAAGTGCAATCTGATTAGATAATTTTTCGACATGGGGGGTTAAAGAGCCGTAATCTTTTCCCTTTAAGTTGAGTATACTCTTGCTTATCGGAGTTCCAGCTTTGACAGACTCTACAAGATTTCGCGAAAATTCCAAGAACATATTCTCCCTGTCTTTGTCCCTTTCTGTTTCAATGATTACAGTTGTGACAAAAGGCAAAATGCCTATAATAACACAAATACCTAGAGAAAAATAGAAAATGCTTTGATCCCTTAGAGCAAGGAGGCTGAATAAAATTCCAGCTAATGAAGCGACTATTCCGATAATATGTATCTTTTTTATCTTCATTTTTATACGTTCTGTTGTCTTAGATGTAAAAATACAAGAAAGACTATATTTATAAGGGCTACTGCCAGTAGTATCAACATGTTCATAGCTTCGGGTTCAAAGCCGAAGCTTAATGCTGGGCTTATGCTCATCATCACTAATAGCAATGTCAAAATCATAGGCGCTGCGATAACAACGCTGATGTATATGTCCATAAATGTCTCGGCGCTTCTTATAGCCTTCTCGCTATCAGTCTTATAATCAAATATTAAGGTGTCTGCCCTTTTGGCCAAAAAAGCCTCTAAATTTCCTCCGGAGGTGATTGTTGTAGCAAATCCGCTAAATAATTCAGAGAGTTTGGCACTTGCAGTGAAGCTCGCACTCGCCCTTAGTGCGCTTACTAGGTCGTATCCATAAAGATTTATTTGGTTAAGGACTTTCTTGATCTCCTTTCTTGTATAAGGGTACTCTTGTCCTGCGGCAATTATGGAGAATATGTTGGTTGGTTCTACGTTGCTTCCTGCTATAGCCGCCATATGAATCGTGACAAACGGAAGTTCTTGGTTTATTTTTCTCTCTATTGCTTTCTTTTCAACTGATGGATAGTAGGCAAGCAGAAAAAAAGTAGCTATAGGTATTGCTATAACTATCCAGAAAAATTTCAAAAACCTAATCAGGATAGATTCTTCTACAATCTCAAAAAAACTCAGAGGATTTAAGCTGAAAAAAAGGAGGATTATTAGAAGTAAGAGCGCAACAAAGAGAGAAATTAGAGCTGTAAAAAAGGCCATTGAGATGTAAGTATGCGACAAAAATGGCATGTTTGCCTTTTTTAACTCTTTATTTAAATCGATAAAATATCCTTTTTTAACGAGTTTTCTGGACAATTCAGAAAATAATTTATTTGAAATTTTTGCATAAAGGCTGGGTTTTTTAAATTGTTCTTCTTTTTTGCTCTGATCAAGAAAGTTATATTTTTTCTTGAGCTTGTTTATAGTAGTGTCTGTAAGGCTCAGCTCTTTGATGAACTTTCCTTTTTGTGATTTCTTGACAGTGACCATTGTTCGGTCAGCTTCTGTTACAGGAGAGTTATACTTGAAGCTTACTAAATCTTGTTTTGCGCCCTCTGGTTTTTTAGATGGAACTTCCTTGAAGAGAGAAAGTGTTTTAACTAAGTCAGGAGTAGAATCATTTATTATATTTAGCTGAGACGTTAAGGATTTAACAGTGTTTTCTAGCAGTTTTCTTTCTTCCTGGTCGATTTTATATCCAGATTTTTCTAAGTCTTTAACTGTGCCCAAGTGGCCTATTATAGAAGACAGCTCCTTTAGGATATCCCTTTCATGCTTAATATTTTCCTTAAGCGCTTCTACATTGCTAGTTATCTTTTCGTCGCTCATTTTAGTTCTTCAAAAAGTTTTTTTTGCAACTCAAGAATTGCTCTTTTAGCGCTCTCAAACTCTTCGTTATCTTTCTTTCTAAATGCTTTTTCGAGTTTTAGAATGCCCTGTTCCATGCTATTGACTATCTGGGAGATATCATCTAGCTTTTCTTGACTTATCATTTTTCCTCTTTTATAAAGTAATCAAATAAATATACTATATAAATATTACTTTTGACAGAGATTACTTTATACCAAACTTCTTGAGAACAGTTAATGGGTCTCTATAATATTCGTTTATTGTTTTTTGAACATCTTCAAAGCCAAATATTTTTCTCTTATATAGCTCATAAAGGAGTTTGGATCTTCTTGTAAACTCCTCCATTAGTTCCTCCATTGTCAAGCCGTATTTAGCCGCTATTTTTTCAAAAACCTTGCTGTCTTTTTTAAAGTAAAATCTGTCATCTCGAGGATTCCATATAAAAGGCTTGTTCGTCAAGGCGATGCCTTCAGGAGTGACATTGACTATCTCTACAATTTCCCTTAACCTTCTTGTTTCCTGCTTTTTAACAACCGCATGGGTCATAATGCAAACTGAATCGAGCGTATTCACAAGCGTTGGTGAGAGATCGATTGGAGGTGTTTCCAGCCTTTTTATAACTGTGTCTACAGAGTCCGCATGAATCGTTGAAATGGATGCATGCCCAGAAGCCATTCCCTGGAATAATACAAAGGCCTCTTTTCCTCTTACTTCCCCAACAATGACATAGTCCGGATTCTGCCTGAAAGAATTTTTCAGTAAAGCGAATAAATCAACTTCTCCAACCTGCCCCATTCCTATGGCTGTCCTGGCAACAGAAGGAAGCCAGTTCTCCCTGGATAGGTTTATCTCTCGTGTATCCTCTATGCTTACAACTCTGCAGGAAGGAGGAATGAAAAAAGCAATTGCATTCAACAATGTTGTTTTACCCGAAGCTGTACCTCCTGTAATCAATAAGTTTGACTTGTACTGGCACAAAATCCACATGTAGGCAAGCATTTCAGGGCTTAAAGTATTAAGAGCTATAAGCTGGATAGGCGTCCAAGGAATCTTCGTGAATTTTCTTATTGTGAAGGTAGGTCCTCTTGATGTAACATCTTTAGTATAAGTGGCATTTACTCTGCTTCCGTCTGGCAAGCTACCATCAAGAAGAGGATTTGCATAGCTAATATATTTGCCGCATCTCTGCGCCAGCTTTTCTACAAAACTTGCAAGGTAGTCCATGTCTTTATAGACAATATTTGTCCTTAAGTTTCTGTAAATCCTGTGAATGACATAAATAGGCGTTCCGACTCCATTGCACTCTATATCCTCAATGAAATAATCTCTGCTTATTGGTTCTATTTCATTTAGGCCCATAAAATCCCTGAAAAAATAATAGAACATTTTTTTGTACGTAGCTTCAGAGACCTTCAAGTCCAGTTCTGAGATGAGAAGTCTTGCTGTTTTGTCAATATATTCTATCAACCCTTTTCTTGATTTTTCTATTAGAACATTGACATTAACTACCTCTTTCATAGCCCCTTCTATCTCGTCTAACGTTGCTTTTTCTTGCGCATCCAGCAAGGGCTCTTCTATCTCGTACGCAAGTTCTAATCTCTTCTTATCAAAATATACATGAGCAGAAGCATAGGGAGAAATAAGCATGTATCTTACATCTATCTTGGTCTTATCTTTAGGCCTTGGTAGTGCAGGAATGTTCGGAGATAAATCAATCACTATTTTTTCTTTAGGTGCCGTTGCCATTTTTATTTTCCTCTTTTTTATTTTTTCTCTTTTTAAAAGATAACATGGTTTATAAATATTTCTTATGAAAGTTCTTCTATAACTATCCAGATTTGGTCATCTCCGATTACTGCAGGATCTGGGTCAGTAGTTCCATTGTTCTGGACCGCGAGCCGATAAGGCACAGATGCAGCAGTAAGCACTTTTTTCTTGTCGGTATTTCCATTGGTGATGTTAAGGCCAGGATAGGCGAGGGTTATGTTTATATTATAGAACCTGCCACTTTTCAATTTCTCTGTAGAAATATTCATGCTTCCTTGCTCTACATAGCTTCCGGGCTCGCTGTACTCTAATCTCGTCTTCTCAAGGATATAAGTTATTTCTTCAGCAGAAGCGTTTATTTCTATTCTGCCTTTTTTAATCATTAATTCGGGTATAATTCTTCTGTTTCCAGAGCCCGCATCTCTTACCTCTTTTATGGTCTTGTCAAAGCCATTCATTACAGATAATGTCTGCTCCACAACCAGCTGGTCTTTATATCTGTCAATTGCAGGAGCGGATATAGCGAGTATTGCTGCTATTATTGTAAGACCTATCAGTGTATAGATGACTGTCTCTACCCATATCTGACCTGATCTTTCCTCGGATAAAGCTTTCTTTTCCATTTTCATCGCCAATATTTTAGAGATACCTAACACGCTTCTATAGTCTTCCTGTCTGCTGCATCACAAAAGATGTTGCCCTTTACTACAGGAGCAATCTCCATTGAAGTAACTTCTGTTAAGTTGTTGTTATCGTTGGCAGTGTTAAGCGAGTAAGTTACCATTTCTCTTCTCTCTGGAATCTCGATTGTTTGAGGGGGAGTATTCGAACCATACATCAGTATTCTCTCGTTTGCGCTTAATGGAGTCGCTACTTTTATATCAAACTTTTCGCTTCTCCCTTCACCATAGACATTTATTACAAACTGCTCTATACCCAGTGCTTCTGCACCTCTTTTAACACTTACATTAACTCTTGTATAGTCGTCTGCAGTCCCAAAACCAGCATCATTACCAGCAAATACCTGATAACAAGTGTACTTTGAAGAAGTGTCTATATCTATCTGACCCAATGCTTTAGCGCAATCTCCTTTTGTGAGTATACTCTGTACATAAGGAATCACAAAGCTGGCTACAATCGCAACTGCTGCAAGCGAAATCATTACTAACAAAATAGTTGTTATTACCGGCGAAATTGCTTTTTTATTTACCATTTTAAGTATTATATCTCCAATTCTACTCCTGGATGATTAGCACAAACATATCTCTCCTTTACTTCCCCTCTCATCCCCTCTAAAACAGGTTTTACTGTCACTCTTTCTACTTTTCCTGCTTCTGTAAGCTCAAAATCCACGCTGAACTTTCCAGAGGCGCCCTTTCCAAGTCCAGAGGTTATTTCAATTCCTGTCAAAATATCCTGCGCTCTTCTTTCTAAAACTTCTGTTTTTCCTGGAGTTTCTATTTCTATGCTAAACGAATAAATATCTATATTGCCTGTATTTGAAACTATAATCTCATCTAGAAGAGGTTGTGCATGAGGCACAGGACCCACTTCGAAGCTAACCTCCCTGCACACATTTTCAATAGGTCTGTCGTCTTTTGTTATGGCCTGTTTAATCCATCCTCTTGCCCACAAAAGTATTATTATTGCAAGTACAACTGCAATAAGTATAAGCAAGACGGTTGTTATTACCGGCGATAAACCTCTTTTATTTATTCTCATTTTATAATATTTTATTTAGTATGATTTAAATACTTTTCTTTAGCTGCATGACACATCCTGCCCTACAAGTGAAGTTGTGCAAATTATCCATTCTTCAGATTGATTTCTTATTGCAACGACTGATATTTTACTAAGGCTCTGGGGTGTAAGCATGCTGTAGCTAAACTTATAAGAGTCCTCGTCTCCAGGACCTAAGTCTTTTGTGGTTAATATGTTAAGATCGTTAAGAGTTGGTTCTTTTATTAATTTAGCTGGCAGATCATTGGGATTTAGGCTAATTGCTGCTTTTATACTAGGATTATTGCTTCCTTTGACTACAAATCCGCTTATGTTGAACCGCCCCTGATTAGCAAGAGTCAGTTCTATGGTTCCAGCTGCAGCACCAGCCATAGGAGGGCATCTAAAATTTCTTATTACAACCGAAACTCCGTCAGGGCATTTTTCCGGCTCGGGTTTATCAACTAGCTTCCAGACCCAAACAAAAACCGCAGTTGCGATTACAATTGCTATTAAAATTAAGAGAGCATAAGAAATTATTTCACTTAATGCTTTCTTGTTCTTGCTTATTTTTTCCAACCTCATTTTTATTTACTAGTTTTTTAGTGAATTTAAATCTTTCCTTTATGTTTTTTTAGTTATATACATTTCATTTGTGTCTGTTACATTCTTGGCTATGACGAAAAAGAAGTTTTCTCCCTCGTGAAGTTCAAATTCATAAGTTTGGTCGAGAATCTTCACCTGAACCTGGTCAAAAGGCGGAGGCGGTATTATCAAGCTAGGGTCAGTCGAGTTGACAGTCGGTTTCTTAATAGTAGCTGCTGGAACTTCATATCCCGAAGGAGAGCCAGGTACAGTTAGTTTAACTGTCCCTGTATTTTGTGAAGTATAAGTTACAGATGTTAAATTTGTGGAGTTTCCAAAAACAAAAACTAGCTCGCTGCCTTTTTCTTTTTCTTCAGAATATACTGAGAAATTACTCATTAAAGCCTCCATAAGCTTTACTGTATCTCTTGTTTCAGCAGGATTGCTGTCGTATAACCCATAATCAACCACCCTTGTACCTTCTTCTTTAAATTCTTCACCTAAATCATACATCTTTACTGGTTTTTTCTTAGTTACAATATAGTTAGTTACACTAGATAATATAATTATAATACCAATTATAATTATCGCAGCTATAAGATAGAATTGTGCTTTTTTACTTCTCACTTTTTCTTTCTCGCACTTTCAATTCTAATAGCTATTTTAAGTTACTCAATTGAAAATGCTCGACCTCTTTCTATTTAAGTATGGAATTAATAGTATATAAAAGTTACTTAGCTACTTGATCCCCCTGTTTTGTTTATATAGCATGAGAAAATAAAAAAGTGCAGACTCGAGGGTTTGCTCAATTTCCCCTAAGAAGCTACCTTTATACTTTCTCAGCTTTGTTACCCTCC
>CAZYZS010000008.1:26606-58716 GCA_964651965.1 Candidatus Woesearchaeota archaeon | reverse complement strand
TATTTATTTACAATTTTCCCATCTTTTAGTCTATAAATTTTATCTGCATATTTCGCTTTTTCCATATCATGGGTTACCATTATAATCGTCTTGCCTTCTCTGCTTAACTTTTTAAGCATTTCAACAACTTCTTCTCCTCTTTTGCTGTCTAAGTTGCCTGTTGGCTCATCTGCCAAAATAACTTCTGGGTCATTGGCTAAAGCTCTTGCGATAGCAACTCTCTGCCTCTCTCCTCCGCTTAATTCCTTAGGAAGATGGTTAAGTCTGGCCCCCATACCAATTTCTTCCAAAAGCTGCCTTGCTCTTGCTTGCCTTTCCCTCAATGAAACTCTTTGAAACATCATTGGAAGCATAACATTTTCCAAAGCAGTTAAAGTAGGGACTAAATTAAAAGTCTGAAAAATAAATCCTATTTTCCTGCCCCTTATCTGTGCCAAAACCGACTCAGGAAGATGCTCTATGTTCACCCCATCAAGAAAAATATCCCCTTTAGTGGCAATGTCTAATGCCCCAACCATGTTCATAGCAGTTGATTTCCCACTTCCAGAAGGGCCTACAATAGCCACAAAATCCCCTCTGTTGATTTTAACATCAATCCCATCAACTGCTTTCACAACACTATCCCCCAATCTATAATACTTATGAACATCTCTAAGCTCAATAACTGTGCTTCCTTTTTTCCTTTCTACCATAAAAACCTAAAGAAAACTGGCTTTATAAAATTACTGAGTTATCTTAAAGCAGAAATAAACAGAATAACCATCTCTATTATAGCCCCAATCACAAGTAAAATCCCAAAAATGGCAAAAAGGGTAAAGGTTTTTGTTATTGGATTTTCTCCATCTGCTGTGCTTGGCATCTCAGGAAGCGGCGGAGCGGCTACATTGCCTGTCCCAGCAACCTTCTCGCTATCAGAAAACTGGGTTCCAACAATATACAAGCCGGCAAAAAGCATAATAACTGCCTGCAGAATCAACAAAGTCCTCAGTTTCTTCATAAATTATTAATGTAAAAGAAGTTTATAAAGTTCTCTTTTACAAATAACCCTTTAATTTTTCCCCAAGCTCTTCTTCCTGCATAAATCCCACCACTCTTCCAATTTCTTTCCCATTTTTAAAAATAATTAAGCATGGAATTCCAGTTATATCAAATCTCTGACTTAATTCCATTTCAGATTGAGTATCAACTTTGGCAAATTTTATCCTGTTTCCTAGTTTTTTACTTAGATTTTCAAAAATAGGCGCCATCATCTGGCAAGGCATGCACCAATCTGCAAAAAAATCCACAACAACCGGAATTTTTGACTTAGCTACTTCTTTTTCAAAATTATCGCTTGTTAAATAAAACATTTTATCCCTTAGTTTAATTCAACAAAACAGCAGGATTATATAAATGTTTTGACATGTCCAAATTGAATTTATATAAAATTACTATTTTAGTAGTAAATAAGTGAATTCAATTTGGACCATGCTCAAGAACCCGAAACCCCATCCATATTACAAGAGGGTTCTTGACAAAAACCTTTTAAATGAGTTATTAAGTGTAGGTTAATGGGGCGATTAATGTTTGATTCTGAAGGAAGATTAATTGGAGTAGATGATAAAAATATAGAAAAAGAGCTGGAAGAGAAAGCAAAAAAGCAGAAAAAGCCAGATAAGTCAATTAGTCATTATTACGAAGAAAAAGAAGAGTACAGCGAAAAGCACCATGAAAGACACCATGAAAAGCCAGAGCATCTAAAAAAATCAGATTCTCTTTATTTTCTGAAAGAAACTGCAAAAGAAAAGGCAGGTAAATCAGATTACTGGAGTTTTTATTCAGAAGGAAAAGAGCTAAAGCCATTAAAATTCTCCAATGGGAAAACTCAGGAAGATGTTGTAAAAGAGGTTGTTAAACTAATAAGGCAAGGTCACAAAGTAATTTTTCTTCATGGAGTATGCGGTTCTGGAAAAAGCGCAATTGCTTTAAATATTGCAAGAACAATCGGCAGGACTTCTATCGTAGTTCCATTAAAAAGCCTGCAAAAACAGTACGAAGAAGATTACTCAGGCAAAAAATATCTCCTGAAAAACAAAGGAGAGAGATTAAAAATAGCCTCAATTACAGGCAGAGACAACCACGATTCAGTAATTAATCCAGGAATTTCCTGCGCCCATCCTAACTTGCCAGAGAACATCAAAATATCTGAAAGAAACATTGGAGAGCTAATGAAATTTTATGAAGATAATCCATTAATAAAAGACCACGCATTTCCAGAAGAACTAAAAAATTTAAAGAGAATAATGATTGCCCCCTCTAATCCGTATTGGAGCCCAATTCTTCCTGCAGACTACGAAATAAAAATGTTATTTGATTCAGAAAAGAAAAAATACAAAGGAGTTGGAGGAAGGGAATTTATTTTCTATCACCGCAAAAAAGGCTGCTCTTACTATGACCAGTATTTAGGATATATCTATGCAGATGTCATAATATTTAATTCAGCCAAATACAAGGCAGAACTTGCCCTTGGAAGAAAACCGCAAACAGAAGTGGATATTATAGATGAAGCAGACGAATTCTTAGACAGTTTGTTTGAGCAGAAAGAACTAAATCTCAACAGGCTGCATGCCTCTCTTAAACATATAACAACTGAGAATAAAGCAGCAGGAGAGTCAAAGAAAAGGCTGCTGGAATTGATTGAAAACGAAATAAAAAACAAAAGGCTCTTGGGTATAAAAGAAGATTCTGTATTTAATATAAATGATACAAACATAAAAAAGATACTTGATATTTTCCTTAGGTCTCCAGATTTAGAAGCAGAGATAATTCTTGATGAGTTAAACTATGCAAATAAAGCGCTTGAAGCTGCAAGAAGTTTTAGCGAGATAATTGAAGATGTTTACCTAACGTACAGACAAGAAGATGAAAACATTCTTATAAAGTTAGTGAGCACCAATCTCTCAGGTAGCATAAACGAGCTTTTGGAAAAAAATAAAGCACTTGTTTTTATGTCAGGAACATTACACTCAGAAAAGGTTATAAAAAATATACTGGGAATTAAAGATTTTAAGATAGTTGAAGCAGAAACAATTAGCCAAGGAAGCATAGACATAATAATGACTGGGAAAGAACTCGATTGCAGGTACTCCTCTCTTACAGGAAGCAATCTTAAGCGAGAAGATTACCTTTTCTCTCTTTCAGAGTGTGTAAGACGGGCAAAGCCACCGATGTTAATCCACGTAAATTCTTACAAAGACCTGCCTTCAGAACAGGAGCTATTGGAACACGGCTTTTCTAATCTTATGGCTTCAGAAGAACTAATCAAAGTCCAGAACAACGACAGAGAAGGTTTAAACATAAAAAAATTCAAGCAAGGAATATCCAAGATATTATTCACAACCAAATGTTCAAGAGGAATGGATTTTCCAGGAGAAATGTGCAACTCAGTTTTATTCACCAAGTATCCTAATCCCAACATAAGTGATACTTTCTGGAAAATATTAAAGAACACGCATAAAGATTATTTCTGGCAATTTTATTCAGACAAAGCAAAAAGAGAATTCCTTCAAAGGATTTATCGAGCAATTCGCTCTGTAGATGACCATATTTATGTACTCTCCCCGGACATAAGAGTCATAGAAGCTGTAAAGAAAATGCAGAGGGGAGAGTTTTGAAGTGAAAAAAGATTTATAAACTTAAGATTGTTATTTAAGTTATGGCAATAAAAGAGGTAGTAAAGTTTAAAGCAGAGACAAGAAATTTAATAGATATATCTCTTTTAGCAACATGTTTTACAGCTTTCGCCTTCTTAGCATCAAGTAGTCCTGAAATATTATCAAATAATCTTTTTTTAACGTTTCAATTGGTCTTTGCTATCCCTTTATTTATGAATAATTTATTCTGCAGGATAAAACAAGTCTATAAGAACCCTAAACAGAAATGGAACGAAGTTGGCTCTGTTAGTTTTACTCTAGCTTTCGGCTTTTTTATAAACTTTATTGGGCTGCTTTTGGCTCTTTTTGTACCGATTAGTGTAATTTTGATGTTCTTCTTTTTAAATATATTCTTAACAATAATAAGGTTTTCCGTCCAGGTTTATTATGAGCCTTCAAAACTAAAAAAAGGCATTTTTCGAGAGATATTACACCTGTTAATGGTTATCTTTTTAGGAATTTTACCTGCCTTAAAAGTATATTAAAGCGGACAATAATTCTAAAAAAAATAACATTTATTCAGCCCCATGCCTATCAATATCATCAGATTCACGAAGTTCGACACTTCTAGTTACCCCCTTAGAGTCCTCTCCTATGACTTCAAAAACCAAACCTCCATGATCTTTTCTAAATCCTCTGACTTTTATATCTACTCTTTTAGCTGGAGCTAATATTTTATTTATATCTGCTCGTTGCCAATATTCAAGAGTATAATAATCCCTGCGCTCTTCAGCTACATAGATTTTAACCTCTCTCATTCCAATATCATTAAACAGGGAAATCTCTTCAACGCCCAAATAAACCTGTCTTGTTGGATATTCTGCTGATTTTTCTTGAAGGATTATTGCAGCACACTGATTTGCGGGGTCATAGTCTATTGCAACTATATCTCTCTTCTCTCCAGCCACCATCCTTCCAAATATTCTTGACCTGCAGGATTCATCCAACCATTCTTTAAAACCTCTGATTTTCTCGCAGGCTTCTTGTATCCTTGCTTGCAGGTTTGCTTTGTCTTGTGTGTTTTCCATTTTATTTAAACCTCCTTTCAATAAGTTGAAAGGCATTTTGTGATGTTTTTATTCTTATACGGTAGTAACGTATAGGTAATATGTAAACCTTTTTATCTAAAAAGTATACAAAAAGAAATATTTATATAGTCAAATTAGCATTATGTATAAATGAAGCTTGATTTGAAGGATAAACAACTGTTGCTAGAATTGGACCTTGATGCTAGGCAATCCCTGGGCCAACTAGCCAAAAAGGTACGGCTCTCGAAAAGAGGTGTTGATTATAAGATGAAAAAGCTAGAGAAAGAAAACATAATTCTAGGTTATAAAGCTCTAATTAATTCCAATAAACTGGGGTATTATTATTTTAGAATCTTAATAGCTTTTAATATTTTAGATGAAAATACCCAAAAAGAGTTTGAAGATGACCTTAAAAAAAGCGAGAATTTCGCATACGTCTTTAAAACACAGGGGGCTTGTAATTATGCCTGTGCTTTATGGGTAAAAGACATTACAGAGTTTAAAGAGATAACAGACCGATTAAAATTCAAGTTTAAGGGAAAGATAAGATCTATAGAAGAACACCTTCCCGTTTATGTAACTCATCTTCAAAATAGATTTTTATTAAACATTAAAGAAACAAAACAAATAAGCATAGGCGGAAATGTAGAAAAGAGAGAGCTTGACAAAATCGAGACTGGAATAATAGAAAGTTTAGCGGATGATGCAAGAACACCCATATATGAAATAGCCTCAAAATTAAAGGCAGACCCAAAACAAATCTCTTACAGAATAAAAAAATTAGAAAAAGAAGGGATAATTTTAGGCTACCGAGTAGTTTTAAATTATAGGGCCTTAGGTTATTCTTATTTCAAATGCATGATTTCCCTTAAAGATATAAACTTAGACGAGTTTGATAAAATAAAGGATCAGTTAATATACACACCTCAAGTAATCTTCATAAATCATGGAATAGGTTTTGCAGATATAGATCTATCTGCTATTTTTCTTACAGTAGAAGAGTTTTACAGATTTATTGAAGATCTCAAAAAGCAGTTCCCCAATAAGATTGAAAAACAGGAAATAATACTTTTTGGAGAGAATGTAAAATATAATTACGCTCCTTTTTTAAAGTAAGATTCAAGAACTTTCACTTTCTTTCTTTAATAAACTCTTTCAAAAGCTTGAAAATATTGTCTTTCTTTCCAGGCAGGAAATTAATTGAGCCTGCATTTTTATGCCCTCCGCCTTCAACAAAAGAGTCAGGAGATTTTTCATCCAGGAATTTTATAAACTCATGAACTGAAAAATTAGCGTTGTCTGTTGCGCGCAGAGTCATTGCAGTTTCCATGAGGCCTACAGTAACAAGATTAGTTACCCCTTTTGTTGCCTGCAAGTCATCATGTATCATTCCAACGCACATGCCAGGCTTAGGATAAAAGCCAAATCCAGGAAAAGTTTTGTCAATTTCAATAAACTGCAGAGTTGTTTTGCCAATCTTCTCGGTTTTTGCATTTGCTTTTGAAATAGCTAGCCCTTTTTCTTTTAATTTCCTGATATGAGGTTCAAGAGTCTCAACTAGTTGTTTCTGCTTGTCTCTTGGCTCTCCAAATAAAACTCCTATATATTCCCTTACTTCCATAAATCTTATTTTAGAAGAAACAAAGTCAATAACAGTGGAAATATTCTTCAGCAGTTCCTTTGAATACCCATTTTTCTCTGCTATTCTTAGATACTGCTCAATAACCTCCGGATTTCTTATTTCGATGCGGTCTGCAAGACCAGCCATTGCAGGTATCTGCTCGATATTATCAACCGGATTAACCAGCCTTGCAAGCTCTGTGCAAAGCATGCCTGCAGAAAACCTTGCGCCATCTTCTCCAACTAAAAAAGGATTAATATGAGTCAGGACTTCTGAGGTAATAAGGTCGGTTTCAGAATAATGATGGTCAACTACAATAAATTCCATTCCATGGACTTTGCCGTGTTTTATGCCTAGCAAGTCTTCTGGGCTTGAGCCATTATCTGCGATAATTACTAAGGGCATTTTATTTGAAAATTTAGCAACGTTTCTTAATGACAAAGCCACATCTCTTATGGAATCATCAATCTCGTAAAAAGGAGCTGCGCAAGGAGCTCTTAAAAAAAATTCCCACGCTGCTTTTTCAGAAAGCTGCTGCTTGATTATTAACGGAAGAATTGCTCTTTCAAGAGCATACCCTGCACTGTATCCGTCTGTATCATTGTGATGACGGACAATTATAGGGCGATTTTGAATTACTGCAAGCCTTATTTCTGTTGCTGCTTTTATAAATAAATCCCTTAGTTTGTCTAATATCGGGCTTTTTACAAGAAAAGGAATTGGTGTTACAGCTGCGCGGCTTTTCTGTATTTCAGTTATCTTTTTTAAAAAATATTCTTTCTCATCAGGCGAAAGCTTTGAAATCTTGAAAATTTCACCTTCTATCCCCCCCTGAAAATCGCCTATGGTGACTATCGCAGAGATAATATCTCCTTCTTCTATTTCAGGATAGGCCCTTTCTCCAGGCTTGATAAAACCCTTTAATGCCAGAGAGCCAGTCCCGTCAGAAGTCACAAAAACAGTTGGACCTCCTGTCTGAACAACCTTTTCAACCATACCTTTAACTGATACTTTCCTTTTAGAAAAATCCAGGCTGATATCAGAAAGGCTGACTTCTTCAATTTTTTCGAATTTCTCAGGCCTCTCGAATCTTCCCCTTTGCCTCTCACGGGGGCGATTCTCTCTAGGATAGTTGTCTCTTCTGAAACCTCGCTTATTATTGTTTTTTCCTTGAAAACGCCTATTTTTCATGATATAAATAATAAAGGGGGTTATATAAACCTTGATTTTGAAGTTTTTAAAAAAATAATTACAATCTATAATCCTGCTTAACTGCGCAGATGAAATCATCTGCGATTATTGAGGGGTCTCTAGGATAAATCAAAAGAGAACCTACGACCTTCCTTAATTGTTTTGGGAGTCTATCCAATATTTCAGAATAAACAAAAACAGGAGAATTGCTTGTACACTCTCTTTTTCTTGAATTAACAAAACCTGTATCTGGACCTTCAGCAAACAGCCTATCCCTAGTAACTAGATAAACAGCCATTCTAGCAAAACCTTCTAAGTCGCTAATTGGAATTATTGACTGATTTAACACTTGTTCAAGTGAAGCATACCTAAAATTACAAATCTTTCTGGAAAAATGATTGTCACCCAAAGAGTCTTCTTGGAGGGTAGCTAAATCATAATCAACAATTGAAACATTATCATCTCCCAGAACAACAGCCCCCCAGTTATTGTCTACAAAAACATAGCCCTTGGTATGAAGGCCCCTGAGCATCTCGGCATAAGCGAGCAAGACAACTCCTTTTGATTGTTGACCTATATCTCTTTCCCCTAAGATATTTTCTACGTTCTCTCCATTGGCAAAATCCATTATATAACACCCTCCTCCAGCCATAGCCCTCAAAACAGCAAAGGGCTTTTGTAAGAACAAATCTTTATTTTTGAACAGATTACGGTTAATCGCTTGATTTAAAGTCCATCGCCCCTCCTGCCACCCAACTCTTTGAACTGGATGAAATAGTTTAAGGGCATAAAAATTGCCTGCTTTGTCATGAATTTTATAGATATCTGCAAAACCTCCCCTCGCAACGAATTCGGGAACAAATACGAGGTTTGCTAAATCAATTCCATTCAACCAAGCAGCATGAAAATGACTTCTTACAGCAGAATCAAAATCATTAAAATAAGGAAAAAATTCACTAGTTGGAGTATTCATGCGCCCTTTCCTATCCAAACCAGCCAGTCTTTTCATCTGTTCACCATTCCTTTTGAATCTTTCGTAATAATCTGACAAAAATGCGGGCATGCTACCAAATAATTCTGCAAAGAAATCAAAGAAGCATTCCTGTTCCTGGAGTTCCTCGCCTACCTTCTGAGCGTCAGGCCAAAGAAAACTTCCTGCATCCCAACCACCTAAGGGAACTTGTTCAGAAACATACGCTAAATGGTTTTCAAATAAATCTGCAGCTTTTGCTCTCTGTTTGTCTATGCCTTTCTCTTCTAAAATTCTCCTGACAAGCTCATAATCCTCAGCTCTCATTAGAATAGCTTAATAGGACAATTTAAAATAAAATGTGCATTAAAAAATATATAAACCGCTGTTATATTCGTAGCTTAAAAGATTTAAATTTCTTTTTCAGCCATTTGTCATAAATAAGATAAAAGAATGGTACGCCCATATTAAATTCTACCAGAGAGTTTTCTAATAAAATTAAAAGCGAGCCTGGGCGTATTCCTGTAATTAAAAGTGAAAACTCCATCATGAAATGAACCAAGAATCCTATAAAAAATAGATAAATAATTTTCTTCCAATCATATTTAAATGCAAAAAGCAAGCTGTATCCAATTAATACAATTACTATTCTCAAAAATCTCAAGTTGGACATATGCCTTACTGTAACAATTGTTGAATCGTTTAAAGGAATTATCTGCGATAATAATGCAATTAAAATCCATGCTCCAAAAACTAACAATGTCCAGGCAATTTTATTGGACTTCTTTTCAAACATTAAAAAAACATAAGCATATTCTACCCCATAAGATATCGAAAACCACAAGAAAAAAACAAAAGTGTTAATGAAATTAGGAAGCATAACTTCTCTTGTTCCTGAATGAAGCCAAAAACCCCAATCAATAACAAAGTTAATTGCCAATCCTCCAACAAAAAAGGCGATTAAAGGTATTTTTTTCTTGTATTTTATTAATAAAAAAATAAATATTGCTAAGAAAATCAAGTCAAACAGAATATAATCTGCCTGAAATGTTCTTATAACATCATAGCTCATCTTATCTCTTTTTCATACTTTTTATTTTCAATCCCCATCTCTTTCTCTAGAATACCAATAATCTCCTCCCCGCATTTACCCCAAAACTCTAAAATTTCTTGCGCTTGCGGAATTGAAGTTCTAAATCCCCTATAGTTTATGTCATGCCTTATTTTTTTAAACCTATCAAGTGAGTTTAATTTTAGCTTTTCTTTTATGTCCATTTCTTTTAGTGCCTCTAAGCTTATTTCATGACTTGTTGGCTCAAATCCAAGAAGCCCCCATTTTGCATCTCCAAGCTGTCTAATTGACTCGTAAATCTCTCTAAACATCAGGGTCGCGCTCTCCTCATTAAGCCTAATGGCTTTAGTTACCTTTGCATTTATTTTAGCAGAGTTAATCATAGACTTAATTTTTTCTAAATCTTCCTGCCTGGGTCTTATTATTCCAGATTTAAGCCACAATTCAATAAATTCCTTTTTCATTGTTTTATTTTTTAACCTCCAAAAATCCCCACAAAACAATGCCGTTTGCAATATTATTAAATAAATTAATATCAATGTTTTTACGATTAAACAAGTGAAGTTGTATTCTCCGTCCTATAATTTTTTCAAATTCAGAAAGTTCTCTTAATCCAATTGTCTTAAATTCAGGTTCGTCTGATTCTATAGCAATATCTATGTCTGAATTAGATATATCCTCTCCTTTTCTAAAGCTACCAAAAAGAACTATTGACTTTGGATTTTTGAAATAGTCAACTAGAAATTCTACTAGCCCGCTTTTATAAATAAAACCAAGGTTATAAACAATCTTGCTCCTCATAAAAAGCCAGTTTTGCGAATTTGCTTTTATTCTCCATATTTTGCTCAATTTTTCAATAGTTATTAATCCTGCTTCTTGAAACTCATTTAAAATGCCTCCTATGTTCGCCTTTGCAACTCCTGCTTCTCTTGCTAAATCGCTTAAGCTGAATTCCTTTTCAGGATACTTGAACAGTACTTCAATTACCTTTTTCTTGGCATTTTCATCAAATAATTTAAGGTATTTTTTATGAACAATTGGTTTCTTCATATAACATATGTTATAAATTAGAACTATTTAAATATTTTGGTTCAGAAATTAAATTAAAACTAAAATTTTTCAATTATTTCTATCTTAAGACTTGCTTTTTGGCGGCTTTCTCTTTGGTTTAATTAAGTGGGCCTCCTGCTCTAACATTAAAATTTCTTCTATCTTCCCGATTACTACAATTCTTTCTTTTTCATAATATCCCCAAATTGACGCAATTGCCACATCAGGATTTGTTAGACTATAAACACTTAAGCCTTCTTCAACAACACATCCCCTCTGCTGAGATGCTACATCTCCTATGCGTTTACAGTTAGGATCTCTATTAATTCTATAATCCACATACAATTCAATTCTTCTCCTGTTCTCTCCGGTGTATTCTTTCTTCATTTTTTCCTAGAAAGTCTTTTAATTAGATCTTGCCTTGTATTTGACTCTTCTCTAAGTTTTCTTATGACTATTTTAGCAGAAGGTTTTTCTTCAAAAGGTACTTCATTCATCATTAGAAAATCTCTCAAGTCTAATGCGTGAGATAACTGTTGTATTTTACTAGAAGTCGGCCTCCACCAACCTCCTTTTTCTTGTTTTCCATCTATATCGTACCATAAAGTTATTTGCTCCCTTCCACTCATCTCTATTCTAACTATTTCTCCTAATGTATACACATCCCTGTAAGGATTCATATCGCAATCTACGTGAGTATGGTCTTGACCCTCCCCTCCAACCAAATATGGCTCGTGAAGCCTGTATCCCATAGCATCAAGTAATCTTGATACTTGCAATCTTTCCTTTGGAACTCTCCAGTATTTTCTTTCCATTTTAAATTATCACAGAACTCTTCTTCCTACAAGATATAAACTAAATTAGTTAATATATATTAAATTTGCTACTCTATTTTAATCCAAAATGGAAATATTTATAAATAATAGTAAATATTGGATTAAATGGATGAAAGAGATTATAAAATTCTGTCTATGTTGGATAAAGATAGTCGGATGCCTATAAACAAGATAGCCAAGGCTCTCAGATTAAGCAAAGATGGAATAAATTATAGGTTGAAAAAACTTGAAAAGGAAGGAATAATTCAACGTTATTTTATTGATATTAATGTCTCAAAGTTTGGACTTATTTTAAACAAAATAACTTTTAAATTTCAGAATACAACAAAAGAAAAGGAGAAAGAAATTTACAATTTCCTAAAAAGTTATCATAAGATCGGATGGGTCGCTCTTTGCAGCGGAGCTTGGGATGCAATAATTGTCGCTTACACTAAAGACATTTATGAATATAATTCTTTAGCAAAAGAGATAATTAGAAAATATGGAAAATATATCCACATGAAAGAATTTGTCGCTCATCCAGATTACTATGTTTCTAATAGGAAGTGGCTTACGAAAAAAGATGAGCCAATGATAAGCCATATAGGAGGACCTCTACAAAATAAATCTCCTGATTTAGTTGACATTAAAATTATAAAGGCCCTTGCAAAAAATGCGAGAATACCTTTGCTAAAGATTGCAGAAATAACAAATTTATCAAGTTCAGCAGTTATAAAGCGAATAAAAAACTTAGAGAAAAATAAGGTTATACTTAATTACAGGACAAGTCTTAATCTCGAAAAGTTAGAAAAAGAATTTTGCAAGTCTTTTATTTATCTGCAAAACGTAACAAAAGAGAAAGAGGATGAAATAGTAACTTTTTGTCTAAATCACCAAAATGTTACTGCTCTAACAAATTCTATTGGTCCTTGGGACTTAGAACTTGAAATGGAAGTAAAAAATTTTGATGAATTCTATGGCATCATGAATGAAATAAAAAGTAAATTCGGAGATATTATCAAAAACTACGAAGCAGTCGTTATAACAAAAGAAGACGGAATTGACTACAGCAATATTTTATGAAAAGAAGTTCTAAATTTCTTTTTCAGCTCTCCAGATTTTTTCTTCTCTGAAAATATTAAAGCCTTTTTTCTCGAAAATATGCTTCATTATCTCGTTATCTCCTAAAAAATATGCGAAAATTCGTTTAACATTCCTGTCTTTGGCAATTTCAAGCATATAGTCTGTCATCTGCTCTCCCAATCCCTTACCCTGATAAGGGTCTGCAATTGCAATTGCAAACTCTGCACTCTCATCATAGGGATTACTAATAAGCCTTACAACTCCCAATATTTTCTTTTCCCCACTGCCCTCTGTCTTATGGTGGGCTTCAGCTTTAGCTGTTTTCTCCGAAGTCTTTTCTAAAGAGCTCTCTGCCTCTGCAACAATTGCTATCTCCCTGTCGTAATCTATTTGAGTATACTTAATCAGCATTTCATGATTTAAGTCTTTGATTAGCCCAAAGAATCTAAATCTCTGGGTTTGCTTGGAGAATTTTGAAATCATCTCTTTCTCCATGTGCTCATCTTCTGGCCTAATTGGTCTAAGCGTTACCTGTTTTCCATTCTTCATCTTGATTTCTTTTATGTATTGCTTTGGATAAGGTGAAATAACTAAGTGCGAATATGGATTCAATTTCTTTTTCCCTTTCTTTTCTATAAACTCTTTGTCAAGGATTATTTTCGCATCTACTACCACTCCCCCATGTTCGTCTATGCTAAATGGATTGATATCTATTTCCTGTATCTCTGGAAAGTCACAGACAAGATAAGCAAACTTATAGAGAATAAACTGAATCTGGCTTATATCAACTGGTTTCATTCCTCTATATCCCTTAAGAAGCTCGTAAATTTTAGTTTCTTTTATAAGCATCTCTGATAAAGCCATATTTAATGGAGGGATTCCTACTTTCATATCTTTAAAAACGTTTACAGCAACGCCCCCCATGCCAAAAACAATTGCAGGCCCAAAAATAGAATCTTTCTTGCTACCAATTATAAGTTCATACTTTTTAGCTACCATCTCTTCTACCAAGATTCCATGAATCTCTGCTTTAGGAGAATTTTTTTTAACATTTTCTATTATCCTTTTAAAGGCCTCTCTTACTTCCTTACCATTAACTATATTCAGCTCCACTCCCTTAACCTCTGTTTTATGCATAATATCAGGAGAGGCAATTTTCATTGCAACAGGGTACCTTATTTTCTCCGCTATTTTAACAGCCTCTTCTTCATTTTTAGCGAGACTATGGTTAGAAACGGGGATAAAATAATTATCAAGTATTTTCTTTGCCTCATCATCTCTTAAAAAATATCTTTTTTCTGCCACTATAGAATCAATAAGTTTCCTGTTCTCCTCTGTTTTAGGATGAAAGGCATGAGGAATTGTTGAAGGAGTCTGGTATAATGATTCAAGGTTTTCAGAATAATTATAGAGGTAGATAAAAGATTTGACTCCTCTCTCAGGATATGGAAAAACAGGTATGCTGTTTTCTTCCAGTATTTTCTTTCCAAGAGCCACACTCTCTCCACCCATAAAAGAAGCTAAAATAGGCTTTTCTTTCAGATTCTTAATGCCAACAATGGACTTTGCAACAGCGGTCGCATCTGTCATTGTTTGAGGCGTTAAAAGAACTAACACTCCATCCACATCTTCATCCTCTAAACATGCTTCAACCGCTACTCGATAGTCTTCAGCAGAAGAATCTCCTAACAAATCCACCGGATTATTTTTACTCCAAGCAGGATTCAAGACTTTATCGAGTTTGTCTATTGTGCTTTTTCCTAATTTAGCTAATTCTCCCCCTCTTTGCACAAGCATGTCTGTTGAAATTACTCCTGGGCCTCCTGCATTTGTTATTATTGCCAATCTTTTTCCTTTTGGCCTCTTCTGTTTTGACAAGGTTTTTGCACAATCAAATAGGTCATCAATCTCGTTCACTCTTACAATTCCTGCTCTCTTAAAAGCAGCATCAAACACTTCGTCATTTCCTGCAAGGCTTCCTGTATGAGACAAAGCAGCTTTTGCTCCTTGTTCACTTTTTCCAGCTTTTAATACAATAATCGGCTTTCCCCTAGAAAATGAACGTGCTGCACTCATGAACTTCCTAGCATCATTTAAAGATTCCATATAAAGGACAATACTATTGGTGTAAGGGTCTGTTCCAAGATAATCTATCAGATCGGCAAATCCAACATCTATCATTCCCCCAATAGACGCAAAAAAACTGAATCCCATCTCGTATTTCAACGCCCAGTCTAAAATAGAACTTCCCAATGCCCCGCTTTGGGAAATAAATGCGATGTTGCCTTTTGCAGGCATTTTTCTTGCAAAACTCGCATTTAAATTTTTTGAAGGCCTTAAAAATCCCATACAGTTCGGCCCAATAATCCTCATGTTATTTTCTCTTGCTATTTTTAATATAGACTCAGAAAGCTCCTCGCCTTTTTTTCCTGCCTCGTTGAACCCAGAAGATAAAATCATTGTTGCCTTAACTTTCTTTTCTGCACACTCTTCCACTATCTTTTCAACAGTGGGGGCAGGAGTTGCAATTATTGCTAAATCAATGTCTTCTTTAATGTCAAAGACGCGCTGGTATGCTTTTTTCCCATGTATTAACCTTCTTTTGTTGTTCACTGCAAAAAGTTTACCGCTAAAAGTCTTAAGGTTTTTCAAAATCCCATATCCGACACTATCTTTATCATTAGACGCCCCAATTACAGCAATGCTTTTCGGATTAAATATCTCATCCAGCTGTTTTATAGTCATTTTTGCTTAGTTGCCTCTTTTATAAGAATAAAGAGAAAAAAGGGTTTATAAAGGTTTAACTAAACAAGCGTTTCAGGAGTTCTAAAAGCCTAGAAAAGAAACTTTTACTCTCCGGTGCAGGAAGATTAGGCATTCCTCCCTCACATTTCTTTGTCTGAAGATTGCAGGTGCTTCCTGTTCCATAAACCTCAACACACTGTGAATTTTGCGTGCAGACGCAAGGAAGAGCTCCTGCAGAAGGCGTTCCTTTAACTGAACTTGTAATTAGTCTTTTACCATACAAATAACCCCCATTGCATACAACCGAGTTTATCAATGGATGGAAATCGAGATCGTATCTTCCTACATCTGCATCCCAGAAACTTGAAGGAGTGTCCTCTACCCACCAATCAGGACTGTCCGGAGGAATATGGTTATGATTAGTATTTTGTAGACTCCTATAATATTTTCCATTTGGATCATATTTGACAAAAGCTCCTGCATCATAAGTACCTATGCCTGCCCAATCTATGTCCATAAGGAACAAACTTGCTTTTGCAAAAAATGAAGTGAAACCATTTGTGCTGTAACTATACTCCGAAGTGGCTCCTCTGAAATATATATCTTCGAAGAAGTTAGGATAACCATGCAGAGAAGGACTCTCCCATACTGCAAAAATCGTGTTCTGCCCTAATCTTTCATATTGACCATTTCCGTCGTAAGAATTAAGTATATTATTATCCTGCTGTATAGTTATGCCAGGAAGTGGCCAATATCCAGTAATTATATTGTTATAAAAATAAAATCCCTCCCCATTATTAACAATTTGCACTTCAAAATTACTCTTATATCTTTGGACTATCTGATACGCAAGAGATGTCACATTCATGTTTGAATACCCTATAAATGTATTATTCCTTATTATTACCGGCCTTTCAAGTGTCGGAGCTAAAAATAATACTCTTGTATTTGCAGTATCATAAAATACATTGTTCTGCATAGTTATATTGCTGAAATTCCCTACTTCCCTGTAATTCATAAGATTCTGTGCTATATGACAGTCATGCACTATATTTCCATCAAGAACATAATCATCAGCTCTCATAGAAAAAATACTTCCCATATGGTATTTTGAGATATCATCAGCAATAAGATAGGGAAAATAGGAATCTGTCCTGTCTTCGTTGCAATCAAATATCCTGTTTTCTTTCATTATAAGATTGTTGCAGCCCATATCAACAAATCTCATTATAGAACCCATTGAAATATCTGATAGAGTGTTATTAATAACATAAGTACTATTAGAAGTCGCAACCATGGGAAAATTGCCAGAGAAAGTTTTAACTTCATTGTTAAGCAATTTAACATTATAAGTATTAGTCAGATGCAATCCATCAACAACATACTTATTAAAACCTTTAAAATAAGAGTTGGTTATTGTCACATCTGCGGAATTATCAATGGTGCCAAAATAGTATCCTCCTATAAAATCTCCTGTTGGTGTAGGCTTCACAGCAGGGTCAACAATAATTGAAACGCCATCTACAGTAAGTTTTTGGCTTATTATCGAACCTGTTTTGCCGATATTTAACCTATCAAAAACTGCCCCCCTCTTATTCACAGATTTGTATGTGACTGGCGCAGTCCTGCTGTTTCCATCAAATAAAACACTGCCATATTTTCCATCCTGAAGCATAAATAAAAGAGTATCTTGAATGTGACTGTTTGCATAGCTTTTCGCTTCATTCAAAGTCATTTCATTTCCTAGAGTTCCGTCATGACTTCCTGCTCCCGTTACAGAAACAGAGAAACAGTTATTTGAAGGAAGACATGTGACGCTGCTTGTCTGGCAGATTCCATCAATGCACAAATTGCTTTGGCAATCTGATGCTACCAAGCATGCTTTGCCATTTGCGCATTTTGCGCATGAGCCGCCGCAATCCACATCTGTCTCAGTACCATCTTTGATACCATTGTTACATTGATTAACTATAAGCTCGCTTATTTTGTAGATATGAACCTCATAAGGTTTCCTGAAAGTATCCTGAAACTTGTTGCCTACAACATTTATATTCCTGTTTTCGTCTATTACTTCCCCAGTGCCTGTAGCAATATTATTGATTGTAAAATTTGCAATAACAGAACGGCTCCCCATTGCAATAGCAAACAAATAGGTAGAGTCGCCATACTCTTTTAACATTGTCTTTATTTTTACCCCGGTATCGTTTGTTACTACGCTGTCCCTTCCAACTAATGTAGGGCTGTTCAAAACAGGTGCTAAAGAGGTAATTCTCTGGTTAATAAGAGTAACATTGCCTACAATTTCTGGGTATCTAAAAATTCCGTCTTCTCTGAAACTTGGCTGCCATTCATGAACAAAATAAGTGATTCCCATTGAGCCATGAATTATAGACATCCAGACCTCTGATTTTACTTGCTCTGCACTAGGCCTTGCCGTAGCATTTTGTATGTGGGTCGTTTCAATAATGTTCCAGACTATCTTTGTTCCGTTTGACCAGTTCACTAATCTCTCAACGCCTCTAGCAACATAGGAAATTGGCTTGCCGCTTGTCACAGGATAAATATCATAGGAAATAATATCTGCTCCTTTAATATATTCAGGATACATGTCTAATCTTCCGGTACAAGTACCCCTCCCAACCCAGTTTTCATCAGAAACTCCCCTCCCAAAATTCAAATAAACAGGCCTGGTAGAATCGTTCGATTTTAATTCGTTATATTTTTGCTGTATAATCAAAGGGTCGATACAAGGCAACCAACCTCCGCCCCCATCAGGCTGTGCATTATCAGGCTCGTCCATTGATAACCAACCTTCAATCACGCTGCTATTCTGAGATGTTAAACCAACTGAATTTTGAGATGGGAATACTGGCATATCCTTCTTTTTAAATGCAGCAAGCTGAGGCTCGTCTACAGGATTCCAAAGCCCAACAAAAATGTTTATTCCAATATTTTTGAATTCGTCAATATTACTCGGGGCTTGAAGCCAGACTCCTATAGGAAAGAAGTCAGGATCAGATGAAGGGCCCTTTTCCCATTTATACGGACTAGTTATACATTGCCCCATTGAACTGCAGTACTGCCCTGTTAAGCAGGTTCCACAACTTCCTCCACACCCATCTCCTCCGCATTGTTTTCCTGTGCAATTTGGAGTACATGACGAATCAGGCCCACCAGGACCTCCTGGCTCTGTTGGCTTTTTGCAGTCTTTAGGGCAATTAGTATAATTTTCCCCTTTATCACATGTCCCGTTTCCGCAATAATTTGTTGGCTTGGAAGTATCATCAATTCCCGAATCATTAACAGGAGTAGTATCATTAAAATAAGGCTCATTTTGCTCTGTCCCATTTGCTGCAGGAGGCAAATTTTTAAGATAATCATAGCCTAAGTATGCAAGAACAATTATTATAGCAAGTAAGAGTACTACAATTAAGATTATAAAAATAAATTTTGTATAATGCTTTTTTGCAGGAGATGTTTCTATTACTACAGTCTCTTTTTTTCTTTTTGGTTTCAAAGTATCGAAGACTTCAAATTCCACACTCTTTTTTGGCATAGATTATTATGTCTGATGGATTAATAAATATTGCTAAAACTTCCAGTATTTTTTTAAATTTCTTTCAAGCTCTTTTATCCTTTTTTCGTATTCTTTTCTCGTTTCCAAAGAAGACCTTGTACTTTTTTCAGTAAATCTTTGCTTTTCTCCATTAATGCCTTCTAAAAAGCTAAAAACACACATTGGAAGAGCTTCTGTATTATAGCCGCCTTCAAAAGTAGCGTACATGTTCTTGAAATTCTCCCTTAACAGTTTTCCTAAGCTATAATAGGCATTAAAGCTTAATTTCAAATCCAAAAGCAGGTCTCCAAGATAAGCATCAAATCCAGCTGATAAAGCAACAATATCTGCATTAAATTTCTTCAGTATTGGCATAATTCTTTTGATAGCATCAAAATATAAGTCATCTCCTGTTCCGGCCGGAAGGGGAACATTTATCGTATAACCTTTCCCTTTTCCTTCTCCAAGTTCATCCACCCAACCCTTATTTGGAAAAGCGGGATACTGATGCAAAGAAAAATACAGCACTTTGTTTGTGTCATAAAAAATGCTCTCGGTTCCGTCTCCCAGATGCCCATCAAAATCAAATATCAAAACCTTTTTTCCCTCATTTACTAGTTTCTGAACCGAAATAGCCAGATTATTAAAAACGCAGAATCCCGAGGAGCGAGTAGGATGTGCATGATGTCCAGGCGGCCTAACCAAAGCAAAACCATTTTTTTCCGAAGCCTCGATTGTAGCTCCTACAGCCATAACAGCTGCATTCCAGCTCCCTTTTGAAACATAAGTGTCAGGATCAAGATATTCTTCTTTGGCGCAGGCTTCCTTAACTTTCTGAATGTAGTATTTATCATGAATCAAAGAAAGATATTTTTCCCCACTTTCTATTTTTGTTTCTCTAAGTTTCCCAAAACATTCCAGCCTTTTTTTGTTTTCAGGATGCATTCCCGTATCATGCTCCAGAAAAACTTTGTTGTAAATTATTTCCATGCTGCACCTATTTTACAAGCCTAAGGAAGAAAAGCGCATTTAAAAATGTTACAGTTCAAACTCGTCTATAAAACCTATAATTGTCTTGTACTTCTCCAAGTATCTAAAACCTTTTTCACTTAAAGAATAAACTTTTTTGCCCTGCTTATCTATGGTTTCTGTTATGAAGCCCTTGCCAGAAAGTTCCTGAAAATATTCTGCAAATCTTTGAGAAGAGAGGTTGGATTTTCTAAGCAAAGGAGTCATTTTAATTGCCCTGCTATCTTTTAATATCTCCAATATATCTTTTATTATTTCCAGTCTTTCGCGCTTTGGCATTTTTAACCCGCTCTCTTTAGAACTTTAAAAAGTATCAGCATGAAAATTCCCAGCGAAATAAGATAAACAGTCAACTGGTAGGTTCCTATTATGGTTGGAAGAAGGATATCGACCACATTCAAAAGCCAAAATGCAAAAAGGAGAATGTACACAATAAAAAATCTATTTTTTTTGTTTTCTTTCTTGTTCCGGTGCATTATACAAATTCCTATTGCAAGAAGAAAGAAAAGCACAATATTAATCCCAAGATATAACCAAGCAGCATCATCAGATAGGAGTATTATTATAGAAATTACAACTGCAAAAATATGGAACGCATAACTTTTATTTTCCCATTTCTTGCATACAACGCTGTAAAACAAGTAGAAAACAGCCATCGAGCTTGCATAGATAAACACAAATAAAGTCAAAGGAGCAATAAACTGAGGTATTTCCCTTACTGCCTTAACCCCAAAAAAATAAACCAGGAATTTTATAAAAGACCTAAAAAAATAAGCAATTGCAAAAAATAAGAAAGAGAGTCTGAAATATTTTATGCCCTTGTAATTGCTTAGTTCATATAGCTCTTTTGTTCCATAGTAGACCATGAGGCTGCATAGTATAATTACAAAAGAATAAAGAATCTCCATACCAACAGATATACTAAGAAGTTGGTCCATGACGTCTTGCATTCTGACTGGTGGCATTTTAATTTAAAGCTAATGAATTATTTAAACCTATTTAAAATTGATTTAAAATATATTTAAAGAATATGGACTTAAAATGTATATCTTTGTTTCTTCTTGTTTATAAATGAAAAAGTTTTCTTTTTATTGCTCTAAAGGGGGCGAAGGTTTGCACCACTCTTTTCCCTTCCCCTCTCTTAGGCATATAGAATAAATAAAATAGGTTAAGAATGAGAAAGCAAAGAAAATATAAAAGGATACATAAAAGCGCAAAAATACTTGGAGCTATTTTACTCGGTGCCTTGGTGTTCAGCGGAGGAGCCTTTGCAATACCTGTAAAAAGTGCTACAGATAAAGGAGAAGTAATGACAGTAATTAAAGCCAATGCACAAAATGACCTTAATTATATAGGCCAGTGGAATAAAGAATTTTCAGAAGGATACGAAGGATTTGATAAAAAGGTCTATCTTGAATCTTTTGAAAATAGCCTAGAAGAATAGACTTTCAGTCCATCTTATTTATAAACAAATAGTTTCACAACCAATCATGAAAATAACTGTAAGGAGGAAAAATACAAAAATGAAAAACGTATATAAGGGAACAATTGCCATTGGCATAGTTGCTCTTTTGGCAGTAAGCTTTGTTGCAGCGAATAACTTTGGCCTGATGAATGGTTTCGGCCAGTTTAGCGAAGAAGACAAAGAAGCAGCAAAAGCAAATATGGACGCAATTAAGACAGCTATAAAAAACAATAACTATCAAGACTGGAAAGCAGCCATGGAAGAACAAATAGCTATACTAGAGTCACAAATAACACCAGAAAACTTCAACGCTCTTGTCGAGAAGCACAACGAGATGTCTGAAGTTCAGGCAAAGATTCAGGCTGCAAAAGATGCAGGAGACACTGAAACACTGCAACAGCTTCAAGAGCAGTATGGACTTGGAAAGGGCATGGGGCATGGAATGAAAGGCATGAACAAAGGAAGTTGCCCAATGGCTGAAAATACTGAAGTAGAAGATTAATTCTGGATAAAAAAATATTTTTTTTATTTAATAAATGGACTTAAAGTCCATATGTTTTATAAGCAAAAGATTAAAAAAAGAGTTATCTAAGAGGTGATTAAAGAAATTAACATGGAAAGGCTAACAAAAGGAATAATTATTGGAGTAATTATAGGATTGATTTTAGGAGGAGTTGTAGGATATTTTATAAGAGGCTCCTTGAATAGAGGGCCAGATATGAGAAATTTTCAAATTACTGATGCTACAAAAAATGAAATAACTTCTTTCTTTGACTCCACTTCTGATTTAAACGAAATAAATTCTTACTGCCAGCAAAACCGCATGTACTGCGCCTACTATTGCAGAGATATAAATCCCAACCATGAAATATGCACTCAGCTTCAGAATTTTAGCAGACCAGGAAGACAATGAAACAGGAAACAATAATCAAACTGGACAACGTATGGAAGAAATATAGCATGGGGAAGGCTGGCACGCTTGTGGTATTAAAAGAGATAAATTTAGATATAAAAAAAGGGGAGTTTATTGCAATCAGTGGACCATCGGGCTCTGGCAAATCCACAATGATGAATCTAGTAGGGGCATTAGACAAGCCTTCTTGGGGAAAAATTTATCTAAAAAATGAGGATATCTCTCGTATGTCAGAATCCTCTCTGGCTTTTTTAAGGGGGAGGACAATCGGTTTTATATTTCAGCAGTTCAATCTCCTGCCTACTTTAAATGCACTGCAGAATGTTGCTCTCCCCATGGAAATGATTAATATTCCAGAGGGCAAGGCAAAAGAGAGGGCAAAAAGACTACTAGAAATATTAGGTCTTGGAAATAGAACTCACCACAAACCAAACGAACTCTCAGGAGGACAACAGCAAAGAGTTGCAATTGCGCGTTCGCTTGCAAACGACCCTGAAATAATTCTTGCTGATGAACCTACAGGTAATCTAGACAGCAAAACAGGAAAATTCGTGATGGATTTCCTAGGAAGCATAAACAAACAAGGTAAAACAATAATTTTAATAACTCATGACCTGAATCTAGTAAAATATGCGCAAAGAGTTATTTATATTAAAGACGGTAAAATAGAAAAAGAAATATTGAAAGGAGGAAAATGAAAAAATGAGAAAAATCAAAAGGGATATGATAGTATTTCTGTTAATTCTTCTTGCAGGCATTGCGTCTGCAGCGAGTACGGTTCCTGCATCAACTTCTCCATCTATAGAAAGTTGCAGTTTAACAGTTACTTTATTGAACCAAGAACCTTACCCTGCAGTTCCAGGGGAGTATGTAAAAGTCGTCTTTCAGATAAGCGGGCTAAACGACAATGCTTGTTCAGGAGCAAAATTCAGACTTGTTCCTAAATATCCATTTTCGCTAGACGAGGGGGATGAAATAAAGGTTCTAGATGGCAATACTTACATTCCTGGATACAACAAAAATTGGTTAATAGGATATAAGTTAAGGGTTGATAAAGACGCAGTCGAAGGGGAGAATAGTATAGAAGCCAGATACACTTCTAACACAAACCTTAATTTTGATTCGTATGTAGAAAAAAGCTTTAATATAACAATCGAAGATTCTCGCACTAGTTTTGATGCAGTAGTCCAGGATTTCAGCGACAACCAGATCTCTATAGCCCTAGCAAATGTTGGAGAAAAAACAGCTAATGCAGCAGTAGCAAGGATACCTCAACAGAAAGGATATAGAATACTCGGAACCGACGGGCAGATGATTGGAAATTTAGAAAGCGGAGATTATACTATTGTCAGCTTTGAGATTGCTCCAACAACAATTGGAAGGTCTCAAGATGTTCCACTAGAATTCCAGATTGATTACACAGACAGCATAGGGGAAAGAAGAAGTGTGCCAATGAATCTCACATTGAATATGAACGCTATAGCAAATACCAATGCAACTTTCACAGGTATGGCTAGGTCAAGAATGCAACAACAAAGCAGTTCTACAATTTCGACAACGACTTGGATAATTATAGCGATAATTGCATTAGTAATATTGGTTATTCTATATATGAAGCGTAGGTGGATTTTAGGACTGTTCAAAAAAAGCCCTAAAAAATCCCATGAAAATATGCCTGACTGGATGAAAAATAACAACAAATAAAAATGAGAATAAGAAAGTCCTTAGAACTTGCGCTTAACATATTAGTGCACAGTAAGTTAAGAAGCTGGCTTACTATAATCGGTATTATAATTGGAATCGGTGCTGTTGTAGCAATTGTTTCTATTAGTGAAGGCGCAAAACAAGAAATGGAAACTAGGTTGGGAAGCCTAGGTGCAGATGTATTAACTGTCACTTCAGGGTTTTCTAGAGCAATGGGCTCAGGCGGAGAATTCAGAATGAGGTTTGATAACGATGAAAGTTCCAGCACTACAAAAAATCTGACAAAAAAAGACGTAATAATTATAGAAACTGTACCTAATGTGCTTTATGCTATGGGTGCTATTTCTGGAAGAGGCGATTTAACTTATTCTGGAAAAACCGCAAGTGCGAACATACAAGGGGTAGACGCATCTGTTTGGAAAGACATCACAACAGAAACAATCGATTCTGGAAGGTTTCTAATGCAGTCTGATAAATATTCAGTAGTCATTGGAGGAAGGCTTGCAACAGAAACTTTTGAAAACGGAATTCCTTTAAACAGCAAAGTAACAATAGAAGGCAAATCTTTCACAGTTGTTGGAATAACAACCTCCGGCTCAACAGTATATATGCCCATTGAAATTGCAAGAACAACTCTAGAAGATGCAGGCGGAGAAAAGCTAGATTCAATTTCTGTAAAAATAGAAGACGTAGCTCTCTCCGAAGCAACTGTTGGAAATATAACAAGCAGGCTAATGCTTTCAAGAGGGATTTTATACGAAAAAGATAGAGATTTTTCAGTTATCTCGCCAGCAGAAATGCAAGCAACAATGACCTCTACTTTAAACACTCTATCGCTTTTCTTAGGGGCTATTGCAGCTATTTCCTTAGTTGTTGGGGGGATTGGAATAGCAAATACCATGTTTACCTCTGTTTTGGAAAAAACAAGAGACATAGGAATAATGAAGGCAATAGGCGCAAAAAATAGGGATGTCTTGCTTATATTTTTATTTAATTCAGGATTTATTGGGCTAGTAGGAGGGATTGGAGGCATTGTACTTGGCTCAATAGCATCTTCTTTAATAAGTTCTGCAGGAGGCTTGTCTTCAAATAGTGGCGGAGGCATGGGTGGAGGTATGATGAGGATGTTCAGTTCAACAGCATTAACCTGGCAACTGCTTGTGGGCTCCTTGCTTTTTTCAGTATTAATCGGAGTTATTGCAGGAGCAATTCCAGCATATCGAGCTTCTAAACTAAACCCAGTTGACGCATTAAGATATGAATAAATTTGAATACTAATGTAAAGTAAACTAAGTATCTTAACATTCTTTTCACTAAGAAACCTGCCAGATTGTCTGCACTTGTTCGACAATCTCACTTGTATATTAGAAATATCAGTTGCTACTTTTAAATCGGATAAATAATATATCTTCGCATGAGGAACCCTTGAAGAAGGCTAATTCGAAGAAGGGTAGATGATTAGTTGTGTTAAGTTATAGACTTGAATTTACAACTAACAAAGATTTAAAAATAAAAAGCCATAGTCTATATAATGAAAGTAATATTATATACTGCCCCCTCATGCCCTTTCTGCATAATTGTAAAAAAATACTTAGAAAGGAATAAAATCCAGTTTGAAGAAATAGATATTTCAAAAGATAGAGGAAAGAAAGAAGAAATGGAGCATAAAAGCAACCAGTCCCAAGTTCCAGTAGTGGATGCAGATGGAACAGTTGTAATAGGTTATAATTTAAAAAAACTTAAAGAAGCTCTAAAACTGCCATGAAAATACCCAAATTGATTACCTCCTTTTTTTCATCAAGATTCAACATAGCCCTAGTCATAATCTTGATTCTTCTAGGCGCGTTTGCTTATATAAGCACAAGCCAGCTCTCAAGCAATCCAGTGTCAAATGAAACAACACAAGTTCACTTCTTCTATCTTCCAACCTGCCCGCATTGCGCAGATCAAAAGCCAATTTACTATGAAGTGAAAGCAAACCGAACGGACATCCCTTTCTATGAGCATGATGCCTCTACAGCTGGAGGCTCTGAATTACTGTACAAGATGGCAACAGAAGCAGGATTAGACACTTCTAATTTGGGGGTTCCAATAATCTTTGTTGGAAAAAAACCCCTTGTAGGCGTGCATTCCAAGGAAGAAATAATAGCTGCAATAGAAGACTGCCTAAATGAATGCAAAAAAGGAGGGTCAGATACTCAGATTACTCAAGAGATTAAAACCAGTTTTTCAGATTTTGAAATTCCATTATTTGGGAAAACGGACTTGACTAAATGGTCCTTACCAACATTAGCAATAGTTCTTGGATTAATAGACGGATTTAACCCATGCGCAATGTGGGTTTTAGTTTATCTAATCGGGCTATTGATCGGAGTCCAGGATAGGAAGAAAATATGGATAATCGTAGGTAGCTTTGTTTTAGCATCAGGAGTCCTTTATTTCTTGTTCATGACTGCCTGGCTGAATATTTTCCTTTTTATTGGTTATATAAGAATCTTAACAATAATAATCGGATTAGTAGCCCTTGGAGGAGGAATATTGGACTTAAAAGAGTATTTTACAACAAAAGGAGATTTAACCTGCAAAGTAGAAGATGAAAAAGGGCAGGAAAAAACAATGAAAAAAATAGAGAGAATTATCTCCCAACCAGTATCCATTGCAATAATACTCTCAATAATTGGGCTTGCTTTTGTAGTAAATTCAGTTGAATTTGTATGCTCTGCAGCAATTCCTGCGGTTTTCACGCAGCTACTTTCCTTAAGCGGAATATCTTCCTTTTATCACTACCTATATATTCTGATTTATGTATTCTTTTTTATGCTGGATGATTTGATAATATTTGGGATGGCTGCTTTTGCTCTTGGAAGCGAGTTTGGGCAGAAATACGCAAAATACTGCAAGTTAATAGGAGGGATAATACTTATAATCCTGGGGCTTATTATGTTATTCATGCCCGGGCTGCTAAGATAAAATGGAATATGACACAATAATTATTGGAACTGGAATTGCAGGTTATGCAGCAGGAATGTATGCTGCAAGGTTGGGATTAAAAGTCCTTCTTATTGGAGAAACTCCAGGAGGAACTTTAGCACTAACAGGAAAAGTTGAAAACTATCCTGGATTTATTTCAATAGACGGACAGGAATTAACAGACAAACTAGAAAAGCATGCAAAAAAATATGATGTTGAAACTATTACCGACATTGTTGACCAAATTAAAAAAGATAAAGACTCTTTCCTAGTCCGGTCTGGGGATAGGTTTTTTTCTTCCAAAACAGTAATTCTTGCAACAGGAACAGAAACAAAAAAGTTGAATATAAAAGGGGAAAAAGAATTCTTTGGGAACGGAGTAAGCTATTGTGCGTTATGCGATGCTGATTTTATAAAAGGCAAGATAGTAGCAGTTGCAGGAGGAGGAGACGCTGCAGTAAAAGAGGCTCTCTTATGCACAGAACATGCAAAAAAAGTCTATATAATAAACAACGAAAAAGAGCTTCATCCAGAAGAGCCCCACAAAAAAGTGTTAAATGAAAAAATAAAAGAAGGAAAAATAGAAGTAATAAATGATAATGAAATTCTTGAAATAAAAGGCAAAAAAGAAGTTGAAACTCTCTTGTTAAAAAAAGAATTCAAAGGGAAAAAAGAACTCCTTGTTCAGGGTCTTTTCATATATATCGGGAATGTTCCAAGAAGCGAGCTCGCAAAAATGATAAATGCCAAGTTAAACAGCAAAGGAGAAGTAATAGTAAATGAAAATTGCGAAACTAATCTAAAAGGCTTTTTTGCAGCAGGAGATGTTACGAATAAAGAATGGAAACAGGCAATACTTGCTGCATCGCAAGGAGTCACTGCAGCTTACTATGCGTATAATTATTGCAGGAAAAATTAGCAAACCTTTTAAAAACCCCCTCTTATTAGTATCACTATGGATATTTTATACTGGATATTATTAATGACTTTTCTAAACGGAACGCTGGGATTAGCAGGGGCTTTTTCTTTTCTTATATCTAAAAAAGTCCTGAATAAAATTCTCATATTCTTAGTCTCATTTTCAATAGGGGCGCTTCTTGGGGGCGCAATTTTCCATCTCCTCCCAGAATCAACAGAACAGTTAGGAATAGGCTTGACAGGCCTTCTAACAATAACTGGATTTATTTTGTTCCTGCTTATTGAAACAGTATTACACTGGCATCACTGCCACGATGGGGAATGTAAAGTCCATCCATTCAGCCAGCTTATACTTTTCGGAGATGGCATCCATAATTTTATAGATGGAATAATAATTGCTTCCTCCTTCCTTGTATCAGTTCCTTTTGGAATAATCACAAGCATCTTAATAATGTCCCATGAACTCCCGCAAGAAATTGGCGATTTCGCAGTTCTTGTTTTTGGAGGGCTAAAAAGAAAAAAAGCCCTGGTTTATAATTTTCTTGCCCAATTAACAGCGGTTTTTGGAGGTATTTTTGGCTACCTGTTCCTGAATGCTACAGAATATTCTTCTTTCCTTCTTCCAATTGCAGCAGGCGGATTTTTGTATATTTCAATAACTGATTTAGTTCCAGAAGTTTTCAAAGAAAACAATATGAAAAAGAAAGCAGCCCATGTCATACTTATAATTCTGGGACTTCTTGTTCTAATTTCTGGAAAGATTTTAGCTGGATAATTTTATACTTTATAATTACCGCCCTCTATTTTTATTGCCTTGCCATTGACAATCGCATCTGCTATTTTCTTTCTAGCAGATAATACAAGCCTATGAAACGTGGGCTGTGAGATATCCATCTTTTTAGCGCATTCTTCCTGCTCCAACCCATCCAAATCCTTTAGTCTTACTGCTTCGAATTCATCAATCTGCAAAACAACCTCTTGCAACTCTCTTAATGGAATGCCTCGGGGTTTGTAGTACGTAACATTAGGATTAAATCCAACTCTTCTGCATAATCTTGGGCGCACCATTTAAATCCATCTCCTTACTTTATTTTTATATTCCAAGTATCTTTTTCCAAAAGCTCTTTCCATATTTTTTTCTCCAAGAGGAACAAATAATTGATTGGTTATAAAAAAGAAAATTATTGGAAAAATGAAAGTTGTTAAACTCCCCATTAAGACAGCAATTCCGATTAATATAATTAACATGCCCAGGTACATGGGATTCCTGCTTATTTTATAAATTCGTTTATTAATAAATTTATCTGGATTCTTAAATGGATTTTGTGTTGTTTTATTTTTAGTAAATAATAGCCATGCCCAAATGTTCAACATTACTCCTAAAAAAATAAACAATATTCCAAGTAATGTATGAGGGTAGTGGACTATTTGCATTACTGGGAAAATAAAATGAATCAGAATAATAAATGCAATTCCCAAATAAAAATATGCTGGGGGCATAATTTTTCTTTTTTCTTTCATATTAACAAAACAGCAACTGCTATAACCGTTGTCCATTTACCTTCTTTATTGCATTCTGATGATTGAGTTATATTGGTGGTTCTAAATATGTGCCCCGAAGATTTGTAAACTTGTTCTCTTTCTTCCCAGGCAGTATCGGGATTAAATTCTATTCCTAGGGTCGTTGCAAGCATTGTTGCAGCCAAATCTTCTGCATATTCTCCTGACTTTTCTCCTTTTTCTCCAAAAGCATGATGCTCTGAAAGATATCCATAATGGCTGTTATCTTTTGGAATCGCCAAGCCTATAGAAGCAGAAACCAACCTATTTGGCTCGTTGCTTTCATTTCTTGCCATTACACAATAGGTAATCTCTCCAGAATTAAGTTGTTTTAGCCCTTCTTCCTTTGAAATCAACCTTGCATTTGGTGGAAAAATGCTTGAAACACAAACAACATTGCATTTTTCTATTCCTGCATCTCTTAATGCAAGCTCAAAACTTGCAAGCTTGTCTTTATGGACTCCTACCCCTCTTGTTAAAAATACTTTTGCTGGGACCATTTGAATAATTAATCGTGCTCTTCAAATTTTTTATCCTGCACTTTATCGTTTTTTCTTATCCATTCTAAAAGCATTGCAGCATGTTCTTTTTCTTCATCTCTGTTATGTTCAAGAATCTTTTTCAGCTCTGTATCATTTGCATCTTCAATTCTTGTTTCATACCAGTTTATAGCTTCAAGTTCTTCAATAAGACTCTGCCTTGCTTTTTTTAAGTCTGAATTTTCTACTTCTTTTGAATACATTTTATAACCTCCTATAATGAATTTATATTCATAACCGTATATAAATCTTATGGATAACCAGAATTAAACGCCAAAAATTCCTGCAAGCAAGAAAACAAATATTGCGCCGAGTATTATTCCAATTGCTGTAAAATGATGATGCCCATATTCTCTTGCGCATGGAATTATTTCGTCAAGGGTAATAAAAACCATAACTCCCCCGGCAAAAGCTAAAGCGCAAGGTATTAATACTGTATACGAAATCAAAAAGAAAGCTGCAACTAAAGCTCCAATCGGCTCAACTAACCCTGAGAATAATGCTACCTTGAAGGATTTCCATTTGCAAAGTCCGCTCTTGCATAAAGGCAATGCAGTGGCTATGCCCTCTGGGATATTATGTAAAGCCATTGCTATTGCTACAAAAATTCCAAATTTAGGAGCAAACATATATCCTGCTCCAACTGCTATGCCCTCTGGAATATTATGTATTGCAATTCCAATAGCTGTTAACACCCCGGTTTTAAATAATTTAGAATCAAAAATGTTATTTTCTTTTTCATTAAAACGAATGTGAGGGATAAAAAAATCAATTAAAAACATAAATAATGCTCCGGTAGCAAAACAAATTGTCGTTGTTAGATAACCACTTAATTTCCAGGCTTCGTTAACCAGTTCTAAAAATGAGAGAGTAATCATTACTCCTGCTGTCAGCCCCATCAAAAAACCAAATAATCTTTTTCCAGGCTTTCCAATCATGGCTATTAAACCACCTATTCCCGTTGCAAGCCCAGCTAACAAGCTTAATAAAAATATATTGAGTATTGGATGCATGCAATACTCACTCTTTTCTGTTTTATAAACATTACTTTAAAACTAAAAAAATAAAAAATTAAAATAAAGAAAAAAACTTACTTCATTTCTTTTAGTTTTCTTTGGATTGCTTCTTTCTCAACTTCTATATCTTTTAAGTCTGCTTCAAGAATTTTCTTTTCTTCGTCTTTTGTCAATGTAACTTGTCTTCTATACCCAAATCCTCTTCCCATTCCAAATCCTCTGCCGCATCCCCTTCGCATTCCACCTCCGCAAGGCCCCATTCCTCTTCCAGTCATAGGTCCAAGCCCTTGTGGTCCTGTTTTATCCATATTTGGCATTTTATTTTTCTCCATGTTTATTTAATTAAAAGAAACTATGTTAACAGCTTCCTTTTTTCCCGCCTTTCTTTTTTCCTATTCCTTTTCCACCAGCCCTTCCTTTGCCCTGTCCTCTACCCTCTCTGGGTCCTGCTGATCCACTTCTTGGCCCTGTTCCGTCTTTATTTGGCATTTTATTTATCTCCTTTGCCTATTGGCAATTTAATTTATTTTTCCTATATATAGGAATCTAAGAACCTTGGTTCTTATTATGAATATATATTCATAATACTATTTAAATGTTTCGTTTTGTTAAATCTTTTTGGAAGACCTTTATCCTAATCAATTGAAAGATTTTGGCAGGATAAAACTCACCATAAAACCTAAAAACCCCATAAAAAACCTTCTTTTAACCCCTAAAATGGCAGAAAATAGCATTTTGTCCCTTTTATATATCACTCAATAGTGACAACAAATAGAAAGATTTATAAACTTCACTATCATAGGTAAACTATGGAAAATTTACCTATAGCTAAAAAAACAAGGAACACGATTATTGCGATAATAATCGGCATGATGGTGATAGTAGCCGCTATTTTAATAAGCATAATCATGCAATTTAATCTTGTTGAAAATCTAGTAATGAGCTGGATTCTCACCACTCTTTATGCTCTAATCGCATTTTTCTTAATAGATCCAACTGTTCAAATAACTCCTGTAAAGGTAGTTGAAAAACCCATATACCAAAAAGTAATTGAAAAAATCCAAATACCAGTAGAAAATAGAATAGTTGAAGTAGTTGATAGACCAATAATTCAACCTATCCAAATACCAGTAGAAAATAGAATAGTTGAAGTAGTTGATAGACCAATAATTC
>CAZYZS010000008.1:0-26506 GCA_964651965.1 Candidatus Woesearchaeota archaeon | reverse complement strand
ATCCAAATACCAGTAGAAAATAGAATAGTTGAAGTAGTTGATAGACCAATAATTCAACCTATCCAAATACCAGTAGAAAATAGAATAGTTGAAGTAGTTGAGAAAGAAGTTATTAAAGAAATAAAAGTACCTGTTGAAAAAATAGTTTATAAGACCATAGAAAAAGAACGCAAGAAACTTAATATCCCAAAGTTCCAGTTCATAGGTTCAACTCAGACAAAAACTTATCATAAGAGAAGCTGCAAATTTGCAAGGATGCTTAAAAACAAGTACAAGCTGCACAGCAACAGCCAAGATTTCTTCGCAGGAAAACACTACAAAGCCTGCAGAACATGCATAGACAAAAGCAAACGTCAGCACAGGATTCATAACAAAAACAACAAAAAAATAATCAATATAATTACACCAAAAAAACAAAATTACAAAGAACAAAAAGAGCATTATGAAGTATGCGATAAAGTTCAATTCAAGCCAAAAGGCTACGACCAGGATTTCATCAAAAGAGAAAACTATCAGTCATGTTTGGTGTAAGCATTCAATAAAAAATCTTTTTATTTAATTATTTTTATATCTTTCTTTTTATATTTACAAGGAGAATGTCCAAACTGAACAATTAAATCAACACTTAATCTTTCGACTTCCAAAGGAATATCGCATGCCCCAAAACAAGTTCCCATCCATATAATGCATTCACATCCAGATTTTTTTTCAATCTCTTCTACAATAACAGTAGAATAAGGCTTTAATCCATCTGGAAATTGTAAAAGAACTTTTTTTGCCTTTTCCTTTTTTATCGTTTTAACTATCTTGCCTATCTCTAATTCATATTCTCTCTCAATCTCCATTATGGACTTATTTTCCATGTTACCCTGTTAATCTATATCCCCCAAAGTCGTACCTCTCGCTTCTAATTCTTCTGTAGCCCCTCTCTTCTAAAAAGATGTTTACATGATTGCTCACAAAATGTCTTACTCCCCGGGGAACAAGCCCCTGTATTTGTAAATGAGTATTGGCTATTAAATAAAGTCTGCTTACTGCCTTTGAAGCTATGGTTTTGGGATTATCTCCTCCAGAAAACTCAGCAAAAGCTGCTTCAAGGCATTTTTTAACTCTCTCATCCATGAATTCTCTACTAAAGTAACGCTTTTATAGTTTATTACTCCGAAAATATGATGCGCTTAAATGAAGCCTTAAAAGGGTTGAAAGAAATTTTAGAAAAAGATTATGGCTTATCTCGTGTAGAATTTAGTGACGATTTAAAATATGGAGAAGAATATCATATTCCAGGTTTCACTTTTTATATAAGAGACCCAAACCAAATTCCAATAGTGGATACGCTATTTAATAAAGTAAGAAGAGAAGTTATGGAAGACTACTCTCATAAAGATGTTGCTTGTTATCTAATAAGAGGTACTGGCAAACAAAGCAGCTACAGGGAAGTTCACGTTAACATCCAACAAGGAGATCCTTCAAGAATAGCAAGTGATCTGGTAGAGAAGCTAACGCAAAACTTAAAACAAAGGGTAGCTTTAAAAAAGAATGCTAAAAGAAAAAATCTATGAAGAAGTAAAAAAGATTCCAGAAGGTCAAACAAGAACCTACAAACAAATAGCAGAAAAAGTAGGTTCAAGCCCAAGGGCGGTTGCTAAAATTCTCTCACAAAATCCGACTCCAATCAAAGTTCCATGCCATAGGGTAATAAGAAGTAATGGAAAACTGGGGGGATATACCTTTAAAGGCAAGAGAAAAGACAAAATGAAACGAGAATTGCTGAGAAAAGAAGGTGTTAAGATATAAGTTTAGGCACAACATCTGGAAATGAAATCTCAAAACCCCTTGCTTTTGCAGCCTTAACAGCATTTAGCCTTGTTGTTGCCCTAAATTCCAAGGAATCTTGCGTTAACCAATCAGGATTATAAAAAACTCTCGCATTTCCATAATCTTCAAAAATGGTTTCATGTTTGTCATCAGACCTTCTATCAATTTCATCTGTAATCTTTCTAACAAATTCTTTTGAAGCGTAATAATAAAACCTTCTAACAACCCCGCGACAATTTTGCAGAGCAAGAGCATACATCACCAAGTCTTGAATTTCTTCACCCATAACCCTTAAAGTATAAGTTATTCCTAATTTTAGCTAGATACCAATATTTAAAAATACAATTGTAATAAAAAATATATGATAGGGAGTAAAGAACATGAAAATACAAATAGCAATAAAGACACGAACTGGCCCTATAAAAATCCGACAGCCAATTATTACAGTTGCAGGTCACGTAGACAGTGGCAAGACTACAATCTTAGATTCAATCAGGAAAACAGGGGTTGCTGAAGCAGAAGCTGGTGGGATAACTCAAAAGATTTCTTTCACCTTATTTCCAGCTGATAAGATTATGTGGAGATGCCCTTTAATCGAAAAAAATAATGTTAAACTTGATATTCCTGGCTTTCTTTTTATAGATACTCCAGGTCATGCAGCCTTTACTAACCTTAGAAAGAGAGGAGGAAGCCTTGCTGATTTGGCTATTGTAGTCATAAACATAAACGAAGGAATAATGCCCCAGACATCAGAAGTAATAGAGATTCTTAAGCTGCATAAAACACCTTTTGTTGTTGCCTTAAATAAAATAGACGCTATTTCAGGATGGAGAAAACAGAAAGAGGACTTAAAAGAGAATATAGAATCCCAAGCAATGAATGTGAAAAACGATTTTATGGAAAAAATGATGATGATAGAAGGGGCTCTGCATGCCTATGGATTTAATGCTGCCCCTTATTATGAAGTGAAAGATTTTACAACTAAACTGGCGCTTGTGCCTTGCTCTGGCAGGACAGGAGAAGGGATTCCTGAATTGCTGATGATGCTATGCGGCTTATCTCAAAAATTCCTAAGAGGCAGGCTTACCCTAGGAAAAGAAGCAAAAGGCGTAATTTTAGAAGTAAAAAAAGAAAAATCAATTAATTATATAGAAGCAATACTTTACGATGGAGAACTTAAAAAAAATGACGAGATAGCTGTAGCGTGTTTTGAAGGCACAATTAAAAGCAGGATAAGAAGCCTAGAAGAAGTTCTTCCTTTATCCGATAAATTCAAGCCAGTTTATTCCTGCAAGGCAGCAACCGGAATTAGAGTGCAGCTAGTTGACCAGGAGAATGTATTATCCGGCATGCCTTTTCAAACCTTTAAAGACGAAAAAGAGATAGCCAATCTTTCAGACGAAGTTACAGGCAGTATAAAAACAGAAAAAGAAGGGATAATAATAAAAGCAGATTCCTTAGGTAGCTTAGAAGCTTTAATGCTTCTTCTTGAACAAGAAAATATTCGGGTAAGCAAAGTAGGAATAGGGGAAATAAAAAAGTCAGACGTAATTGCTGCTCAAACAATTAGCGAAACCAATCCGTTAAATGCAATAATTCTTGGATTTAACGTAGAAGAAGATGAAGAAGCCCACGAACTTGCAAAAGGAAAAAAGGATATAAAAATCCTCAAAGAAAATGTTATCTACAAGCTTATTGAAAATTTGCAGTTATTCAGGAAGAATAAAGAAAACGAGATTAAAAAGGAAAAAATGATGAGCCTCGCAACAATATGCAAGCTAAAAATCCTGCATCAGTACGTTTTTCATAATTCCAATCCTTCTATTTTTGGAGTTTCAGTTGAAGGAGGAACTCTCAAACATAACATTCAGCTTATAGATGAAAACGGCGAAGAAGTTGCAAGGGTAAAAGCAGTGCAATCAGAAGGGAAAAACGTGGTAAAAGCAGAAAAAAACATGGAAGTGGCCATCTCGCTACCGGGAGTTAATTTTGAAAGGCAGCTAACTGACAAACAAATTCTTTATTCAGATATAGGGGAGAATCAATTCAGAGAATTCAAAGAAAACAAAGAAGTTTTAAGCCAGGATGAAATAAAAACCCTTCAGGAAATCGCGCAAATCAAAAGAAGAACAAAACCTACTTGGGGAGTGTAAAGCTTTAAAAACCCTTCTTCTCAATAATAGTTATGGTATTCAAGGTTAACATTTCACATAAGGGAAAAACTCTAAAGAAAGAGATAGAGAACGAGTCCTTTATAGGAAAAAAGATAGGCGAGACTATTGAAGGAAAAGAGATAGCTCCTGAACTTTCTGGCTATGAATTGGAGATAACAGGAACTTCTGACAAAGCTGGATTCCCAGGAAAGAAAGATGTGGAAGGCCCTGAGCTAAAAAGGGTTCTTTTAACAAAAGGATTCAGCATGAAAACTCGTCCAAAAGGCTTGTCCAAAAAAAAGAAGCCATTGCCAGATGGATTTAGGCTTAAGAAAAGCGTAAGAGGCAACACTATAAGCCTAGCAACATTACAGATAAATACCATTGTAAAGAAAGAAGGCAGTACAAAATTCGAAACCTTGCTTCCAAAAAAAGAAGCAAAAGAAGAAAAAAAGGTTGAAAATATAACGCCATAATTCTTAAAAGTATTACATGCCAGAAGATTTAATGACTGAGCTAACTGAAGGACCTCTATTTAAAGTGGGCGTCTGTATAGGCGAGTACATCCAAATAAATAAAAGAGGCGTCCCAGATTCTGTACTAATAAGCGAAAGAAATCATAATTATCTAGAAGGTCTATTTTATACAGAAATGGATGGGGTAGCCTGTCTGCACAACAGCGCAGGAGCAACATTAAGAATCCGTAGAATAGAAGAGCTCTCCAGAAGAAAAAGGCAAAGATTAGAAGCAGTAAAAGGTACCCCTCTCTACCTCTGCCAAACCGGATTTTGGGGGAGAATAAAAACGAGAAGCATACACAGCTATAATTTAGATGATGTTACCTACAACCTGCATCAGCAATAAACCAACATCTTTAAAAAACCCCTAATTCTTAGATATTAATGGCAGAAAAGAAAGAAGAAAAAACAAAGCAAGAAAAAATAGATATTGAAAAGTTGGAAATGTTAAATGTCGGGACAGTTGGACATATAGACCATGGAAAAACCACTCTTCTTTACAGGCTTACTGGAAAATTCACAGATACTCATTCAGAAGAGCTAAAAAGAGGGATAACAATAAAATTAGGGTACGCAGAAACAATTATAGAAAAAAATGGCAAAAAAAGATACATAAGTTTTGTTGACGCTCCTGGGCACGAGATGTTAATGGCAACAATGTTGTCTGGAGCTGCAATTATTGATGCAGCCATTCTTGTGATAGCTGCAAACGAAGGCATAAAACCCCAGACAAAAGAACATTTAATGGCTTTAGAGGCAAAAAAAATTAAAAATATAATAATAGTACAGAACAAAATTGACCTGGTTACTAAAGAAGAGGCTAAAAAAAATTATGAAGAGATAAAAAAATTTGTAAAAGGAAGCGTCGCTGAAAATGCGCCCATAATACCAATTTCTGCACAACAGGAAATTAATATAGAAAAATTAAAAGAAAAACTAATGGAAATTGAAATTCCAAAAAGAAATGTAGAAGAAAAGCCTATTTTTCTCATTGCAAGGAGCTTTGATATAAATAGGCCAGGTACAAAAGCTTCAGAATTGCACGGAGGCGTCTTAGGAGGAGTTCTAAAACAGGGAAAATTGAAAGTTGGCGATGTAATTGAAATAAAGCCAGGAATCTCTGAAAAAAAAGCTAATCAGCAGGTCTACACAAAGATAAAAACAAAGATAGTATCCATTCACAGAGGAAATTATAATATAAAAGAGGCGACTCCCGGCGGCTCTTTGGCACTTGAAACTGAACTGGACAATATACTTACCAAAGCAGATTCCCTCTCAGGATGTATGGCTTCGCTGGAAAACCAGCTTCCAGAAATAACAGAGAATGTAAAAATCAAGTTCAAGCTATTTGACTTTGTAGCAGGCGCTGAAATCAGCCAAAAAACTGACCCTTTAAAACCCTTAGAGATGATTCTTCTTAACATTAACACAAGCATAACCGTAGGCACGGTATTAAAACTAAAAGGTAATGAAGCAGAGTTGAAGCTAAGAATCCCAATTGTCCCATTAAAAGGAGAAAACATAGGAATGGCCAGAAACATAAACGGTCATTGGAGATTAATAGGATATGGTGAAATCATCTAATCAGGTTATAATAAAAATAGCTAGGAGATTAGATGATTGAGCAGAGATTTTGTAATTTCAACAAATATCAATGTATAAAACAAGAAATTACAAAATCGAGAAGAGATTTTATAAAAAAGTAGGCTGATTCTAAAAAATGATTAGACCAACACAAGGAAATGGATATGCAGAAAAATCAAGGGTAAGAGGAATAATTGATGGTTTGTTTAGAAAAAGTAAGCCAAAAGGAAGATGCCCTTATATAAGAAGAGATGAAATAAGCCCTTATTGCACAAAAGATCTGCAAGATAAACCCATTACAATGGAAAGAAGAAGTGTATGCGACTGCGCCTCATTACAATTATGGTGCTTAGATAAAGATAGATATCACAATTGCATATGGTATAGGGGAACAGACAAATTCAACGACTAAGACAGATTAATAAACTCCCAAAGAATTATTGATTTGCTTTTCCTTCGATGCTTTCCTGCAGTTCCTTGACATTGAGCTCGTCAGGTAAATCTTCATCTTTTTCCAGTTTTACCAGGTCTGTTACAGAATCTCCAGTCCTTAGCTTAATTATTCTTACTCCTTGAGTTGCCCTTCCCATTACTCTTATATCTTTAACAGAAGTCTTGATAACCATGCCCTTAGCAGTTGTTACAACAATAGGGTCTCTGTCTTTAACTGAGACAGAAGTGACAACATCCCCTGTTTTGTCTGTCACTTTTACATTAATTACGCCTTTCCCAGCCCTCCCAGTAAGCCTATAATCCTCCACTTCGCTTCTTTTGCCATATCCTTTCTGAGTAATTGTAAGAACTGTTGTTTTATCTCTTTCTACAGGAAGAATTTCTAAGCTTACAACCTTGTCCCCCTTGTCTAATTTTATTCCAGTAACTCCATAAGATGCCCTTCCCATTTCCCTTACCTCATCAGAATTAAATCTTATGGCCTGTCCTTTAAGCGAGATAAGCATAACTTCCTGTCCCTTGATAATAGGCTTCACATCTATCAATGTATCGGAATTGTCAAGAGGCAGATTAATGGCCCTTACTCCGGAGCTTCTAGGATTGCTGAAATTCTCCAAGGCAATTTTCTTTACCTGACCACTGGAAGTCGCCATGAACAAATCATTCTCAAATTTCTTGACTGCAATGACGCTTGTAACATAATCGTCTTTAAGCTTTAATAAATTGATTATTGCCTGGCCTTTTCCATACCTATTGGTTTCAGGAACTTCGTAGGCTTTCAGCCAGAAAACCCTGCCTCTGTTTGTGAACAAAAGAAGATAGTCGTGTGTTGAGCAATAAATAAGTTGTTTGACAAAATCCTCACTAGCCAGCTCTGTACCTATTACTCCCCTACCACCTCTCTTCTGCTCGTGATAAACTTTAGGAACCATTCGCTTAATATAACCCTTATCAGTAATTGTGATTATAACATCTTTAATTGCTATCAAATCTTTCTCATTAATTTCCTTGACTGTCTTTATTATCTGGCTTCTCCTGTTGTCTCCAAAATTCTTTTTTATTTCAGATAAATCCTTCTTGATTATCTTCAATATCTCATTTTCATCTTCTAAAATTCTCTTAAGTTCTTTAATAAGCTCAATCAAGTCCTGTTCCTCTTTTTTCAGCTTTTCATGCTCCAAGGAAGTGAGTTGCTTCAAAGTCAGCTCGAGCACCGCATCTGCCTGCTTTTTAGTTAACCCGAATTTTTTCTGCAAAGCTTCTGAAGCTTCAATTGCAGTCTTAGATTTCTTAATTACTGCTATAACTTCATCCAGATTTTTTAATGCAATTAACAGGCCCTTGACAATATGCTCTCTTGCTTCTGCTTTTCTCAGGTCAAACTCTGTTCTCTTCCTTATTATTTTTCTTCTGTAGTTAATATAGACATCTATCAACTCTCTTAAATTGAGCTGCTTTGGTATCCCAGAAACTAAAGCAACTAAAACAGCATCGAATCTAGACTGTAGTTTCGTGGATTTGTAAAGCCTATTTACAGTGAATTTAGAATCAACTCCTTTTTTAATCTCAAGGACAATCCTTACTTTTCCTTTTGAACTCTCATCTCTTATATCCCTTATATCCGGCAATTTCTTGTCTCGCGCGAGTTCAGCTATCTGCTTCACCAGCTCTGCTTTATTAACCTGATAAGGAATTTCGGTTATTACAATCATATCGTGGTTTTTTGTGGACTCATGCGAAATTTTTCCTCTTACAACAAAACCGGCTCTCCCCTTTTCATACAAATCTTTTAAATTTTCAGCGACAATCTGCCCGCCTGTTGGAAAATCAGGTCCTTGTATTATTTCCATTAATTCGTCAATTGTTATTTTCGGCTTATCAATTGTTTTTGTTATAGCATCGCATACCTCTACCAAGTTATGGGGAGGAATATTTGTTGTCATCCCTACTGCAATCCCGCTCGAGCCATTAATCAGCAAGTTTGGCAATTTTCCTGGGAGCACAATTGGCTCTTTCAAAGAATTATCAAAATTAGGAATGAATTTTACTGTTTCTTTGTCAATATCCTGCAGAAGTTCATTAGATATTTTAGAAAGCTTAGCTTCTGTATACCTGCTAGCTGCCGCATTATCCCCGTCGAGCGAACCAAAATTGCCTTGACCTTTAACAAGTGGATATCTTAAGGAAAAATCCTGCGCCATTCTTACTAAAGAATCATAAATAGCCATATCTCCATGAGGATGGAACTTGCCCATTGTGTCCCCAACAATTCTCGCGCATTTCTTAGTCATTCCTTTGTCTAAGCCCATTATTTTCATTGCGTAAAGAATTCTTCTATGAACTGGTTTTAATCCATCTTCAGCAGCTGGCAAAGCCCTTGCCACAATGACTGACATAGCATAATCTATGTAAGCAACTTTCATCTCGTGGCTGATTTCACTTCCTAAAATTCTATTTTCATCCAAATCTTTAATATTAAGCTCTTTCTTCTCTAGAGTTTCTGGCTCATATTCCTCTTCTTCGCTCTCTTCTTCATTACCCTCTCCGTTTTCCTCTTCACTGCCTTTCTTTCTCTCCTTTTTGTTTTTTTCTTCGCTCTCTTCTTCTGTTTCACTTTCTTCTTTATCTTTTACCATTTTTAACTTTCAACCTCAAATTCACATTTATACTTGGAACAGGCTTGAAGCTGGCTAGTAATTCTACTGCCATTTTTGCAAAACGTCTCATTACGTTCGTATCCATTAGGGCAAAATACTCTTCCGCCTTCATAATCTATACATTCGCAATGTTCATTAATCCAATCTTGATTATCTTCAAAACAAGTGTTCTTCTCTACAACTTCTTCAGTAGCACTCTTATTCGCTCTTGAAAATAACGCGATTATAATCAATAACAAAATAGCTATTACCATAATCAATCCTGTTATTATCTTTGAATCGTTTTTCTTAGGCGCTGCTTTTTCTTTCATTTTTTTCTTATTTTTTCCAATAGTGTCTATTTTTTTGTCTTCTTTTGCCATTTTAAATATCGATCTCCGCAATATTTGCATTTTTTTCAATAAATTTTCTTCTCGGCCCTACTAAATCCCCCATAAGCATGGAAAAAGTTTCGTCTGCTTCTACAGCATCTTCTATATTAATTTTTTTTAGCATCCTCTTTTTAGGGTCCATGGTTGTATCCCACAACTGCTGAGGATTCATCTCCCCCAATCCTTTAAACCTCTGCACATCTGCTTTTCCTCCAATTTTTGCCAGTGCTTTTTTTAATTCCTCATCTGAATAAACATACTGGTCTTTTCCTTTCCTTACTCTGTACAAAGGAGAAACAGCAACGTATATATTTCCGTTCTCAATTAATTCAGGAGTGTACCTAAAAAAGAAAGTTAACAATAAAGTCCTGATATGGCTTCCATCAACATCTGCATCAGTCATTATTATTATCTTGCTATATCTTAATTTTTTAATGTCGAAATTTTCTTTTATGCCTGTGCCTATGGCAGTTATTAAATTGACAATCTCTTCAAAAGAGAGGGCTTTTGTAGGTGCTGCTTTCTCTACATTAAGTATCTTTCCTTTTAATGGAAGTATTGCCTGAAATTCCTTGTTTCTGGCCATCTTACTGCTGCCAGCCGCGCTGTCGCCTTCAACAATATACAATTCTGTTCTCTCAACTTTTTTGCTGGAGCAATCTGCTAATTTTCCAGGCAATCCTGAAAACCCAGCAATTGTTTTTCTTCTTACTAAGTCCCTTGCTTTTCTAGCCGCCTCTCTTGCTTTAGCTGCAGCGCTTGTCTTCTGCGCTACCTTGCTTGCAACATTGGGATTCTGCTCAAAAAACTCGCTCAAGGCAGTTGTAACCATAGAATCAACATATCCTTTAACCTCACTATTCCCAAGCTTTGTTTTTGTCTGCCCCTCGAACTGAGGGTCTCTAAGTTTCAAATTGATAATAGCTGTCAAACCTTCCCTGACATCATCCCCAGATAGGCTGCCAGTTTTTAAGATTCCTTTTTTCTTGGAGTAATCGTTAAGGACTCTTGTAAGCGCAGTTTTAAATCCAGATATATGACTTCCGCCTTCAGTAGTGTTAATGGTATTGACAAAGCCAAAAATATTTTCATTATATCCCTCTGTGTACTGAATAGCTATCTCAACAACACAGTGGTCCATTTCTCTTTTAAAATAAATTGGCTTGTGAATAGCCTCTTTGGACTTGTTTATGTGCTTTACAAACTCTACTAACCCTCCTTCGTAATGAAATATTTCTTTTTTTCCATCTCTTTCATCTTTTAAGACAATTTTAGCAGTAGGATTTAAAAAAGCTAGTTCCTGAAGCCTTTTTCTTAAAACCCCGAAGTCATATTCAACAGTGGAAAATATTGTATCATCAGGCCAAAAAGTTATGCTAGTACCCGTATTTTCTTTATCGCAGTTTCCAACAACTTTAACAGAATATTTTGGCTTGCCTTGTGAATATTCCTGCGTATATACCTTTCCGTCTCTTCTTACAGTTGCTATAAATTTCTTAGAGAGTGCATTAACACAGCTTGCCCCAACTCCATGCAACCCTCCTGAAATCTTATAAACGTTTTTGTCAAACTTCCCTCCTGCATGCAGTTTCGTGAAAACAACTTCCATTGCAGAAATCTTAAGTTCAGGATGCTTATCAACCGGTATTCCTCTACCATCATCAGTGACTGTAACACTCCCATCTTTATTTATAGTTACTTCAACAAGAGTGCAAAATCCAGCTAAGCATTCATCAATAGAATTATCAACAATTTCATAAACTAAATGATGTAGGCCAGGCTTTCCAGTATCTCCGATATACATTGCAGGCCTTCTTCTAACTGCTTCTAACCCTTCCAAAACTTTGATGTCCTCTGCTTTATATCCTTTGGTTTTATCTTCTGTCATGTTATCTCCAGTCTTTTTAATTTTAAATAAGCTTCACTAACTTCTCATAATTTACTAAGTGGCTCAGGGAGAAGTTTTTCACCTCGCTGATAGAAAAAAGAAAGAGGGGTTTAAAAAGCTTTCTGCCAAAAATATAGCCGTTCAAGGCTTAAAAGTGATGTTTTCACTAACGCTACTTTGGATAAGCTAATCTTTCTAATATATCTCTATATTCCTGCGTCTCAAATATAGTTAGTTGGTGATGTAATCTTAATGCCCTTAATCTGGTAGAATATTTCTGCTTCTCGCTTACTGCTTCTTCGATTAACCTATCCACCACCTTCCCACGTCTAAACGCTCTTTGCACGCCATGCTTATCAATATGATAAGCGATTCTTACTGCTCTCAAAGCCTCAGCCTCTTCTGATTCAAACAATTCAGGCCTATCGGTCTTCAAATAATTTAAAAATTGACTGCTGCTTTTCCTAGCCTTTGCTGCCATGCGTCTATACCTACCATATTCTTCAGGGCAGCAATCAACACTCTTTAAGTCCTGCAGAATGTTTTGCCCTAACTCTCCAGTACAGTATTCAGGATCATAATTCATTCTAAGAATAGTCGCAAGTTCGAAATTTGGGAGAAACATCCTATCAAGCATTACATCTGCATCATAGAACGTCCTACCAAAAACGGATTTAAGTATTGCTTCTCTTGTTTGGAGTATCTCTTCTTTAGCTCCAGAAAATTTTTTCAACCATTCAGCTTGCTCGCTGTCAGGCCATAAAAATACCTGGGAATTAAATTCATGAGTATTATATTTTCTGTTAATTGCTTCAACTGCAGTGCCTACTTTAACTGCCAATGCCTTGGTTACAAAATTAAAACAAAGGCCTTGCCATAATCTTTTCGGAGCCTGGGCAATAGAAGCTAATGCACCCTTACCCAAATCCCGTTTTACAGCCAGGAGATCCGAGTCTCCGCTATACTGTCTAGACAAATTAGCATCGCTGCTGTCAAAAAAGCCTCCATGAAGCCAGCTTGCAAGTCCACTCAAATCAAAACCAATCTGTGCAGCTTCTTCTGGCTGAGGCAAAGAGTGTGTAAGAGCGTACATTGAAGAGATGATAAAAGCCTCTCTGCATGATTCCATCCCATCTGTATAAGGTTTTGCATATAGAGCTCCGTTAACAAGATCTCCAAGATCTTCTGACTTTTTTAAACCTAAAAATGCAAGAGTTTTTTTAGGCAAACCATTTAATGCATCGGTAAGTTGAGAAACATGACCTCTTATGTATTTTGCTTCCCGGAGACTTTCTTCTTCTGAAAAAAATATCTTAGCCTCATGCTTATAAACCCGCTCCCATAACTGGTCTAGATAATGCGCTATACGAGACCGCTTATAATCGGCCATAAGATGCAGATCGCTAGCTTCTGCCAAGACTATCTTTCCACTATGCAGCATGTTAGGAAGGTTCCTTAGAAAAAGCCCAGAAAAAGTAAGACCTGCGCCTACTGCTACGGGTATGCTAATTGCCACTGCTGCCCGCTCCAAAGAGTTTAATAAAGTAACGTCTCCAGTAGAATCCCAAAGCCCTTTTATGTAACCGCCAGCTGTAAAGAATCCAGTGAAGACTGCCATCTTAAAACCCTGGCGGTACATTGCATCCCCGAAATAATAAAGAGGATCATACCACTTAAAAAGCTTCCCAATCTCCCTTATAGTGCTTACTTTCTTCTCTCGTGATTTTCTCATTACAGTTCACTTCCTCTTCCCAAAATAGTACTACTATAAAATGAATACTGGATATTGGTTTAAAAAGCTTTCTTCCAAAAAAGACAAGAATCAGAAATTAGAATAGATTCTTAATTTAGAACTAGCCTCTTACTTATTTGTTCTCTGCAGCTTCTTTTTTGTCTTCTGCTGGTTTTTTCTCTGCTTTAGTTTCAGATTCTTCTTTAATCTCCGCAATAATTTCTTCCTCTGCATGCTTCATTTTTCTTACCCATTTCACTTTCTTGTTTTTTCTGCCCATCTCAAAATTTTTCCTGCACTTAGAAGAGCAGAAGTGTAATACTGTGCCCTCAATTAGAACATAGGTTAATCCCCTTGGAAATTCATAAGATGCATGACAAAATGAACATCTAGGCATTTTCTCTTGTCCTACTAACTAAAGGCCCCCTTTGTTACCTTGCTCTTTATTCTCCTTGCTTCAATTGCAGTTTCTCTTAGAATTAAAATATCCTTAAGTCTTACAGGCCCCTTAACATTCCTTCTCATTACCTTCCCCCGGTCGTTTCCCTGCAAAACTCTGCATTTTACTTGGGTGATTTCCCCCCTAAATCCAGTCCTTCCGACAATATCCTCAACAACCGCAGGAACTGCTTCTCCCAATAATCTTTCAGAACCCTTTGTTCCACTAGTCTTAGTCTGTTGCGGCTGCTTGAACTTTTGTTGTTTTTTATCTGCCATTTTGTCTGCCATCCAATTTACTTGCTTTTCTTCTCAGTTTTTCCATCGCCCTTGTCAATTATAGCAACACTTGAGCACGAAACACTCAACCCTGCTGCTGCGCCTAATTTTTGCTTACTATCTGCTTCTTGGCATTCAATGCCCTTCTCTTTGCATAAAACGGGCAAATGCTGCACAATCTCTTTAGGCTCGACATCTGCGGCATAAATGACTAGCTTGGCAGTGCCTCTCTCGATTGCTTTTGTAACTTCGTTTGTTCCTTTTTCTACTTTTCCAGATTTCCTTGCTTTCTCAACAAGATCATATACAGAAGCCATTTTTCTCCCTAAATTTAATTTAGTTCATTGGCTAAACTTATGAGAAAATATGGGTTTATAAACCTTATTACTTTTATTTCGAAATGATAATTGCAGTCCATGATGGAGAGTTTCACTCAGATGACATATTTAGCATAGCTATTTTAAAGTTAATCTACCCGAATATAGAAGTGATAAGGACAAGAAACGAAGAAAAATTCAAAAAAGCAGACATGAGAGTGGATGTTGGAAGAAAATATTGTCCAGAAACCTTGAATTTTGATCACCATCAACAAGAGTTCGAAGAGAAAAGAAAAAATGGCATCCCCTATGCTTCTGCAGGATTAATATGGAAGCATTTTGGAGAAAAGTTAATCAATTCAAAAGAAGCTTTTGAATATATAGACAACATAATTCAACAAGTTGACGCAGATGACTCTGGAGTATCTTTATACAAAGGAGATTTAGAGATTTATTCTCTTAATAACATCAACGATGCGTTTAATCCCCATTGGAAAGCAAAGATTAAGGATTTTGATAAAGCTTTTAACGAAGAAGTGAATTTCATAATTCTCCTGTTGAAAAAAGAAATAGAAATAGCAAACGGCTTAAAAGAATCAAAGGAGATTATTGAAAAAAACTTGAGCGATAAAGAATACATACTACTGGACATTGTACCAAATTTATGGTGGGATCTTATATTGGAATATCCAAAAATAAAATTTATTGTGTATAAAGCGCCAAATGGAGCATGGCGCTCAGAAGCAGCAAGAGTAAAAAAGAATTCTTTTGAGATAAAGAAGAAGTTTCCAAAAGAATGGGCAGACCTTACTGCAGAGAAATTATCAAAGATTACAGGCATTAAAGATGCTCTATATTGCCATAAAAAAAGGTTTATTGTAGTTGCAAAGTCAAAAGAGGGAGCAATTAAACTCACAGAATTGGCATTAAAAGACTAATTTTATTTCCATCTAACATCTACCTCATCTGTTCTTTGTTTTGGCATTATATCTAGTTTTTTCAAATCCTTCTCCTCAAAATTTATTCCTTTTTTGTACATTACCTCTCCAAGATAGGCTATCATTGCACCCTGGTCAACAAGAAGAGAATTTTCAGGAACAAAAAATTTAGCCCCGCGCTCACTGCACATAATCTTACACATGTCCTGTAACCTTTTATTGCATCCAACACCCCCGCCTAAAAGCAATTCTGTTTTTCCAGTATGAGCGAGAGCTCTTTCAGCAGCTTCGATCAACATTGGAAAAGCAGTCTCCTGCAAGGAAAAACACAAATCTTCTAATTTGTATTTCCCACTCTCAAGCATCTGTCTTAATTTTGTAAGCATTCCTGAAAAAGCAACATCCATCCCTTTTATAGAATAAGGAAGCTCAATATAATTTTCCTCTTTAGATTTGCTAGCAAGTTCTGCAATTTTAGGCCCTCCTGGAAATCCAATTCCTGCAGCCCTTGCAAAAGTATCAATGAAATTTCCAATTCCAACATCTAAAGTCTCTCCAAAAATCCTGTACTTGCCAGAAGCATAGGCTATTATCTGTGTATTAGCTCCAGAAGCATAAAGTAGAACGGGATCTGTTGCTCCAGTAATTCTTCCTATCTCTAGATGAGCAACACAATGATTAACAGGAACAACAGGTTTTTTCAATCTTTCAGCAAGTTTTTTCGTGAATCTTATTCCAGAAAGCAAACACGGAGATAATCCGGGCCCTTGAGAAAAAGCAATCGCCTCAATATCACTTTCGTCAATCCCGGCAGTCTCGATTGCCTTCCAATAAACTTCCTCCCCAACTTTATCATGATGCTTGGCAGCATCTACAGGAATTATCCCTCCTTTTTCAGTAGTGTAACTGTCTTTAACATTGGAAAGTACCTTGCCTTCATTAACAATTCCTATTCCAAAAGTATGGGCTGTTGATTCAATGCCTAGTATCATATATTTTAGAATAAATAACTGTTTATAAATCCTATCTGCATGTAATAATATGGACGACGATGCTTTATGTATGGTATATCCTACTTTTCAAATTCATGATGAAAAAGGGATTATCCCCAGAATTTATTTGCCACAAAACTTTAGAGAGCTTGTTAGAAAATTTTATGAAAAAGGAAGAAAAGAAAGGTTTGAGAGCTATGTAAGAGAACTCGAAACCAAACTAAAGCCGATGCCCGGTTTCAGAGGTCTAGAGATAAAACTCCAGTGGGATGATGAAAAAGGGCTGACAAATGTAAGTTTAGGCACCAATCCTGGCTTCGATTTAAATGAAGATGGATGGCCGCACTTCCAAGAGCACAATCTCGAAGGGCTTTCTTCTTTTGCAGCAGGAGCGATTGCAACAAAATATGTTTCTGAACTATTAAAAAGCGCATAGTTTATTTTCTCCCTTCTTCCATCTCTCTTATCTCCTTCTTTATTCTTTCATAATCTTCAATTGTTCCAATGTCATGCCACTCTTCCTCAAAAACAAACCCCCTAATATCCCTATTCTTTGCTATAAAATCAATTATAATATATCCTATATTTTCTTTATTCTTATCAGAAGTTATATATTCCTTAAGCTGAGGGATTGATTCTTTTGGAAAAACATATGCTCCCGCGTTTATCAATGTGGATTTAGGATTTTGGGGTTTTTCTTCAAAACCAATTATTTTATCACCATCCATTTCCAGGACACCAAATCTTTTAACTTTCTCTTTGTCTTTTAAATCATGCAAAGCTACGCAGATTTTTCTTTTAGGATTAAAGTAGTTAACAAATTTGCTCAAAGGAAAGTTAAAATAAAGATCTCCAAAAACAATCATAATGTCATCATCCCCACATTTTTCAAGGGCAAGTGCAAAATCCATAACTCCGCCTATTCTTTCTTCATTTGTTTTTGTTCCATTATTAATAATTTCTATTTTTTGGTCTTCTTTTTTCTTCCACTCTAAAAAATGATTATTAAACTTATCATTTGTAACAACATAAATCTTGTCTATTTCCTTTATGCGTGAAATATTTCTTATTGTATAAGAAAGAAGAGGCCTTCCATCTACCATAAGCAAAGCTTTAGGCTCGTTAATAGTAAATGGATAGAGCCTTGTTGCATATCCGGCACATAAAATAACTGCCTTCATGCTCCAAAAATAAAATCAGAGTTTATAAACTCTATGAAGAAATAATATATTTAATTAACTTGTCTTTCCTGCTTCTATTTAGAGAGCCAATAACCTGCTAGAAAACCTCCTCATGCTCAGTTTTCTCGCTAATAAGTTTATCTGCAAATTGCAAAGATAAATATGCGAGATTGGCGAGCACCGAGACAATTGAGCTATAAATCGGCTAAATTTTGAAGTTAATTGACAATACTTAAATCATGAACCTGGAGGCTTCCATCCCAGCGATAAGAAAATTCAACACAAACGGGGTCGACAACCGCATTAAACTCTTTCCAAATTAGAGTTCTTTCAATCCCCCTCAAATCTAATAAATCTGCATTGCTTAAGACCCCATTTCCATATTGTCTTCTAGACAACATTCCAGGGTTAAACTCGAAGCGCTGTTCCGGGTCTCTGTGTCCTCGGTAAAAGGCGCTTAGTTCTCTTGCTCCGCCTGTCGCAGCTTCAAGTAATACGCCGTCTCCATTGATGAGCATTATACCACCACGAGAGTTTCCCGGAATTGGCTGAGGATGACAAAAAACAAGATAGTTAGGCCCGACTTCTCTCTGAAAAGCAAGAATCTTTTCAGCTAATTCTTCCTGGGCGTAAGCAATATCCCAAGGCATTCCTCTCTCAACGCCTTCATGTCTGTTAGGAGGCCTTCCACATCTTAAAACCCATCCTCCAGTGTGCTCAAAATAAAAATCTTCAACAGCTTTCCTCACCGGGCCTTCGTCTCGCCCAGTTATAATGTTAGGAAAAATAGTCGGCAAACCTAAGCCATGCAAGAATAATATGCTGGCAAGTTTATTCATGAACCAAAAACAAGTTGCAAGTTTAAAAATAAAATGGCATCAGAAAGAATATAATAAAAAATATTAATAAAAAACAAAAAAAGATTAAAATAAAAATTTAAAGGACTTTACCTTTTCTTCTTTTTCTTTTTGCCGCCCCTAGCCATCTTTGCTTCGCATACATTTCCTTTAGCATCAACGTAGTATAGATAACCAGACTTTCTCTTGACGACATTTTTAGCAATTACGCTTCCCATTTTTACCTCCTTTTCCTTAGTTTTATCCTAAATTAAACAACAGGAGATATTTAAACCTTTCTATCCCGACGTGATTATACTATTTAGTGATAGTTTTTAAAGGTATTTCGACAAGTTCGGTAAATTTTTCCTTGGGAATTACAGAAAGTTTAAAGGGTCGGACATTTTTCTCGTCGATAATTTTTCCATCGCGCATCCAAAGCGCTTTGAAAGGCTTGCAAAAAAGAGAATGAATTGGCTGTCGAGTTTCTTTTTTGAACAAGAACAAAAGTGAGTTAGAATCTTTTCTGAACATCAATCCCCTCGCTCTTTTAAATACAGTGTCGCATATCTCTGCTTTAATTACTTCCCCTCTAATTTTTATTCTCTTAAATTTTTTCATTATATTTTATGACTTTGATTTTGTACATATAACTGATATAGTTTATTTACATTTCTGTCATTCACCATGTTGTGATGTATAAATCCCCCACCAAAAGATTTTGGAATATGCATAAGTTCATGAATAAGTGTTTTATCCTGCTCTTCTCTAGACATTCTATCAAATCTCTCAGAGATTACCTCAATAATGTAAACTGCCTTGATGCCCAAAGCCTTTTGCCATATTTTTGATAAAGCATGGCATCTTGCTATCGTCCCCCTAGACCCGCTTCCCCTGCTCCTGAACGCATAAACCCCCGAAAATCTAACATGAGCCATGTTTATGGCTGTAGCTATATCCACTAATCTCGCCATTATATCCTCAGCTGTTTCATATTTTATTGGCATTTTAACCTAAGAGCTTAAATTTATTCTATTCCTGCACGTCTATTTGCTACATGATCAAAAATATCAACACAATAACCTTCTGCTTCGCTAATTCTACCATCAAAGCATAAAGTGGCTACTATATCCAAATCTTCTTCCTCTACATCTACTTCAACCAAATTATTTAAGCTAACTCTTCCATTTCTCATAATCTTCTGTCTCCTTTGCAGTGTAGAAAGGTCCAATGTAACCTGCGGGCCTTTTCTGGCACAATTTTCAACAGAAAAATAATTAAACACATGTAAAACTTCCCGATTTCTTGAGTTAGTATAATAATATCCTTTCATTTTTTAAATTAGTTCTATTATTTTTTCAGAACTTGATAGCCCCGACTTAATTTTAATTCTGCCAACAGGGGTGCAAAAATGCTTGGATAGGAAGTTGATAAGCTCTCTATTCGCGCGATTATTCTCAGGCGGCTCTTTTAAGTAAATAAGATAATGGTTGTCTCCAAAGCTCTCTATTTCTTGCTTGCTTGACGATGCCTTAACCTTGACTTTTATTATCATACAAATAGATAAAGAACAATTTATTTAAACTTATCTTACCCCCTTATAAGATGGAAATAGAAAAAGCCGCAGGTGTAATTATCTACTACATGAGAGACAACGAGCCTTTATTCTTAATGCTGGAATACGACACTTACTGGGGATTTGTTAGAGGACAGATAGAAAAAGACGAGACAATTGAAGATACTATAATTAGAGAAACAAAAGAAGAAGCGAATCTCTCAAACATAAATATATTAAAAGGGTTTAAAGAAACCCAACAGTGGTTCTACAAGCTAAAAGGGCAGCTCAGAAGAAAATTTGCAGTTTATCTGTTAGCAGAGATAGCTGAAGAAGAAGCCAAAAAAGTAAGGGTCAGCTTTGAACACAAATCCTTCAAATTTGCAAAAGTAGACGAAGCACTAAGTTTGATGAGAATAGAAAACGAAAAAAAGATGCTTGAAAAAGCCTATAAGTTCATAAAAGAAAAAAGCAAACAAAAAACTCTGTTTTAAAAACAAAATGCCAATAAAATATCTCATCGGCACTTCTGGCTGGAATTACGAAAGCTGGATAAAAAGGTTTTATCCAAAAGAATTAAGGCAGAAAGATTGGCTGGAATTTTACAGCAAGCATTTTGACACAGTAGAAATAAATATGACCTTCTACAGATGGCCAAAACCATCTTTTTTAAGCTCGTGGTATAAAAGAGCCCCTAAAAATTTTAAGTTTACATTAAAAGCTCCACGCACAATTACTCATGTAAGAAAATTAAACAATGTTGAAAGGCAAGTCAAGGATTTTTATAAGCTCGCAGATATTCTAAAAGAAAAACTTGCCTGCATCTTATGGCAGCTTCCTCCAAATTTTAAGGCAAAAAAAGAAAATATAAAAAAACTTGAAAATTTCTTAAAACTTCTAGACAAAAAGTGTAGAAATGTTATAGAGTTTAGAAGCGAAGAGTGGTGGCAAGAAAAAGTATACCAATTGTTGAAAAAATATAAAGTATGTTTCTGCATTGTCTCAGGAATGGAAATGCCAAAAACAGTTGTTGTAACATCCGATATAGCATATTTCAGATTTCACGGAGACAATTATTCCTCATTATATTCAGAAAAGCAGATGAAAAACTATGCAGAAAAGATGAAAAATGTAAAAGCCAAAGAAGTTTATGCTTATTTTAACAATGACAGCAATGCCTATGCAGTTAAAAATGCTCAACAGTTAAAAAATTTCTTAGAAAATGGCTAGGTCTGACTCTGATATTTTGGAGTACCTTCTCTTTGTTGGTACTCTTGCCCAGGTGATAAGGCTGGACCGGAAGTTTGAACGGGCGGTGTAGAACTAACAGACATAAAATCTGCGCCAGAGCCAAGAAATCCTGGATGATAGGCTCGCCCATCATCTCCTGTTTCTGAAGGATTATTACTAGTTATCCCCGGTCCCAAAAGAAGATTTATCCTAGACCTATGACCCAATCCAGACCTCCCTTTTGGTGAAGAGGGAGTTCCAAAAGGACGGACCACGCCATAAGAATTTTGCATATCACTATGATGAACGCCCCTTTTCAGCATAACCTTAAAAAGAATGAGAGCATTTAAATATTTCTATGCTTATTTTATCAGCATAAAATGATAACAAAAATAAAAGATAATGTCTTTCAACTGTCCTTCAACGAGTTTGGAAGCTGCATTTATCTAATAAAAATAAAAAATCAGTATATCCTAGTTGACACTTCTTCAAAAGAAAATAAAAAAGAGCTGGTAAAAGACTTGCAGGAATTAAAAACAAAACCAGAAGAAATTAACGTTGTTCTTCTAACACACAATCACTGGGACCATACAGGAAATCTTGAACTTTTTACAAAAGCAAAAGTTTATGATGCAAACAACATTAAAAAAATGCCAATTAAAGAAATAAAAATAATAAAAACCCCTGGGCATTCAAAAGATTCCTTATGCTTCCTATACGAGGACATTTTATTTTCAGGAGACACAATATTTTACAATGGGGGCAGAGGAAGAACTGATTTGCCAGGAGGAAGCGAACCTGCAATCCTAGAATCAATTGAAAAATTAAAAAAAATTAAATACAAAATTTTATGCCCTGGGCATATTAATTAAAAAGAAATAATTGACTATTTTATCTTGTGATAATCTCTATACCATCCCTATTTTTCAAGACATACTCTTTTCCTACTGCCTGTTTTGTCCTTACATCTATTGCTTTTATAAAATTTTTGCCTAAATCTGTATGTAGTTTAAATGCAAAATCAAGGGCAGTTGTTCCAGGAGGAACTAAAAAACAATCAGGAAGCACTCTCCCTTTAGAATCCGCAAGTTTATTTACCCCCGCTGGAAATACGGCAATATATTTTAAAAAATCAAAAGTGGCACTATTCAGTACGTTCTGAACTCCTGTGCTTCCATACTTATCCAAAACATTCTTTTTTATGCTTTCAAGCGCAGCTTTCTGCTTCTCGCTAAGGTTTCCCTTAATTACAAAATCTTTATCACCTGGCGTGTAATCTATCAAACCATGGTTAGAAGCTTCTCTTAAGGCTAGCTCGGCATCAGCAGAGCATGGCACTATAAAAGTTTCAGGATAAGTGTCTTTTAAAATTTCCAAGTTTTTATCTGCATCGGGCAAATCAATCTTATTAGCAGCGATAATGATTGGCTTGCTCTTCTTCCTTATCTCTCTAACAAAATCCATAATATGCCCTTCTTTCCAATCTTCTCCTTTCTCGCTTAATTCCAACTTCTTCATAATCGCTTTAACATCATCCTCTTTAATTTTTAATCCCGACAACTGATTAAATAGCTCCAAAGATAATTTAGTTGCCCTGCTTTTTCTAATCAAAGAGTTCCAACTTCTCTCTAAGATTCCATAAATCCACATATCAATCTCATCTCTTAAAAACTCCACCTCTTCTGTAACGTCGTATCCTTTAGTAGGATTCCCTCCTTCATCTGTTTGCCCGCTTGCATCCAGTATCTGAATAAGTAAGTCAGCTTCTCTCAAATCATTCATAAACTCGTTTCCTCTTCCCTTGCCTTTATGCGCATCCTTAACTAAGCCTGCCACATCTACTAACTGCACAGGAACAAACCTTATTCCATTTTTACAAGAACGTGTGCTCGGCTGGGACTGCACTCTAAATTCCTTGTCTATACAATCTACCTTGACATATCCAATCCCTTGATTAGGCTTTATTGTAGTAAAAGGATAAGGAGCTATAGCCACATCTGCAAGAGTGCATGCCTTAAAAAATGTGCTTTTTCCAACAGAGGGCTTTCCCACTAATCCAATTAACATCTTAATAAGGTAAGAAAAAAGGCATATAAAAACTTAATTAAAGTGAATTATAATAGTTTACTGTTAATTAGGAAGAATAAAAATATATATCGAAAGAAACAAATCTTTAAAAATAAAAAAATGATTCTTTTAGTATGAAAGAATTGTCTAGGCGTGGTTTTCTAAAAGGGAGCGCCGCAGCAGGCGTCGGATTAATCGCCGTTCCTTCTTTAATTCTGCCAGAAGCTCAAGCAGAACCTAGCAGAGGAGACGCCTGGGAATACGCAAATGAGCTAGCCAAACGAGCAATGCCTTTGGTAAGAGCAAATTTTCAGCAGTTTAGGAATATACCTTTTCCTTATGGCGAATTATTTATTATCTACAGAACAAACAAAACAGGAGATTCTATCTCAATAAATAGAGGGAGCCATCAAAGTCTTATTGAAGGATCAGATGGGGATACCATAACCGCCATACTAGGATGGAATGGACTACAAGTCACAACGCTGGCTAGAGGTAGAATAAAAACTAGAGATATACTTCCTTCTACTTCAAGATATATGGCTCACACAATGGAAGGTGTTTATGCCAAAACAGCCAATGGAAGAGGGGAATTAGAAAGTTTAGAGTATGCGATAACCCCAAGATGTGGATGGCAGGGAGTTGCACAGTACTATAGCTGGGCAGGAGACCAAATGGCAAAAATAGGCGACCCTTATCTTTTTCAAGATCTCCCAGACACTTTTAGGGATGTTGAAAGAATGACTAGGAGAAAAGTGCCAAAAGAAATAGATTTTAACGCAACTGCTTGGAGATTAGTGGACCAGAGCAGTCTTCAGAGATTTACAGAAGCTTTAGAACGAAAATTTAGCTAAAGGGCATATATTTCTCAGTAGAATAACCTTTAAAAACAATGGATTATTTACAGGCTCATGAGCCTGTAGCTCAGCCCGGTTAGAGCACCGCTCTTATATGAGATTATTCCGTTAGGAATAATTTTTCACGCATCACCAAAATTGCTAAGAAAGGCGGGGGTCCGCGGTTCAAATCCGCGCAGGCTCATAATTGCAGATTTGAACAAGTTAGTTTATCTGATTAAAAATTAAAATAATAGCGATGGAACGAACTTTATTTTTCGTTAAGCCTTATTGCATAGATCCATATATAGACCGTTTTACACCCCTGGACATTATTGATTTTTTAGAAAAAAGATTACGACAAGACGGGAAAGGCAGATTCAGAAGGGTTGCAGGAGTAAGAGCAGGGCCTATGCCCAAAGAATTCTGGCTTAAATTCTATACACATGTTGAAGGGGGCTATCCGCATATTTACTGGCCTATGTGCAATGAATTTGCGGGTGGGGATTTGGCTATTTTTGTATACGAAGGTCCAAACATGGCCGAGAGAATAAAAAAAATTACAGGCCCTACATTATATATAAACAACATAGGAAAAGGAACCATAAGAGAAATATGGGGAAATAAAGATATGGGATACAGAACAATAGTGCATTCCTCTGACCCTGATTCTGTAGAAAGAGAAATACGATTATTTAAAAAATATGGTTACCTAAGAAGATTAAGAAAACTAAAATGAAAACTCCCTATTTTATTTTTTATCCGGAAATATTAAAAAACAATCTTAATAATTTTAATGAAACCTGCAAAAAGTATCTAAAAGATTTCAAAATAGCCTATTCTGTTAAAACCAATTCAGATAAAAATGTAATAGAGATAATCTCAAAAGAAGGCTGCGGTTTTGAAGTGGCCTCGCTGGAAGAGATAAATCTTGTTAAAGGAAAATCAGATTTTGTCGTATTTAATGGCCCATGCAAAACCGAACAAGAATTAAAATTAGCCCTAAAAAATAATTTTTTAATTAACCTAGATTCAATTAGTGAGATTAATAAACTATCCAGGATGGCAAAAGGAAATAAAATAGAAGCAGGATTAAGAATCGGAGAAAATAAATTTGGAATTGAAAAAAATAAGGCAGAAGAAGCGATAAAATATGCAGAATCAAAAAATATAGAAATAATTCTGGTGAACTTTCATCCAGGAACCCAGCAAACCCTGGAAAAATATGAAAATACAATTAAAGAGTTCTCAGAAACATTAAAGAGCTTAAGTTTAAGTCCAAGATTTATAGACGTGGGGGGTGGATTTCCAGATAAGTTTCAATTAAAGAACTTAAACAAAAGCCTGGAAGATTACATAAAAGTCATTGCAAAATATTTTCCAAACAGTACAATTATTTTAGAGCCCGGAAGATGCCCAGTTGCAGACGCCTTTGAGTTGATAACCAAGGTCCATGCTATAAAAGAAAAAAATAATATAACTTACGCAATTCTTGATGCAGGAATTAATCTCTTACCAAAAGCTACTCTCTCTCCTTACCAATTTTCAAGGTTAAAAGCTGAAAAAGAAAAAAGCCAAGAAAACAAAGAAAAACAAGAGTATATTTTAGCAGGCCCATTATTGTTTTCCAATGATGAGCTCGGAGTTTTTCAGGGCAATTTAGAAGAAGGAGACCTAATAAAAGTCGAGAATGTTGGAGCTTATTGCTATGTTCTAGCCTGGGAACTCCCCTACAAAAAACCAAAAACTATAATAAATAGAGAAACCTAGAAGGAATATGGATTTTGATGAAGCGTACAGAGCTATGGTAAGGGCAAGTGTGGAAAGAAACACGATAGAAGTTCCAACTTTGCTAGCCTGTGTAGATTTTGAGGGAAAAGAGTGTCTAGAGATAGGTCCAGGACCTCTTGCGAGGCTCTCTATAAAGCTTTCTGGCTTTGCAAAGCATATAACTCTCCTGGAAAAAAGAGCAGAAATTATCCAAGAGATTGACAACCAAATAAAAATAGCAGAATTAATCGGGAAAATAAATGTGAAAAGCTACAAAGGTTACAAAGAAGAACCCTTCCCATTTAAAAACAGCGAATTCGATATTGTTTATGCTGCCTGGCTTCCTCATAAAACTTTTACAGACCCAAAATTCCTCGATGAAGTAACAAGAGTATCAAGAGGAGATATTTTGTTTCTTCTTCCAGGAATAAATGGAGATGAGCCTCTTTTAGTTTCAATAACAAATCCAGGAGAAGTAGAGAGAAGAAAATCATATAGAGATAACATCACTGAATATTTACAACAAAAAGGATATAGGGTAAACATTAAAGAGGGCATTCTCAAACTAGATTTTAAAGACACAAATGAAATAAGAGAGGTTTTTTACTGCATGGCCTTTCACGGAGAAGAACTAGGAGATAAGAAAGAGCAAGTTGACAAATTCCTTGATGCAAGAACTCATAATTTTGCAGATGGATTTTATATTTTACATGCTTCTAGATAACTTTTATATCTAAAACATAGTGGTCTAATTTAGGCGCATAGCCCTTAACTTTCTGCACATGAATTAATTCTACCTCTAACCCAAGTTTCTTTGCTTTTTCTTCAAACAGAGCAATTGTTTTTTCTATCTCTCCTTCTCTTTTATCTTCTTCAGAAGAAAGAATATCTTC
>CAZYZS010000007.1:27169-59255 GCA_964651965.1 Candidatus Woesearchaeota archaeon | reverse complement strand
TCAGACTATAAGTTAGGGAGCTATCCTAAATATGACATTTCCATAACTAATTTAACATGCAGCAATGGCTCTGCAGATATGACTGTAACTTATGTTGGTGAGCAGCAAGAGATTAAAATAGCACTCTTAATCGATTCTACAAAAATAGATTTTAGCGAAACAATAAGTTCTGGTCAAACAAAGACATTTCATTTAACAGAGAGCTATATAACGGCTGTAACCAAGATACAGGTTGATTCAACAATTCACGATGACTTAAAAGAAGGCGAAGATAATAGATTCCCTATTTCAGATAGAAAATCCTGTGCCTAAAATTAAGTTCGATTCCTAGTTTTCTGACGCCGTAATTTTATCGACGGAAAATTCCACGCCGCCACCCGGAATCGAACCGGGATGCCCGTAAGGGCTCGGTTGGCTTGTTTTGAAGATTTTTAGTTTTCTCTCCAAAGTCTCTTTTCTAAAGAGAGCTTAGCTCAAGACCGATGCAGTACCATTGTGCCATGGCGGCATATATGTATACAGTTTGATGACTTTTAAATTTATTGCTGAAATCTAATATTTTATCCAATAATTTATTTAATTTTCCTTTATTAGTGGCTATCTTTTTATACCCCTTTTACTTATTGGTAGTTATGAACGGAAATTATGATAATGGAATCAGCCTTTGCATGATTGTTTTAAACGAGGGAAAAAATCTTAAAAGATGCCTTGAATCAGTAAAAGGAATTGTTGATGAGATAATAATAGTTGATACTGGCTCAACAGACAATACTAAAGAAATTGCAAAATTGTATACTGACAAGGTCTTTGATTTAAAGTGGCCAAATGATTTTGCGCTCGTTCGCAACTTTTCACTTCAAAAAGCCACAAAAAAATGGATACTATCCTTAGATGCAGACGAAGTTATATCTACTATAGACCATAATAATATTAAAAGTTTATTAAAATGCTACGCCGATGGAATTCTTTTCGATTGGCGGGATTACACTAACGAGATCGGAGTAAAAGGATTTATTTCTTCAAGAGATGATATTTATCCTGAAAGTAAGCTGGCTTCTGGCTACGATGTTTCAAAAGTGTTAAGATTCTTTAAAAACGGCTATAAATTCGAGGGAAAAATTCACGAAACAGTAAGTAATTCAATTAGCAAGTCAAATGGCAAAATTCTCGAGTCAAGCATTGTTATCCATCATTATGGCAATATGGATAAAAAGCATGTGCAGGACAAAAAGCAGATGTATATTGAATTATTGAAGAATCGTCTTAAAAATAATGATTTTACCGAGAAGCCAAAAGATTGGGTTTGTTTTGAGCTTGCTAAAGAGTACATACAGGTTAAAGATTACAACTCGGCAAAACGCTATCTTAGATTGGCAATTGAATTGGACGAATATCCTGAATACCTCCTAGTACTTGGAAGTATTTACCTAAACGAGAACAACTTAGATGAAGCAGAAAAGCTCTTGAAAAAATCTGTGCAACTTGACCCAAACAATTCAACAGTTCACGATAATCTCGGCATTTTATTTTCAAAGAGAGGAGAATATAATAAAGCTATACGCAAGTTCAACCGCGCATTAGAATTAAATCCCAATTCCGCAGAAGCTAATTATAACCTTGGTAAAGTCTATGAAAAACTTGGCAAATTCGGTCATAGTGAGAAATATTTCCAGCAGGCAGTAGAATTAAACCCGAAATTTTCAAGCTTGGTTGGTTAATTGCAAAGCTAATTCTGCAGAAGGATAAACCAGAATAAGCATGGTTTGGCCCTTATTGGTTATAAAAACAAGATAAATTAACCAAATAACGAGCTTAAACCTTCTGCAGCTTCTTCTGCTTTCTCTTCTTTCTTTTCTTCTTTCTTCTCTGCTGCTGGTTGTCCTTGTGCTGGAGCTGCTACTGCAACTGCTGCATTGGCCAATTCAGCATCTATGTTCAATCCCTTTAAGCTAGCAATCAAAGTCTTGATTTTAGCTTCGTCTATCTCTGCGCCCGCTGCTTTCACTACGTTCTTAAGATTCTCTTCATTAATCTCTTTCCCTAGTTTATGCAGCAATAATGCTGCATATATGTATTCCATTCTCAATTGCCCTCCGATTTAGTTTCTGTTTGAGCATTATTGGAAACTGGAGCCGCTATTTTTGCTTCTATTGCCTTTTCATTTATATTGCCTTTTGCAAGCAAATAACTAATAGTTTCCTTGCAATAATATGCTATTTTCTGGGCAAATCCCAGTGATTTTGCTGCAGCGGTCTTTAATTCCATTAATGTTGCTTCTTTATCTATTTTAACATTTAAGTATATCTGCCCTATCTTGAGATCGCAGAGGGCAACAGGCTCCAATCCAATTCTAAAAGGCATTATATTCAGTTTGCTCATAATGGAAGCAGCAGCATCGCTTATTTCCTCTCCAGCTTTTACAATTACTTTTCCTTGCCTTATTGCTATTTTTCCGTCTTCTACCGAAATAGGTATTCCTATGCTACTAAACTCGCTTATCGCAGGGCCAGGAAGTATTTCTGTTGGTCCTGCCTCAACGCTTATATCTTCAATTGCCTTCTGCCCTGGCTTGGCTCTTATAGGATTTTTGTTCTCTGCCAGGATAGCTGCAAGCTCAAAAGCATCTTCTTTGGAGAACAAAACCGAGGAATCTTCACAAACATATTGTTTTAGCTTTTCAAGGTTTTTATTTCTTGATTCATCTATGGCCCTAAGCATGATTCTTTTTTTAACAACTACCATTCTCGCCTTTCCTCTTAGATTTTTTCTTATTTCCTGAAATTGCTTGGATGGCAGGTTTTTGATAGAAGCGATAATAAGAGTATCATTTTTTTCTATAAGCTCAACCAACTTTTTAACATTCTCGAGTTTCTTTTTTGATACGCTCGCTTTTACCTTCTTGCTTTTCTTAGCTTTCTCGTCTTGTTTTTTCTCTTCTGCTTCCATTTTATATCGGGATTTTTATAGATTTAGTCATTGTGAATCTGATTAAAACTGATTTAAGGTTCTCTTTTTGACGTGGTAGTGCATTAAAAACTGCCTTATAAACTGTAATTGCATTTTCAGCTAACTCTTCGTCGCTCAATTCTTCTTTGCCGATGGTAACCTTTAAGCTAGCTTCCTTGCTTTTGATTTTAATAACTCTATTTATTATGCCAAGCAAGTCCTTTATAGGTTTTTCATCTTCTGAGGGCAAGATGCCCAGTTGAGGAGAAGGCATTTTGCCTACTGGCCCTAAAACCTTACCAAAAGACATCGCTACAGCGGGCATTAATCCTGCCACAGCTATAAAAAAATCATATTTCTTAACAAGCCGCTTCATTTCCCTCTTATCTTTGTACTTATCAAATTCAGCTTTTGTTATAGTGTCAACTGACTCGCTTTTCTTATTCAAAAAAGCGCAGATGTGCCTATCTTTTACTTTGTGAGGAACATTAACAACAATGTTAACGCCTTGTTTTTTAATATCAAAGTTCTTTAGATTTATAATTAACTCGACTGTTTGAGTAAACTTGCGCTTTTTTTCTTTTCTTAATTCAGCAAGTGCTTTTAAAATATCTTGTTTTTCCATTTTCTATTTCCGTTTAAAACGTGCTACCTATGCATTAAATGCTCAAGAAAATCGAGCATTAATGATGTAGTTAATTTTCTAAGAAAAACGAGCTTTATAAAGGTTTCTCTAGCAGGTTTATATATTTATGAAAAACCAGGAAATTCATAGGTCTGTGGAGAAGAAGTATCATGGACTTTTATTTCTAGTCCCTCTTCACCAAGCCTACAGACCGTTTCGGGGATATCTAATCTATCGCCGGTTAATCTTTCGTACCCCCATATTAAACCGGCCAAGCTTTCATCAATTAAAGGTATTTCTCTTGGGTCAGCAGGACGGTAATCCCTTGCATCAACTTTTGAGAGTCGCCCCTGGTTAAGTATTAAACCTTTTAAATGCTCGAAAGGTACAAAGAATACTTCTTGCCCTTCTGGCACTCTTAGATCTGCTGCTCTGGCATCGATTGTTCCTATTGTTGAAAAATAGACCTCGATTGTTTTCCAACCCGCCCCTAATAAGTCCTGCCCTAAACCATAATTAACTGCCCCCTCATCAACACTGAAAATTTTAGCAAGTTCTCTTCTTCTGAAATCCAGTTGAGTTTTAAGGTGAAATAGTCTTGAATCTCCTTCATATCTAGGTTCATCACACCCTGCTCTTGAAGTGAATGCCAAAGAAGTCATGTACCCACAGGGTTCATGAATTAACATACCGGGGCAATGAACATTATCAGGTCTTCTTTGAAAGATAATCTTATTATCGCTAGTTGCAGTTAAAAATCCAACTGAAAGGCAAGGATCATAATATACTCCCGAAGGAATAATTGGTAACTGCCCTTGAATTGCATCATTAATACCTTCAACTTCTTTATAAGCCATAACCCCCGCTTTTACTTCAACCAAACTAGGGCCCCCAGCAATTTTTAAGCTTTTTATGAAAGGCACCCAAGAACTTTTCCAGCCCCTACTAGCTTTAGGAGTCCATAGTTCTTCAGTATGAGCAGAAAGTGCTTCATCTAAAAATAGTCTATCTAAAGAACCCATAATCTTTAGCTCTCTTTGATTAATAGGCCAAACCTCAATCCAAGGATTCGAGTGCATATTTGTAAAGATTCTATGCCTTACTTAAGGATTATTGTCTTCTAATGTATAAGTTGCTATCACCAAGATTTTGAACCTTCATAGTTTATACTTGTTTCTTAATGTAGCAATGTTTAAATAAATAGTTTTTGGCTGTGATTTAATGGACCAGCCATTAGTTTGGGCAGATTTGCATCACCATTTAGGAACCAATACTTACAGAGGACCTTTTGACAGGGTTATGGATATTGTGAGAAAAAGAATGGGGCCCAAAGCAGTTATTGCTGTTGTTTCTACAGGAGATGATCGGTGCCCTCATGGAGATAGGAGATTTGAGAAATTCGCAGATTCTTTTAAATGTTTGAGAAAAAAATATGACGTTTATGACTTAGGTGGAAGAGCCCTGTTTGTTCAGCCAGGAGATATAACTGTTTATAATGCAGTAGAAGCAGAATTAGGCGACGGAAGCGTTTTAATTGTTGGACTGCAGAGGGACACTTCTGACTTAATTTCTGGGAGGGGAGTAACTCACGAAGGCCTTTTCCAGAGCTTAGAAGGCTTATCCTACGCAGCTTTTGAAGTCCATCCTTGCCATAAACATGGTTCTGAGAAATTTTTAAAAGAGGCAATAAATAAACCCGCCCTTCACTGTTATATTCAGCGCCTTACTGGAATGGAGGTATTTAACGGAGAAGCTTGCTTGCCTTATCCTTGGGAATATAGGGGCGCAAACGAAGACGCCTATTACCTTTTTTTAGAAGCTCATGATCAGGTAAATTCAGATCTTGCTCCGGTTATATTTGGAGACGGGCATACTCTTTTTGAATTAGGAAGGATATCAACTCAAATACCTTATCCAGCCCCCTATGGAGCAAGAGGGCTGTTTAATGGAGACGAAGCTTTAAAAAATTTAAAAGCCAGTTTCGCAGCCTTAGGAAGAGAAGCGCACAAAGCAAGAACAGAAGGAAGTTTGCTGGAGAAAGCAGTCGGAGTTTTAGGAGCAATCCATCATGGGGCTTATTTAATGGCCTATCGACCTTTAGCAATGAAAAGGGGATGGATGACTGAAAAAGATTGGTGATTATTGATTATGTACAACTACTCCTTTAACTTCTAGCTTGTATTTTTTCTCCAACTCTCTTGCTCTTTCTCTTACTTCTTGGTTATAAGGTTCCGAATAATTTATTGCTCTTTCAAACTCTTTGACTTTATCTGGAAATTTTTTCTCGATTACAGGCATGAGTTTCTCTAGAACACTTATTTTTGTATTTAAAAGCTCAACCCAAACGTAATTGCAGAAACTTAGCTCCTTAAACAGCTCTTCAAGGTTTGTAATTCCAGGCAAAACAGGAGAAATAAAGCCAAAAACTTTTATGCCTTTTTTCTTAGCTTCTTTTAAAGTTTTAATCCTCTCTTGTGGAGGAGAGGCAAGAGGTTCAATAATTCTAGAGACATTTTCATCTAGGCTATTAATAGACATTCCAAGCTCTGCATTTAGCTTTTTTATCAAGTCAAAATCTCTTTTAACAAGCGCAGATTTGGTTAGTATCTCGAAAGTAAACTTCTTTTTATAGGGAGATTTATCGATTGTCTGTAAAACTTTTCTAGTCAATTTTAGTTTACCTTCTACAGGCATGTAGCAATCACAAACACTCGCAAGCCATATATGTCCTGGCTTGCTATTTTTCAACTCTTCTTTTAACAGTTCTGGGCAGTTGGTTTTTGCGTAAACAAATTTTCCCCACTCCTCCTTTATATTCTGGAATTTCTTGATAAAATCAGCATAACAATAAACACACCCATGCTGGCATCCAGTATAAGGATTAATCACATAGTCTGTAATCTTGCTTTTAGTCATGCATGACTTGCATTTAATTTCCTTGAATTTCATCATAGTTATTTAAAGATATAATTATATTTAAATGCATTTATACAGAAAATTAAATGCTACCTGAAATAGTTGAGGCGATTATTTTTGATCTCGATGGCACTTTAGTTCATACCAAACCAGAATATAGGTATCTTGTTGTTGGGGAGGCCTTGCGAAAATCAGATAGGTCTGCTCCCCAATCTCAGATTGACGACTTTTGGTTCGGTTCAGAAGATGAGAGAACAAGAATAATACAGGAAAAATGGCATCTCAGTCCAGAAGGGCAGTTTTGGCCAGCTTTTAGGGATCTTGATACTATCGAACTCAGAAGGCAATACACTGAAGTTTATCCCGATGTAGGCCTATTGCAGGTGTTAAAAGAAAGAGGGGTAAAAACAGGGATTGTTTCTGCTGCTCCAGACCATATTATTGAACTTGAAATTGGAATGTTGAACCATAGTTTTGGTTCAGTTGTAAGAGCTCAGCTAGTAAAAGGGGTGAAACCAAAGCCCTCTCCAGAGGGATTATTAAAATGTATAGGCGAACTAGGAGTTAATGCCTCAAAAACAATTTATGTAGGAGATACAAAAACCGATATGGAAACCGCAAGAAGTGCTAAAGTTTATGGGGTATTGATTGAGAGAGGAGAATATGATTTTGGAAAAGTAGAAGCAGACTTAACAATTACTTCTTTGAAATCATTAGGTATTCTATTTTAGTTCTTCTTTTTCCAGTTCAGCCAGATATTCTTTTATTCTCTCGACTGTCTGAGGAATAAGAAAATTCTCGATCTTATCATTAAAAATCTTTCCAAGAGATTCAAACTCTGAAATATTATACATATTATTTTTCTTTTCAATCAACATTAAATCTCTCAACCTTTTCAGCTGCCTTCTTATGTTGCTCTCTGCAATTCCTTTCATCTCGAGGCTATGTTTTTTCCTTAGCTCTTCCACCTTCGTTTTTATTTCTTCGCTAGAAAGCGCCTTTTTTTCTTTATTTGACTCGAGTAAAACAAGAAGAATATCTACAATCACATCTCTTGAGTCTCCTGCCTGAAGCAATCCGAGAGAGAGGCATATCTTCTTTACCAGTTCTCTTTTGTCCAGTTGATAAGGTTTCTCATACTTTCTTAGAGTTATCTCGCTTAAAGCGCTGTCTTTTACCATTTTTTGTTTTATATATTACTAACCATATAAAAGCTTATAAATCTATTCCCTTTTTAGAAACTATGGAACTAGTTGCGCTATTATCTGATGGGAAAGAAACCTGGAGCCAGGTTTCTGGATTAATACAAAAAGGTGAATGGGATAGCATAATTTTAGTGGGAGATGTTTCTGCGCGGGATTTTACCTGCAGTAAAAAGCACGAATTCGTGGAATTCAGGAAAGATAACGTTGTAGGGATGAAGAAAGAGCTTCTGGAAAAATTAAAGCCAGTCATTAAGGGTGTAGAAGTTGCCTTATCAATAGCAAGCGGCTCTGGAAAGGAGCATATGGCCCTAATTTCTGCATTGTTAAGCGTTCCAGTTGGAATTAGATTTACGGCATTGACAAAAGAAGGAATTATTTTTATGTAAGTTAAGATGAGCCGCTTATTTTTAGATGAACAACCAGATAAAGCAGGATTATTTGAAACTCCTGAATATGGGGGCGTGAATACTGTAGGGTATTTTTCTTATTGGGATAGCCTTTGTTTAACTCATGTGGTAATTACTCCAGATGGCCGGAGAAGAAGCTGGATGGATATAACTCAGTTTTTAGACGCCCCCTTGGAGTTTGGAAATAGAGACCAGATTGACGCATTAAAAGCATGGGCGGTCTGCTCTGCGTATGTTACAGAAAGGTGCCCTCTTGACAGTTTTATGTGAATAAACTTTAGATTTCATCTTTCTTTATCTTCATTCTCTCTTTGTCTTTTCCAAGCAACACCACTTTTGATTCAATTTTCTCGTCGAGAAATTTGTATTCTGGAAGAAATTTCAATAATTTTTTAGAGAAATTTTTTATTTCTTCATGATAAAGCATTTTTTTAAGCCCCATGCCCGCCCTGTTTTTTGAAAAGCCAACAGCCATGTAACTTTTTATCTCGATAAAAAGAGGGGAGGCTTTTTTTATTAATTCAGCATACCATTCTAAATATTCTTCTGCATCATTAAGCCCTTTAATAAGCGTCATTCTTATTACTGTTCTTGTTTTGAGATTTTTCATAAGCTCAAGTGTTTCGCTGTATTTTTTCCAAGAATTTGTTTCTTTATTCCCTGTTATTTCTCTGAACATTTTTTCATTTGGATATAAAAGAGAAATATAAAGTTGGGTTGGTAAGGCATTTTTTTCTTCTAGCTCTTTTATTTTCTCTGGAAACAAGCCATTTGTTACCAAAAAGCTTGTTTTGCCCTGTTTTCTTAGCTCAAGAATAAATTCTGCTAGCTCTGGATACAAAGTGGGCTCTCCAATAAGCGAAATTGCGAATTGACTGGGATTTTGAGCTTCTTTATACTTTTTTTTATCAGTTTTCTCATATCCCCCGAAGCCGGTTAGGAGTTTTATCTGGGCTTTTATACAGTTTTCAACTAGCTCTTTTGGCTTTTCAACCTTTCCTTCTATTCTCATCTCCAGTTCAATTGGTCTCCAGCAATGAATGCATCTATTTTGGCATTTTATCCAAGGACTCATCTGGCAGCATTCGTGACTTTTAATCCCATAAAATTTTTCCTTATAACAGTATCCCCCATTCAACAATGATTTTTTTGTCCATCCGCATAGTTGCACGCAAGAATGTTCATTAACGAGAAAATATTTCTGCTTTTTAAGGATTTTTTTAAAATCCCCTGTTGCAGTTATCTTGGCTTTTCTATTTCTAGTTCTCATATTTTTTATGGACTCGTCGGGAATTGAACCCGAATGTCAAGAACTTTCGTTCTGTGTGGTTCTTGAGCACACTCCGAATTTCAAAAATTCGGATGTATCAAGAATGCGAATCTTGCATCCTGCCGTTGAATGACGAGCCCTTCCTTATTTATTATGTAAGAGACCTTATAAAAATGCCTGTTGGGAATTTAGACTACTCTAAAAAGCCAGATAACCAGCAGAAGTATAAGTGAAGCGAGTATAGCGATACCCATCCATTTATAAGCCCATTTAGCTGCTCTGTCATCTTTTGTGAAGTCTAACCCGGTTGTTATTCCCCATACTGTCAGGTAGAAAAATCTTCCTCCGTCAAATATCAGAAGAGGCAGCATGTTGAACAATGCCACTGCTGCATTCAAAAGGAAAACCCAGAAAAAAAGGTAGTATAGATAGTATAAGAAATTGGATTTGGACTCGTAAGCTGTAAATTCCTCTTTGAAAAAGGCAAACCTCTTTTCTATGTTTATTGCTCCAAAAATATTATTTCCAATGCCCATTATTGCCCTCCCTTTCTGATTAGGATCTTCAGCTAGGATTATCTTATAACTTGAAACTTTGCCATTATGCTTTGCCTTTACTGATATTTCTTCTCCAGTAGAGTAAGTAGGCATTATTTTAGTTAAGTCTTCGTAAGTTTCAATTTTTTTACCATCAACTTCTGTTATCGCAGAGTTTAATCTTATTCCGGCATTTATCGCCGGCATGTCATCAAATACTACTATCTGCTTCACATCTTTACCCGCTATTTTTTTTACGTCTTCAGTACTGAAATAGTAGCTTTGGTTATTAGCATACAGTTTAGAAAGAGGCACTTCTTTATCATTTGTCGTAATTGCCTTGATAAATCCGGAAAGGCTTATATCCTTGCCTTTCCACCAGCCAGATAGCCGCTCCTTAAAGGAGAGTGTTTGATATACATTTAGGTCTGTTGAAACTCCATTATTAACAATTTCAGCTAGCTTTTGGCTGTCTAAATTGCTGACTGCTTTCCCATCAATTTGTTCTATATTACTTATATTAATCGAAGAAGTAGAATAAGAATTGAACAAGGCTCCGCCAGGTGTAAAATTAATTGAAAAAACGCCCCATAAGAGCAAGAAAAATATTATGGCTAATATGAGATTTGCAAAAACTCCTGCCCCAAGTATTGCAAGTTGGTCGCATTTTTTTGCTTTTTCCATTTGTTTGTCGTCTTGCTCTACAAATGCCCCGGCTAGTAACGGGCCTAAAAATACAACTCCGGTGCTCTTTATCCTTATCTTGTACAATCTAGCGTAAATAGCATGCGCGAATTCATGGAAGGTTGCCACAATAATAAATGCAACGAGAAAGTAAGTGAAGTAAAATGGAGGAAAAAGGCTTTCTACCCCAAATATCTCGGGAAAATAAGGAACTACTGGAAAAACAGGAGGCGCGCTAATAATTTCAGTAAATAAAGGATATCTTAGATATCCATAAACACTTTGCCCAAAAATAACAACTATAAAACCCATTAAAAGATAGCTAACAATGATTATTATGTACTTAAAGACCCCCAACAATTTCTTGTGATTATCACTTACTCTTTCAATAAACCGAACTCCTACTTGGGTCCTGTAAAGATGAAAAATCTTCATCTCTCTTTTAAGGTTTTTTCTTCTTTTGTAGAGAAAGATAACACCCAATATGCTAAAGACTAATAGAAAGATTAAATCATAATAAATAAACTTCATTTTTCAGCCTCTTTTATGGTTATTTTTTTCTTCTGGTTCTAAAAACAGTGCCGCCACATTTTCTGCACTTCACTTTTCCAAGTATGATTTTTCTACCGTCTGCTCGCATTGTCGACTTGCAGTTCCTGCAAACGAACAAATTCTTGAACAATCTTGTCTGTGCTGCTGGTACTTTTGCCATGTTTACTCACTTAAATCCCCCTTTTTATAATTTTCTCTTCGCCTATCTGCCAGTATTCCACCTGCCCGCCTTCCTTAATTTCCAATCCTTCTTCTATTTTTATTTCAAGGGTTTCAAAGGATTCAAGGTCCATGACTGTTGCTTTATCTCCCAGAACACTCATTACCTGGGCCTTCTTTTTTTCAATAAGTGGAACATCTACTCTTTCATGTCCGCCGATAACAAAGACTCTTTTTTTACCATCAACGACTCCAATAGCCTCTATCCTGCATTTCATATGCCCGTGTTTTCCAGTCTTGCTTATATCATTAGATTTGACTGTGCAGGGGGCCCCATCGACTAATATTGTTGTTCCGGGTTTCGCCTCGTTTGCATTAATCATTTTAAAAGCCATACTAAACAAATCAAAAGCGGATTTATAAATGTTTTTAAACCCTCTTTCTTTAAGGTTTTTATGGCTTCAAAAATAGAATTTTTGAGAGTCCCAAAAATCCCGGAGGGATTTTTATGACTGAAAAAACCAAGAAAGGCGATTTTATTGAGATAGAATTTATTGGCTATGCAAATGGAACTGTCTTTGACACGAATATAAAAGAAAAAGCCAAAGAGATAAACTTGGAGATAGAAACTAAACCATTCGTAGTTTGTATAGGCCGGGGAATGGTTGTTTCAGGGTTTGATAAACAGCTGGAAGACAAAGAGATAAATCAAAAATACAAGATTAGAATTGAGCCTGAAGAGGGATTTGGTAGGAGAAACCCTTCTCTTATCAGGATAATCCCGCTTTCTGCATTTAGAAAGCAGGAAATGAACCCGGTACCTGGATTGATGCTTAATTTAGATGGTATGATTGCAAAGATATTAAGTGTTTCAGGAGGAAGAGTCTCTGTAGACTTTAATAATCCTCTTTCAGGAAAAGACATAGAGTACGATTTCACAATAAAAAGAAAAGTTGAAAGTGATGAGGAAAAAGTTAATTCTCTTCAGGATTTCTTTTTCAAAAAAAGGTTCAAATTCAAGACAGAAGAAAAAAAGATTATTTTTGAGCCAGAAGCCAGTACTTTTGTAAGAATTCTTAGAAAAAAACTCTCTGAAATACTTGGAAAAGAAATAGAAGTAGAAAAGAAAGAAGAAAAACAAAAAACAGAAAATGAAAATAAAAAAGAAGAGAGCAAACCATAATACATCAATATAGCTAAGATAATGCAATAAAATTTATATACCTCTCGCCTCTGTTTTTTAACATGGCCGAGATGTTTAAAAAAGAGAATGATTTTGGAATCTCTAATGTTTCTGAAATTGATACTTCTTTATCCAATATCGCAGAAATTGACAGGCAATTAGAAGAGCTCTTAAAGAAGCAGATAGCTAAGGTCAAGGTTATCGGAGTAGGAGGCGCAGGCGGCAATACCATGAGTAGAATGCGCGAGATAGGGATTAAGGGAGCAGAACTCATAGCCATTAACACTGATGCCCAGGACCTTCTTTATACTAATGCAGACTATAAAATTCTTATAGGCAAGGAGCTCACTCAGGGATTAGGAGCAGGTTCTAATCCTAAAGTTGGAGAAGAAGCAGCTCATGAAACAGAACAGGAATTGAAAAAGAAACTGGCCAGTTGTGATATGATTTTCATAACCTGCGGGCTTGGAGGAGGTACAGGAACAGGGGCTGCCCCAGTAGTTGCAGAACTCGCAAAAAAACAAGGGGCATTGACAATAGGCATTGTAACCCTGCCATTTACAATCGAAGGAAAAAAGAGAATAGAAAATGCAATTTATGGTTTAGAAAGAATGGAAGCCAATGTGGATACGCTAATAGTTATACCGAATGATAAACTTTTAGAATTAGCCCCCGAACTTCCTTTGCATACGGCCTTTAAAGTGGCAGATGAGATTCTAACAAATGCGGTAAAAGGGACAACCGAACTGGTAACAAAAGCAGGACTCGTTAACCTCGATTTTGCAGATATTAAGGCGGTGATGACTAACGGAGGCGTTTCGTTGATAGGGGTGGGAGAGTCTGATAGCCAGAATAGGGCAGTAGAAGCTGTTGAAAAAGCCTTAAACAATCCATTATTAGATGTAGATGTTTCCAATGCATCTGGTGCTCTTATTAACATTGTAGGAGGCCCTGATTTAAGTCTTGATGAAACAAAAGAAATCGTTCATGTAGTTGGGCAGAAGTTAAGTGAAGATGCGAGGATGATTTGGGGCGCCCAGATAAGTGAGGACATGGAAAAAACCTTAAGAGTTATGCTGATTGTAACTGGGGTGAAAAGTAGCCAGATTCTTGGCCCTGGGGAGAGCACAGTTGATAAAGAAAAAAGAGATATCTCTCACGAGTTAGGGATAGAGTTCTTAGAATAAAGTTAAAGTAACTTAAATTGATGTATTTTTCTTTCTATAATTAAGCTTAACATTTTTGCTTGCAGCGATAGCTTTGCAAGCATACGTAGGGACAGCCATGGCATGGGTCGGCACATGCCAGGTTGCAACTGCCTGACCTGCAGCGCGAGCAGCAAATCTTGCCGCGTCCGACTTAGCTTCGCGAGCGGCTGCATGAGAGTCAAGCGAGAGTTTGCGTACCTCTGCCATTCCCAACTCCCGCTTTCCTTGCGCCCAGACCCTGATTGCTTCTATCGCTTTGCGAGGGCGATAATCGTTAGGACGTTCTTTTTCAAAAAGTGGCAGGACCCGTTCGGCTTCGTTTGCCGCCTTGAGCGCAAATAATCTATGATAACGCGAGTTGCGCACAACGATTTTATAACCCTTAGGTTTTGAGGTTGTTTTCTCTTTCATGGCTCTTATTGTAATTTCTTATTTCTTTTAATATTAGTTAACTTATAAAATTTTGTAAGTTTTAAAAATTGACAAATATTAATTTTACTAATTTTCTTGCTGCTAATCAATCAATTTTTTATAAAAGCTTCAATGTCCCTGCTGCCTTAATCAATTCTCCTTTATAGCGCGCCCTAGAATTTTTTTTAAATTGCCAATTCTGAGAATCTACTCTTGCAGTTAAAGAACCCTTTTGATATTCAGTATAGGTACTAATTTCCGAAGAAAATCCTCCGCCAACATCATAAGGAGCAAGCATTCTCTCTAATTGTTTTATAGAGACCATCCCGGTACTTATTGTAAACACTTAAAAAATATTATTGTTCTGCCGCATAAACTTTAAAAACCCGCTTTCCCAACTAATTTCATGTTTAACTTAGGATCATTTTTGGCACAATGTGGAAGAGTCTGGAGGATTTTAAGAAAGCCAGATAGTCGCGAGTATAAAACAACTGCCAAGGTAGCTGCAATAGGTCTTGCAGCCATAGGGTTATTAGGCTTTTTTATATCACTTGTGCTGAACTTTTTCCCTATTTTCTAATTAAACACAAAATTTAAAAACCCCTAAATTTAAATAATACTATCTACTTCTTAAAGAGTTATGAAGTAGTTTCGCTAAAATGATTTACGTTATTAAGGTTACAACAAATAAAGAAGATAGGGCTGTAGATATGATAGAAGAAAAAGTACAAAAAAAGCAGCTTCGCGTTTATAGTCTTGCCAGACCTCATGGATTAAGGGGGTATGTTTTTCTTGAAGCAGACGAGAGAGATACAGCAGAAGAAGCCGCTTTCAATCTACCTTATGTTAAGGGAATAATAGGAAAAACGATTACTTATGATGAAATAAAAAACATGCTGGAGCCAACAGTTGCAGAAATAAATATAGAAAAAAACGATATTGTCGAGATTATCTCAGAGCCTTTTAAAAAAGAGAAAGCGAAGGTATTAAGGATAGATAAGCAGAAAGAAGAAGCTGTTGTCAGCTTGTTAGGGGCGCAGGTTCCAATTCCAGTTACGGTTAAATTAGACAATCTAAGAGTGATAAGAAGAGATAAAGAAGGTGAAGAAGGGGAAGATGAAGCAGGAGAGGAAGAGGCTGAAGAAGTTGAAGAGGTAGACTCGTCTAAAAGTATCATTCCAGAAGACATAAATTTTTAAACAACCATTTTTTAGAAAAACAAAATGATAATTAAATTGCTTGTTGATGGGGGGGATATGAAGCCAGGCCCAGCAATAGGTCAGAAGCTAGGACCTTTAGGCATAAATATCGGCAAAGTAGTGCAGGACGTTAATCAGGAAACCAAGGCTTTTAAAGGAGTTAAAGTTCCTGTAGAGCTAGATATAGCAAAAAACAAGACCTTCACGATAAAAGTTCTTTCTCCACCGACAACCGAATTGTTAAAAAAAGAGCTCGGGATTGAAAAAGCATCTGGCGACCATAAAAAAGTAAAGTCAGCCAATGCTTCTATAGAACAAGTAATATCTGTGGCAAAAATAAAGTCTTCTAATCTTCTGGCTACAAATTTCAAGGCGGCAGTAAAATCTGTTGTAGGAAGCTGTGTTTCAGCAGAGATTCTTATCGAAAATAAAGAACCAAAAGAGCTAATGAAAGATATTGAGGCTGGAAAGTATGATAAAGAAATTAACGAGCAAAAAACAGAAACAAGCAAAGAGAAACGAAAGGAACTGGATAATTTCTTCACTAATATAAAAGCCCAGGAAGCAGCTGCAATCAAGAAAGCAGAGGAAGAGAAGCTTGCAGAAGAAGCCAAGAAAGCAGAGGCTGCAGCAGTGCCAGGAGCAGCTCCAGCTGCAGGAAAAGAAGCAGCTCCAGCCGCAGGCGCGGCCGCAGGAAAACCAGCAGCAGGCGCCAAGAAAGAAGCAGCTCCAGCCGCAGGAAAACCAGCAGCTCCAGCAGCTGCAAAAGCAGGCGCCAAGAAAGAAGCGCCGAAGAAAAAATAAGTAATTAATTTTTATTTTTCTGAAGTCGTAAGATTTATTAATCTAGTTAAACCATTTAAAACAGCGAATAATGGGGCTGTGGGGTAGTCTGGCTAGCCTTCAAGCCTTGGGAGTTTGCGACCCAGGTTCAAATCCTGGCAGCCCCATAGTTTTAAATATTCATTTTTTCTTGGGCAGGATTATGGATACAGTACAATATGCGCTTAAATCAAATCCCCGATTAGTAGTAGATGTTCCTGCAGAATATGCAAGAGTCGCCAGCGATCTGCTAGCAAGGCCTCCAGTACAGAGGGGATTGGTACTTGCTCTTAAAAGAGTGGACTGTCCTTATTTAGGAAATCCAGGTGTTGCTGCAGGCCTTCTTTCTTTATCCGCCGCTGAGCCAAATACAGAGCCATATTTAAGGCAACAAGATGATTTTTTCTTAAGAGTCTGTATAGCAGGTCTTGACACAATGGCCAATGGACCAGAAAGCGAAGCAGCATTTGAAACGCGCGAGAGGCTGATAGATGTAAACAGACGCACTTGGGCTCGGTCTGCATAGTTCTGTAAGTTTTTTATCTTCATTTAAAACAGAATAATTTAAAAACCCCCTCTAACATTTAATTTCACATGGTGCGTAAAATAACTGCAAGAGGATTTGGAGCAAAATACGGCAAATCTGTCAGAGAAAAATATGGGAAAGCAGAAGCCAAACAGAGGCAGAAACAGAAATGTCCTTTTTGTAAAAAAACAGCCAAAAGACTAGCGAATGGAATATGGGAATGCAACAGATGCGGTAAAAAATTCGCATCAGGCACCTATCTGGTTGAATAAATTTATAAATGTAGAATAAATAAGACAATATGGCAATATACAAATGTTTCAAGTGCGGGAAGCAAATCTCCCACAAAGCTCTAGAAAAGAGGTTCGTATGCCCTGCTTGCGGCTCTAAGATGTTCTATAAGCCAAGAAAGCACATTACAAAGATTAAGGCTATTTAAAGGAGAAACATGGAGAAAATAAACAAAGAATTACAGGAAAAAATACAGCATTTGCAGATTCTTGAGCAAAATCTTCAAAATCTTCTTATGCAAAAGCAAGCTTTTCAGTTTGAGCTTAACGAAACAGAAAATGCCCTCAATGAAGTTAAGAAGACCAAAGAAGATGTTTTCAAAATGGTAGGGCAGATAATGCTAAAAGCCTCTAAAGAGGAGATAGAAAAAGAGCTTTCTCAAAAAAAAGATATCTTAAGCCTTAGGGCAAAATCCCTTGAAAAGCAGGAATCCCAAATAAGAGAAGCAGCAGAAAAATTAAGAGAAGAAGTTCTTAAAAAAATAAAGTAATTTTTTGTTAGTTAAATCTTCTACCATATAGTAACCCTTATATAGATTACGGCCCTTTATTAACAATATAAAAATGGGCAATGATTCTTTAACACGAAGAGGTTTTATTAAAGCTGCAGCTGCAGCGGTTATACTTATAGCTTATGCGGCTAAAACTGCAGGAGCAAGTGGCACAGAAGGGAAATTAGAAGCAGTAGTAGCAACAGAGTCCGGCAAGATTACAGAAAGCTCTCTAAGCGAAGAGGAGGATCTTCTAGATACGTATATGCTATTTGAACGTCCACTTTATGGCCCCAGATAATTATGTTTGAGGCGGTAAACGCATCTATCTTTATTCTATGAATTTTACTATAGAAATGTTTATAAACTTCTTATTTTTCTCTTTGCAATGGTGTTTAAAAAAGTAAGAGACAGATTTTCGAAGTTTGTAGGGGGGTCTTCAGGCGAGGAGCCAGAATATATAGAAATTGACTTAGGTCAAGAGGCAAAAAAGGCAAAAATTATCGTCAGGCCCTTTGTTCTTAAGAAGTTTGAAGACATAAACAATATTCTAACCTCCTTAAGAGAAGGCTACACAATTGCAGTTATTGATATTAAAGCTTTAAAATCTAAAGATATCATAGAACTAAAGAGAGCAATTGCAAAAATAAAGAAGACTGCAGATGCCCTCGAAGGCAGCATCGCAGGATTTGGAGAGAATACAATAATTGTAACCCCCCAATTTGCAGAAATCTACAAGCCAGCAGTTGAGAAAGTCGAGAGCTTAGAGAAAAAAGAATTTGAATAAACCTTTTTAAACTCTCTTTTTCTCATATTTTTATGAAAGTTTTATTTATCGAAGCTAGGAAAAAGCTTGATTTGAATTTTAATGAAATAGATTTTTCTCCTCTTCCTAAAGAGGTTTTTCTTGCATATTCTATTCAGTTTAAAGAACTTGCAGAGAAAATTAAAGCCAAATTAGGTAATAGAGTTAAAGGTTTTTCTCAAGTTTTAGGATGTTCTGTTCTTAAATCAGCATATCCTATATTATTGATAGGCTCTGGCAAATTCCATGCGTTTAATCTGGCTTTAAACGGCAACATCCTATATATATTAGAGGGCTTAAAAATAGCCAAACTTGACGAAAAAGAAGTTGAAAAAATAAAAGCCAAGAGAAAAGCTGCTTTGTCACGCTTTTATTCTGCTGAAAAAATAGGAATTCTTGTTTCAACCAAGCCAGGACAAGAAAATCTTGAAGAAGCAATTAAACTAAAAGGCCAGTTGACTAAAAAAGGAAAAAAGACGTTTGTTTTTCTTGCAGATAATATAAACTTGGAAGAGTTAGAAAACTATCCTATCGATTCGTGGGTTAATACATCCTGCCAGGCCTTGACTTTTGATTCAAGGATTGTGAATAGTCAGGAAATAGGCAACGAATACATTTGATAATATATATTAACCTATAGAAATCTTTATATAGCTTATTGTGACTATAAAATCGTAACAAAATTGATCTATTGATCTAAAAATGAAAGCTAAATTTTTGAGTTTGATTGTATTGACAACTATTTTGCTATCAGCGATTGCAAGTGCTAGTGTAGCTTTTACAGTTGATCCAACAGCTATTGTGTTTACACAAACTGCGGATACTGCAAAAGTGACTGTAACTAACACAGGAAACGAAACAGCTAACTTTGTTATTCCATCGGTTATAGCTATAACTAATGGAGATAAACAGGTACTTGTTACACTTGATAAATATACGTTTACACTGACTGCAGGTCAAAATGAAACAATTTCTGCATCAGTGAACCCAGACAGCATAGACGCACTGGACTACGGGATTTACTCTACAACTGTAGACGTAAAGGCAACGAGCAACACATCTGATGAAAATGCGACAAAATCAATAACTTTTAGGGCAAAGAAAAGCTATTGTGTGGATGGACCAGTCAACAATTCTATTTTTGAAATAAGAAGCGTTGATGAAACAGGGTCATCTTCAGATGATGACTGGAAATGGTACCCTCAAGATGAGATAACCTTGACAGTCAAAGTAAAAAACAATGACGATGATAATGACAGGACTGCAAGAGTAGAATGGGACATATACGATAAAGATACAAAAGAATTCTTGGACATAGGCGAAGATGATACCGTAGATATAGACAGCAATGACTATAATGAGGTAGAATTCACATTCGAGGTTCCTTACGACTTAGAAAGGGGCACTCGTTATTTGCTTTATGTAAAAGCCTATGATGATGATGACGGAGAAGAAGAAATATGTACCGTTGCTGGAGACAATGAAAAATCTGCCTCCTTGGATGCTGTAGAGGGAATTCCTCTGCAGATAGAAAGGGATAAAACAGATGTAGTTGTCGCGAAGACAGACCTACCAGAGCTTTTAACTTGCGGCTCTACAATAGATGCAGGCTTATGGATTGCAAACGTAGGAAGAACCAGGGAAGATAAGATAAAGGTAACACTTTTAGGTTCTGTCTTAGGTTCTGAGGTTTCAAGGGAGATAAAGAAGTTAGACTGGGACGATAAATCAGAGAGAGTAGCTTTTCCTATAGCAGTTCCAAATGATTTGCAAGAGGGAGACTACAAGCTTAAATTTAAGATAGAATATGACTATGATGAGGATGACGACCAGTTCGGTGAGCTTAAGACCGTAGAATACCCCATAGAAATCAAAGGAAATTGCGAAGTTAAGCAAAACTTAGGGGCAACTATAACTGCCGCTCTTGATTCCGATGCTGTAGAAGGACAGCAGCTTATAATCAAGGGAACACTAAAAAACACTGGCAGCGAGAAAACAACTTATGTTTTGTCTGTGCTAGGTTACGATTCTTGGGCAAGTCTGGATAAGATAGAGCCTAGGATGGTAAGTCTAGATGCAGGAAGTTCACAGGGCTTTCTAGTTTACTTGAATGTTAGCAAGGACACAGCAGGCGAGCAATTCTTCAAGATAAGGACAGATTTCGGGACAGGAGAAAGTGAAGAGCAGGAAGTATCTGTTGCAATAGAAAAAAGCACAGCTACAACGCCTGTAACTGGGTCAGCTATCGCAGACAATTTAAGAGAAAACTGGTTTATCTGGTTAATCGTTGTGATTAACATAGTGTTGATAATAGCGATAATCTTGGTAGCAAGAAGGATAATAACAGCAAAATAAGAATTATTTCTTTTCTTTTTCTTTTTTAATTTTTCTTTTTTAATTTTTGATGTTAAACTATTTAAACAACATTCAGTTGTTAATTTAATGAACAAAAAAGAAAGAACAATAATACATGTGCTGATTAGGTATTTGATACTTTTAGTTTTAGGAATATTTTCAAGTTTATTCTATCTTGTCTTCTTTTATTTAACAATAATGCCTTCTTATTTCCTCCTTAAGTTATTTTATGAAGTATCTTTAAGCGGCCATGTCCTAAAAGTAGCCGGCTTGGAAATCGGTGTTGTAAGTGCATGTGTTGCGGGCTCTGCTTACTATCTTCTTTTAATTTTAAATCTTACAACAGAAATGACTACTAAACAAAGGATTTTCTCTTTATTTTCCTCTTTATTTTTGCTGCTGGTAATCAATATACTCAGAATCTCTTTATTTTCAGTTCTCTTGATAGAAGACTATATTTATTTTGACCTGCTGCATCACTTTTTTTGGTACTTCATGAGCATTTTAATTGTTGTAGTAACATGGTTCTTCACTGCCTGGTTATTCAAGATTAAAAGAATACCCATCTATTCTGATTTATCTGCCCTGTTCAAAAAGTAGTTTCATTAGTTTTTATGATAGAGTCCGTGATATAGCCCAAGAGAAACCTTTCATAGCCACCTGTAATGTCGCAGTCTTTTAATTGGATAACATAACAGTTCTTAAACAAGGGTACTGTCTCTCGGTCTATTCTGGTTTCATTTCCTTCTTTGAAAACTATCACTGTTTGATTGCGAGCGCTTCTGCAGTCAGCGACTGTAGCATTATGCTCGATTGAATAGTTTATGTCAGTTGTTGCAGCGGTTGCAGTTGTTCCAAACGCTTTTAGCGTCATAGCCATATCCAGCATGGTAATGTACGTTTTTGAGCAGTTAGCTATTTGAGGAGTAAGAGTTACTATAGCATCTTTTAATAGTTCTATTTTTCCATCTACAGGTATCTTCTCTAATTCTTCAGGGTTTGTCCTAAGCTGCAATATAAAAGGGATCTCTTCGCCACTAGCAGTAACATAGCCTAGTAACGATTTGTAATAGAGTATAGTCCCCTCTTGTGATTTTGTAAACTTAATTCCTTTGAAGGTAATTGTTTCATCTTTTTTAACCAACCAGTAGGTTCCAACTGTAGAGATTATTAAAACTGCCATGACTAAGGCTAAAACTTTTGTTTGTTTTGAATAGTCTACCGCCTTTTTTTCTTTTTCTTCTGCCTCGGGCTGTTTTATTCCAGCAGTTTCTTCAGGCTTTTCTTCTTTAACTTTGATTTCCTCTTTGACTTCAGTCTTTTTTTTCTTTTTTTCCATTTTTTGTCTTATTGTATGCCCAATAATTTGAAGATAAAAGCATCTCCCACCAATGTTTGGTTATCATAAGGAGCTTCTATAAAGACGCAGTTTTCTTCTTGAGTGATTTTTGTGTTATTGGATTCTTCAATAATTATTATATTGTCCATTGAGCAGTTTTTAATAGGGGTTTCGTTATTGCATCGCTTTTCATATCCGGCGATGCATCCCTCTTGTGTTCTCGTAACAATGTTCCTTAAATTATACTCGATCTCTCTTCTGGCTCCGCTTTGTCCCAGAAAGAACAATGGCTGCCCGCTGTAATCTCCAGGAGACCGGAGAATTAAGGAAGATATATCTTGTGTTTCTTGGGGATTGTATTGCGTTAAAAACTGCGTGCCCTGAACCTCAAAAACCCATACCCCGCTATCGCCGCGGGCAAAATCTATTCCGTTGTAGGTTATTTTCTCGCTACTATTCACTTTTTCTCCTGAAAAAAGGGCATAGCCGGCAGTGCTTAGAACCATTATAATAACTAAAACACTTCCAATTATAATCTTGTTTCTCCTAGCTTTTTCTTCCTTTTCTCCACGGGCGACTATCTTTCTCATTTTTTAATAAGAATCTGCCAGTTTAAAAACTATTCTATACATTTTGTCCTTTTTTGATGTTTAAAATCTCGGGTACCCCTTTTGGAGGTAATATTTTATTGGGATCACCATCCCTATAATAAAGCTTGCCCATCCAAGAAAGCTAAGTACAACCATTATAAAGTTTTTTGCAATTATGTTCACTACAAAAATGCTGGCCCATCCAATAAGTCCCCCAAAAAATAAGACTGCCCAAGCAAGATTATCTTTTCTTTTCATTATAAACACTGAAAGGTAGATTATAAATATTCCAAAAGAAATTAAAAGAAACCCGGTATAGATTAGAATAAGGTGATACTGGGAAAGATCCCTTATCCATTTTTTAACAAGAATCTCCCAAATCTCTGGAAACGGCTCGAAATACTTTTTAATCAAAAACTTGCTGAATATTATCATAAATATTCCAAAAGCAATTGCATAAATGCCATTGTAAAGTGTTATTAGCGAGCTGACTCTTATTAATTTTAATCTCATTTCAAGGCTTGTCTTTTATTTATCTTTTCTAAAACAACTCTCCTTTTAAGCATTTTTGTAAGCTAAAACATACTATCTTAAAGAGTTTTCTGAATGTTAAGATTAAAAAACTAAAAGAAAAAAAGAAAAAAAAGAAAATTTAACTTTATTCTACATCAGCAAAGGTTGCAGTAACTTTCTTAAGTTCTGTACCGACAGCAGTAGCAACTGGTCCTTCGTTCTTTAAGTACTCTGCAGCTTTTGTTGTGTCTGCTGCTTCATATCCTGCAACTAACATAGCGATTCTTCCTGTTGTATAAGGATTATCGACTACTTTTATAAGGAATTGGTCTGCGCCAACGCCTGTTCCATTTCCTTTTGTTGCATCTGTGAAAGCAGGTCCACAATAACTGCCACCAAGTATTTTAGCTGCTACACTGTTAATGCAGCTGCCTCCAACAACGATGAGGTTCCTGTCTTGTACGCTCGAAATTTCACTGTCTGCGACAGCTACGCTTCCGAGTAACTCGACACTTCCTGTTCCGCCCGATCCAGGCGTTATAGTTGCTCCCACTTCAGTAAAGAAGGTATCTGTTTTCATTTGAGATAGAGGATATGCAATAGTAGCTGCCCCATTCTCATTTGTTCTGTCTTCATACGTTACAAGTGTGCCGTATTTGTCTACAGCTTGCTTCTTGTACGTATCTGATGTGAAAGTCTTGAAACCCGAGTTTGTTGCGTTTATTACTGGTGTGCCTATTTTTATCTCCGCGCTTGAGCCGCTTGTTGCTGTTAATGGTACGCATATGGCATCTCCATATGTTGAGTCGTCCCATTTCTTTGGCTCAATAAATAAGACGGCCGGTCCAAGAGAGTCGTTGAATTCGCATACGCTTGCTCCAGATACGATTCCGTATATATCGACTGAACCTACGCTGTCCTCAGTTAACCAAGTAATCCCGCCTTGTTTATGTGTTGCAGTCTCATTGCTTATCTTTGTTCCAGTTGTTGTAAGTGTAATATCTCCATTTGGAAGAATGACACTTGTAGCATTAGCAACTGTTGAGTTAGTTAACAAAGCTAAGTATCCGCCATCTTTCAATTTTATTCTTGGGAATACTGTTGTTGCAGTAGCTGAATCCCAAGTTATATTGATCCAGTTATCTGTTCTGTTTGCAGCAATGGTGTAACCCGTTCCTCCAAACATGCTAACTTCTTTGCTGAACCCCTCCTTTGTGGAGTTTGAAAGAGTCTTTGTTTCGCTGGCACCTGTTATGGCATCTGTAAGTGTAACATCTATGGTTAAGGCATCAGGGTCTCGTTCGATGTCTTCAACTTCCAAAATTACTCCAGAGTCTCCCTGGTTAACAACAATCCAGTCGCCTTCTTTTGCTTTCTCTCCTTCAACAACATGTATATGTCCTTTGTCAGCACTTGCTATAGTCTGGTGAGCCAGTAAAGGTTGTACCGTGGCATCATCAGTATCGTTGTCGTACACATAAGTTATTTTCTGTTCTCCTGCAGTTGAAGCTCTTGCACTGGTAAATGTAAGATATCCGAATCTGGCATTGTCTGTGTCAACCTTTATTTTTCCTCTAGCCTCAGAATCCAGTGCCGGCGTTCCGCCTGCGAACTGTACGCTCAATCCTCCAAAAACAGGGTCTGTGAAGGATTCTCCTGCAGCTAAATGGTCTGTCTCGCTGTTAGCCATAGCTATCTGAACTGTAAATCCAGAAATAACTCCATGGTCTGCAGCGCTTATTACCACATTTGTCTCTTTTATGGATGTCTCTTCTGATCCAGTTTTTGCCTTCTTTCCGTTTTCAAGTTTTAAGGAATTTGCTCCTATTATAAGCTCAACGCTTCTTAAGTCACCTTGGAAAGATGGATGGGTAACGTCTTTTACGTATACCACAACTCCTCCACTGAAGGTATAAGAACTGCCTTTTACCACTGCCCTTGATGATCCATCAACACTTATTTTCGCATTGTTTGTTCCAGTTGTAGTTACTAACTCTACTACATGGTCTTCGCCCCCGATAGGAACTGTCTGAGATGCGTCTTGAGAAACTACTATTGTCTCTCCTGAGCCATATAAATAAAGAGTACTGTTTGTCGAACTAGCCCCTATAATATACTCTACACCAAGGATACTTATCTTTTGTCCTTGTACGTTTGTAGAGTCAGATACATTAAGGTTTTTGTTAAAACTTAATGTATAGTTATATAGAGGGTCAGTTGCAGTTGTTCCTACATCCAGATACAAAACAGGGTCATCTAGGTCTCCTCCACTGGTGTCGAAAGTAGTTAATGTGTTGCCTACAACTATTTGCTGGTTGTAAGTGTATTCTGTGCCAGTCAAATCCCCAAATGTTCCATCTGCAAGGACATTTGGTAACTCTGAAGAAGTCAGAGTTGTTCTTGCAATATTCAAGGCATCGCCATAATACAGTCCTCTAGCAGAAGTAGCCATGTCGACTGCTTCTCCTGAAGCTGAAGCGCCAGTTGTTGTGGTTGTGGCTGTTTGTTTTGCAAGTTCTGCCTGCAAAGAAACGCCCAAACCCGTTGCAGCTAAATAGTCACTATTTGCGGCACTTGCTCCTACAACAATACCCACGTTTGCAGCTCCTCCTTGTACAAAAGGAGCTGGGTAATTTGCTGCAACAGCAAGTCCCATAGTACTTCCAAGCATCACAGCACTCGCTATCACTGATGTAATCTTCTTAAAATTAAACTTCATTTTTAAACCTCCTTTCAATCAAATTAAATATTTTTAGATATTGTCTCGCAAAACAATATATAATAATGAATATATCATCCTGCTTGACATTTGTTTCTGTTGTCTCTATTCAGAATCTCGTCACTGGCCATTTTTTTGTGTCTTTTTTTTGGCAATATAATACTTTATAGTTTCTTGTTTATAAAGGTTTCGGATTGTTCAAATAAAGTTGAACCTTTCATTTCAAATCTATTTATAAATCTTATGTAATTACTTTATAATAAATCATATTTTGGAAAGTTTGGAATTAAAAACCCAAAAAGCACGCTTTTTTAGGTATGGGGTATAAAAAACAATATATGGTTATATTAAACATATATATGTGAAAGATATTTTTATCATATATAAATAAGTTTATATACTATGGATTCTATAGCATTTTAACAAGAAAAGTCTTGATTATAACATGGCAAAAACTCCAGTCACAAGGAATGTAACCCTTAATATCACCTCTGGTTCTTTTTCAGGTATTTTCCGACGGTTAAGAGGAGAAAAAGGAGACTACGATTTTTCAGGAATCTCTACTCTCAGGCAACTATTGAGCGATGAAAGGGCGCGTATTTTGCATACAATAAAGACAAAAGACCCCCCCTCTATTTACAGCCTTGCAAAATTGCTTGGCAGGGATTTTAAGTCAGTTAGGCAAGATGTTCAGCTTTTAGAAAAATTCGGTCTTTTGGAGTTAGAAGCCAACCGGCAAGGCAAAAGAGAGATGTTAAAGCCTATTTTGTCAGCCGACAGCCTAACAATTACTGTTAATTTATAGCTTATTTATAACACAGTTCCAGTTCTAGGAAAATGTCCCCCATGTTATGCCTAAAAAACTCTTTAGCCCCTGTTTTTGCGCCTGTACAGTTGCCCTGCTTCAAAACCAGCATCTCTTCATTTTTTATTTCTCCACTCTCCCCCTCCTGCCCTTCTCTATAATAGACGTTCAAATTATAATAATTTACAGGCCTGCTAGAATTAATCTTCCAAGTTTGTTCCAGAAGCTCTGAAAACGTCTCATTTAAAAGAACGCAACTATCTTTTTCTGCACACGGCTTTTTTTCATAACATCTTTTAGCCAGCTCCCTTATATTTAAGGGTTCTATATCTACCTTGCAGGAGGTTGTATAAGAAAGGCTGGCTTTTAAGAAATTTTCCACATTTTGGCTTTCTGTTCTTACAGTGTCTTTCCTTAGGTAAAAAGCCAGTAAAAACAACCCTATAATCACTACTATTACTACAATCATCACAAATCCCACTATCTCGTTTTGCGAGCGTTTCGATTTAACTATCTTTTTGTTTGCTTTCAAATCAAAACGCGAGTTATCTTTTTTCTTTGTTTTTATCATTTTACCCCGGTTGCTTTTTTTCAAACCCTACAAGTACCTTCCCAATCTCACATTTATTATAAATATATTCATTTGCCTTATCTTTCCTACATAAGCTAACAAAAGTTTCTACCATTTCTATATTTGTAATGCCGCTGTCATAAACCTTAAAATAATTACAATAGGGATAGTTTTTCTCAGTGCACTCTATTATTTCTTTATCCCTAGAGACCTTAGTTACTACAATACTCGCCACTGGCCAGAAATCTTCATAATCTTGCCTATTTTGCATAACCAGGAGCTTATCTGCATCAATGCATAAGGTCTCGCCGCAAGAAAACTCAGGGGTATTTGCAATATTTACTGCAGTTGATATTGCTTTTTCCTTTGCCAATAGATTAGCCGAACCAATTAAGTCATTATACATTATTACTAGGAAAAACATTCCCGCAATAGCAAAGAATACAACAACTGCTAGTAGCATAAATGCCATTTCCTGGATTTTCAATTGACCCTGCCTTGAAAATCGAGGCATTAAAAATCTATGATTTTCTTGGACCTGAATCTTCAGCTGCCCTAACTTCATTTTTCTTTTCATTTTAACTTTCAAATAGCCTGCATTCTGCTGCTGAATTTACATTTTCAATCTCTTCTGCTGTATCCTGCAGAAGTGCCAAGTTTTCAGAATCTCCACTGGCTAGGGCAATAAGCCCAGTTAGAGGCGCATCAAGCTGAGAATTGCAGCTAGCTCTTTCCAATATTTTAATCTCATCTTTATAAACTGAAGCCAGCCTTACTGTCCTCATTTTTAATCTTTTAACATTGCAATTGTAAACCTCTGGAGAGGAAAAAATTGCTCCATAAAGCAAAGGCCCTATATATTCCATCTTTGCTCCATCTTTAGAAACATACCCTTGTTTAAACCCATACTCCCCATAAACTGTAATATCGCAATCAGAAGAGGCAGAAAAGCACACTTTTTTGCTTCCTTTAGCACATCCACCCGAGTCTGTAAAGTTAAAATTTCCGGGATTTAAGCTTTCTAGTTCATCTTTAACACTGCCTTCTGGAATCTTAATAAAACAGTATTTTTTAGAGGTTAAAATAAAAATATCTGAAACTTTAAAAGGAAGATTGAAAGATTTTACAAAAACATAAAATTCTTTGCCTTCTTCTACCTCATCGGAGAAGATGTATTTATTGTACTGTTTTTTTCCATAGGTCGGCCTTTTCCATTTGTCTCCGAATCCTGAAGAAGCAATGCCTATTTCTTGATTTCCAAAATTTCCATCTATCAAGCATAGGTCATTGTGTATTCTTGTTTCGGTTACAAAATTGAGGATGTTGCTTTTGCTCTCTCCTAAGCTAGTCTCTAAAGGGTCCATTAAAACAGCCAATTTTGTAGCAGTTTCAGCATCTATTCTTGTTTGTTGAGATCCAATAAACCTGGCTGCAAAATAGAGTGCAAGAAATAAAATGGCGGCGCCTGCAATAAGAGCAAAAATCGTTGAAAAACTCATCTCAAAACCTTTTTTAGTTTTCATTCTTCTTGTCTAAGCAATTGGACTTTTCCTTCGTAGTCCCTTTTTATCCTTATTTCTACCTTTCCGTTTTCAACATCAAAACAATACAATCCGTCTTTTTCTTCTAGATATTCTATATACTTTGACTGCGCCTCAGTGCAGATTTCTCTGGAGGGATATAAGAATATATTAGAGTCAGAGTCGCCATATCTTTCCAGCTCTAATATTATCTTTTCCTCTTCTTCCCCGTCAGGATCATATTCTTTAGATAAATCTGCCATGCAAACCTTTTCTACAGATCTTGGAAGTTGTCGAGTAAATGGCTCGTCTCCAGTATCTGAAAATGAGCTTTCATATGCTTCTTTGACTTCTTTTTCCAGGTCATTAAAAAAAAGCCCTGCCTGCGAGCATCTTTGGAAATTCAGAAACCATCTGATAACAAAAAAGGCAGTGAAAAGCACAGCAACTATGATTATTATCGAGAAGATGACTGTAAATGGCATGCCAAAAACTTCTTGCCCTTTTTTATTTCTTTTTAATCCTCTTTTTATCATGTAACATTTAAAGAAACAAGATTATTAAAGGTTTTCTTTATCCTTCTCTTACTTTCTGTTCAATCACATCATAAGGCCTTACAACCATTGAACAAGTGTTAGATACTGGAATATTTCCATAATTGTCAGAACATCTGATGTAATAGGTGTTTTCTGTCTTCCATTCAGCAACATGACTCGTCTCATTGGCATAAGGCATGTCTATGCCGTCTTCAAACAAGAAATTGCAGCTTTCTGTGCTATATTTGCATGTGGAATTTTCATCTGTAATTATTTTCAGTAACTGATTTTCTTCATAAACTCTTACAATAACTGGAGAGTCTGCGTCAACATCCACTGTAAATTCTATGTAACTGTCATCTCTATTTCCTCCTAAATCCACACACTTGATATAATACTTGTAGCTTCCTTCGTTCAAATCCAGTCTTTGGGTGTGCTTGCTTTTTAGAGTATCAAAAAATTCAATCCATCCGTTTTCGCTTTCTTTGTCATTGTAGTAGCAAATTGCCTCGCCGTTCTTGTAGCCGTTAGCTGTTTCTACCTCTACATTTACAGAAACAACAGAAGTTGAACCTCTGACAGTTGTTCCGTTTGGCCTTACATCAATTATGTTTAATGGTTCTGTTCCAATTAAGGTGTAAGCGTAACTTTCCTGCATTGTATTCCTTGAAGATTCATTTAAACTAGGATTGTCTTTGCACCTGAAATAGAATACATTTTCCTTCCTGTCTTTTATTCCTGTTAAGTTAGTTTTGCAAGTATAAACCATATTGTTGTTCATTTCCCATACTCTATTGTTACATTTCATATCATTTTCCATGAGGTTGTACCCTTTGTCATCTCTTGACCATTTACATTCTGCAGGCTCATTTACATAAACCTCCAAATCAACTGTTGATTGGTTGAATTTAACTGGCATTTCATTTCCAATAGAAGTGCCTTCTATTTTTGGGGGAGTTGTATCTTCGCTTTTGTCAACACAGAAACTTATAACAAACTCATCCACATTTTCATTTCCATTGGCATCTCTGCATCTTACATATAAGGAGTAAGTTCCATCGTGCTTCAGTTCAGGAGCAGCTGCATTTATTGCAGCAGGCGAAGGGAGAGCTAATTTTTGAGTGTGGTTATAGCGGAACATGTTGCTCTCTCCAAAATAATAAGACATATCATCGAACTTTAATGTATGATTATAATCTACTTTGCATTGTGCAGGCTCGTCTTCTCCATCCGGTCCTGTTGTTACAATTCCAAATTCTAGAGGGGTAAATGCTTCAACACACCCGTCTGTTGCCCCTTCTCTTACAATTCTCATTCTTCCAGGTTCTCCTCCTTCTCCAGGAGGCCTTATCCTTACATCAGCGTATTTATATCCTTTTGTTAAAACTTCTTCCCATGGAGATATGCCAGGACTTTTAACATCTTTTGGATTAACCCATGCGCATCTTTCTTCTGTGCTTCCAACATTAAGTAACTGACATGCCTGCCCTAAGCTCCTACATCTATATTCAGAGCATCCTGCCCCATCGTTGCATTTCTCGCAGTCTGCTCCTCCAACAGGAGCCTGCCATGGCTTGCATGTAAATGACACTTCTTCATGGCTTTCTTCTTTGTACATAATTGCAAAAACAATCAAGCCAACAATTAATCCAGCTCCAAGCGAGCCACCTGGAAACTTTGCAAAAGCTGCTTTAGCAGCCTCGCTTGTTTCTATGAACTTATAAGTGTAAGTCCCAGCAGCCATTGCAGTGGATAATGCCTGTGTTTGTGAAGAATCCCAGCCTACCATTCCACCAATCATAGTCCCCAATCCGTAAGCAATTGCAGCCCATTCTAATCCAGATAATGCAGCATCCCAGAATCCTCCCCTGGTTGCCCCAAATGCCTGTGATAAATATGTTGTTCCTTTGGTATTTGTTCCTGCCTTAACCCAGTCTCCATTTTGTGCTTGGGCATATACAGTCTTATCTTCTAGATTGTAGATGTACTTTCCGTCAGCAGTCTGGGTGCCTACTAAGCTTTTGCCATCAAGGGTTTTAAGCCCCTTAGCAGCATCAATTGTAGGTCCACCATTAAAATTAATTCCTCCGTGAAATAAATCAGGGTTTAAACCTGATCCTGCAAGCTGCTCTTTAGTCGCAGTTCCTATAGGAGTTCCTTGCTGGTTTAAAAGCTGCCAATTGCCATCAGCAAGCGGCTTTGCGCTAGTTGCAAGATCATTATTCAAGGTTCCTGGGAATCTGTAGCTTCCTCCAAATGGAATTGTTGTGGCACCTCCTGCTCCTCCTCCCAATACCTTAGTTCCAGGTCCAAGTGCTGCCGGAAGAACTGTTGTAGCCATGCCTCCGATATCTGCTTTGCTTTTATCTCCTTGCTCCGCAGGCTCTTCATTAGGTTTAGCTATGGGATCTGCGGGGGGCGCGTCATCCTTAGTTACCAATCCAAGGTTAGGTAATGTCGAGGAATCCACTTTTGTAATTGTTGGTTGAAAATCATTAAATTGGTCCCTTGTTATCTGAATCTCCTTTGATGAAGCACTTGTTGTTGCATAATAAATTGTTTCGCCTCCAGAAGATACCGCTCTTTTACTTAGAATAGTAACTTCGGACCCGCTTACAATAAAACTTGCGTTAATTATATAAGAAAAGGAAATAATCCCAATTAAGAGAATCATTATTTGGGTTGTAACCTGTATTTTTACGCCCCTTTTATTCATTCTTTTTTCCTCTTTTATCTTTATTCATTTTTGATTATTATTTATTTGGGCTGCCTAACATACCATGTTCTCTTAATGCCCTTTCAAATCTGTCTATCTCTTCTGGTGACGAATTATTTATTTGACCGCCTAACATCCCTCTTTCTCTTAATGCCGCCTCAAATCTAGCAGTTTCTTCTGGTGACGA
>CAZYZS010000007.1:0-27069 GCA_964651965.1 Candidatus Woesearchaeota archaeon | reverse complement strand
ACATCCCTCTTTCTCTTAATGCCGCCTCAAATCTAGCAGTTTCTTCTGGTGACGATTGTCCACCTTCATATCCCGTATTATTTCCAACATAACCATTATTTCCATTATCATAGCCACCCCCACTCCTAGGCCCTTCCATCTTAGTTCTAACTCCGCTAACAATGGCCTGCTCAACTCCTAATTCAGTTAATCTCCTGATCCTATCATTTGCTTGGGGATTACATCCGCCAGCAATTATTCCAACTAAAACTGCTGCGCATCCTGCAATATATCTTGCATTTACCATTTTTATTCTATGTTTTTGTTCTTTTTAAATCTTTCTATTTGTTACTACTTAATAGTTTATATAATATATACCCTATCCAACCCCTGCCCGTTCTTTCAGGGAATTCACTATTCCCTGCCCCAAGTATTTTGAATCGCCATCAACTTTCCATTCATAGCCATCATCTGTATATTTTCCAGCCCAGTTCACATATGCCCCGCAATCTCCTAATGCTACACAAATATCATTTTTAGAAGATGCCCAGTCTTCTTCTAAACATTCTTCGTTTTTAACTGGCTCTTTATCGCTAAATAATCCTTTTTCATAATAGACAGTGCATTGGGCATATCCGGAGCTGCAAACTCCCTCTGAGTCTCCAGATTCCCAGAATTTTAATCCAGGCGGGACATTTGGGACACATTGCCCTATCCAGTAGCAATCCCTTTTGTCTGTATTAAGGCAGGCTTCTTGTGTTGCTTGCTGAACACAGTCTTGCCACCTGTTTACAATGCAGTTTGCTTCAATAAATATCCCATTTCCAGTATCTGTTTCTGTTTGAATGCATACTTTCTGCCTGTAATCTGCACAAGGCTCCACTATTTCTTCCCCTGCGATGCAGATATGTCTTATGTGTCTGCTTCCAACAGGATCAGAGCCATTTCCAGTATTCCCATCGTAAGAACACCAGCTCTCTCCATGCCTATGATCTTTTCCATCTGATGTTTGATAGCAGTTTAAATCTGTGCATATTTTATTTCCATATTGCGCTTCAGCCCCTCTTTTAGCGTCTTTGCACAAGCTTCCTAAGAAATAATTGCAGTTTCCGCATGCTTTAGAGTTTGCATTACTATTTCCATATCCACATGAGTCTCCTTTTTTAATTATCTTCTTCCAGTACTCAGCATCGTCAGCTTTAGAAGCATCATAAATATTGGCGGGATTTCCGCAAGTGTCTTTGAAATAAACTTCCTCCTTTCCATCAACACAAGTAGTCTCTCTGCTTGGCCCGCATTCTGTTGCCAGCTCTTCTGCTGAGCACAAATAATCTTTGTAAAATTCAGACTCAGTCATGTTGCTTCCTGCAGAGGCTATCTGTTTGCAGTCTTCTCTTGTTGTGAACTTACAGGTTCTTATATAGTCTGGGCTTTCATAAACACATGCGCCCATATCTCTTGATTGTGCTATCCCGATGCATTCCACCTCGCTTGCCACTCCTGTTCTAAAGTCAGTCTCCACACCATAAAAGCTAGAGAGTTTCTTGCATCTCGTAAGCGAAACAAATGCTGCCTGATTGTCCAGGACGCAGCATCCAAGAGTACACTGAGGAATATCGCATTCAGCAGAATCATGCCAGCTTCCTTTGTTATCATCACAGACTTTTTGGGGAGTATTTTCCATGCATAATCCTTCTATAGAATCATAGCAGCAACCTTCTTTGCAATAAGAAGTTGCATCACAGCTGGTTGGAGCGCTCCTGAATTTTTCATTGCATTTTTCTTTAGGCGCGTTCTGGCACCATGCTCCGTAGGTTGTTTTCTCGCAACAGTAATCTGCAGTTGCAGCAGAAACTGCGTATAAAGATAAGACTAAAATAATCATGCTAAAAATAATTAGTATTCTTTTTTGTTTCATTTTCTCCTCATCTTATTTATATTATAATTTATTAGACATGCTAAAGAATAATTATAGAAAAAAGAGATAATCAGCAAAATTAATCCTAGGAGTATATTTGAATATGCCATTTTATAGAATATTGCTAGAGGAAGTGAAAATAAAGTAAACAATAAAGAGTTTATTATTCCAGGACAAAAAGGCCCATCACATCGATTATAGAAATTAAGATACACTGAAAGTAAATTAATTACTAATATAACAACGAATATTATATTTATGAAATTGTTAGGTTTAAAAAAGCTCTTCCAGGAACTTTCTTTTCTTTTATTCTCTTTTCTTTGGCTATTTTTATTTCTTCTCTTCATTTTTCAACTCCTAAATACCCTGCAGGCCAGGCAATGCTTCTGACTGCAAAAATAAATTTTTCATTAGATGGCTTATGAGTTAAAATATAAACTCTCCCGTCGCTTCTTTCTATTTTCTCTACTTTTATATCTGGATAGTACATCATATAGGCGACAGTGTCAGCATCCCCGTATCTCGCTTCGTAGTTGCTTATGGAAGAAGCGAGCATAACTAAATCATAAGCTTCGCTTTTTACATTTACTTTCATATTTTCAAAAGACAACGCGCCCTGCCTTCTTACTGTAGTAGGGGCCCTTATTGTAATGGCAACAGTATTCGGAGAGAGCGCAGCTTCTGCTTTTATGTCTTGAACAGCTACTTCGCTACCGCTTCTTTTCAACTGTTCTTTCATGCTTTCAAAACAGCTTTTAATTTTCGGCTCTATATAAGAGGCAACTTCCTGTTCAACGTTTTGTTTCAGGAAGGGCTTCTGCATAATGCAAGTTTCATAATACTTTTCAGTATAACAGGCATAGTCTATTTTATTACTCTGATAGAGAAGATAATGTTCTGGGTCTAAGCTTCCCCCCTGCATCTCTACTTTTTGCAAAGCCTCTTTTGTTGCAGTTTGGGTGCATTCTTTGATATATTCCTGGCTTGCTTTTGGACTTATCCATGGCTTTATAGTATCTCCAAAAAGCAGCAGTACAAGTAAAGCAATCACTATTAAGATTGCGAGAATTATAAATATGGCGAGCTGTGCTCTCTTTGACTTTATAATCTTCTTCATTTTCCTCTTTTCTTTCCTTTTATATCAAAGGACATTGTTACTCAAGATATTTATGCCTTTGATATTCTGGAAAAGACAAAAACTTGTTCATTTTATTTTGTCTTTTACTTTATTTTAATGATAATGGCATTTATAAGTTTTTATGTCCCTAATTTTTAAGGGATTTTTTTGATATCAGAAATGTTTTGTGTCTATTTGCATTTCTGAATATCCTAAAAATGCCTTTAAGGCATTTTTTTGATATCATAAGGTCGAACAACAATTGAGCATCTTCCAGGCTGATTTCCATACTCATCCATGCATTTTATATAGTAAGCCTGATCAGTCTGCCATTCTGCTGTGTGCTCTTTTCCTGTTACCCCCATTAATTCTGCGTTGCTTTTATCTGTTATGTTCTTAATATCAAAGCTACATTTGTTATCAACAAGAGAATATGCGCATGTAGAATCTTCGTCTGTAGCCATTTTTAAGCCATTTTGATAATAGACCCTGGTTATCATAGGGGCCCGATTATCAACATAAACAGTAAATGCAGTAGCACCAGTAGCTTTATTCCCTGCAATATCTTTACACTCAATTATTACATTGTAGTCTCCACCAATTAATGAATTAAATACCTGCTTGTGCCTATTGGAATTAGTTTCCTTGAAAAAATCTGCCCAACCTTTTCCTTCAAACTCATAATGGCAGATTGCTTTACCATCCTCTGCCCCTCCCGCTGTAGTAACCTCTAAATTAACAGTAGCCGGCTCGCTTGGCGCTCTTACAACCTCCCCATTTTCAGGGTCAATTAGAATTATCCTTAGTTCTTCTGCGCTTCTCTGCAGCTCATAAACATAGCTCTCGTCCATTGTCATATTCCACTCAGATTTATCCTTGCATCTAACATAAAAAGTAGTAGCAGAAGAGACATTTAAAGTAACATTGCAGGCAAATCCGTCGATTCCGTAATCTTCTAAACTATCTTGACACGTTAGAGAATTTTCCATCCCCTCATACTTTCTATCTTCTAGACTATATCTGCAATCACTAGGCTCGTTTACCCATAAAGTTGCATTCAGCTCCTCCGCGCTATAAGCAATATAACCGCCATTTGCCGGAGATGCTTTAGTTATTTGTGGATAAACCGGCCCCTTTCTTACACACGATTTTATAACATAGGCTGCATCGTTTTCTTTTCCATTGACTCCCCTGCATCGGATATAAAGATTTTTTTCACCAAGACCTTCTATTTCAATAGGTGTTAGTTTGTCATCTTCTTTTTGAAGTGCTTCGGCACTTGGGAATCCAAAATAAGAAGAGTGATTTGAGAGAAGCAAGCTATTTCCTCCAAAGAAACCGAAATTTTCTTTCATCCCATCAAAATTCTGCATGGAATCATTCCCAAAAACACATTCTGCAGGTTTCTCTTTTCCATTCGCATCTGTTGTTCTAATTCCAAAAATCACATTTGTAAACTCTGGAATACATCTTCCTTCAACATCTTTAATCTCAAATCCATTATCATTGATATTATCATAGATATAGCCTTCTGTGATGTTTCCATACCAGGGCATTATTATTTGGGAGGAAACATCATTTGGATGCATATTTACGCATCTTTCATATTCAGTTCCTCTGTTAATAATTCCGCATTCCTGCCCTAAACTTCTGCATTTATAATCAGAGCATGAGAGGAATTGCTCGCATTTATCACAATCATCTCCCCCAACAGGAGGCTGCCAGGGATTACAGCCAAAATAAAGATGTCTTTTTCTAGTATCGCCTATTCCGGCGATTGCAACAATTGCTAAAAGGATTGCCCCCCCGATTATAATACTAATAGGCAGGACTGTAAGAACTGCCTCCAATTGTTTGTTATCTGCCTGAGGGTGGTCAGTAATCCCAGAAATGCTTTCAGCCCCTGTGTAATTAGCAAAGAAATTGCTTCCATTTGCTTTTTGCCCTGGAACTTTTTCTGCATATTTTTTTAAAGAATTTAAAAATGTCTCTGAAAGCCTTGGAGCTTTAGTAACTGCATAACCCTCGTCTGTAACTACCCCGACAACATTTGCCTCTGCTCCGCAATCTCCTAGTGATGTGCAAAAGTCATTCATTTGTTTTGTAAACTCGCCACTTTTACATTTGCAATTAGCAACACACTTCCAATCAGTATCCCAATCTTTTCGCTCGATATATGTACAATCAGTTGTTGCTATATTGCAGATTGCGCTTCCGCTTTTATTTTCATCTTTGTCAGAAAAATTAAATCCAGGAGGATAATTTGGCATGCAGAATGAAATGTAAAAATATTCATCTACATTAATATTTTTGATAAAACAATCAGGATTATTTTCACATAATTCTGCTGCATTTGTCTTAGAATTATACGAAATACATGTTCTCCATTCATTTAATTTGCATTTTGCTTCACTAAATACTCTTCCATTATTGAGAACCATATCATTTTGCACGCATATTTCATTTCTATAATCATCACATTCTTCCAATCTTTCTTCCCCCATAAAACAAATATGCCTATACTGTCTGCTTCCAGGAACATCTCTTCCTTGCCCAATTGTTCCCTCATATTCGCACCAGCTTTCTCCATTTTTCTTTGTAACATTTTTTCCTTCGATTGTTACTTGGCAATCAATACTCTTACATTTATAATCCGTTCCAACTAATCCGCACATTGTTCCATTCAGAATAGAGCAATCTTCCTTTACGCCTTCACGATTATCACAAGAATCGAACCAGTAAACTTTATAGTCAAAACATCCTGTTCGCGCCTTAGCTTTACAAGTAGTATTCAGTGCTGAACAATAGGTTCCTTTATTAAAATCCCCTTCTGTATTTTTACAGCTTTCTTTTGTAGTAAAAGTGCAGCTCTCCCCATAAACACACGCCCCCTCATCATCTTTTTCGGTCAAGAAGATGCAGTCAGCCTCATTTGTAATTTCAGGCCTGAAATCTTTAGCCAAGCCAAAAAAGCTAGACTTTACCTCGCAGGCCCTTTCTGTTACAAAAAGCGCATTTCTTCCTATTACGCAGCACCCTCTTGTGCATTCAGCTATATTGCAGTTTGCATCTTCTTTCCACTCCCCTCCTTGGCATAAAATATTCGGGGTTGCTTTATTACACGCCCCTGTTTTTTTGCTGTAACAGCACCCTTTTTTGCAATAATCAACTTCACTGCAGCTTGAAGGCGTCCAGGAAGAATTACATTCTCCTTCTGGAACCTCTTGGCATACATTTCCATTCGAGGTTTTTTCACAACATCCTTTTGATGATTCCTGTGCAGAAACAATCTGTAATTCAGGGGATATAAGATAAGCAAAAGCAAATATTTCCATAACTAAGATAATTATTTGTAGGTAACTCAATGCCCCTTTTTTGCTTATTAGACTGCCTTTATTTATCATTTTAGAATCCTGGAGGCATAACGCACCCCCTTACAGCAAATTTAAATTCCTCCCCACTCTCGAGGTCCTTTAAGGTATAGAGATTAGAATCATCCACAACCTTTTTTCTTATATCATATTCCGGATGCATCGTCATATACACAAGCGTGTCAAAATCGCAATAAGCAGCTTCTTGATTTACAATCTCCGTTGCAATCTCGCCTAAATCGTAAAGTGAAGTAGGAAATTTTGTTTCAATTTCAGTGAAGCTTTTAGTATCTTCTCCTCTTGAAATAGTAATTTTTCTTTTCGTAGTTATAAGTATCCTATTGGGCTGTAATTCAGTTTCAATTTTAAGCTGTCCAAGCGAAACTTGATAATCTTTGCTTTCCAGTTGTTCTTGAAGACGGGAAAAGCAATCTTTAACGTCTGGTTCAATGTAATTAGTTATCTCTTGTTCTATATGTTCTATTAGCATTGGCTGCTGATTTACGCAAGTTTCATAATAATTGACGTTATAGCATAGATAAACAAAGTTTTTACTTCTGTAAGAAATCCCTGTTTTAGGCTCAATGCTGCCCCCATTTTCTAATATAATCGGAATTGCTTTTTTGGCACTGTCTTTCACGCAAGAACTTATATAAGTCGAGGGCTCTAAAGGAGAAGGACGCTCAGTTTGAGGCCATTTCCAAAAAACGAAAATTAGAAGCACAGCTATCACTAATAGTATTCCAATTATGATGAATATTGCGACCTGTCCTTTTTTGTTCGCTAAATTTTTGTCAGGATAAAAGGCGAGGTGCAATTCTTTTTTTTCATTCATTCTATCCTTTTAAAAGATTATAAGGCCGAACAACAATTGAGCATCTTCCAGGCTGATTTACATACTCGTCCATACATTTTATATAGTAAGTTTGTTCAGTCTGCCACTCTGTTGTATGCTCTTTTCCTGTCCCGGTCATCAGTTTTGCATTGCTTGTCTCTGTTATATTTTTAATATCAAAGCTGCACTTGTCATCAACAAAAGAATATGCGCATGTAGACTCTTCATCTGTCGTTATTTTTAACCCATTTTGATAATAAACTCTTGTAATTGCAGGCCCGCTGGCATCGACATAAACTGTAAATCTGGTAGAGTTGTCTGCCTTGTTTCCAGCTATGTCCTCACACTCAACCCAGAGTGCAAAATTCCCGCTCATTAATGAATTAAATACCTGTTTATGTTTATTGGAATAGGTTTCCAAGAATCTAATAGGCCATGAATCATTTGCAAACTTATAATAGCATGTTGCTTTCCCATCTTCTGCCCCTCCTGCTGTAGTGACCTCTAAATTTACACTAGTTGGCTCGCTTTGTGCTCTTATAATCTCTCCATTTTCAGGGTCAATAAGTATTATTCTTAATTCTGATGCGCTTCTCTGCAATTCATAGATATAGCTTTCAGTCATTGTATTGTTATTTGTGCTTACATCTTGGCATCTTACATAAAACTTAGTAACAGAGGAGACATTCAGATTAGTGTTGCACGGCCATCCATATTTGCCTCTTGCCTGTAGTCCTGTTTTGCACTCCATGCTGTTCCCCATATTTTCATATGTACTCTCCCCTAAGCTATACTTGCAATTAGCAGGCTCGTTTACATAGAAAGTTGCATTTATCTTGCTAGCATTAACTGCAATATAGCTGAGATTTGGAGGGCTCACATGAGCTATGTAAGGTTTAGTTAAGTCAGGCCCTTCTTTAACACAGCTTTTAATTACATAAGCTGCATCGTTCTCTTTGCCATTGACTCCTCTGCACTTGACATAAAGATTCAGTTCCCCTAATTTCTTGACTTCTACTGGTGTAAGATTATATTCTCTTGCAAGCACTTCTAGGCTAGGAATAGCCAGGATATTAGTGTGATTCTCTAGATACAAGTTGCTCCCTCCAAAATAACCGCCACTTTCTTTCATCTGGTCAAAAGTCTGGAGCGGGCTTCCTCCAATTATGCATTGCGCAGGCTTGTCTGTCTGTATCCCAAACAACACATTTGTAAATTCAGGGAGACAATCTCCACCAACTTCCTTGAGTTCAAATCCAACTCCTTCTTTAACGTTCCTGTATTCAAAACCAGCAGTCATTGTTCCATACAAAGGAGTTATCCTAGGAGATGAAGCATCTTGCGGAGCAATATTAACACATTTCTGGCTTTCTGTCCCTTTATTGATAATGCCGCACTGCTGTCCAAGTGATTTGCACATATAGTCAGAACATCCAACCATGTCGTTGCACTTCTCACAGTTCTCTCCACCAATAGGCGGCTGCCAAGGCAGGCAGTTAAATGTCACAACTTTCTCTTTGGTGTCTCCAACACCAATTAATTCTAATATAACAATTATAATTATAGCTATAATAAATGCCCAGATAAATGCGGCGAAAGCTAGTTGTGCAAATGCAACAATCTGTGATGTACTAGACACGACGGTAGTTTGAAGAGCAACAATTGTTCCGACTGTTGAAGATACTATCGAAGTAAACAACGCAGCTCCCGGAGGAAGATCGTCTCCAAATAAATACATAGCTAACATGCTTCCTGCTGCTGCACCAATCCCTGCACCTAAACCATTAAAAAATGCTCCCGTACTCCCAAAAGTTCCACCATAAGTAAGTGCTGTTTGGCCAGTCCATGCCGATTTAACCACGGTAGACATCCCCAAAATATTGAAAGCCCCCTTTACAACCTCTCCAATAATCGGCAATCCCGCTACTGCGCTGCCTATAGAACTTGAGGCACCAAGCGCCACTCCCGCAAAACCCAACGCCCCCCCGCCTAATGCCCCACCAGCAGCCCAATCCCCATTTTCCGCTTCATAATCATAACCTCCTATGGCAGTTGACATAAATAAAGAAGAGAAATTTCCAGGCTGGGCTTTTTGCCCAGGGATTGTCTTGGCAAAGGTTTTGTATACTGCCAAATCATCTGATGTTAATCTGGTAGGTCCTCCTGCAAGAGAGTATCCATCATCTGTGACTTCTCCGGCTATGTTCGCTTTTGCTCCGCAATCTCCTAAGGAGGCACATAGTGCATTCATTTGTTGTGTAAATAATATTCCGTCATGTTTTTCTTTGCATTTGCAATTAGCCATACAATCCCAATCTCCATCAATTTCCTTTACATAAGTTACAGTGCACTGTTGATTTCCAAGGGCGCATACAGCTTCTGCACTCTTCCCGCCTACTTCGCTTGTCATGTCAAATCCAGGAGGATACTCGGGCGCACAGAATGGGAATCTAAAATATTCATCAACAATAACCTCTTTTACAAAACAATCAGGATTTATACTGCATTTTTCCTGCATTTTTTCCGCGCCTTCTGTATTATAATTTAAGCAAACTCTCCAGTTGTTTATCCTGCAGGCAGCTTCTGTAAAAACTTCTTTGCTGTCATTTATAGGTGTGTCTGACTGGACACATATTTGATTTCTATAATCCTGGCAAGGCTCTATTCTTTCTTCTCCCATAAAACAAAGATGTCTTATATGCCTGCTTCCAGCAACATCTCTTCCCTGCCCAATTGTTCCTTCATATTCGCACCAGCTCTCCCCGTTTTTCTTTGTAACCTGCTTTCCATCTATTGTAACTCCACAACTAAGGCTTTTGCATTTGTATTCTGTTCCCACTAATCCGCACATTGTTCCTGCAAATATTGAGCACTCTTCTTTAACCTCTTCTCTGTTACCGCAAGAATCATACCAATAAACTTTCTGCTCAAAACATCCTGCTCTCTCATGTGCCTTGCATTCTGTGCCTAGAGATTCATCAGAGCAGTATTTGCCTTTGTTAAAATCCCCTCCTTTATTCTTACAGTTCTCTCGAGTGTCTATGACGCAGCTTTCCCCATAAACACACGCCCCCTCATCATCTTTTTCAGCTAAGAATATGCACTCTAGCTCGGTTTTGACTTCGGGCCTGAAATCTTTAGCCAAGCCAAAAAAGCTGGTTTTTACCTCACAATTCCTTTCTGTTGTGAATATAGCATTTCTTCCAATTACACAGCATCCTCTAGAACATTCTTTAATATTGCAATCTTTGTCTTCTACCCATTTGTCATTGCATAGCAATTGAGGAGTTGCTTTGTTGCACCACCCGGTTTTTGTGCTGTAGCAGCAACCCTGCTTGCAATAGTCTACATATTCACACTGGGTTGGAGCAACTTTAAAGTCTTTATTGCAGTTTTCTTCTAAGCTATATTGGCAGTAAGCCCCTTCTTTTGTTTTTTCGCAACAAGCCAGTCCCTTAATCTCTATCCCTTCCTGAGCAGAAACTACCTTGAATGCAGAACCAATAAGATAAGCAAAAGCAAACGTGCCTATAACTAAGATAATTATCTGCAAGTAACTTAATGCTCCTTTTTCACTAATTAAATTCTCTTTTTTAAGCTCAATTATTTTTTCTTTGTTTATCATAGTCCAGCAGGCATTACGCATCCTCTTACAGCAAATTTAAATTCCTGTTGTGATTCCAACTCTTTTACTTTATAAAGAAGGCTCCCATCCACGTTGTCTTTTCTTATGTCATATGCAGGGTAGATAATCATAAATCCAAGATTTTCAAAATTGCAGAATTGTGCTTCTTGGTTTACAATTTCCATTGCAATCTCTGATAATTCGTACAAAGGAGTTGCTACTTTTACTTCAAATCCATTGAAGCTTTTAGTTGCTCCGCCTTTTGTGATAGTAAGTTTTCTCTCTGCATCTACAATCACTCTTTTGGATTGAAGTTCAGTTTTAATCTTCATGTCGCCCATATAAACATCATAACCCTTGCCCTCCAGTCCATCTTTTAGGTCAGTGAAGCACTTGTTAACCTCCTCTTCTATGTAATCGCCTATCTCTTTTTCTTCGTATTCTATTAAGAGGGGCCTCTGATTTATGCAGGGATTGTAAAATCCTTGATTATAGCATAGATAAGTAAAATTATCCCCTTTGTACATAATTGTAAGTTCCGGCTTGATAGAACCTCCTTGTTTTGGCAGAATACTTACAGCTTCTTTAACGCTATCTTTCATGCATTCTTTTATATACAACTCAGGGTCAGAAACATCTGGTCGTGTTGTTGGGGGCTTCCAGAGCAGATAGACAATTACTATTGCCGCAACTAATAGTATTGCAATTATGATAAATATTGCTACTTGCGAGCGTTTGTATTTAAGTAAATTATTGTTTGTATTGAAATACAAACGCGAGTTCGAATTTTTTGATTTAAGTTCCATTTTAAGTTCCAATTTCAACATATATATAATAGGCCGTGGCTCCACTGAAATCTGATAAGCCTATTTCTGGCACAATCATCTGAAAATCATACTTGTAGTTATTATAACCAGTCATATCTTGTTCTAGCAGCGCAGCATAAATTGTGTTGCTCCCGTCGTATAAAGCTACTTCCTCAAAAATACTGTCTTGAGCAAGGCTGTTATTGTAAGTATTCAACGTAGGGCAGGTGTTTGCAGGCATTTGTCTGTTTGCGACATAAAATTCGTCATGAGTTCCATTCCCAGATAAATTAAATGTTTTTGTTATATTATCGTCTGATCTAGTGTGGTTCATTCTTACATTCTCTGCTTCTAAAGTTGTTGTATTGGAGCAATTAACACCGCTCCAGGATAGCGCAGTAGAGTTTGCTGTGGCATAAATTCTTCCAGTCATTGAAGCTATAGACCAATCAAAGACAACAGCGCCTTCAGGGTCCATCAACGTAAACTTGCCACTAACGTTTCCAACAAAGGCCTTCCATCTGACATCTTGGACTGTTGCATTGATCTCCAAAGTAACAACCCTCCCTCCTGAAACATTTAACATTTTTGTTGTAGTTGTGTTCTTTGTTACGTTCCTTATAACCTCCAGAGTATCAGGTCCCGCGGGATTTGCAGCTTCAACACTACATAAAACAGTTATCACCAGTATTGCTGCAATCACTAAAACAGTCACATAAGCCCATTTTCCTAGATTCACGTCTTTTCTACCCATAGATTCACTCCCTCCTTTTTAATTTTTTCAATATAACCTTCAATAACCATTTCCAATAGGTATTTTTCAGCAGTATTCCAGCTCACTCCGAGATACTTTGCAAGCTCTGAGCTAGTAATCACTCTTTCTTTCTTTAAGAAATCAAATATCTTCTTGCTATGAACATTCATAAGTATTTACTTACCTCTTTTCATAAGTATAATATTATGTTTATAATGATGTTTATTGTAATGTATTATATAACGTTTTATATAACGTGTTATATGATGTTTATTGTAGTGTTTATTGTAGTGTTTATTGTAGTGTTTATTATAATGTATTTTATAGTGTCTATTATAACGTATGATATAGTGTTTATTGTAATGTATTTAACTATGACTATTCATAATACTTTATAAATGTTTTGGTTTTTGGGGATTTTTCGAGAAAAAATTTAGGATAAAAATTTAAGAAAAAATCAATCCTCTACTCGGATTAGCGATCTCAAGTAATACAATCAGCTAGACTAAATCGCTAATCCTCGGTCTCTACCCTTGGTGCGAGGACAAAAGCAAGCTCCATTCTAGGGGTTTTAAACTCCAGTTTTAATGGATAGTTGTTAGAGAAGTTAATTATCGCTTTCTCAGTTATTTTTGAAGCTTTGATGAACTTCTGTAGGTATTCCAGGCTGTATCTTCCCCTGATTTCTGTATTTTCTTCTCCTGGCTTTATTTCTATTTTTATTTCGTCAGAGGAGAATTCTGATTTAGCAGAATTAAGGGAACCTTTTGCCTCAATTGCGAACTTGTTGGACTTTGCCACGAAAGTGCAAGCATCAGCCACTATGCTGCAGTCTTCTATAGATTCTGACAGATCTATACCGGGCATTTCTATCTTACTGGCAAACTCAAGGTTAGGCATTGTTTTTTCCTCTGTTTCTATGTCGATAAGGCTAAGCTTGAACTCTCTTTTTATTTTGTCCTGCAGTTCTATTCTTAAAGTGTTATCCTCTGTCTGAAAAATCAGCGAACTTCCAGGCCGCGACCTTTTTAGTATAGACTTTAAGTTGTCTAAGCTAACACCCACCACTTCTTCTTCCACTTCTAGCTGAGAAAAAGCCTCTTTTGGCAGTTTAAAAGAAACGAGGGCTACGTTTGCAGGATCTATTGCCACAATCGACATCCCTTGTTTATTAACTTTTATTCTTACTTCTAGTACCAACTCGGATATTATAGATATTATATCTGATAAAATCTTGGGTTCGTCTAATTTAAGTAGCATGTTCTCTTTTATCTCTTTAAATTTCTTATATAATCTAAAATTAATTTTTAAAGATTGTTATACTGGATTATACTTAATTATTTAAAGTTAAGCATATAATATTTACTACTCCTTCAAGGAGATTAATAATGGAAGAAAAAAGTTTAAAAGAGGAGCGAATAAGGGCCGTCGCTTTTGCTTATTATTCACGTTCAGATATAAAAAAAGCACTTTATAACTTTTCTAAAAACAGGGAAACTGTTCCCAGTTACATGATGGAGGGCTTTGGAAAAAGGCCAGATTCTTTTCAGTACGAGTCCGATATAATCTCTTTGATTAGCAAAGGCGCAACCTCTTTTCATTGTTCAGAAGAGCTCTGGAAAGATCCATTAGCTATCTCAACAGAAATGACAGAAGAACAGCTTAATGATTTAAGAGGGGGGTGGGATCTTCTTATCGATATAGATTGTAAATACCTAGAATACAGCAAGATGGCTGCAGCTTCGCTGATAAAGGCGATGGAGTTTCATGGCATAGAGAGTGTGGGGGTGAAGTTCAGCGGGGGGAAAGGATTCCATATTATTGTTCCATGGAGTGCTTTTCCCAAAGAAGTATACGGACAGAAGACAAAAGATATGTTTCCTAAGTTCCCAAGATTAATCTGCCAATATTTGACAGAAGTGGCTAGGCCCATATTACAGGAAGAGATGGAGAAAGAAGAAACAAAGTTCACTTCTAAGCTAGAGAAAGGGACAATCTGCTTGAAATGCAAAAAAATATCTGAAGAGTTTTCACGGGTTGTTCTGCTCTGCCCAAAATGCAAGAGGGAAGAATCTTCTGAAGTGGTTGGAGAGCCTAAAAAAAAGAAATGCCCTGATTGCAGGATAGAAATGGTGGAGAAAACTAGGAAAGAGTTCTACAAGTGCAAAAATTGCAATATAGACTCAGTTCATAACCCAGATAACTTTAGGTCTTCTATAGACCTATTCAAGGTATTGGGAGTGGATGTAGTGTTAGTTTCTCCTCGCCACTTATTCAGAATGCCTTATTCTGTGGATTTTAGTGAGCCGATTTTAGTAAAAAGAAAGAAAAAGATCTTCTCCTTAGAGATTGGAAATTTTGTAGATAGTTTTTTTGCAGGTAAAAAAGAACTCCAGGTTAAGGATATTTCAGATTTGGGCTATGAGACTCTCTCTTTAAATATTAAAAAAAATAAAACAAAGTTTAATAAGATAAAAGAAGTTATACGCCATAAGATTGATGAAGATTTGTATTCCGTAGAGCTAGAGACGGGGAGAAGAGTCAAAGTAACTTCTGGGCATTCTCTTTTCGTGCTCAGGAAAGGCAAAATAGAGTTAATAAAAGGGAATGAATTAAAAAAGAAAGACTATCTAGTTTGTTTAAGAAAACTAAACTTTCCAAAAAGCAACCTGGAGAATCTTTGTCTTCCAGAAGAGTTTATAGGCGTATTCGATGATAAAGCGCAGAAAAACATTTTTGTATACAATTTTAATAAACTCGTTTTTGACGAGGTTTATAACACCCTGACTATCCAGGACAAAAAACAAAGGAACGCCTATAATTGGAAGGTTTATAACATTCTTCCCTTGGATATTTATGGGCTACTGGTCAAAAAAAACAAAAGCTTTAAGAATCATTTTGTGAATTCAAGGATTAAGTTTCTTAAACATGGAGGGGCCTCTTTGGGATTCGCCGCTAATTTGAAAATAGATAAATCTCTTATGAGGCTCTTGGGGTACTACGCTTCAGAAGGTAATTGCGATTCTCGAGGGAGAGTAGTCCTTTCTTTCGGGGCTCATGAAAAAGAACTTATTAATGACTCAATGGTTATACTTAAACGTCTTGGATTGAATCCCTGCATAGAAAAGCCGCATAAAACAGCAACCCAGATTGTAACTCAATCAACTATCTTTAGCCTAGTTATTAAGTCATTATTTAAATGTGGAAGTACTTCCAGGGCAAAAAGAGTTCCCTCTATAGTATGGGGCGTAAGCGAAGCGTTAAAAATAGAGTTTTTAAATGCCTACATAAAAGGAGACGGGCATTTGGAAAAAAGAGGGTCTAAAATAATTATGTCTACTGTGAGCAAAAGATTGAAAGAGGACTTATGCTTTTTATTGGGTTCTCTTGGGATAGGATACTCTTTAGCTAAGAGAAAAATCACCAGATTTTCAAAAGGCAAAAATGGATCTTATGTAGTTATCGTACAAGGAAAAGAAGATGTAAAAAAACTAGGATTCGATTCATTCTCCAAGGTATCTAAAGAATCTTTAGTAAACCGGTTTCCAATTAAAGAACTTAATTTAGACAGATTTATACGAGATTCAAGATGGAAAAACCAGTATGCAAAAAATAAGGTTTTAAGAAGAAACGCCAAGTTTATCAGAAATTTAAGGCCAAACAATAAGATTTTAAGACTAATAGAAGGAGATTCTACTTTTTTAGAAGTAAAATCGATAAGGAAGGTCAAATCAAGGAAAGAGTATGTTTATGATATCTCTGTTGAAAAAGATGAAAATTTTGTTGGGGGAAACAGCATTTTGTTGCACAATTCCCTCCACGAAAAAACTTCTCTTTCCTCTGTAGTTATTGACAAGAAAAAAATAAAAGAGTTCCAGGTTAAAGATGCTAATCCATTAAAAGTGGTTGTCAAGGATTTTTTACCAAATGCCAGGGAAGAAGAAGCAAGAGAGTTATTGATTCAGGCGATTGACTGGGGAAAAGAAAAAGAAAGAGAACAGGATTCCAAGAAAAAGACAGAACCAGCAGACTTTAAGGAGATAGTTATAAAAGACTTAACCCCTAATTTGTATCCTCCGTGCATAACTGAAATTCTAAAAGGATTGAAACAAGACGGGAGGAAAAGAGCTCTTTTCATCCTTTTTAATTTTTTCAAATCTCTGAAATTAAGCCCAGAGGAAATTGAAAAAAGAATTGAGGAGTGGAATAAGACTAACTATAAGCCGCTGAAAGAAGGCTACGTAAGAAGCCAGCTAAATTGGCACAGCAGGCAAAAAGCAGTTCTCCCCCCCAACTGTGATAAGCCCCATTATAAAGACCTGGCAGTATGCAAGCCAGATGGATTCTGTAGATACATAAAAAACCCTGTTAACTATGCAATAAAGAAAAATTTCCTGTTGATAAAAGGGCAGGGCAATTCAAAACCAAAACGAAAGGATTAAAAATAGCATTTTCCTTAACCAACTATGAAAAAAGAAGGTATTGTAATATTCTTAGGGGTATTCTTAGTCTTATCAGCATGTCTTGCCGTAGCAGAGGATGCAAAAGTAACTAAAGCCTATGATTGCCTTAACAATTTAGTAAAGGATAAATGCGACCAATTATCTGTCGAGGAAAAAGCATTTACTTCCATGGCTACCGGAAGTTGTATTTCTGGACTAGTCGAAAGCAGCCAGGATGAAGAGTGTTGGCCCGATTCTGGCTGTAACGTAAGAGACACTGCATTGTCTGTTTTAGCGTTAAGGAGGAACAGTCGAGATACAGATAAAGCAGAGAGTTGGCTTATCGAGCAAGCAGAAACTCCCAAGGATTTGATATGGTACCTGGAAATCGATTCCACAGAAGAAACCAAATGCTCTATATCTTATAAGGACAAGTCTTATGAAGTAACTGTAAAAAGCGATAAAAAAATTAGCGGCTCAGCTGGTAGTTGCCTTTCTGTAGATGCAGGAGGTTACTGGCTTAAAATAGACGGGGATTGTTACGAAGATAACTTTACAATCTCCTGTGATAAAGACTTTGTAACTGCCTTGTTATATAAGAAGAAAACCGGCTCAACAATTTATGTTTCAAGTAAAACTAATTTTGGTTCCTCTCAAGGCAAAACAGAAGAAAAAGTCAATGCTTTGTGCTTCGGCACAGGTTGCAATTACGAGGGCAGTTTATGGGCAGCTATGGCTCTAGCAGAAACCGGGCATGATGTCTCACCTTATCTTCCTTATTTAATTGCAATGGCTGAAGAAAACGAAAAATATTTCCCTTCCGCCTTCTTGTACATTCTAACAGAATACGATGAATTTTTCTCTCAAATTATTGAGCTCCAGGCTAATAGATACTGGAAAATAACAGATTCTCCTTATAACCAATTTTATGATACTGCTCTTGCTATGCATTCTTTAAAGGGGCTTGATGCAGAACAATTAACTTCCGCGAAAGAGTATCTTCTAGAGGTGCAAGGAGATGACGGCTGCTGGAGAAGCAGTGTAAGGGATACAGCTTTTATACTCTATGCTGCCTGGCCAAGAGATATAGGCGGAGGTATCGGCCCAATAGATTATTGTGAAGATAGCGATTATTTCTGTGTTGCTCAAACAAAATGCGAGTCTACAGATACAGTCAACCTCCCATGCAAGGCAAGCACAGGAAAGGTTTGCTGCAAAGTAGAACCTCCAGAAGAAACCTGCACTGAAAAAGGCGGGGAGATTTGCGAAGGAGATGAGAAATGTTCTGGCAGTTACATAGCAGCCTCAGATTCTGCATCCAAATGCTGCAAAGGCACTTGTGCTGTTCCAAAGCCGCCAGAAAAGTCTGAGTGTGAAAAAGCCAATAACACCTGCAGAAGCTCCTGTTACGAAGATGAAACAGAAGTAAATTTGGATTGTGAAGAAGGTTCGACCAAGATATGCTGCAAATATAGCCCTCCTAAGCCGAGTTATTGGTGGATATGGTTGTTAATAATATTAATAATACTTGTTGCCTTAGGAATCGTTTTCAGGAACAGGTTAAGAGCCTTTATTTTTGAGATTCAGAACAAAATGAAGCGCGGGAAAGGCGCTCCGCCACCAGGTCCTCCTGGAAGGAGATTCCCTCCAACTCTTCCACCACAGGCTCCAGGAAGGCCTATGCAGCGCATGATAGTCCCAAGGCCGGGCCAGCAAATGCCGCCAAGGCCGCAGCCAAGCAGGCCGATGCCGCAGCTTCAGCCTAGAAGGCCAGTTGGCAAACCAGCTGCAAAACCTGCTGGAAAAACAGACAAAGAACTCGAAGAAACACTAAAGAAACTAAGGGCAATGAGCAAGTAAAACTTTATTAACTCTTTTTCTTCTTAATGCTTATGAAACGTCATGCTTCCAAACGTCTTGAAGAAAGATACAATGCAGAACATTCCGATAGTCTTTTAAGAAGATTAGAGCAGGAAATTTCTAAGGGCAACTTTACAGCAGAAGCAAGTTTTGAAGATTCTACTTCGAAAGGCACAGTAAATCTAGACGGGGATGTTTTTGAAGTTGTGATCAACAACCAGACTTCTAAAGTTATTACAGCCCTTCCAAAAGGAAGCATGAATGAAGAAAAAACAAGAAAGTACCAAGGAAGAGCAAGGCTTCACAGCCAACAGGATTATTCCAGCAGAAGAACATAAAGATTTATTAATCTTCTTTCTATTTAGTATTAATGAAAAAAGAAGGAGCTGCGTTTATTTTAGTTTTTCTATTAATAATTTCTTTAGCTTCTGCTGCAGAGATTAAGCTAAGCAAAGAGGTTTATCAGCCATCTGAGACCCTTCAGGCAGAAATTGAAGGGAATTTCCTTACTGCCCTTGGTCCAGAGAACATTCATTTTTACAGAGAAAGAAATGTGCCTATAGAATATGATATATTAAAACTGGGCGATAACTATCTTCTTTATGCCTTGCTTCCTTCTAAAGAAGGCAATTATACCATAGCTATAGAAGATGTGAGATACGAAGAAAACGATATGGTGCTTGAAAAGGATATAGTTAAGGATTTTAGGATACAAAAAGGCAACGAATCCTATTTAACAATAAATCCGGGTTTTGTTGTTGCAAAAGACGATTTTTACATTATAGTAGAATCTCAAGAAAGCAGGTCTCTGGATGTTAGTTTCCTAGGGGGAAAGCAAACAATAGACTTGACCGGAGAAAAAGAGAAAAAAATCTACTTTTCAATATCCAATGTTACTAACTATACCGAAACAAATATCTCCCTTCTTTCTTATAACATCCCAGTTCTCATTTTTCCAAACCAATCCAATTTGATTGAAGAAGCGCCAGATTTTAGATTTAATCCCTTAGAGATTGAAACAGCCATCTTAAAAGACAGCAAGCTCTCTATTGTTGTAGCTCTTGTTAATTTTGGGTTTAAAAACATAACCAATATAAACTTAAGCACTAATTCTTCTTTTTCAGTTGAACTAAATCCCGGGTATATCTCTCTTTTAGAATCAAGAGAAAAGCAATTCGTCAATTTGACACTCAGCTCAGGGAAAACCGGAAATTTTACAGGAAAAATAATAGCCTCTTCTTCTAACTTTACAACTGAGATGGATTTAAAGATAATGGTAACTGAAAACCGTTCTGAGATAACTTCCTTTGTAAACAAGAGCAACGGCTCTTCTGGTTATGGTGAACAAAAAAGCTGCGCAGAATTAAAAGGAGTTCAGTGTTTAGAAAAAGAAGAATGCAACGTTGCAGAGGTCCCTTCCACTGAAGGTTCTTGTTGCCTAGGGCTTTGCATTAAATCTTCAGATGGCGGCAGCTCTTGGATTTATGGAGTAATCTTAATAGTTGTTTTAATTGGTGCTTTAGTAGGAGGTTCAATATATATGAAGAAAAAACAAATGCACGTTACAGATTTTCTTAAAAAAAGAGAGCAGAAATTTCAAGAAAGAATGGCTCCACCCTCTTCTCCTCCGCCCAGCACCGAAGTTCGAGGAACTTTGTCAAAAATCTAAGCTGATTTTTTCTTTTTTCTGCCTTTTTTCACAGTTGATTTTTCCTTTGTCTCTGTTGGCATATCTTTTTGTTCTGCATTCATTTTTTCCTGAAGCTTGCTCTGAAGTATATGTCTTTCTATTACTAGGCTTTTAGCTAATTCATCGTATTGGTGCATCTTTAGCACTAGGTCGTTCATGAAACTATTCAACTCAAAATTTTTCATGTTAAGTTCTGCAGGGGAAAGAATTTCGATGTGGGAGGGCATATAAGCAAAAGCAACGCTCATTAAACTTTTCAAATCGCGGAAATCTGCCCCCACTTCAGCAAAAGTAGTGTACAAATCTTGCTGCGCCTTTTCAACCTTCTTTGGCTCGCTTATCTTTCTCTCGACAATTTTTACCCCTTCATCTTTAGCAACCTTATCAATTAATCCCGATAGAGTTTCTTTTAAGTGTTCTGGAGGTCTGCCAAGCAGTTCAAAAATCAGGATAGTCTTTATTTCAACCATCTTTAGTCTTGGTTTTGTTTCTTTTTAAAGCTTATTAGTAAGAAGACTATTATTACTACAAGAACAAGATTAAGCCCATACATGGAGTACTTTTTTATTTTTTCATTGCTGGATTCGTATAAAATTTTTCCTTCTTCTATTGTTTCATTTGCTTTCTCTTTTGCCGCCTCTCTGTTGCCCAATTTAATTATATTTCCAGCGATCTCTGATGATTCTTGCTCTATGCGGTTATCTTCGTTGTTTTCTTTAGATTCCTGTTCATCAGTTGTACTTTCTTCTTCTGTAGTAGAGTCCTCTTTCTTTTCTAGTATATCAATAGGATACGCTCTTTCTGCGATTATAGGAGAAGTTCCCGTAGCCCTTATCCTTATTCTTATGCTGGCTTCCCCTTTAAAATCTGCGTAATTTTCCCTAATCCTCAATTTAGCTGTCTCTGTTTGATTTCCAGGACCTTGAAAAAACTCAGTTACAAAGTAAGTTCCAGATTTCCATTTGTCCTCTTTATCATCATATATCTCCGAGATTATATTCCCATCTTTATCATAAACATAAAGCCGGATATCATATTCTTTATCTTCTAAATTAGAAGCCAGCGCGTCTATCTCAAAATCCTCTCCGTTTTGAATATCTTCCTCAGTATTCTCTAGCTCTACGGAAATTTTTCCTTTTTTTGGCTCTGTAGTGTTATTGTTTTCCTGATTATTGTTTTCCTGACTATTATTGTTTTCTTCTTCTTCGCAATCATTTTTTTGGTTTTTAGAAGAATCCAAGAAGCTCCAATCCCCATCACAATACTGCCAGGTTCGGTTATCATTATAGCTATCTTGCAAAGAAGTTACAGAGTCCATTAATACAGATCCGTGATAGAGGCTTAGCGATTCCTCGCTGTTGTCTAGCCATTGAGTGCTAAAATTTATTATAAAATATCCTTGAAAAACCCCCTCTAGCTCTTTGCTTTGTTGGTCGCTATTGACAATCTGCCATCCATTTAAATCAATCTCGCTTTCAGAATACAGCTCTACCCACTCATTTTTCGCATCAGAACCCTCTGGATTTGATTCTACTTCATTAATTCTTATGGCAAAAGAGAAGTTAGCAAGTAAAATAACTGAAAGCAGGCTAATTCCAAACACCATCAATTTTTTCATGACATTTAGGACATTTTCCTTTGTTTAAATTATTTTCTGTAATAGAAAATAATCTTCTCTGTATCAGCATTTTGTTGCATTTAGGGCAGAAAGTGTTATTTCCCTCCTCATCTGGCAAATTTCCAGTATAGACATACTTTATTCCCCTGTCTAAAGCTATTTTTCTTGCTTTTTTCAATGTTTCAATAGGCGTTGGTGATAGTCCTAGCAGTTTATGACAAGGATAAAATGCAGTGAAATGCAAGACAGTTTCTTTGCCCAAATTTTCTTTAACCCATTCAACTAGTTTTTTAATTCCTCCTTCAGAATCATTTAAAGTTGGAATAATCAGATTAGTAATTTCTGTCCAGATTTTTTCTTTTTTTAGTATTTTTAATGTTTCAAGAATCGGCTTCACCCTCGCTTCACAAACCTCTCTGTAAAATTTATCTTCAATGCTTTTCAAATCAATATTTGCTCCATCAATATACTTGCATAGTTTTTTTAATGGCACAGGATTTATGAATCCGTTACTTACAATAACATTTTTTATCCCAGCTTTTTTAGCTAGTTTAGCTGTTTCTAACATATACTCGTAGAATATCGTTGGTTCAGTATAAGTATAGGCAATTATCTTTGTTCCTTGCTTTTTAGCCATTTCGACTATTTCTTCTGGCTTTATCTCTTTAAAAGGCACTTCTTCTGGCCTTGCCTGGCTTATCTCGCTGTTTTGACAGAATTTGCATTTTAAATTGCAGCCAACAGTTGCAAGGCTTAAAGCAGCTTCTCCAGGAAGAAAATGATAAAACGGCTTTTTTTCAATAGGGTCAATTGCAAGCGAGCAAGGCCTACCATAAGCTAAGCTTACTAATTTTCCATCCCGATTCTCCCTTACTCCGCATTTTCCCCTTTCCTTTTCTTTTAAAACACAAAAATGCGGGCATAACTGGCATTGCACACTTCCATCTTTTAACTTCTTGTAAAACAATGCTTCTCTCATAAAACTATAAAGAAAAAGAAGATATAAATTTAACTAACAGAAGTAGGGCGTCTATTTAGTCTTGATCCACAAAGGACTAGATTATCTGCTCTTCCCCTCCTGCTTCTTTCATAAAGCCCCATCACTCCTTGAATCTTTGCTGTTAAACTTCTGAGATCTCTAGCTTCTCTTTGTGCAGGGTCATGAGTCATTACATAGACATCTCTCATTAATTTTCTGTGCCCCATTAGATATGCTCTTAACCCCTCGTCTAATCCTGCAATTTCTAGAGTTTTTCCTCTAGAAAAATATCCTTTTGCTCTTTCTATCCGATCAAAGGGATCATACCATACCATTTTAAATATTATTAGCGATTATATGGATCAATAATAGGAAAATAATTAGCCATCAAAACTTCCCGCAAGCTTGTTATAGCTCTAATCAAAAGAAATTTTCCAGTCTCTAAAGGTGAATCTTGTACTAATGTAGTATCTGGTAACGTTCTAAGTGGAGCATTTCTAATGTATGCTCTTTTTTTCTCATCCACTAACTCGCCGAGTCTGGTTAAATCTGTCCCTCTTGTAGGCGCCCTTTCTCCTTTTCTTTCATAAACCGATGGAATGTGCCACATATTAATTAAACGAATAAGTTATATATAAACTTAGTTATGCGACTATACAAGTCTATAAATAGACCAGTTTTCTTTAATTTTACATAAATATATTAAAATGGCAGATAAAAATTGCCCCAAATGTAGGGGTACCGGCATTGTAAAAGAAGGAGATTCAATACATACTTGTTTTGACTGCCTGGAAAAAGGAGAACTTGACCAGCATTCCAAAACAGTTAAAGAATCAGATATAAGGCTTTAGAGAAGTAATTAGATTTCTTCGGTTTCATAATCTTCTTTAATCAATTCATGCAGTTCTTCATCTTTTAAAACAATATCCTTTTGCATTTCTGCTTCTTTTTTTATCTTCTCTCCGAAAAACTGGCTGAATTTCTTGCCCTTTTTTTGGCAGATTTCTAAATCTACTACCCAATTTTTCCCGCTGTCTTTTAAATCTTTAGGATTTATAAAAAACCAGCCTAACCTGTTAAAACGAACAGCTACTACTGGCTTTAGCTTAAATATTTCAGAGAAAGTAACAAATCTACCAATTTGATCTTTTGTAATATACTTGATTGCCTTTTTGCTTGATTTTGCTTCTATGCAATATCTATTTCCTTTAATGTTTCCAGCTATTAAGTCGCAGTCTGCGTTTTCCATTGTTCCTGAGCCAGCTACCCTAACAGCCCTAAAATTATTGTCAACAAACATCTGATACAACTCTCTTTCGGCATTTGCCCCTTTTTCTTTGTTTCCCATAAAGTTCAGTAGAAAAATATATTTAAAAATTTATCCCAAATACCCTATTTCTTTTTCCTGCTTTTTCTTCTCTGCTTTGTTTGCAACACCCATTAAATGCTTTAATTTGCCTTCGAATTCCTCTGCAGCTTTTATTAATGGCTTATAATCTACTTTCAAGCTGAGATAGCTGTCAAGAACCTTAACAACCTCTCCAGCCGCCCTTGAATCAGGGAGCGTCGGGTCAGCTTCAACAAAAATACAGCTTAATGGAATTTCCTTTTCTTTTAACAATAAAACTCCTGTAACCCCTACTACTACTCCATTTTTAAAGTTATCAACCTTCATGCCGTCAAACTTCTTGCCTTTTAGATTAGTAAAATAGTAGGCTTTTGTTTTTGCATCTGTGCTGTCGCTTGCAACCCCTTCAATCCCTATGACCTCTTTGGCTTTTAGTTTTTTAGCTAAATCAATAAGTATTGTGGCTATGTCCCATTCTGCTCCGTTGACATTTGCTAGCGCTCTAAGAATTACAATATTATGCTTCTTATCGTAATAAACTTCTAAAGGGTCAATTATTTCAGAATTGTGAATAGCTACCATTGGCTTTAACTTTGTTGAGTATATGCTTCCAATTCTTTTTGCATTAAGATGTTTGATTAAGAACTCTGTTACTATCGTGCTTACAAATCCAAAACCCGGAAATCCTTCGATTATTGTCGGATTTTTCGGCTTCTCTTTTAAATCAATCATTCTCATACTCTCATCTCTTTTAATAATGTCTAAAAACTATCCGCCTTTATAAAGATTGTTGTTCGCCAACTTATCTGTTGTACCTGTTTATTATCATGCCTATTGCAATGACTGCCAAAATAACTGGAATCCAAGGAATATTTATTATTAAATATCCTAAGTCACTTAAAAGCCATACTATTGCAAAGATAAGCAGTAACACAGCAAGTACGGGAAACTTTGTTCGTGCCATTTTGTTTGGATTTACAAATCGCGAGCATGGAGAGTCCTTCTTCCATTAGCAAGCGCCCTATCGGCTGCCTTGTTCAGAAGTTCCTTTACCTTTTCATTCAAGGCTTCTGGCACTTCGCTGGAAACATTGGGTATCTTTTCTTTTATTGCCTCTCTTATGTTGCTCTTTATAATCAAATTTACCATAATTAAAAGACTTATTTAGAATATATAAACTTTATTAGCCCATATTTTATTCTTTTTCTTTCATAAAAGGGAACAAAATAACATCCCGAATGGAATCCTGCCCAGTTAACAGCATTATCATCCTGTCAATGCCTAAACCGAGCCCGCCTGTAGGGGGCATGCCTATTTCAATTGCATTTAAAAAATCCTCATCAAGCGGATTAGCCTCTAAATTTCCTTTGCTAAGCATTTTTTGCTGCTCTTCTAGAAGCTTTCTCTGTGAAATAGGGTCGTTTAGTTCCGAATACGCATTTCCAAGTTCGGTACCCATGCAGAAAGGCTCGAATCTTTCAATTAATTGGCAGAAAACGCTTCCATTTCTGTGAGTTTTGCATAAGGGAGTTGTTTCTAAGGGATGGTCTAAAATAAAAGTTGGCTGTTCTATTTTGTCCTCGCAATAATGCTCAAACATTCCTTGAATTGCCCAGCCCCAGGTTTCTTGTTTTATCTCAATTTTGTTTTTTTTGACATGCTCCAAAACTTCTTTCTCGCTCATTTTTGTTACATCAATTTTTCCGTGTTCTTTAATTGCTTGGGCCATTGTCGTTCTTTTCCAAGGCCTTTTGAAATCAATTGTTTTGCCTCTGAATTCAACTTTTGTGCTTCCATTTACTTTTTTGCAGACATATTCGTATATTTCTTCAAAAAGATTCATCATATCGTTGTAATCTGCGTATGCCTGATAGATTTCCATCATCGAAAATTCAGGATTATGCCACCGGTCAATTCCTTCGTTCCTGAAATTCCTGGATATTGTGAAAACTTTCTCATATCCGCCAACGATAAGTCTTTTAAGGTATAATTCAGGAGAAATTGCTAGATACAGTTTCATGTCTAGTGCATTGAGCTTGGTTTCAAATGGACGCGCAGTTGCGCCCCCATAAAGAGTGTTAAGAAAAGGGGTTTCAACTTCAGAAAAACCTTTTTCCTTCATAAACTCTCTGATTGCTTCTATTATCGCAGTCCTTTTTTCAAAAACTTTTCTTACTCCCGGGTTCATAATTAAGTCTAAGTATCTCTTTCTATACCTCTCTTCCTTGTCTTGCAATCCGTGCCATTTTTCAGGAAGCGGTTTAATAGATTTAGCCAGCATCTTTATTTCTTCAGCCATTATGGAAAGTTCCCCTCTCTTTGTCCTGAAAACTTTTCCTTCACATCCAACAATATCACCCACATCTACTGTTTTAGTTATCTTTTTTACTTTCTCTTCACTCTCTTTTCCTTTTTTAGGAACAAATACTAGCTGAATATCTCCCGTTTCATCCTGTAACTTCATAAAAACAAGTTTGCCAAAACTTCTAATGGCCATTATCCTGCCAGCAACAACCGCCTTTTTTCCAAACTCCTCATTTTTTATTTTCTTATACTCTTTTTGCAGCTCTCCTGCACTATTTTTCTTTTCAAATTTATGAGGATAAGGATTGATTCCCGCTTTTACAAATTCCTCGATTTTTTTCAAGCGCTCTTTTATAATTTCCTCTTCTCTCGCCATAAATATTTTAGAAAAACTTAGTTTAAATAATTATCCTATTAGAGTCT
>CAZYZS010000006.1:0-64136 GCA_964651965.1 Candidatus Woesearchaeota archaeon | reverse complement strand
ATACCCGCCTCAAGCTATGGCAATACGGATTTGATAGGGAATCAAGGGAAAGAATAGCTCGATGCGTTTTAGAACATAGCTACAGCGGAATTTCGGGGCGCAGGCCTACATCACTAGAGTCAAAAGTAATTCAAAATGCAGACGCTATTGCCATTTTTGAAAGATGGGTATATCAGTTTTCAATATGTTACTCTACAAATGGCAGGGACGAAAGTAAAACAAAAAGATGGCTTTTAGAGAAGCTAGATTCTACTTGGAAGAAACTGACACTCCCAGGAACAAAAGAAGAAATGCAAGGCTTATATGAAAGAGTTAAAGAAGAAATGGACAGGATAAACTGATAATCTTCTGAAATTAAAAAATAAAGAAATAAAATTTTATCTTTTAGTCTTATATCCTTTTCCCGCTCTTCTTCGTCTTTGTTTTCCCATGTTTATTCCTCTGTTTAATCACTAATTCGGTAGATTTAAACTTAACTATTGCCCTTAAGCAAGATTTAAATCTTACTGTTGCCTTATAAATAAAATGAAAATATGCCTTAAATGTGATAAGCCGATAAATGAAGAAGGAAAAGACCCCTATGTAATGATGATAATAAAGAAGAAAGGCAAAATCCTGGAGTTTATCTGTTTTCATTTTGATTGCTGGCAGGAGCAGCTTAATACCCCGGTTATGGAAAAAGTGAAAGAAAAAATGAACTCTTGCAGTAGTTGTAGGAAGAAAATAAGATTTTGGGATTCGTATATGGATAAGGGCAATTATTTCTGTAAAGACTGCTGGGAGAAAAAAGAAGATAAATCAGAGGAATCTAGACAGGAAAAAGAAAAAGAGAGGGGAGAAAAATCAAGAAAAAGAGATGACTCTCTAAATGATTCTCAAAAAACTTTATAAAGCAGCTTGATAGAATCCATTAAATTACATTTTTGAAGCTCTAGTCTTTTCAATTTTGCCGCAATCTTCCTTCCACTTGCATCTTCTGCAAATGCCGGAATTTTCTGACCATTCGGATGTTCCATAACAGCCTTTTTGCAAGTGTCGTTGTTCTAATTCGCCCTTAGTCATTTATTTACCAGGATTAAGTAGTATATAAATCTCTCTTTTTTTAAAATCTAGGCTGCATTACGAGCTTCCCACATCAAATCTTCTGCACTATAGCCCCTAGGAGGCTCAAAATTTCTTCCATAAGTTACACATAAATCTTGCTATAATCTTTTTGTTACTCTCTTTCAATAGACATTAAACTTTTTAAACCAATTTTTTCTATATCTATCGTAAAAAATGGTAACGTTTATACAGGCAATAATCTTGAGTTTTATCGAAGGATTAACTGAATGGTTTGCAATAAGCAGCTCAGGGCATTTAGCTATATTCAAGGAAATTCTTCATGTAGACCCGCAAGGCTTTTTGGGGTTTGTGGTTTATCTTCATTTTGCAAGCGCACTTAGCGTGGTAGTTTATTTTTGGAAAGATATCATTAAGCTTTTTACAAGCAAGGACATGAAATATATCTCAAGAGTGATTCTTTCATTAATTCCAATAGCAATTGCAGGCATCTTTCTTAAAAAATACGTGGAAGATACTTTTAACAACTTGTTTTTCATAGGCGTATTCTTTGTTGTTTGCGGGGTTTTTATTTACTCTACAAAATATGCAAAAGAAAGAAAAACCAAGCTTTCAATTTCCGATTCACTTTTTATAGGCCTCTCGCAGGTACTTGCAATATTTCCAGGCATATCCAGAAGCGGCATGGCAACAGGTTCTGGCTTGATTTTAGGATTAAAAAAAGATGAAGCTATCAAATTCTCTTTTATTCTGGCTATCCCCATTATTTTTGGAGCAGCAATATTGGAATCAAGTGCAATATCAAATATGGCGCTGCCATTTTATGTCCTGCTGACTTCTTTTACAATAACTCTTCTTACCAGCTTATTGACTATCGTGTTGCTTGTAAGAATTGTCAGGCATGATAAATTTTACTTGTTTGGAATCTATAATCTTATTTTAGGAATAATATTAATATTAAGATTCATATTTTGGTAAGTTTAGAACTAGAATTACAAGAATTAAATTTCGTCTTCAAATCTTTTTTTAAGAAATACTAAATAAACCAAAATACCAACAACTGTAATAACAATCCCGAAGATTAGTTGAATCATTGCAGTACTTTGAACCGATAATAATGTTCCAGACTCCTCGATTGGAGTTTCATCTGACTGGAGAAAATTAGCTCCAGCATGTCCCAATAAATAAATCCCAAAAATGAACAGTATCGCAGCAGCTGCAAACCCATACATCTTATAGTCTTTTTTCATAAAACAATTAATAAAACATTATTTATAAATCTATCCCAAGAATTAATAAACCGTAGTCCCCAAGGAATAGAATGGTAGAAAAAGGACTCTCAATAAAAAAGAAAAGCAAGAGAAATGATACTAATATGCACAGATATAGGATTCCTGAACTAATAGACAAGCTAATCTGCGGGGCAGATATAATACTTGAGGTTTTGGATGCACGGTTTATCGAACAAACAAGAAACCCAAGAATTGAAAAAAGAGTAAGGCAGCTTGGAAAGAAGCTTATATTCATATTAAACAAGGCAGACCTGGCTGATATAGATACCATAACCAGAGAAGTAGAGCTTCACAAATTAAAGCCTTATGTCTTTTTTTCCTGCAAAAACCAGATGGGAAAAGGCAATCTAAAAGAGTTTATCAGGAAAGAATCAGAAGGGCTATGCAACGAAGCGGTAAATTTGGGAATTGTTGGCTATCCAAACACAGGCAAGAGCTCCATAATCAATATGCTTTCAGGAAAATCCGCAGCAAAAACCTCCTCGCAGGCAGGGTTCACAAGAGGGATACAAAAAGTAAAGCTCTCAGAAGGAATTTATCTAATTGACACTCCGGGCATTATTCCAATAAATGAAAGATTGAAACAAAACCCCGCTTATTTAATAAAGCATTCGGAAATTGGCGCAAAAAGCTGGGACAAGACCAAAGAGCCAGAAATGGTTGTGCACAAGATATTAGGAGACTATCCCGGAGTTTTAGAAGCCTACTACGATATTCAGGCAGGGGGAGATTCTGAAATACTAATTGAAGAACTTGGGAAAAGGCTCAGCTATCTGAAAAAAGGAGGGATAGTAGATACTGATAGGACTGCCAGGAAGATATTAAGGGACTGGCAGGAAGGAAAAATAAAGCTATCATCCATAAAATTAAATACACTTAGGTCTTAAGTTATTCATGAAACAATTTTTCAAATCAGAAAATGGAGAAATTCATTTTGGAAATCTTGCAGAAGAAGGCTTCTCTCCAGTAAAAATAGAAAATAGCGAGGTTAGTGTAATTCTTGAAAATCTTGGGAATAAAAAATTATGGAGATGCAATGTATGTAATGATTTGCATATAGGAGAAATTCCCCCTAAAATATGCCCCACTTGTTTTGTAGAAGAAGCTTATGTTGAAATAAACAAAAAAGAATTTTTGGAGATGACAAAATGATGAGGATAATATGGTAATTATGTTTCACGGAGCATCTTGTCCTCACTGCCATCACATGATGCCCGTAGTAGACAGGCTGATAAAAGAGGGATTCAAAATAGAAAAAAAAGAGGTCTGGAATAACGAAGATAATGCAAAAGAAATGAGAAGTTTAAGAGATATAATAACCCCTTCCTGTGGAGATGGATTAGGAGTTCCTGCTTTTGTTGACAAAGAAAAAAGAAAAGCAATCTGTGGAGAATGTAGCTACGAGGAATTGAAAGAGTGGCTGGAGGAATAAAAATGGAAATAGGAGAAAAAGAAATAGAAAGCCAGATTAAAATCTGGAGAGAATTCACAGCAAGGCAGCCAGAAGGCAACAAATTCCATTTAAATCCCAATCAAGAAACAGTAAGACTTCTTGCGCAGGGAGTTTTAACCAACGAAAAAAACAAAGGATTGAAATTCTGCCCATGCAGAATGACTCTAGGAGACAGGGAAGCTGATAAAAAGCTAGTCTGCCCATGCAATTTTAAAAGCCAAAAAACCTGGAGAGAAAAAGGGGAATGCTGGTGCTCTTTATTTATAAAAGGCTAAAAAAATATTCTTTAGTGCGATTTCCAACTTTCAGTTATCTCTTCAAGCCCTCTTTGTTTCTCTATAACCTCTTGAAATAAAGCTATGGCTCTATCAAATTTTTCTTTAATTATGTTGTCAGGAAATAATTTTCCATGAGGATTCACTAAACTTAAATCAGAGTCTAAGCCTTCTGGCCTGCATGTTTTCAAATCTCCTTCAGTAGTCAGAGTTAAGTTGCAAAAACCATCCTGGCATAGATAATCTGGACATGAAGGGCATCTATCATCATACATAGCAGAATTCTCACTGATTCTTAATCTAATAGGAGATAAAGAGTCTGGCTTAAATACTTGCATTGGATTCCCAAAACCCCCTACAGAATAAACTATTTTTGGAGCTCCAAATTCTCTTTGAAGCTTTTGGGAAAGAGGCACCAATGAAAAATAATTATCTCTCCAAAAGCGAGGGTCGTTTGCTAAAGCATCTCTGTAATAAGTAATATCAAATAATTTTAGTTCTAACTCATTAACTTTGCAAAAATCCATCATTTCAGCTATCTCATTAGTATTATATTTACCTACAACCATATTAATTCTAATAGGAATGTTTCTTTTTTTCAGCGCTTCAATTCCTTCTAAAACATTTGGAACATAATCCACAGCAGGTCCTTTAGACCCAGGCAATTGATATTTACCTGTTCTCAGACTATCAATGCTTATCTTAATAAGGTGAAATCCTGCATCCTTTATCCTGTCTGCATAATCTTTTACAGCTAAACCATTTGTATTTAATCTAAGATACCCTAAGTTTTGGAATTTTGATATTGTTTCTGCTACAGCAAAAGTTGTATCAGGAACAGTTAATGGCTCCCCTCCAGTTATGCTGAAATGTCTAAACCCTGTTTCATTTGCCATTAAAGTGATATGAGAAAACTCTTTTTCATCTAAGAGTCTTCTTCCATGCAATAAGTAATTATCGCCATTAACAGGGCAGTAACTGCATCTAAGGTTGCAATCGCCAGTTACAGCTATCCTCAAGGAAGGTATCCTTCTACTTTCTGCAATAGGTTGTTTATATTGGGGTTTCATTTTCATGCTATAAATGTATTTACTATTTAATGATAAAATTAAAATAACAATATTTAAATATATAGGACTGCTATCAGTACTAAAAATGAAAAATATAGAAACCTTAATGCAGTTTGGATTTAATGTCTACGAGTCAAAAATTTTATTTTCTTTGTCTAAATTAAAATCAGCTACGGCAAAAGAGATTAAAGAAGACTCCTTGGTCCCGGTTAATAAAATATACGAGATTCTTGAAGATTTTCAAAGAAGAGGCATAGTTCAGCTTTTGCCAGAAAAACCGAAAAAATATAGCTTAGTTAACTTAAAACAGGTTCTTAAAGACCGATTAGAGGAAAAGAGAAAGAATCTGGATAAAGTTAGTAAAGAGGTAGAAGAGTTATTCAAGAGTATCTCTAATAATCAGATGTACGAGCAGGCTTTTTGGGTCATGGAAGGAGTAGATTCTATGGTAAACAAAATAGTTGAAACCTTGCCAAAGATAAAAGAAGAATCAATAGGTTTTATTGATATTTGGGTGGCGAGACCTGAAAATTTAAAAATGGTCAAAAAATGCATTAAAAGAGGGATCCAATTCTATTTTATTGGAGATATAAACGAGGAAACAAAGCCCTATGCCAAAAAATTTGCAAAATTAGGGGTAAAAATAAGACACTATCCTATTCAGGGAGCAGGATACAGTATTTTTGATAAAAAATATGTTCAATTAAGAATTACAGAAAAGAAAGTTATTATTTTATGGGTAGAAAATGCTCATTTTGCAAATATCCTGCGCCAGCATTTCTTTGAGATTTGGAAACAGGCAAAACAAGTTCGCTTTTAATCAGTTTATTTCTTTACACATCTTTCATCAACACATTCGCATTCGAATTCTTCACCGGGAGCCAAACAAGAGGCTCTAATTGCAAGTTCCCAAGGTATACAGCTGTTACCGCATTTTTCGCATCCTTGGGAAGTGCATTTATCTTCGTTAATTTCACCATCTTTTCCATCAGTGTACAGATAGATAAAAGCAACAATGACTATCAAAACAACTATTAAAATTGCCCAAAACCACCATTTTTTTAATAAGTTCATAATAAGAAAACTAAAGAATACTATTTAAATTTAATTAGAATGTTTTAAAACTCCGCTTTCTCCCCGAGTTTTATCCCCTTTTTATCAACAAAGCCTGCATTTACTTCTATAGCATATTTTACAGGAAATTGCGAGGGATACAAAGCACATTCTTCTGTTTTGCATGGCACAGCATTTTCAGCAATATTCACTATTTCTTTATTTTCATCCAAAAAAATTATATCTAAGGGAATCAAAGTGTTTTTCATCCAAAAATTAGTTTCTTTTTCCTTATCAAATACAAAAATCATGCCACAATCTTCGCATAAACTCTCCCTATGCATCAATCCCCTCTCTATTTTTTCTTGAGTATCTGCAACTTCTGCATTTATTTCTGCAGTTTGAAATTTTATAACTATATTTTCTTTTTTATCCTCACTATTTTTTGAAATTATTACTACAAATAAGGCTAGAATAATAACTAACATACTCATTAAAATAATGATTGTCTTTCTTTTTTTCATCTAAAACTAAAGGAGCATACATTTATAAACCCAGTTTTTTTTAATCAATAGGTAGTAAATAAGCAGCATATTAAATTATTTAACTGTTTAAGAAATACTTTAAGCTATTTCTTAACTCTATTGTTTAAATATGGTGTATTTTAGATATGGAAACCTTTGAAAACTTACTTGGGAAAGAAAACCCTTTATTCAAATCAATTGAAGACAGGGGTTTTGAAACTCCTTCAGAAATACAGGAAAAATCAATACCTTTAATTCTTAAAGGGCACGATGTTATAGCTGGAGCCTCAACTGGTTCAGGAAAGACCCTAGCATTCGCAGCAGGTTTAATAAATAATATAAAAAAGGGGCATGGAATCCAAGGATTGGTGTTAACTCCTACAAGAGAGCTTGCAGAGCAGATAACCACCCAACTCTTAGATTTCGCTAAGTATAAAGATCTCCACGTAATAGCAGTTTATGGAGGAGTATCAATAACAAATCAGATAAGGGGATTTGAGTATGCGGATATCGTCGTAGGCACGCCTGGAAGGATTCTAGACCATCTAACAAGGAGGTCTTTTGAGCTTACAAAAATAAACACCCTTGTGTTAGACGAAGCAGACAGGATGCTGGATATGGGGTTTGTAGATGATGTTGAAAAGATAATTAACCATTGCAATAAAAACAGGCAGACTATGCTTTTTTCCGCAACAATATCTAGCGATATTGCAATAATGGCACAAAGGTACATGAAAAATCCAGTAGAAGTTTCTGCAGAGCCGCAAGTTGACCCAAAGAAACTGCATCAGGTATTTTATGATGTTCAGGATGGAATGAAATACTCGCTATTAATCCACCTTCTACAGCACGAAAAAGCAAAACTCGTAATGATTTTCTGCAACACCAGAAGAAACGTAGATTTTATATCTAGCAACCTTAACCAAGCAGGAATAGAAGCAGTTCCAATACATGGAGGTTACTCTCAAGATAAAAGAAACCGTATAATGGAACTTTTCCATTCAGAAAAAGTGCATGTTCTTGTAGCAACTGACGTTGCAGCAAGAGGGTTGGACATAAAAGGCGTGAGCCATATATACAATTATGACCTTCCTCCAACTGCAAAAGAATATATCCATAGAATAGGCAGAACTGCAAGAGCGGGCGAAGAAGGAAAAGTAATAAACCTTCTTGCAAGCCGCGATTATGAAAACTTTAACAATATAATAAATAGCGAAGAAGAATTAAAAATAGCTGAAGAAAAAACACCTTTTATCACAAGAATAATGATAAGAATGGCTTCTGCTGGAAGAAGAGACTTTAGAGGGGGGCGCAGCGGATTTAGAAGCGGCGGGGGCGGATTTAGAGAGGGAAGAAGCGGGTTTAGAGGTGGAAGAAGCAGCTACGGAGATAACAGAGGAAGAACAAGCTCCAGGTATGGTCAAAGAAGCCAGGGATATGGTCCTAGAAGACATGAAGATAGCAGAGATGCTGGAGACGGCGGAGGGAGAAGATATGGAAATAACAGAAGTAGAGGTTACGGAAGGCGGGATAATAGAAGGGATAACCGACGCCATCAAAGATACGATGGCCCAAGAAGGTATTGATTCTCAAAAAATAAAAAGATAAGATTTATGCTGCTCTAACAATCATATAACACTTGCATTCGTATTTGTAAGAGGAACCTAAATTAATAGCTTCTCCTGTTGAATAACCATCGTATTTTCTATCGCTGCATATTTTAGTGCAGAATTCATCGGTATTAAATTCTTTTACTTCTCTTTCCTCTTCTGTAAAATAAACCCTGAGTTCTTTAGCCCCTTCTCCTTCAACTATCTTAGAAACACTGGCTAATTGAGTGATAGACTTATTTGCTTTATCGAGAGAAACCCAAAAGAAAATGTTGCTTGCTATTAAGGCTAAAACAACCACTATAAGAACAATTGATACTGTGCCTATTCCACCCATCTTTTTTTCCATTGTAAGGCAAAGAAAAGCTTATTTAAATACCTTTTTATTGTGTAGGTAATGGGATTTTGGGACTTTTTTAAAAAAAGCAAACCAGTAGAGAAAGAGAGCGTAAGCTTTGCCAAACTAGATGGCTGGCTTCAGGCAAAAAAACAAGAGGCAAAAAAACAAGAACAGCTGTTTCTAAAAGAAATCCGGGATAGGCTGCTGCAGCTTACAGAAGAGCTAGAAAAAGAAATAAGTGTTCTTAAGAGAGTAAACGTAGAAGGGAAGAAAGCCGAAGATAAAATAAAACTGGTGGTTAAAGAGAACTTAGAAAATTATATTTATCAACTGGAAAAATTAGCAGAAAACCTAAAAGAAATAACTAAGAGAGAAGAAGAGCCAGATAAGGAATTTGTAGAAAAAATAAACTCTATTTTTTCTGATTTTGAGAGGAAATCAAGATTAAGCTTCGAGAAAGCAACTTTCCTCATAGGCAAAGAGCTAGGCGAAGTTAAAGAAAGCATAAACAATTTCCTAAGGGGTTTAAAAAGAATTTTAGAAGAAAACAAAGGCACAATTGAAAAATTAAAGGCAATCTCCTTAACAGAAATAAAAATAAAAAGGTTTTATGAACTAGAGAAAAATGGGCTAGAAATTAAGAAAAACATGGGGGAACAAGAAGAAAAAATAAGCAATTTCAAAAGCCAGATTAAAACAAAAGAAGAAGAGATTGAAAAAATTAAAGCCTCTGAAAAATTCCTAGCTGAAAATAAAAAAAGAGAGCATCTTAATGCCAAAAAAGAAGAGCTAGAAAAAGAAATATCTAATTTACGGGCGATAGTTGACTTCAAGGCTCTGGCTGGTTTCTATCACATCTTTGAGAAAGAGATGACTTTAATAAAACAGTACAGAGAAAATTTCGGAAACACTTTTAGCAAAACAAAAGGGCAAGATTTAATAGTTCTACTTAAAGAAGCCAAGCTTGAAACCGCAGATATCACAAATAAGATGCGGGAAATAGAAGAAAAAGAGAAGGAAATTCAAGGTATAGTAATCGAAGAAACGGGCATTGAAGATATAGAAAAAGGGATAAAAGAGTTGCTTTTAAAAATAGAGTCCCTCAATGAAGAAAAGGCAACAGAAGAAAAAAGGCTTAAAAAGCTTCAAGAAAGCTTAGAAGAGGCAAAAAAAGAGATAAAAGAAGCAATGGCTGGAATAAATGTAGAAGTTACTTACTAATCGCCTCTTCTATCTAATATCTTCTTTAATCCGGGCTTGTAAGATGCCAGAAAAAGCGCTTCTCTCAAGGTTAATGCAGAAACAAGTCTAGAAAAAAGTCTTTGTTGTGTTCCTCTTATTATATCCGCTTCAGTCAAACCTTCTTCTAACTTCGCCACTGATAGTCTATCAATATTGTGGCTCATTCTATACATTTCCCAATCCGCAGTTATTGGAAAAATAAAAGGATAAGGCGCTCTTCTAAGTGCGCGGATGCTGTCAAAACATTCTGAATCTTTCCTGGCTCTTTGAAACGTTCTTTGCCAAAGCCTATCTGATGCGTAATCACTCCCTTTCTTTAATCTTGCAGAAATTCTTGCTGACTCAAGATTTGTTTCAAATATTCCTCTAGAAATACTTTTATATCCTTCAAAAGATCGCCTGACCATCTCTTCTCTCTCATTCTCTGTAGAAATGAGTCCATAAGGATTATCTTCGCTTTTTGCCGCATCAGACAATTTAATATAACCTGCATGACGCAAAAGAGACTTGTAAGTTATGGTATGTTTTTTTGCTCGGGCAAGATAGTCCTCTATCAACCTTTGTTGAACTTCTCTAAACTTTTCTAAATCTCCTGCCAAACCTCTTTCAATAACCCTTGATGCAGGAGAGTCTGGCTTTACTGTAAGGTCATCAGAAAAGCCCCATCTCCTTAAGAGCTGCTCTAAATTAAAATAATTCATTCTATTCACTGGAGATTTTCTTCCAGCCTCCTTAGCCGTTTCCTCAAAAACCCTCCAAACTAGCCGTGCATCTGCAACAGGGATAATTAGAGGAACCTGCGGATTCTCATGTTCTGCCCAACCAGATCTAGAAACATTATAAAATCTTAATTCCCCGTGATTAAAATTATAACTTCCATCTTCCTCTACTTGTGTAACTAAGTCTGTTACTAGCTCCTTCGAATAATTTTCAGGCCCTAATAAGCACATAGGCCATCTAATAGAAGATTTTAGCTCGCTACTTTCTGGAGAATAGCTAAGATAAACCTGTCTGTTTCCAGCGCCCTCAATTCTCTGGGTGGTTTCAAGAACTCTCCTTCCGCCTTCAGGGCTCCTATTGCTCTCTAGTCTCTTTAGATATTCTTCTTCTGAAAGCTGGAATAAAGCGTTATAGTGGCGATAGATTATCTTCCTGTCACCCCTGTTATAAATTTCTATAACATGATTCTCTTCGTCAAATTTTGCATATCCCCACCGCCCCATTTGAGTATCCATCATAATTGTCTTACCTTTTCCAACCTCGACTGTGACAAAACCATGGTCATAACTTTCAACATCTTCTAAACTCAGCCCTTCAGGAACATCCCTCATTCCTTTGCCATCCCATATTCTAGGATTAAGCCCAGCTTCTCTGGCGACCAGATAATTAACTCCCAAATGTGTAAAACAGTCACATTTGTCATCTATCTCATGAAGGTACAAACCGCAATTCCCTTTTCTTATAGCTTCGCTAAACCCATAATCTATCTCTAGAAAATTCTTGTCAAAAATCATGGCCGCAAGGGTATATTTTGAGCTAGTTTTTTTCCTGTACTTTCCAACTATCCATCTTGCTTGTCTTACAGATTCTTCAGGAAATTCCATTTTAATAAAACTCAGAAATCATCTGAGGCTATCAACCTCTAACTAAATGAACATTAATTATCTGCCAAAAAATTTTACCTGACTTCTTCTAGTCTATCTAAAGCAGAAGGTCTTTCGTAAGGTCTTCCTGCAGGAGACTGTTTTGCTTGTGTTGCAGCTATCTGTTCAGCTGTCAGGTTTAAAAACTGGTCAACTGCATAACTTACGCCGTAATTCCCTAAAGGAACAACCTTTGCCGCATTAGTTCTTAAAGCAGCCCATCCATCAGGACTATCCTGCTTAAACATGCTTGGATGCTCTCCTGCCTTTCTACCAGGTTTAAGGGTATAGGCTGCATGATATTCAGTAGAAGCCACATTAAATTCTTGATTGGCTCCTCTTGATTTCATCTTTGCCATCAAATCCCTTCTCTGTTGTCCCAATGACCTATCTGCCTCTCTAACAGTCCTTCCAGACCCTGTAAGTTTATAATTGTGTTCTGCCATAAATAACTCATACAATTTTCCTTTAAAAATATTATTATCTTTCAGAATACATTTATCCTTAGATTGATACTAACAAAAGCCCCAAAAAACTTTTCCCACTTTAGAGTTATAACTGCAATATAGAAGAGTTTAAAAACTTCTAGCTGTTAGTCCAAATAATAAAAAGGGAAAAATGAAAATTAAAGACGAGGAAGATGACCTCTCTGATTGTCTTCCAAATTCCAAAGTTTGTTTTTTTAGCAATTTTCCGCCTAAAGAATGCGGGATAGCCACTTTTAGCAAGCATCTGTCATCTGCTATGGATAAGCAATGGAATCCTAAGGTGAAGTCTAAGGTTATAGCAATAAATGACGAAGAGAGCTTTTATGATTATAGTAACAGGGTAATTCACCAAGTCTCCAAAAATGATATAGAGAGTTATATAGAAATAGCAAAAAGAATCAACGAGTCAGAGGACCTAAAGATTATATGCGTCCAGCACGAATTTGGAATTTTTGGAGGGGAGTATGGGAGTTATATTGTTCCATTTCTAGAAGCCCTGCAAAAGCCAGTCGTGGTTACTTTTCATACGGTACTTCCAGACCCCGACGACCAAATGAAAAGAGTAGTTCAATCAATTGCCAAGCGCTCTTCAGCTCTTATTGTCCTGGCAAATGCTGCTGCAGATATACTTGTCAAAGATTACGGAATTGAGAGAGAAAAGATTCGCGTTGTCTATCACGGAATTGAAAATGTTCCTTTCCAAGGAACTGAAAATGCCAAAAAGAAGCTCGGCTTAAGTGGAAAGACAGTCCTGCTTACCATCGGGCTTGTTAGCAGAGGAAAAGGCATAGAATATATGATTCAGGCCCTGCCCAAACTAGTCAAGAAATATCCTGAGCTGCTTTATCTAGTGGTTGGAGAAACTCATCCTGCTGTAAGAAAGCACGAAGGAGAAAGCTATAGAAACGAGCTTATAAATCTCTCCAAAAAATTAGGTGTGGACAAGCATGTCAAGTTCTACAATAAGTATGTGAGTGATGAAGAATGGATTCAATATATGCTTGCTGCAGATATCTATATCGGAACAAATTTAGAGAGGAATCAGATGTCCAGCGGGCCTATTGCAGAAGCTATTGGTTATGGGGGAAGAGCAGTTGTCGCCACCCCGAGTTTTTGCGCAGAAGAGCTCCTAGCCGACGGAAGAGGAATGCTAGCAGAGTTCAAGAATCCAGACGCTTTTGCAAGAGCCATTGACAAAATACTTTCCAATCCAGAAATGAAAAAAGAGATGGAGAGGTTAGCTTACGCTTTCTCAAGGCAAATGACCTGGAGAAACGTAGCCATACAGTATCTTAGAATATTTAATGAAATAGTAAAGCTTAGAGAAGAAACTATTGAAAAGTTCCCTAAGATTAAGCTAAACCATCTAAGGAATCTAACTGACGAAGTGGGAATGATACAATTCTGCAGGCACTCTGCTCCTGACAAAAGCTCTGGATATACTTTAGACGATAATGCTAGAGCGCTGATTTTTGCGGTTCAGCACTCTAAAATGTACGATAGCCCTTCTTCAGACCTTTCCTCAAAACTATCAAAAACTTACCTTCAATTTTTAGAAAAAGCCCAGGAGCAAGATGGAAACTTCAAAAACAATTTAGGCAACGAAGAAGAGCTGACTAATCCGCATAGCCAGGATTCCTTTGGAAGGGCAATCTGGGCTTTGGGCTTTGCCATAAATAACTCCAATGACCCTGAAATTAAAGAAAAGGCAAAGCTATTGTTTGATAGGTCTATTAGCCATATCGACAATATAACATCCCCAAGGGCAAAAGCTTCTTGCATCCTTGGGTTAGGCCATTATTACCAAAGCCAAGGGAACATAGAAACCCTATCCAAATTAAGGAAGCTTGCAAACGATTTAACAAGCCTCTATAAAAGAGAGTCTTCAAAGGAATGGCACTGGTTCGAGGCTATTTTAACTTACTCCAATTCCACTCTTCCAGAATCTCTATTTTTCGCTCATAGCTTAACTGGAGATAAGCAATACTTAGAAGTTGCAAGAAAAACTCTTGACTTTCTAACAAATCTTACTCTTATAGATGGAGAATTCTGTCCAATTGGGCAAAATGGATGGTATAATAGGCATGGAGAGCGGGCTTTCTTTGACCAACAACCTTTAGATGTTTCTGGACTTGTTTTAACATACTTAACAGCCTACAAAATAACCAAAGAAAAAGATTTCTACGATAAGGCGGTGTTAGCTTTTAACTGGTTCTTAGGAAAAAATCATTTAAAGCAGATGATGTACGACGAGGCAACGGGTGGATGTTATGATGGACTAGGAAGGCACACTGTAAACCTAAACCAGGGCGCAGAATCTACTATCTCTTATCTTACTGCAAGACTTTTCTTGGAAGAATTGAAGAGAGAGAAGAAGTAAAAAACAAATAAATCAAAACCTATTTAAAGCCGCCTTTCTTTTTTTATGCATGAAAAAAGTGGTATGGATTTCAAGTTACTTGCCTAGGCAGTGTGGTATTGCTTTCTATTCAGAAAATTATATTTCTTCAATAAAAAAATATGCCAAAAAAACAGGAAAGAAAATACAGTTTAAGATAATTGCGCATACCGATGCAGAGATGGCAGATTATCAAGTTATCTACAATAAAAATGATAAAGAATGGCATTATAAAGTTCTTGCCGTTATTAAAAAAGAAAAACCCTCGATAGTACATATACAGCATGAATATGGCTTGTACGAAACAGAGCAGGATAAAAATAAAAGAGTACTTGAACTTATCGGAATGATTAAAGAACTCGGCATTCCTGTTGTTATGACTTATCATAGCGTTTATGCAGAGCTTAATCCTGATTTTTCCTACTTTGTAAGCGAGTCTCTGAAAAAACTTGATGCAGGAATTCTACATGAACAATATCAAAAAGACAACTTGAAAAAGAATATAGGATGGGCGCCTAAAAATGTGTATATCCTCCCCCATGGTTCAAGAGAAGATGTCAAAATAAACAAAGAAGAGGTCAGAAAAGCTTTTGGTTATACAGACAAAGACTTGGTAGTAGGAACAGCTGGATTGGCAAGCGAGAGAAAAGGATTCAGAACACTGATTAAGCAGTGGCCAAGGGTAGTAAAAAGGTTTCCAAATGCCATTTTGGCCCTTGAATTAAAGCCAGAATCTGTAATTGAAACTCGGTTGTATATTGATAAAGTCCTAGAGGCTATCTTAGCCTCCCCTGTAATGAAAAACATTGAATTTAGTGTGAAGAATTATAGCGAAATAGAATTTTATAGAAGGCTGGCAAGTTTTGATATTCATATTCTTCCTTATAAAAGTGAAAGTCAGTCAGGAGTTTTAGCTCACGGATTCTCAGTTGGAGCTCCTTCAATTGTAACTGATATTGAAGGGCTTGGGGCAGAGATAAGGAACAGCCATGCAGGAATAGCAGTAAAAAACAGAAGGCATTTCTGGAGAGCAATAAACAGGCTTTTAGCAGACAAAAAACTAAGAGAAAAATACAGCAGAAATGCCCTAGCATATGTGAAAAATGTTTCTGGCTGGAACATAATAGCCAAAAAAACCTTTAATATCTATGAAAAATACTGGTAAACTTATCTAATGTCTTATCAATTTTTCTACGTTTTGTGGATGTAAGACCATAATAGCCGTTGACAAGCCCCCCTCTAACGAGAAGCTTGTTCCTTGCTCTAATAATAAAGTATCTAGTTCTCTAACTGCTGTCTCTCCACCTTCGATATGAATACTTCCTTCTCCACCAAGCACAGTTACATAGGTAGGACCATTTGCTCTTTGAAAAGCGTCCCAATCTAATCTATCATACGGAACTGCTGCGCAATATAGTCTATTCTCAACTGTTTGGGTTAATAATAAAGCTATTCCTTCTTTACCATAAAAATGTGAAAAGGATAATGTAGGTTTCTTAGCAGTTAGCAAAACAAGTCCCTCTTTGTACTCTGAGGGTGTAATTATATTTCCCTTACTCCTAAGTATGATTGTATCTTTGCTTTCAGTGTCATCAATTTCGACATTACCCTCTTTCGAAAAACCAGGAGAACCCAAGATTAAAGCTGTAAAATTGCCGATACCCCCGTGAACTGTGTTTGGATGAACATAAACAACAATTCCGGGTTTTGCTTCGACTGCCATCTTTCCCAGATAAATTAGAGCGCCCCTTCTTGTATTTTCAGAAGTTACTAGATAAGTTTCGTGTGTAGCCCTCCTATCGCCTACTGGAACATGAAAATGGGGAAATGCCTCTTTTTCAGCTGTGAAAATAGTTCCATGTAAGCTTGCGATAGCATACGCCGGATGGTCAGCAAATGGCCTCCTACTCCAACCACAAGAACAATCTACTTTACTTACTTGCTTTAGATTTCTTAAATAGTGAGCCATAATCCAATAAACCTATTTGTAGAGTTCTTTAATTTAAAATAGACCCAAGATCATTTGGAATAAGTTGCTAAAAAACTGCTTTATGCTTTCCCATATGCTCAATGAAGGCAGGTAGCCACCGACACACACTCCACGCCTATTATTGCATAGATTGTGCCCAGCACCGCAAGAATAGTCCACATAATGCGGCGATTTATCTGCGTCACAGTAATACTCTCTTAAAGTATTTTCGCCAACACAATAATCATTATAGCCGCCAATCTCTGATCCTACACCACCATACCTTATGGCTCCACTACAATCGGCCCCATAATTAAAAGTATATTGAAGACTGCTCAGTCTTCCGTAAGTATAGTAATCTAGTCCTCCATCGCTATCACTACAAGAAGTATAAGTCTTATTTTTGCAGGAGGAAAAGTCAAAACTGCTGCAATTAGGAGGACTCGTAGAACTGCAACATCTTAATGTTTCCGCGCCCGGTATTGGACTTGCATGATCAAAGAAACTCCCACATGTTTTTCCACCCAATTGGGAGTTATCGCAAACCTCTGTTCTTTCTAGAACATTATTTCCGCATACCGGTTTTACTATGCAAGTATCTGCATCCCATATGCAACCGGTATCAGATTTCCCACAGGGGTCATTTTCGCATTCAGCCTGTGAATAATCCGCGCAGGCAGTTATCGAAGAGCATGCAGTGGTTAAAGAAACGCAAGGTCCAAGGACATTCCCAGAGAAGTAGCAGCTTCCTATTTTATTGCATTTATTATGACATTTATTATAATCGCAAGGTTCGGCAGTTTTATTCCATACATTGCAATCAGTGCAACCAGAACATGAACTTTGAACACATCCACCAGGAGAAGTGCAAGACTCCCAGACTTCACATTTGCTATCGTTAAGAAGATTCATGCATCCTGAAAGAGGGTGGCAGCTATCTTCAGTGCAACCAACCAAATCATTGCAATTAGGAGCGATCCCATCAACACATCCAGAAGCAGGACTGCAAGTTTCTAGACCATTACATGCGTTATTATCATTGCAAATAAGAGAGGTGCCTGGTTGGCATGCCCCATCTTCACACTCCGAAATGCCATTGCACTTGTCAGCATCCTCGCAAGTTGTTCCAGATGTCCATATCCCAATCATACATTTTCTCTCGTTAGTTGAGCTAAGACAATCAGGAGCGCGTGAACCATCAAGATAAGTTACTGCATTATGAGTACAAGAAGAAGCGAGTGCTACGCAGTATTTTCCGTCTCCATCATAGTCTGCCTTGCATTGCCCAGAACAAACATAATCTGTAGACTGCCCTGGCCAGACAGGATGTTCCACTCCTCCGCAGTCTGTTCCTTCGTTTAATCTAGGTTGGCATACTCCAGATGAATCGCAGTATTTGCCTGCTCCACAGCTAACATGGCTGGTACATTCAAATCCCTGACAATTACAGTTGCTATCACACACTTTTTCACCTATACAGTTATCATCATTTTCGCACTCTGCTCCGCAATCTTTATCGCAAACTGATGAAATAGGCGTAGTGCAGTTAGCAGGCTCTACGCACCTGTTGTTTGGGCATAAATCAGAACTCGCATTATAAGTGACATATTTTCTAGTGGTGAAGTTGCATCCGCTTGGATTGCAGGTTCTCACACAATTATCCGAAAGAATATCATTTGCAGTGCTTAAATTAGAAAGCCTGCATGTGCTGTTGCACTCATAAACAAATCTATAAAGATCGTTGTTTAAACAATAGGTATTTGCAGATTCTTGAGTATCTCCATCGTTGCACTCTGCTCCACATTTAGTGTTAATGCATTTGCTGCTTACGCTTTCGTCTCCATAGGTACATTCCTTGCTTACACAAGTGCTAATGAACTCATTCCTATAATCCCAGGTAAAAGGATTGCTATCAGGAATATTAGTACATGATTCTATTTTAGGGAGGTTTAAAGTTGTGCAGTTGGCATCTGCCTCACATAGAAGTCTCTCGCATGCTCCTCCTGTAAGTTTACATCTGTAAGGGCATTTATAGCTCTCGTTTCTTGCTTCAAAAACACTTCCATTATAATAGCAAAAAAACTCAGTTAAACTGCCAAAACAAGTATCTTCTTTAGATATAATCGTATTAGAATTATTGACAGTTACATTTCCTTTGGTATAGTAATCTTTTCCTCCATCAGAATCAACACAGCTAAAAGAATTATTAACACAAACACTTGATGAAGCCCCTGCTCCTGTATAACAATAAAATCCCTCGCTGCACGTGCAGGTTAATGTCCCTCCAGGACAACCATTAGAAAAACTCCCGCACTTTCCAGCATAATCTGCGCAGGTTTTAGGTGTACAAGGAGTTTCGCTTCCACCCCCTGGGCTTCCTCCACCTCCACCCGGAGGACTACATGCCTTGCAACTCCCTCCGCAATCTACCCCTGTTTCACCGCCATTCTTTTTTCCATCGGTGCAGTTAGGTTTTGTTTGAGTAGGAGGAGTAGTTCCGCCTCCAGGAGGAACTGGCTCGGTTTTATAGGTGAAAACCGCGCTTGCTTTAACTACCGAATCAAAATTGTTTATTCCAAAGTCAGAAGGATAGAAAGTATAGTCCTGTTTTATACCGCTAGTTTCGTAGTAATATTCTGCATTTCCTAGAAGGATAAATTTCACAGATAAAAGAGTATCAGGATTAAAATCTTTGAGGTGTACATCTAAAGTAGAGTCTGCTCTAACAACTGCAGTCTCGACATTCTCTCCTGCTTCAAGATTTCTATCTCTCGGTCTTTCTAAATAAGGATAAAGCAAGTAGATTAGAAAGAAAAATACAATTAGCAACAATATAGCCACTAGGATTATAATCAGATAGAGGTTTTTATTCTTGCTCTTTGGCTTGGAAGGAGCAACTATAACTTTCTCTTTTTCTGGTTTGGACTTGGCCTTGGGCTTAGAAAGCTTGTTCTTAAAAGCTCCGGCGATTATATCTTCTTCTTTTTGGTCTATCTTCTTGAAGATGGAACTTTTTTTCCTTAGACTTTTCTTGCCCTTACCTTTTTCCTTGAAGGGTTTAGTAAAAAAAGGTATGTTCTCTTTTATGTTTTTATTACTCTTTTTTTTTGCCATAATTAGCCCTCTTTTCTAATTGATACATTAACAAAATAGCATATTTAAACATTTTGATAAATTAAATTAACCAGTTTAGTCTTTAATAGCCTTTAACCCTTCAAAATCAAACTTAAAATTAATCACTTTACTTCCAAACCTCTCTTTTAATCTTACTTTATCTCCATAAAACAAAATACTTCCTCCCCCTCCACTTCCGCAAACCTTCGCCCCTACTGCACCATGCTCTATACCTGATTTAATGATTCTTCTTATCTTTCCAGGGATAGTTGCCTTGCTTAGAAGTTTTCTTTCTTCTGTTTCTTTATTCATAAGCTCTGCAAATTTCCCTAAATCTCTTTTAATAAGCGCCTCTTTCATATTTTCTGCAATATGTTTCAGCCTAAGAAGGTTATCATTATTTTTCCCCTTAACTAAATTATCAATAGCATGTTTATTAGAGCTACCCGCTAAATGCGGTTTTCCTGTATAAACCAAAACCAAGTTGTCTTCCAGCTTTCTAACCACTTTATGCGGCAGTTTTATGGGAGTAACTTTTACCCTATCGTTGTGAAATTCCATGAAGTTTATTCCGCCCATTGCAGCGGCATACTGGTCTTGTTTTCCATTACACCCTCCAAAAGTCTTTTCAAGAACATAAACATGCTCTGCCAGCCTCATTTTATCTTCTCTTGTAAATTCTTTCAGCTTGGAGATTAAAGCCAGCCATACAAGAGTCATTGCTCCCGAAGTCCCTAGTCCCGAAGATGTAGGAATAGCAGCATGATACTGCAATCCAACTTCCTTATCGGACCTTACTATCCTTCCAACAACATACCTATCAATCGCCGCATTTAAAACAGCCCCTCCATAAAGATGCGTAAACGGATAAATATCAGTTGTTCCTCCGCCAAAATCAATCCTTACAGGCGCCCTTACTCTTTTAATTTCAGCGTGATTTTTCATCTTCTATTTTTTCCTCTTTTTATTGTATCAACAAACTCGCTCCTAAAACTCCTGGGTGGTCGAGTCTTGTCCATTTTATCTTTGTCTTTTTTGGCAACATTACATAAGGATATACGTTCTTCTTAACCATCTTAAGAAATCTCCTTCCACTTTCCTTTACGCCTCCAGATAAAATAACAATTTCAGGGTCAAAAACATTAATTAAACTTGCGATCCCTTGCCCAAGATACATTGTTGTGTCTGCCACAATTTGTTTAGCTCTTGGATCTTTCATTTTTAATAAGTCAGTCATTAGTATGACTTTTCCAAAATATTTTTCAGACAGTCTTCTATGGTCTTTCCACAAATCCTCTAGACTTCTACCTTTATCAACAACAATCCCTCCTAACTCGGCCCCATAATCAGATCCAAGATATAAATCATTGTTTATTATTACCCCCCCTCCAATACCTGTTCCCAAAGTTAAAATAAAAAAATGCTTTTTCCTGCATCCTAATTTAGCTTCTGCGATTGCCACACATTTAGCATCATTCTCTATTTCTACAGGAACGCTGAACTTCTTTATCAAGAATCTTTTCAAATTAAAATATTTTAAAGGAAGATTAGGCGGATTTAAGATAACTCCATTTTTTAATGGGCCTGGGCTCGCGACACCTATCCCAATAATATCTTCGTTCATTAACTTGGATATAGACTCAGCTATCTCTCGTACAAGGGAATTTTTTTCCTTGGGAGTGTCTTTCCTAAGGTATTTTATAACTTTATTATTTCTTACTAAAGCTGTTCTTAGATGAGTTCCCCCTAAATCAATTGCTATTTTGTCTCCTTTCATGCAGCCCTCCCGTATTTATCCTCTATTCTTACCTCATCTCCTTCTTTAAACTTCCCAACAGATATCTCCAGCCAAACAATTTTCTTGTCTTTAGAAAATACTCTGTGAGCCCTTCTTTTTTTAATAACAACTAGCTCTCCTTTTTTAACTTTCTTTTTTTCCAAGCCTATTTGGACATATCCATCTGTCAAGAAATACCACATTTCTTTGCGTTTTCGATGATACTGCAGACTCAACTCTTGTTTTGGCCGGATTTCAAGTATCTTAACAGTGCATTTTTTATTCTTGACAAACTGATTAAAATGCCCCCAAGGCCTCTTAACTATTTTCATCTCTTTATTTACCTCTTTTTATTACTTAATTTAAATAAAAAATGAGCAAGCATTTAAATATCTTACTATAATATTTTTTAATTGCAGGCTTCTCTTATTAATGCATCGTAGTGTTTTTCAATTATCCTTCTTCTCCTTTTCATTGTATTAGTCACAAATTCTGGATGAGAATCAAATTCGCTTTTTCTAATAAAGCGAACATTGCGGCTGGAAAACTTGACTCCAAATCTTTTTGACGAATCTGCAAATCTTTCACAATATTGCCTTATAAGATCGGCCTCCTGCACTTCATCTATAACACTATCTTCAGCTATAACAAGCAAACCAAATTCTTCTTGATTATTGCCTACCATAATGCAATCCGTCTTCTTTGCCTTATAATATGCTTCAATAGGGGTAGCTAGTTTTTTTTCGCCAGTTTTTAAACATATTAAGTCTCCAATTCTTCCTAAAACATTCAAGTACTCTCTTCTTTTAAATAAATGTCTCGCCCATCTATGAGAAGTAATTGATCCAATATCTCCTGTATTAAGCCATCTAGCACCCATATAATTTATGAATACTTCTTGTGTTTTTCTTTCATCATTATGATATCCCTTAAAAACATTAGGGCCATTAACTAAAATAACCCCCTCTTTTCCTTTTTCAACCTCTTTTATTCTCCCATTTTCTAGTTCTTCTGCATCTACAATTAGTACTTTATCTCTTTTTATAACTGGTCCAGAAGAGCCATAACAATAAGCATCGGGGAGATTAACACATATAACCGGGCTTGTTTCAGTCTGCCCGTATCCCTGGTATATTAACATCCTTATTGCCCCAAAGAATTTTCCTGTTTCTACAGCTAATGGAGCAGATCCTCCAATAAAATAAGGTTTATCATTCCCAAGTTTTGCTTTTAATCCTGCCCTTATTTTTTGATAATACAAACGTTCTCCTATCTGATCGATTAAAAATCTTTTCAAGCCAAATCTTCCATTATTTGTCCATTGATAATGGTATTCCATTGAATTATTAAGACAATAATCAAAAGTAAACTTATTCATTGCCCATTTTACAAACGGCAATTTTGCATATTTTCTTTCCATATCTTTTCTGGTTATTGGCGCCTGTTTTGCTACATTGCTTTTTATTTGATTCATTAAACCATCTGCTACTAATGGAATCATTAACATATAATCCGGCTCTATGCCTAACTTAGGTTCTTCCTCTTTCCTTGTACCCATTTTTAATACAGTTCTTTTTTCTCTTGCTGTCCTCGCTGCAACTTCTTTCATCCTTGGCTTCATTACTCTCTCAAAAGTTGCTCGATTAGTATAGTGTAACATACAACCACCATATAAAAGTGCCTGTAACATCATATATTCAAAAGAATGCCATTGTTTTCCTATTCCTGCTAAATAAACTCCCTGTCCTTGTTTATCCTCATCCTCAGTCAATCTTGGAAGCCTTTTTGTGTCTACAATATTTGATGCTACATTCTTTTGTGTTAGTTCAGGTAACTTAAATGACCTTTCTGAATCAGAAGTGGTACCTGAAGAATACATCATAACAGCAGTATCATCTTCATTTATTTTCACTTTCGGCCGATTTGGCGTGCCTTCTAAAGCATCTTCTAAAATTATTATTTCAGCATCCATGATTCCCACATCTTTTGCATATTGCCTTATTTTATCCGCATGCTTCTCATCTACAAGTATTACCTTTTTTCTTCCTTCAGCTGGTTTTACATGTTCAAAATATTTTCCGTAAAGGTCTTCTGGATTTAATTTCTCGTCAACAGGAACAGCAGTAGCGCCAGTATATAATATTCCATAATTAGCAAATACGAAATCAGGAGTATTATCAGAAATTAAAAAAACATAATCCCCTTTTCCTATCTTGTGTTCAAGAAGGCTTCCGCTTACTCTGTAGGCATTTACCCTTGTTTGTTCGTATGTCCAGCTTTCACCAGTAATTTCACTTTTAACGGCGACTCTTTTGCTGTACTTTGCCACGGCCTCATCAAATAAGTTAACGAGGGTCTCTAGCATAAAATAACCTCTGAAAGGAGGTTATAAAAGCATTGTTATAATGAAAACACTAAATGAATTTATCTGTATCTTGTAAGATGCATATACGGATCTCTGTCTAGATCATAGTTTTTGCCCATTGCCCCTTCGTATGCTTTTTGCATTTTCTTATACATCTCTGCTCTTTGAGGAGTCATTGGCACTCCGCCATGTTCAACAGGCTCATAAAATCTCATTGCAGCGGCTCTTGCAGTTCTATCTGCTCTTTCGAATTGAATAGTATCATTTACTGCATATCCTATCAATCCCAATTGAAAAGCTATAGCAGAAGCTCCAAAAACTATTGCTTCTTTGCTTAATCTTGATCTTTTCATTTTATTCTAAACCTCCTTTCAGTTTTTCTTCTGCTGAACGTCCATACATATCCTGATACCATCTTCTACGAATATTTTCATTAGAAACTCTCCAGTCTGTTGAGAAATTGGGATTCGGCTTAATAACAGTAATTTCCAAGCACCCGGGCTTTTCATCCAAAACATAAGGAAGGGACTGTTCCACAACCTCTTTTGGAGATAAGCAAAACTCTTTAGAGATAAAAGGCCTTTCAGCTGAGAGCTGTTTACCCGCTACAGTGCTTACATTGATGAATAAAGCACTTACTCTCCCGAAAGTTTCTGAGTCACCATACATCTCCCTAAACTCTTCCCTTAGTTCATATTTTGCACGTGTAAAAGATTGCCAATATGGGATATTATATAAATCACTGGCTGAGCCTATAGCAACAATTTTTAATCTTGCAGAGGGGTTTCTTCTTAAATAGTCTACTAGGCAGGGTTTAACATTCCTAAAGGTGGTAACATTGGACTCATAAATAAGGTCATCAATTCCATCTTCGTTCTCATCTCTAATTGGATGATTTGCATCTTCGAACCTAAATTTTCCTACTAGGTGCAGATAAATTAATTCGTCTGCAGGACCGACATTTTGAAAAGCAGAGTCAACTTCTTCTCTCTTAAGCAAATCTGCAGATATATGCTTGTGTTCTAAACCCGAAGTATTAAGATGCCTTGATAGACCATACACTTCTCCATGACTTGTCAAAACTTTCGCGAACTCACTTCCTATATCTCCAGTTATCCCGGCAATAACAATCGCCTTTCTATTTGCCACATTAGTTATATTATTTGTCATGATTAAGTAACAACATATTATCTTATATTTATTAGGTTCAATAAAAATTGAACCAAAAAGTTTAAAAATATAGTTAAACTAAAGGGTATAATCAATATACAATGGCGCTTAGAATATCGCTTCCATTTGGAAATAAAGATAATGTAAAAGATTTAGTTTTTACAATACTTTCGGCAGAATATCCCTTAAGGATAATCGATTTAATGAGCCTTATAAAGAAGCGATATGGAAAATCAGTTACATTTCAGGCTGTAAGAAAAGCAGTGCTTGAACTTAAGAAAGAAAATGTATTGCTGCAGGAAAATAAAAGATTCCTAATAAATAAAGATTGGGTGATAGAATCAAAAAAAGAATTAGATAATCTCTATTTAAGCCTGACACAGCCAATTTCAAAGCCAAGGAATCTTGATTCGATAAAAGGGCAAATTTCTGTTTTTACATTTAATTCTTTAAGCGAGATGATGAAATTCTGGCAAAGCATAATCGATGATTGGTTTGATAATCTCAAAAAAGGCGATCCAAACATAAACGCTTTTCAGGGAGCTCACTGCTGGGAAGGATTGATGTATGCAGATAAAGAAAGAATAATGATGACAAGATTAAAAAATAAAGGTATCAAATCATACGCTTTAAGTATAGGAAAAACTCCTTTAGACAAATATATCTGGAGATTCTATGCAAAAACAGGCATAAAGGTTGGTTTTAGCCCATCTACTTCTTCATTCGATAAAAGCTACTATGTAGCAACATTGGGAGAAATAGTAATCCAGGCAAGATATCCAGAAGAGCTTGTTAAGGAACTTGATGAATTTTTCAAAAAGAACAAAAGCATCGATGAATTAGATTTATCAGAGCTTTCTGATATTGTCAATAAAAAAGTAAATATTCAACTAACAGTTATAAAAGACATATTAATGGCAAAGCAGATAAATAAGTCAATAATTTCTGAGATTGAATAGGATTGAAAAGGTATTTAAATTAACAATTGTACAATAGTTCATAAAAAAAGAGGAAGATGAAAGATTTAAGGAAGTTTGAGGAAAATCCTAAAAAACTTTTTTGGATGAGTGTTCTATATAATCTATCTGCTTTAACTGCTGTAATAACCCTCTTTTATTTCTATCGCGGATTGAATCTGGCTCAGATATCTTTTCTTGGGGCGATAGTATCCCTGTTGATTATCCTTCTTGAAATACCAACAGGAATGCTCTCTGACATAATCGGAAGGAAAAAAACAATTATTCTTGGCCTATTTTCTTTAATCCTTTATGGGCTGATTTATTTGTTTGCACATAACTTTTTTACTTTTGTTGTAGGAATAATGTTTTTTGCGATAGCTATGGCTTTATTTTCAGGTTGCATTACTGCGATGGTTTATGACTCATTAAAAATTATTAAAAAAGAAGAGACCGCAAAAAAACATTTAGGAAATTTGAGATCTGCATGGGTTATCGGGGCTGTTTTTATCCCCCCTTTAGCAAGTTACATTGCTAAAGACCTGTTAAATTATCAGTTTATGATTTTACTGGGAATTAATCTGATTGGGTACATACTTGCATTAATTATCGCATTTACACTTCAAGAGCCAGGCATATCAAAAAAAGAAGGCAAGAAATTTAGTCTATTGAAAGAAAGTTTTCATCAGTTAATGTTTAATAAATCTTTATTAAAATTATCTTTTAATCAGGGGTTAAGTTTTGCAGGCATTCTTATCTTTCTTTCTTTACTATGGCAGCCTTATTTCCAGAAATCAGGTATTCCAATTGAATTTTTTGGATGGATTTTTGCCGTCTCAAATATCCTTCTTTTCTTTTTGTATAGAAATGTAGCACATATAGAAAAATATTTGGGATTCAAGAATACAGCATTCTTTACATCTTTCTTTCCCGGAATATTTTTTATTTTAATGGCCTTATTTACTAATTTATACTTAGCAATTCTTGGCTTGTTTATTTCAAACATTCTACTTCAAGTAAGAGATCCATTATTTACAGATTATAAAAATCAGCATATTAAATCTTACAGTAGAGCAACAGTATTTTCAATCATTTCCATGTTCTATAGCTTAATTGTAATCATAATCCAGCCAATCATAGGAGTTTTAGCAGATAAAAATTTGAGCTATGCTTTTATTGTATTAGGAATAATTCTTATAATAAACCCAATAATATTTAAACTCAAAGAACAAGATATTAAATTAAAGAGAATCAAATAAAAATAGGTGAAAATGAGCTTTTTCAGAGATTTATTTGGGATGAAGAAAAGGGTGGGATTTTTCTCATTTACTTGCTGTGAAGGCTGTTCTATAAGTTTCATTGAAACATTAAACACTAAGTTCGAAGATTACATGAGCAAAATAAAAATAGTTAATTTCAGGGCATTAAAAAAAGAGGATAAAATTCACAGAATGGATATTGCATTTGTAGAAGGCGCAATCTCGATAGACAGTGAGATAAAAAAATTAAAGGAAATAAGACAAAAAGCAAAATTCCTTGTGGCATTGGGCAGCGGAGCTGCAAATGGCTATCCATCCAATCAAAGAAATAAATTTGATGATGCAAAAAAGAGGAGCATCCAGCCCTTGCTAGTTAGATTTAGGCAAAAGCCAACAATAGAACCATTAAAAACTTATGTAAAGGTAGATGACGAAATAAACGGCTGCCCTGTAGAAGAAAAAGATATGATGAAAAAAATGGAGGAATATCTAAAATGACAATTATCTCATCTCTAGCAACAATATTCGGAACTTTAATGGCCTTGGCTAATTTACCGCAAGCCTATAAGATTTTCAAGAAGAAATCCGCCAAAGATATATCGATAATAACTTGCTCTATCCTCACAATTGGGGCAATAATGTGGGTACTTTATGGAATAGAAATAAAAAGTTTTCCATTAATCCTCTCTAATACTATTGGAGTTATTGGCGTTTTATTAGTAGACATAGGATGGTTTATATACGGGAGGAATATTTGAAATAAAAAATAACATGCATTCACAAGACTTCGATCTAACAATAAGAAACATCTCCAAGATAGAAGGGCATACTCACTTGGATATTATTGTAAGGAACAATAAGGCCGAGAAATGCAAATTAAAAGTAAGCGAAAACAAACGTTTTTTTAGGACAGCTGCCCTTGGGCAAAATTATCTGGCTGTCCCTACAACAATGTCGAGAATTTGTGGAACTTGCTCTTCTTCCCATGTTTTATGTTCAATAGAAGCAATAGAAAAAGCCTTTGGATTAAATGTAACTGAACAAACATTTAAGCTGAGAAATCTTCTCTCTTATAGCTCTCATTTAAGAGACCATGCAATGCATCTCTATTTTTTCTGTCTTCCAGATATTTTAGGAAAAGATTCTGCTCTTGACTTTACAGGAGAGGAAAAAGAGTGGATTCACGATGCTCTCCATATTAAAGATGCTGGCAATTTCTTATCAACAATAATTGGAGGCAGGGCAATTCATCCCCCAAATGCGGCTATAGGCGGATTTACAAAGTTCCCAAAAAAGCAAGAACTGGAAGAGGCAATAAAAAAGCTAGAAGATACAAGAGAAAGAATCTTAAAAATAATAAAGGTATTTTATGATGATAAGACAACTTTCAAAAGAAAAACTAATTATGTTGCCTTATGCAACGACGATTATAACTATCTTAAGGGGATTATAAGAACCGCTTATGGCTCCAATATCCCCGAAGAAAAATACGGGCTGCATTTAGAAAGAGTTGTTCTCCCATACTCAACTGCCGCCTCTTTCACCTGGGAATCAGAGGACTTCATGGTAGGAGCTTTGGCAAGAATGAACTTGAATCACCATCATTTAAACAAAAGAACGAGGAAGGATGCGGGAAAGTTCTTAGATATTTTTCCAAATAGCTGTGTTTTCAACAATAATACAGCACAGGCAATTGAGATGCTTCATGAAGTAGACAACTCTCTTTCTATTCTAAATGAGCTTAAAGATACAATAAAACCAGAAAAAATCATAAAAGTCAAGCCAAGAGAATCGGTAGGAATCGGAGTTGTTGAAGCTCCAAGAGGCACTTTATATTATCATCTCGCTTTTGACAACCAAGGTATTGTTAATTTTGCTGATTTATGCATCCCAACGCAACAAAATATAATGCACCTACAAAAAGACCTTGCAAAATATGTAACTTTCCTATTAGGAGAAGGGAAAAGCAAAGATGAAATTGCATTCGAAGCAGAAAAAATGATAAGAGCCTATGACCCATGTATGTCCTGCGCCACGCATTTCTTAAAAATTAATTGGATGTAAACTATTTATCCTTCACAATCTTCTTAAACTGCCCTTTTGTTAAATTTCTATGAAAAAAGCATGGAAAATAATCATAATTATCGCAATTTTAATTATTATAGCTCTCGCAGTTGCAAGATTAGCCACCGGAGAAGATTCTTGGATTTGTCAAGATGGAAAATGGACAAAACATGGCTTTCCATCCTCACAAAAGCCTAGCGAACCATGCAAGGAAAATTTTATACAGAGGTTTTTTGATTCATAGCTCAAGGTTTTTCTAATGGCATTAACTATTTTATCTCTAGACAAATTGGACAATGATCAGAGCCAAGAACTTCCTTTAATATCTCGCTTTTTATTAAATCGTCTCTTAATTTTCTGCTTGTTATAAAATAATCAATTCTCCATCCAATATTCCTTTCTCTGGCCTTATTTCTATAAGCCCACCAGGTATAATTCCCTCCTTCTTTATCAAATTCTCTGAACGTATCGATAAATCCTTGTTTAAGAAAAGAATCAAACCACTCTCTTTCTTGCTGGGTGAATCCAGCATTATTTTTATTTTGTTTTGGATTTTTTAAATCGATTTCCTGATGAGCAACATTGAAGTCTGATGCTATTATTAATGGTTTATTTTTTTCTAACTCATTACAGAATTCTAAAAATTCTTTATCGAAATTTAATTTGAAATCCAACCTAATCAATTCTCTATGTGAATGAGGAAAATACACATTAATCAAGTAAAACTTATCAAATTCTAATGCTAAAACCCTCCCTTCTTTATCAAATTCTTCTTTTCCAAGTCCGCTTATTACTTTCAAGGGTTTAATTTTTGAGAATATAGAAACCCCGCTATAGCCTTTCTTAACTGCAAAAGTATGGTAGCTATTATATCCCTCAAGATTTTCCAATTCTTTTGGAAAATTTAATTGCGATGCTTTAACTTCCTGAAAACAATAGATATCTGCATTTTCTTTTTTTATAAATCCCATCAAACCTTTTTTTATACAAGCATTAATTCCGGCCACATTCCACGAGATTATTTTCATGGCTGTTAGAGATAAAAGGATTATAAAAACTTAATTATCTTCTTAATCTCTAAAATCGCCTCTTCTTCATTCATCTCCTGCGGAAGTCCAATAATTTCAATTTCCTTTAATTTTCCAATCTTATTAAGAAGTTTTAAATTAAATCCCAAGTCAAAATCATGCATAGAATAAATCTTATCTGTTTTTAGCTGTTCAATATCTTTGATTATTACAACTTTATCTATCCCTTCAACAACATCCAAGATAAAGAGCTTTCCATTTTCAACCTCTGCTTCAAGATTTTCATTTGGGTCAAACTCCTTGAATTCAGTTTTTGGAAATTCTTTTCTTAATCTGGGAAGAAGCTTCAAGGCTAAATTATCTTTTTCTTCTAAGATATTGCCAAAAACTAAAATTCTCATACAATTAGATAGCAGGAAAACCTTAAAAACATTCCTTTATTATTAATTAAATGAAAAAAGAGGCAAGAAAAGAGAATTTAGGTGAAATAAGAGGCACTCTATTAATCCTATTGACTGCAATTATCTCGGGAGTTTCAGTTGTCATCAACAAATTTTTTGTTACAGCAGTTGATCCATTAGTCCTTACTGCCACGAGGGCATTAGTCATAGGAATAGTTTTCTTTTTTATCTCTTTATATTTTTCAGGAAAAACCAAGAAATTCAAAAAAGTATCGTGGAGCTATTTGATTTTGATAGGGATTATAGGCGGGGGAATTGCTTTCTGGCTTTTCTTTTCAGGACTAAAGCTTACAACTTCAGGAAGAGCGGCTTTTATTCATAAAACTCTTCCAATATATGCAACCCTTCTAGCTATAATATTTCTCAAAGAAAAAATAACCAGAAAACAACTAATCGCATTGGCAGTTATGCTTGCGGGATTAGTTTTAATAGAGCTAACAAACATCTCGAATGATATGCAATTAGGGGATTTGCTTATTTTATCTGCTACTGTCCTCTGGGCAATTGAGACTACTATCTCAAAGAAAGTAATGCTAGAAAAAGAGAGCAACTGGGTTGTTACATTCTCAAGAATGTTTTTTGGAGCATTGTTGCTATTCGCAATAATCTTTCTTCTAGGAAAAACCTCTCTATTATTTTCTCTGAACTCTGAGCAATGGCTATATATAATTGTCTCAGGAGTATTGTTGTTTTTTTATGTCTTGACTTTCTACTGGGGATTAAAGTACATCAATTTATCAAAAGCTTCCACAGTTCTTTTACTCGCTCCTGTAATTTCCCTAGTCCTAGGGGCTGTCTGGCTTAATGAACAAGTTTTTGCATTGCAACTAGTTGGCAGCATGCTGATTCTAATTGGCACTTATTTTGTGGCAAGAACAAAAAGCGAAAGAAGAAGATAATTATTTGACTTTCTCAACAGCATAAGCAAAATGAATTCTTACTTTGTCTCCAACCTCTGCATCCGGAACAAGAAAATTAGAAACTGCTCTTTTTTTCCCACAGTATTTGACAATTAAAGCATCTTTATGTTTTTCTACAACTTCCGCTTCATGAACCTTGCATAGCTCTTTAAATCCTTCAGAAGCTGTTCCATACATCCCCTCTCCCTCATTAATTACTTCGTTATGGTTTTTCTCCCAATACTCTCTTAATACTTCTAAATCCCAAACCTCTTTTTTCATTCTCTCTGCCAGTTTGTTCAGTCGTCTAAAAGCCGGAGGAAAAACCTTCTCTAAATTTTCTTTGTCCGGACACTCTCCAGCAAGAAAAGTTTCTTTAAGCTTATCATAATCTTCTTTTTTCAAGCTCCCAAGCTTCACTTTAACTTGCGCACAAGGGAAAGCATACTTGAAGAAGTATTCCTCTACGCTCTCTTTCTCCTCTTTTTGTTCGCATTTCTCTTTTTGAAGTACCACTAATCTCTGTTTTTTCTTTTTGTTATTCATGCCTATTTTATCAGCTCTCTTAATTTTTTTCCAGGATTTTTTGCTGTTGTTATTGCAGAGCTTACTGCAATTCCAGATGCTCCTAGTTTCATTGCAATTTTAACATCATTTTTGTTTTTTATTCCCGCCCCTACCAAGAACGGATATTTTAATTTTCTTGCTATTGTTTCAATAAGCTCTGGCTTTGCCTTTGAAACAGAAATATCCCCTGCAACAAGCTCAGGAGGCTCAATTATAAGATAATCTGGTTTCATTCTCCTTATTTTCTTTGCTTCCCTAAGCGAAACTGCAAAAACAGCTGTTTTCAATCCAACTCGCCTGCATCTTTTTATTGTCTTTCTTATAACTCTTCTTTTTAATCTGTGTTCTGAATGATTTAAGAAAGTACCTTCTGCCCCATCTTCCTTGACAGCTTCTGGTAAAATAAATCCGGTATACCTTCCAGGCTCAAAATAATCTACATGCTGCGCATAAACCCTTAATTTCGTTTTCTTCACAATTTCATAAACATCAGTTGCCTCTACTCCAACTATAATGTTCTTATCAACTTTCTGCAGCTTTTTAGCCAAGGTAACCGCGGCCTTTCCCTGCTGATAAGTCTTAAAGTTAACAATAACTATTGGTCTCATCTTCCTTATTTCCTCTTTTTTATGTTTTTACTAGTCATAGATAGTTTAAATAATTTTATGCTCACTCTCTCAACCCATAAAAAACAAATAAAAAAATAGGCCCTTTGAAAAAATCCCTTATATTCATCGTAAAAAAGACCATAGAGTGCCAGGAAAAAAACAGACGAGAAGAAGAATACTAGATTATTTTTTTCAAAGTTTTTCCATTTTTTATCTTTATAGGTAACAAAAAATAATAAAAGAGGGGAAAAGCCCAAGGATGCACATGCGATCATAGTGAAAAATAAGTGAAGGGTGAATCCCTGTGCATTGCAGTAGGTAGATTCACAAGGAAAAATTCCTAAAAATATTAAGCTAAATGAAAATACAGTAAGCAAAATAAAATTGTAGTTAGAGAATTTATCCTCATCAATTGCCAAATAAAGGCCTATGGAAAAAATCATGAATAAGGCTCCCGCCAAAACAAGGAATGCCAATGAAGCCCATTGAAATCTGCTACCAACACTCCAAATACTGCTTATAAAGTCTGAAATGGGATTGTAACCTGGAGTAAGATAGCCAAAAAGGATTATCAATCCAAAAGAAAGTATTGGGGCAATTATACCGCAAATAGAGGCAAGCATAATAAATTTTCGGTTCATTTTCTATTCTGGCTCTTTTCCTTTTCTTTTCCTAATTATAATGTAAACTAAAGAGTAGAATATAGCAACTGCAAAATACACAGGAATAAGTATCAAGGCAAATAATAAGAATCCAGATTCTTCTGTATCCCTCAAAGAGCTCATAGCTATATATATCAAGGAGGTTATGATAAAAAACAGAACCAATAATAAAAATTTCTTCCAGTTTAACAAGAAGAGGTTCTCCATTCTAACCCCATAACATCTTCTTTACCTTTCTTGTAATCAACATAGGATCTTTATGCTGCCATATATTTCTGCCAACAGCAAGCCCAATTGCTCCTGCATCCATAATCTCTTTAACTTGGGTTAAGAATAGGCCTTCATCTTTTTTCATCCCACCAGCGATTACTACTTTTGTCCTGCCAGCAGATTTTATTGCCCATTTAAGCCCTTTTGCATCCCCATCGTACTTGATCTTGACAATGTCTGCTCCAGTCTCCAAACCAGTTCTAGTGGCATAAGCCATAAGTTCGCTGCTCGACCTTACTCTTACTGAGCTACCTCTTGCATAAATCCAGGCTATAACCGGCAGGCCCTTAGCGTGAGCCTCTCTTTCAATTGCTTCGAATTGCTCAATCATCTTCCCTTCATGCTGGCTGCCAATATAGATTGTAAACCCTACTGCTTTTGCTCCAAAGTCAATAGCCTCTTTGACAGTGCATATCTGGCTTGAAATAGGGTCTCCCCTAAACAAATCAGTCTTGCCATTGAGCTTCATTAGCAAAGGCACACCGGATTTTCTTATCTCCTCTATATACTTTTCAACAATTCCTTTTTGAAGAACAAGAGAAGTAAATCCCCCTCTTTTAGCCAAGTCAATTATATACAGAGGATCAACATTTCTATCGTTAAAATCGCTCGGACCGTGCTCTAAGCCCTGGTCATAAGCCAAGAAAATTGCTTTGCCTTGGCGCGTTATATCTTTTAAATTGACTCGCTTCATTCTTTTTTCCTCTTTTATGAACTATCAAGCAAAACGCCTTTTATAAATTTAACCCTTCCAAACTTCACGGAGGTTTATCCTTAAAAGGTTATTTTTAGCTCCAAAATATTTTATAACTGATTCAGACTCCCTTAACCCCAGTTTTAGACTTTCCTCCATATTCATTCCAACTATCTGCCCTGCAACAAAACCTGAAGCAAAAGCGTCTCCAGCCCCCGTCCTTTCTCTAACTTTTATCTTATTAGGCGCTAAATAATATTTTCTTGCTCCATCAAATGCAGAAATTTTTTTATCCCTGTCGGTTATTACAACAATCCCGCCAGTCAGGTCATGCAGCCCCTTAAGCAGATCCCTTCTGCTTGTAAGCATTTGCGACTCTTCTTTATTCAGAACGAGTATATCAGAAACCATCAATAAGTGCTCTATTAACTCTTTTCTCTCGGTAAGATAAGAACTCGGATTAAATACTATTTTAACGCCGCGTTTTTTTAACGCTCTCGCAAGGGTAATTTGAGTTTCAAGACTCTCCCCAAGCAAAGAAGAAAGATATAGCCATTTAGTTTTTAATTTTCTTAACTTTATGTCTCTCATGCTAATTGTATCATTAATGCCTTTATAAGTTAAAATCGTCCTATCGTTCTCCTGGCTGTCTAGGATAATAGAAAATCCAGTAAGCCCTTTTTTCTCCATCTTGCCAAGGAATTTCACATTTTCTCTCTTAAGCATATCTAAAATTTCATACCCGGTCCCGTCCTTTCCAACCTTACCAATGAATCCGGTCTTAAGCCCCAGTCTAGAAAATGCAACTGCGGTGTTTGTTCCCCCTCCACCGATGTCATATCTTAGCTCTTTAATAAGAATCTTGGCTCCAATAGGATAAGCAATGAACTTTCCCCTGTCAGCTAAATCAGTTACTACAAAAACATCCTTAACTGCAGAACCAAAGGTTACAACATCAAATTTCATTTTTTCCTCTTGCCCAATTTAAATTTTCTCAAAACAATTTTAGTCTCAGATTCAGCCATTAGTATAATATAGATGAATACAACAACCAGAATGGTAGCTAAGATAGCTGCAATAAACTTGAGTAGAAGCTGGTCTGCAGGAAAAATAAGTTTTATCACGCCATCTATAACATCTTTCCATATCAAAGCAGCAGCTATTGTGAACGCGCTGATTATAGAAGTTGTAACAATTCCTCCTGTAGTTATCTTTCCCATTTTTGATTCCTCTTTTTTGATGCATAAAGAAAGATTTAATTAGTTAAAAACCTTTTGCTCAGTATGAAAAACATAAAAAAGAAAAAAGTTTTGGTTATTGTAGCGCACCCCGATGATGAGACTATTTGGATGGGCGGAACGCTTCTTGCTAACAAAGACAAATGGGATGTTACAATCATCAGCCTCTGCAGAAAAAATGACAAAGATAGAATGCCAAAATTCAAAAAGGTCTGCAAATTCTACAACGCAACTTGCTTCATTTCGGATCTAGATGACAGCGAAAATGGATATTTTAAAGAGGTCTCGACGGAGGATATTAAAAAAAGGGTAAAAAAAATTGTGAGGCACAAGAAGTACAACCGCGTCTTCACTCATGGAGAAAATGGGGAGTATGGGCACATAAGACACAAGGAAGTCCACCGCACAGTTGTTGAAATGGTGAGCAATAATGAATTGTCGACGGAAAAATTACTTTTTTTTGACTATAGAAAAAAGAGAGCGCTCTGCTGCGCAAACAAAATTTCAGATAAGTTTATAAACTTAAGAGATGTTCATTTAGTAAGAAAAAAAGAGCTCATCAAAGGTTTTTACGGATTCGACGGGAAAAGCTTTGAGGTGAACTGTTCAAGAGGAACAGAAGCTTTTAAAAAGTATAAAAAAATATGAAGTGCTTAGTGCTTTATGCTTACCCCCCTGAACCTGACGGACAAAGTCTGCAGGGGCATTTGCTTTACAAGGGGATATTGAATGCCAATGAACAGGCGATGCCTTGTCATTTTAAAGAGAGCATTCAGAAAGAATTCTACCTCAAACATATAAAGCCAGATGTTTCTTATGGAATCGGATTCTGGGGAAACGTTCCAGACATTGTTATAGAGCCGATGAAACATGGGGTCACTCCAGTGCCATGGTTTAATTCTGATGGATGGGTCGCAAATTACCAGAAAGAGTTCAACAAGCTTAAGCTTATGTTCACAACCAGCGATTGGGTGAAAAGTGTCTACAAAAGAGATGGAATCGATGTAGATAAGATTGTCCCAATGCACATCGGAGTTGACACAGATGAATTTTATCCAAAAAAAGATGAGAGATTAAGAAAGGCAGTAAGAGACATGATTGGTGTGAAAGACAAGGAAAAGATGATACTTACAGTTGGTGGAGATGTCACATCCAAAGGAGCTCAAGAAATGATTAGGGCATTGGCACAGATAGATGAAGAGTTCAAAGATTGGAAGTACGTCTGCAAATCCTGGCCAAGTGAGTGCGCAGATGGCTGGAGAGACACTGAAATACAACTTGCAGACGAGCTGGGCATAGGAGACAAAATAATTTTTATTGATGATGAATTTTCTCCTGAATTCATGGCTGATTTGTTAAACGCTTCAGATGTCTATGCAGCCCCTTCAAGGCTGGAGGGCTACGGAATGGTGCAAGTAGAGGCAATGGCGTGCGGAAAGCCGGTAGTATCCATAGACAAAATGGGGCCAGGAGAGACTATAATTCACGGAAAGACAGGCTTCTTGGCTAAAGTGGCTCAAGAGATACAGCTAAAGAGCGAATGGATTTACCCTTGGATGGGCTTCAAAGAAAAAAAGAAAATAAAGTTTGATACTCCAAAAACCCTAGCTTACCGGGCAGATATAGAAGATTTAAGGAAATACACTCTTCAGCTGTTAACAGATGACCAACTAAGAGAAAAACTAGGCAAGCAAGCAAGAAGACACGTTCTAGACAACTTAGATTACAGGCATATTGCTCAGCAGATAGTTAATATCACCAAAGACAGGCTTGACTTGAAGTAAAAGTTTATATAATTCTTTCAATGTATCTTATTATGGGCTGGAAAAAAATTAATTCTGCTGTTTCAATGTACGAAGAGCCGGTTTTCGGAACAGTCAGCGCTGAACACAGGGTTATGGCTCTTTCAATAGACAAAAATTCAAATAATCCAGTAAAAGGACTGGCTCGTGAAATCTTAAGGAGTAATCAAAACGATCCCAGAATCTACGGGAATACAGATGAAAGCAAGCTAATTATTGTTGAAAGCGATAATGGCCTACAATGGAAAAAAGTAGCAGATTTGAAAATTAAAGGAATAGACAAAATAATCAGCAAGCTTGCAGGCAAAGATAAGGTTTTAATGGGATTAGAAGACCCAGATATCTGGACAGACGAAAAGGAGATAAAACATATTTATTTTACAATTGCCTTAAAATATAAAAACGAGCACGGGCTTGATATCTACTTAGGCCACGCACAGGGAAAAACCCTTGAAACCCTAAAAGCAACTCCTCCAATCCTCGGTCCGACATCCCAAAAGATAAGAGGGTTTAAAGAAGCGGCAATCTCTCCAATAGCCACTAAAGGAAAAAGGCTGAACTTAACAGAGTCCTGGAAGTTAAAGGAAGACGGGCATAGTCTTCAAACAATTGCAGTTGTTGAAGCAGAAGACATGGGAAAGCCATGGAATCTTAAATCGTTTTTTGACCTAAAAGAAAAAGGTTATCACTGGTGCAAAGAAGAATTATCCCCTTGCAGATTCATTCCAAAAGAGATGGTAGACTTTGGAGATTGCCTAGTAGTAATTGTCAATGGAAGAGAACCAAAGAAGAAAATGGATAACAAAGAAGTTCGTGGAGATTATAAACCTGGTCTAATTCTTTTCAATACTAAAACAGGGGAAATCCCCTGGATAGCAAAAGAGCCTTTATTTGAAGACCCTGATGCAAAAAGCATAACTTTTGCAAGCGAATTTGTGCAAACATCCAAAGATGAGGGCATTTTATACTGCCATGTTGATGATTCTTTTGTAAGAGCATATAAAATAAATATGAAAGAACTAAAGAAATATATAGAAACTAATTTCACTTAGTTTTCTTCTCAAATCTGGCTATTGCAAAGTACAAGCAAGATAACGAAGCTATTATAAAGCTAGCAGAAAATTTGTTAGGGGCAATCAGAATTATAGCAATAAAAATCAGTCTTCCAACTAACGAAGCAGCCTCGGTCCAAACAATAAACTCCCCTATATCCTCTTCTTTTGCTGCCTTGCTATAAGTTATAGTTGAAAACGGCAGAGCGATCATGAGGCTTGCAAATCCAAAAAGGGCGCTGATTATGTACAAATAAATCGGCTGCTGAAAAAATAGAACCAATACCCAAAGCAGAGCAAAAGCTAAACCCCCAATTTTTATCAAAATGTGTTTATCTATTCTATCGCTGAGTTTTCCCACGATTGCTGTGAAGACGATTGTTCCAACAGCTATAATACTTCCAATATAGCCGACATGTAGGAGGTTGTTATTAAACATCAGGTATATAAAAATCGGCCAGATGATGCCCTGTACCTCCCCGAATATATTTTGAAAGACATTACCATAAGCAAAGCTCTTATGAAAAGTGTAGAATTTCTTCAGACCTGTTAAAGAAACTGTTGTTTTCAGCTTAATATTCTCAAGGAAAAATAATGGGAGCAGGGATAAGAAAAAGAAAAAAGTTGCAAAGTAGATTAGTTCGCTAAACCCGCTTGTAACTGCAAGATATGCTCCTATAACCGGACCAATTATTGAACTAAGCTGATTAAAGATGCTTAAGAAGCCTACCTGGCTTCCCCTTCTCCCCTCATTCCCAAACTTTGCAAAGAGAATATTAAAAGGCGTCCAAAAAAATGCGCCTTCAATCCCCCCCAATAAACCCATAAAAAAAATGGGATAAATAGATAACGGAAAATCTTTTAAAACAGAAAGATAAAACATCCAAAAAATAACTACGAAGATATTTAGTATGAATAACCTTCTATATCCAATTTTATTCCCCATATAAACTGCAACTATAGAAAAAACAAAGACAAAAATATAATAAAATAGGGTATATAAAAATATGAAATTCAAACTGTATCCAAGAGTCAAAAGATAAATAGGTATAAATAAAGAAATAAAAGAGAAGCCGGCTGTTCTAAGTACCTGATTAACATAAAGCATCACGCGCCCTTTAAGATTTCCTTCTTTCATTTGTTTTCTTTTTTATCTCACTTTTTCCAGCGATTTTATAATCTCGTCTATTTTCAGCCTGTTAACTCCTATAAACCTATCTCCAATCCCAGAGTACAACAAAATTTCCTGATTATCTGCGCATTCAATAAGTCCGGTAGGAAAGATAACTAGTTTATCTTCAAAAGACTTTGCCTTTCTTCCTTTAGGAGAAATAATCGGACCTGAAGATAAAGCAATCAGCTTTTCGGGATTTTTTAAATCAAATAAAGCAGCCCAGACGCTGTAGGAACAATAAGGCTTATTTTTGAATCCAAAAATTTTCTTAAAAGACGTAATAAAACCTCTCTTATATTTTTCTGTAACTGCATGAAAAATCAGCAGCCATCCATCTTTAGTCTTTATAGGTGGAGGGCCGGCTCCACTCCTAGCAAAAGCAACCTCTTTTTCTAAAAAAGAGAGCGCTTTAGGCTTCCCCCAATATTCTAAGTCTTTAGAATAAGCTACCCATATATGAGGGGTAGTAAATATAAAACTCCCCTCAGGCCTTCCAAATGCTACAAACCTGCCATTTATCTTATTGGGGAACAAGACAACATCTTTATTCTGTTCCTCAAAGATAATTCCTCTTCTATACCAGTTGATACCATCGTTAGATAATGCCAAGCTAGTTGAAATATTTTCTTTTCTTGATAATGCCACATAAGTCATAGAATACACATCGCCTATTTTAGTTATTCTCGGGTCTTCGACTCCCAGCTCAGCATCCCAAGAAAGCCCATAAAAGCTTGGCTTTTGCTCAATCTTCAAAATTTTAATTCCATCTTTATCCAAAATAACTCTTCTTAAATGAGAGATATAAGTAAGTCTTCTAGTTCCATCCTCAAAACAAAAATCGATATTAGTACAACTTGTAACTAGCTCTTTCTTAAATTTGTCAATTTTTATGCTGAACCTCTCTTCTCCCACAAATCTTGGAGAATAAAAATATTCTGAATCCCGATTTTTAATCAGCTGTTCTATAATTCTTACATATAAAACAATGTTTCCATTTTTCAAGCAGCCGGCTCCCGGATTTAGAACTCCAAGAACCTCGAACTTATCTGAAGAAGGCTTAAAATCTTCTGGCTTCAATAAAATTTTGTCTTTTATATCATTTAACATTTTATACCTCTTTTTTATTAATGAATAGTACGTAACTGGATTGTGGATTATTAAATGTTTTCTTGTTATTAAAGGTAGTTAGGATTTAGCATTTTTCCAGATAACCTCAAAATAATGCAGATATTTCTTTGCTATTTCTTTATCTTTTATCAAGAAAGCAACTGCCCCTTTTTCTGTAATATGGCCTGTAACAACATAATTTCCAAATATTTCTATCCAAACAGGAGAAACAATATTTTTTGATAGATATTTTACTTCTGTTAAAGGCATTTTTTCTCTTACTTTCCCGTATTCTTTAGCATCAGAATCATAAATGTATTTGCATTTTACTCCTTTTTTTATTCTCCTTTTATGCCAATCTAATAAATAGCCTTCAAGCTTTTCATTGCCTATCCTTGGTGCACCAATAATATAATGAGTATCCCCTTTTTCTAATACTTTAAAATTTTTTTCATAAAGAGCTTTTAATCCATCTAAACCTTCATATACTGATGCTTCAATCTCCTCTTCTTTAGCAGATCTAATTGAATTAAGCTCTGGAATCAAAGAGTTCACCTGTAATATTTGTTTGTCTACCTTATCCTTTTTTCCTTCTAAATAATTTTTGAGGTTTTCTGGGTTTTCAGCCCTGAAATATTTTTTATTGTTCTTTATTATATAGCTGACAAGCCCTTTTTTTATCAATTTGTCTAAGAATTCATACACTTTTGAAGCTGGAACCTGAGATTCCTGCATGATTGCAGTTGTTGAGCTTTCTCCCAGTTTGAGCAAGGCTAGGTAAAGCTTAATCTCTGTTTTTGTAAGCCCTATCTCTTCGAGTAATGATATATTCATAACATTTAATGCTTTAACATCTATTTAAACTTAACTCCCTAAGGGAGTGAATAAAATATAAATATGCCCTAAATTAGATACTACTATAAAGTAAATAAATAAACAAAATAAAACAATAAAATGACAAACGAAACACAAAAAGTAAAAGTTATGAGAAGGACTGGGTGTCCTTCAGGATGCTACTATTCAGAAGAAATAGACTTTGCTGAAATGAGCGCTTATGCTCTTGCGTGCTTTAAGCAAGAATGCAGAGAAGGTAAAAATAATCTTACGTGTGCTCTTCCTGAAGATACAAATGATGCAAGAGAAAATATTAGAGGATTAGAAGCAGGAGTTGAATCTATGGATGCCGCATTAAATAATGCAAGAGAGGAACTTCCTTTAATTAGTTCAAACACCAAGGTTTATGCGTCTAGATTAATTTCTATTGATGAAGAAGTTAGAAGAGACAAAACAACCACATATGACCCAAATAAGTTTTTTAGCGCAGATGACACAACTCGATTAAAATATCATTTAACAAATCTAGGCTTAGAAAACACACCAATACTAAATTCTGGACATTTAAGATTTAAAGGAAAAGATGTATATCTTATCGAGTCTGCTAAAAGGGAAGAAGAATTAAAAGAGAAATGGGGATTAATACTAGGTTTTCCATTGGGGGTGGGAGCAGGTTTAACAACTGTAGTAGGAGGCCTTTTACTTGGATGTTTCGCCAGATTACCCCCTGGTTTAACCGCCGCCTCTTCTTTGGGTATTGGTTGTATTGCTGGGGGTTATGTAGGGTATTATGCTAATAAACTGGGAAAGAAATTTGGAACTAAATTAGGGGGGAAAGTTCCTCTACTGGAATACACCAGAAATCCATTTAGAAATTTGGCGTATGAAATGGAAGCTCGAACTAAATTTATTTCAGAGACTATTGGTGGAAGGGGACATTAGCAGAAATATTATAAATAATAATTCTTCCTTATATTAGCACTTTTTTTGCTTTCAGTGACTGATGGGCTAAGATATAAAGCCCTGCACTCCATGCCTGGAATCTTCCATGAGTTTTCCATCTAATAGGGTCAATCCATTCTGGAAAAGTATTCCCCCTTAAGTTAGACTCTGCAAGTTTATCCAGCTGCTCTTTAGCTTCCTCAAATTTCTTCATCTTAATTAAAGCCAGAACATAAAACCCTCCAATATACGGCCAAATTCCCCCGTTTAAATAATGATGGGGCTTTCCAGCCTCGCAATCCATATAATAGTCTTCCCAGTACTCGCTTCTTTTTGTGATAACAGGATGTATTGACTTAACTGGGAAAGGATAGTCTATCCTCTGGCTTTTTATATAAGCGAGTATTTTTTCCGACATGCCCTTAGAAGCAAGCCCGAAAACAATTGCCAGTAGATTGCCAAGCGAGTCAAACCAATCTCCTATTTCCTTGTATTTATTATGATTTTTCCATCTGTAAGCCCAGTAATGTTCTCCGTTCCATAATCTAAGCCCTTTTTTCCGGTTAACATTAAACTTCAGTTTTTTTGCAAGTTCTTTCTTTCCGACTAGCTTTAAAACATAATAATAAAGAGCCTGGGTATTTATTGTCTGCCCGTATCTTTGCGGAAATGCATCCTGCCAGTCCGTAGTAGGCAACTGGTCCAGCATTATATCCTCGCTAATATCCTGATAAGAAAGCCAAGTTAATGCATTATCTATATGCTCCTTGTATTTATGGAACACCGCCTCATCTTTGTATCTTTTTTTATAGATATAATGTCCGATTATAAACCACAAGCTGGAATCAATTGACAAATAGTCAACTTGCGGAGTTTTTCTGTCAAAATTTAAAACAGCATTAGGTATCTGTCCTTTTTTACTTTGATAGTCTCCAAGAATTTCCAGGCTTTTCTTGAAAGTCTTCTTGAAATCCCTATCTTTTACAAGGCTTGCCCCAAGAAAAGTTATAAAACTATCTCTGCTCCAAACTCCTTTATATCCTTTTTTGCCTCCAGAAGCAAAAAGTCCATATTCACTAGAGCACTGATTTATAACTTCCACTGCTCTTTCGTAGGCTTTATCGGTCAAGTTATGTATTTCTTCTATTTTTTCTTCAGCCATCTTTCACCTTTTTTTCTCTCTTTAAAGCTTTAATTATTATAAGAAAATCAAGATTTATATAGGTTACTATAAAAGAAATTTAATATTTTTTAATTGTATCGGATATCGGAGTATCTCCAAAATCGCTGTCTTTTAATTCTGCAAGATAATATCCTAAAAAATCAGCAAAATAAAACAAAAGGAACATTCTTTCTTCTCTGCTGTACTTTTCTCCGCCAAGCTCATAAAAAAACCTAGCATGCTTCTTGAAGAATTTTATCCTCCTTTTGTACTCTCTTGTTTCTTTCCTATCAATAATCAGTATAGGAATAAAATAACTGGCAGGCAAAGCTTCCAGTTCATTGTGAAACATCTCAGGTATCTGGTTAGCATGACAGATTATTTTTGCGTCTTCTTCCATAGAGGTCTGAAGCCTGTATGCTACAGGATAAAAATATTCAGATGCGTAAAAAATAGGGGTATCTTCCCTAATTTTTCCAGCTAGAAGCCTGGCATTTTTGTCCAACCTATCTGCACTTTCTTGTAGTGTCTTTACAATTTGATGAACTTGCTTTCTCTTACTCTCCAAGTAGCCTGCTTTCTCAAAAACTTTTACAATAGGAAAAAACAACTCGGCAAAAGTAAATCTTTGATGAAGCCCAGGCTTTACCTTTATGCATCCTATTTTTCTTTTTCTTGCCTCTCTCAAGAGTTTTCCTCCTGAAGTTATAACTAGAATATTATCGCTATGCACTTTTTTCAGTTTTTCAAGTGCCTGCAGAACTTCTGCTGCATTTCCAGAATAGCTCACAAGAACATAAAGAGTATGGCTATTGGTATAATTCACAGAATGCCTTACCTCAATAGGCATTTTCATTTCTTCCTGATACATGCTTTTAAAAGTCAATCCAGCGATATAGCTTCCGCCCATGCCGATAAAGACAATATTATCAAATACCCTTTTCAACTTACATACGCTTATATCGTACGAGTCCCTGATTCTTTCAGGAAATCCTAGTATCCAATTGCAGAGTTCCATCTTACCTTAAATTTTTCTTTGTCTTCTCCAGTGCTTATGAAATAAAAAAACAACAATGCAGGCTATTATATAGCTTATAATAAGCTCCAGTAAAATAAGGATAATCACTGAAGGCAGGCTTTTTATAGAAAGGGTAACTTCTGGAACAATCCTCACAGGAATCCCTGCTAGATACACAATCAGCGCGAAAAAGACAATTATGAGTAAAAGCTTTACTTTAGTAAGCCTAAAGAAACTTACCTTAATCTTTTCTGTTTTAACCTTCCTCATTTTCTCCTCTTTTGTTTATATATAAAGAAAAAAGGGGTTTTAAAGTTTATCATTAAGTCATCCCAATGCTTCTAACCCTGGCAATTTCTCCCCTGCGACGTAGCTTAATAATGCACCTCCAGAAAGGCTTATATGCCCAAACTCTTCCTTCGGTATTTTAGACATTTCAATTGCGTCAGAAAGATGTCCTCCTCCTATCAATGTAAAGCCCTTGCTCTCTGAAACTGCCTTTAAAATGGCAATGGTGCCCTTTGAAAACGGCTCCTCTCCACAAAATCCAGCAGGGCCTTTCATATAAATGGATTTTGCCTTTTTAATCTGTTCAATGTATTTTTTCTGGGTTTTCTCGCCTATATCAAAAATTTCATATTCACTAGGAAAATTCTCCAGTAAGATTTCCTCTCTTTTTCCATTTTTCTTAACTGCAAAATCAATAGGAGTTTGCACATTTTTTAGTTTTCCTTTTAGCTCCTCTACCACTCTATCAAAATCTTTAATCTGCCCCTCGAGATATTTATTCTGGGCTCCTAAACCTTTTCCCATCGCAATTAAGCACAATTGCCCAAACAGCCCGCAAGCTAAGACCTTATTTCCACGCAACAATTTTAAGTTGTCTTCTGGCTTTGCCCCCCCTAATATGTACAAACATTCTTTCATTTTTATTTTCTTCAAGGCATTGACTTCTTTTTCAAGCAGCCTCCCTGCAAAACAAGGGATGTATTTTGGCAGCAGAGTAATTGAAGCCTGCTCTCTATGACAGACAGAAAAAGAATCATTAACATAGGCATTAACAAGCGGGACAAAGAATTTGACTATTTCATTTTCTTCTCCTTTTTCGGGCTTAAGCTCATCGTCTATATTTCTAATATTTTCTAAAAGGATGGCTTCTCCCTCTTTCATCCCTTTTATGGCCTTCCTTGCTTTTTCACCACTAACCTCATCAACAAATTTTATTTTTGTAAACTTATTCAAAAGTGCAGAATGTTGCTTTAAAGAAGTGAAATCAGAATCTCCTTTTCTTCCCTGATGTGCTATCACAACAACTTTAGCTCTTTTCTGTTTTAGCTCGTTTATTGTTACAGCAGACTCTTTTATTCTCTCACTCATCAAAACCTTCCCTCCAACAACATCAGAATTCAAATCTGCCCTTAGCAAAACTATCTTTCCCCTGAAATCAAAATCAGACAAAGTTCTCATATTAAATATCTTTGGCTTTATTTTTCAAATAAGCAACTAAAACCACAACTATGCAGGACGAAACATAGGAAGCAACAATCCCCAATAAAATATTTGTATAAAAAAAGTCATAAACAGTCACCTCTCCTTCAAACACCGAAATAATATATATAAGAAGAGAAACAGTAGATTCAGATTCACACGGCTCTGTAACACATCTAACTCCTGAGTCTATACTGACAAAAGGCACAAAAAATAAGAATATAACTACAGTTATAACTACTTTCAATATGCTTGGCTTAAAAAAATTCCAGACCTTATTTGTTTCTTTATTCACCATCTTTATTACAATTTAAGAAAAAATGCCTTTTAAACCTATTGGATGGCACTTAGCTGTTTCTTTTTAAATTTCTTGTTAAGTATTTTAAAAATAATATAAACTGCAATGAGCAGAATTATAAAAACACCAGTTTTCTCAAATATCCCAGATAGGTTTAATGTTTCAACATAAGCTCCAAGAAAAAATCCAAGAGAAATTAAAAAAAGAGTCCATAAAAAAGTTCCGAGAAAAGTGTAGAAAATATATTTCTTAAGATCCATTTTTGAAAAGCCTGCAGGTATGGAGACCAACTCTCTAATTGCAGGGGCCATTCTTCCGAAAAAAACAGCCTTTGTGCCATATTTCTCAAACCATTTTTCTGCACTAGAAAGCTTCTCTTCAGTTATAAAAAAATATTTTCCGTATTTTAAAATAACCGGCCTGCCGAGCTTTAAGGAAATGTAATAAATAAGCACTGCTCCAATTGTAGCCCCTAATGTAGCACACAAAGTAACACCGAGCAAACCCAGATATCCATAATTGTTCAAAGAGGCCAAGTAACCTGCCAAAGGCATTACAACCTCGCCTGGAACTAACGAAAATAAAATAGTCTCTATAATGGCCGCTAAAAAGGCTCCAAGATACAGATTAAAGGTTATTAAAACCTTTAGATATTCTGTTATACTTGAGAAAATAGACAAGTCCATCTTATCAAATTATTTCCACCTGTTAATATAGTTAAAAGAAGCGAGAGCTGCTTTCGCACCTTCGCCTGCTGCTACGATTATTTGTTTAGAAGGGATGTCCGTACAGTCGCCTGCTGCAAAAATTCCAGGTATGTCAGTCATATTCTCCTCATGGCTTATAGTGCTTCTAAATATCATTATCTCCCCCCACTTGTTTTTCTGGACATCTGTAAAATCATACTGGCTTATAAGCCCTATTTCAACAAAAACTCCATCGATAGGCAATTCATTTTCGTTTCCCTCTTTCTCATATTTTATTTTTTCAACAATTTTATTTCCAATAATCTCCTTCATCTTAGCTCCTGTAATTACTGTTATCTTTTTCTCATTAAGGACTTTTTCTCTTAGAAAGTTATCTCCACCTAACTTGGGCAAATATTCCAAAATATAAACCTTTTTTGCATATTTTGAAAGGAACAAAGCAGCGTCCATTCCTGAATTTCCTCCTCCAACTACCGCACAGATTTTATCCTTAAAAAGCGGAGCATCGCATACAGCACAGTAATTAACTCCCAACCCTGTAAATTTATCTTCTCCTGGCACATTTAATTTTCTAGGCTTTTTCCCAGCAGCAATTATCACAGCTTTGCTCTCATAAAAATTTTTCTTTGTCCTTACAACGCATATATTTTTATTCTTCTCTAATTTTAAGATTTCTTCCTGTTTTATTTTTATTTTATAATCCTGCATATGCTTCTGGAATCTCTCAACGAGCGCAATCCCGCTTTTATCAGGAACTCCTGGATAATTTTCAACTTTAGAACTCCAGCCCATCTGCCCGCCAACATCCATGCTTATAATCATGAACTTTATTTTCTGCCTTGCCGCATAAATTGCAGCAGTCATGCCTGCAGGACCGCCACCAATAATTATTAAATCATATAGCATTTTTTATCTTCACCTTTTTATAAAATAAGGAATAAAAGATATATTATAAACCTTATTGTTTTTTATTCATAAATTATCTTTAATCTTCCCGTACTCTTTTCTAGGAAGCCATTTTGCACCTGCTTTTTGGTTTATCGAACCTCCAAATATTTTGGCATCTGGCCTTAATTTAAGTATTTCAACTAATTCGCTCAAGTGACTGAAAAGAATAAGTTCAATCTGATTATTTATTTGGAAGTCATATCCCGCATAAAAATAAACGTTTCCTTCCTTGTCTATACATCCCCTAACAATCTCGTTCATAAGGTTATCCTCCTGCTCAGACATCCACCCATTCTTTTGAAACCAAACAGCATGTGAATAAGGTAAGTTAGGCTCTGCAATAACTAATTTGCCTTGATAAATACAAAACATTCTCCTGCTTTCATGAAACCTTTTGGTTTTTTCATCTTCCTTAATCCCGTACTTTCTTTCAAAAGTATCCATAAGAATATGGTTCCTATAAATTATATAAATGTTCCTTATTGTTTTTTTACCTAAGTTTTTTCAAGAAATCAACCATTCTGTTGCTATATCCGAACTCGTTGTCATACCAAGAAAGTACTTTGATTAAATGCCCCTCTTTTCCAATTACTTGTGTTAATGTCGAATCAAAAATAGAAGAATGGGGATTTCCTATAATATCTGAACTAACTATTTCGTCTTCGTTATATTGAAGAATTCCTTTCATCTCTTTCCTAGAAACGCGTTCAAAGGCATTGTTTATTCTTTTGATAGTGGCAGGATTTTGAAGTTGGCAAACAAAATCTACTATGCTCCCGCATGCAACAGGCACTCTTAGAGCTAAGCCGTCTAATCTTCCTTTTAACTGAGGCAAAACTGCAACAACCGATTCTGTAGCCCCGCTCGTTGTTGGAACTATGTTAATCGCTGCCGCCCTTGTCCTCCTGAGTTTTTTATGCGGCAAATCCAAAATATTCTGGTCATTAGTATAAGCATGCGCTGTTGTCATAAAACCTTTTGTTATGCCAAACTCGTCATCCAACACCTTTGCAACAGGCGCTAAACAATTAGTAGTGCATGAACCAAGTGAAAAAATTTCATACACGTTGTTATAATCTTTATCGTTAACTCCGGGAACAATTGTGACATCCGGATTTGGAGAAGGCGCAGAAATAACAACTTTCTTAGCACCTGCCAAAATATGTTTATAAGCTTCTTCTCTCATCTTAAACTTTCCAGTGGATTCGACAACTGCATCAACTCTTAGTCTCTCCCACGGAAGTTTCTCAGGGTCAGTTTCAGAATAAACTCTTATCTTTCTCTTGCCAATTTTAATGTAGTTCTCTCCATAAGTTACTTTTTCATTATATCTTCCATAAATAGAATCGTACTTTAACAAATAAGCAAGAACCTCCGGGCTTGTTAAATCATTAACTGCCACCACCTTAATTCGGTTCTGCAGGCATAATTTCAATACAGGTCTTCCTATCCTTCCCAAACCGTTAATTGCTACTCTCATGTTTATTTCTTCCTCTTTTTGGATTTGGATTTAATTGGAAGTTGTTTTTTTATTTTCTTATTTTCCTGTGCCAAACTCCAAAGTATAAATAATACGATTGTTAATACTAATCCGGCTATTGTGCTCTGAAACAAAAATTGTGAAAAAGGACAATCACATAACATCCCGGCTACAATGATCCAATCGATTAAGAATGTAGACACTATAAAGAATAGTATACATACTATTGTTTTCTTCTTTGTAAGTCTAAAGTTCATGGTTTATCTCTTCCTCTTTTTAGCCTTCTTCCTTCTTTTAGGTCTGTTTGCTTTTTTATTTTCTTTCGGCAGGCCCCTCTCCCTCTTTTTCTGGAAGAGGCTGATTACAAGATAAATGGCTATTGCCAAAAGGAGCCCTATATTAAACTCTGTACCGTAAGAACACTTCCCGTCACAACCCAAGCTTTCAGCTAAATAAATAAAAACCACCAACCCGATAACAATAGGCAGTATAGTTTTCCACAAAGTAGGTTTTAAGTTCATTTTTTCCTCTTTTATATATAACTTAAAATATACATTAATTTATAAAGTTTTCCCTATTCTCCACCCTAACTTCTTAATCCATAGATTATAGACAGATTATACATAAATTCTACCAGTCAAAAATAGCAAGATTTTTATACTCTATATAATTTACTTTTTAGGTATGTCAATATATTTAACTATATTAAAACAGGTGTTACATACAAAAGTAGGAAGGGATGCCCTGCTAGAAAATTACAAGAAGAAAATATATAAAGCAGTGGTAGAAGATAACACCACGTCCCCAAAAGCGGTTCAGCTAAAAAAATATCATTTCTTAGTCGCTTTGTTAGAATCTACTAAAAGGAATCTAGACAAGGGTTATGTTTCTAACCACTTCATTGATAGGGTGATGGATACTTTAGTGAAGTATGGTTTTACAGACCAAGACCTAAATAAAGAAAAAAAGGATAAATTCAAAGAAAAGTACGGTATACTCCCTCCTAGTTTTATTGTTCTTTCTCCTACGCAAAAATGCAATTTAAAGTGCGAAGGATGTTATGCTTCCTCCCATGAAAATTGCCCAACCCTTCCTTTTGAAACAGTAGATAAGATTTGCGAGGAGGTATATAACGAATGGGGGAATCGTTTTATGACGATTTCAGGCGGAGAGCCTTTATTATATAAAGATGGAGACAAAACTCTATTCGATATCTGGAGAAAATATCCTGAAATGTTTTTCCTTTTTTACACTAATAGCACATTGATAACAAAAGAAATTGCAAAAAAGTTTGCTGAACTTGGAAATGTAACTCCTGCAATTTCAATAGAAGGCGGGGAAAAAGAAACAGATGAAAGAAGAGGAAAAGGTATCTACAAAAAAATTCTTGAAGCCTTCCAAAACCTAAGAGAAGCAGGCGTGTCATTTGGCGTTTCTATAACTGCAACAAGCAAAAATATAAATACGCTTTTAGATGAAAATTTCTACAAGTTTTTATTCGAGGAACAGGGCGCTTCTTATATGTGGGAGTTCCAGCTAATGCCAATAGGAAAGGCAAAAGACATGAAAGAATTAATGATAACTCCTGAACAGCGAGTAGAACTTTATAAAATATGGGAGAAGATGTTAGAAAAAGGCTATGCACTTGCAGATTTCTGGAATTCCGGAGTTTTATCTGATGGATGCATTGCTTATGGAAGAAGTGGAGGCTACTTATATGTAGACTGGAATGGTAACATAATGCCATGCGTTTTTGTTCCCTATTATGTTGACAATATCTTAGAACTGCACAAGCAAGGCAAAAAACTTGCAGACGCTCTTAATTCAGAATTCTTCAAAAACGGGAGAAAATGGCAGGAAGATTATGGCTTATCCCACATACATAGCCCTGATAACTGGCTAATGCCTTGTTCAATAAGAGACCACTATAAGAATTTCAAGGATAATATTTTAACAAAAGACGCTAAACCAGAAGATGCCCCTGCAGCAGAAGCTTTGAAATCAAAAGATTACGAGAAGACACTAGACGAATTTGATAAAGAATTAGAAGAAAAAACAAAGCCAATCTGGAAAGAAAAATATTTAGAGGAATCTAATAACTAGTTATCCCTGATTCTTAGACAGCCCAGTTGTCCAAAAGCTTGGAAGAGAATGTGTTAAAACGCCTTCAAAATCCGAATCAATAAGGTAAAGGTATTTTCTTTTGTCTCCTTTAACAAATTTAAGGAAATCATTTGCTTTGTCATAAAACTTCCTTACCTCTTTTCTCTCCATTTCCATCTGAAGCAAGCTTCCTTCTTTTATCAGAAGCGTATCAGTAAGCGCAAGAACATTTTTATCAATGAGCCCTGTATTTTGTGTTACAAATATTAAGGTAAGATTTTTATGCCTAGCTATAGCAAGCAGCTTGCTTAATTCTTTATTCTTCGATGACATAGAGTCTCTAGAGCCAAAAGAAATAGCCCCCTCATCAATCAAGATAACTCCCCCGTTAGGCACTTTTTCGATATCATCTATGCTTTTAATCCAAGCAGGCATTTTTTCCTGCTGGATATCAAGAGCATAGCATTTCCTTCCTGTTCTGCTGTGAATATTTTCCAGTAATTTAAATCCCAATGCACTCTTGCCGCTTCCTCTTTTGCCAAAAATCAAGACAATTAAAGAATCTTCAAAAAGCCTTTTTTCAGTATAAGAATAATCTCCTATTATTTCTTTAATAATTTTAAATTCCTCAAAAACAGGCTCTGTACGATAGACTTCTGACTTATCAAGCTTTCTTTGTTCCTTTGCATTTTTCATTCCCTCCCTGCTCTTCCTATAAGTATATGCTGCCAGCTTTCCAATTCCAATAAAAGGAAGTTTAAATGCTCTCCATGCAAGTGATTGCTTCTTTTTTTTAACCATTAATAAGAAAAAGAATATAGAGTTTATAAAATTATGGAGAATTGCGAAACCCAAAATTCTTAAACCTATTTTTCTTGTATTTTACATGGAAGAAGAGAAATTTATGCTTGAAGCAATAAAAGATGCTAAAAAGTATGGCTTGCATTATGGGGCAGTTGTTGTAAAAGACAGCAAAATAATAGCTAAAGCTGGAAAGAGCCCGCCCGGAGATGCAAGATTTCATGCAGAAACCAAGGCAATTTTGAAAGCAACTAAAAAGCTGAACAGCAAATATTTAGAAGGATGCACTTTATACTCCACATGCGAGCCTTGTCCTATGTGCTTTTACATGGCATGGATAACTCATGTTCCTGAAATTGTTTATGGGGCAACATTAAAAGATTCTATTGCCTTTGGTTCAGAAGAGATAGATATTGAAATAGATGAGTTAAATGAAAAGAGCGGAAATAAAATCAGCATCAAAAAAGAATTTTTAAGAGATCAATGTTTAGATTTGTTCAAACAAACAATCTAATAACTTTTTTATACCCCTAATTCTTATTTGTATAATGGATTTCCATGCAATAAAAGAGGAAGAGCTATTTAAGCAGCTAAAAACCGATAAAAATGGGCTGACAAGCGGAGAAGCAGAAAAAAGGCTTGGGCTTTATGGTTATAATGAGCTCAAAAAAATAAGGAGATTAAATGCCTTCAAAATTTTACTTAGTCAGTTTACCTCTTTTCTTATTATAATACTCATTATAGCTGCAATTATCTCGGCAATTGCAGGGGAAGCAACAGATGCTATTGTCATCTTAGTAGTTATAGTAATAAACAGTTTCCTTGGATTTAATCAAGAATACAAAGCAGAAAGAGCAATTGAAAAGCTTAAAGAGATGCTTGTCCCAAAGGCAAAAGCAATAAGGAATGGAAAAGTTGAAGAAATAGATGCAAGAGGGCTTGTTCCAGGAGATATTTTAATTCTTGAAGAAGGAGATAACATTTCAGCTGACTGCCGGATTATTTCTTCAGAAAGCCTGCAGGTAAATGAAGCCTCGCTTACTGGAGAAAGCGTACCTGAAGACAAAATGCCGGGCATATTAAAAGAAAGAACAGACCTAGCAGACAGAACAAATCTGCTCTATCAAGGAACTCAAATAGTAAAAGGAAAAGGAAAAGCAATCGTCATAGCCACTGGAATGAGAACCGAGTTTGGAAAAATAGCTGAAATGGTGCAAAAAGTCCAGCCAGAAGAAAATCCTTTAAAAGAAAAAATAAATCACTTTGCAAAGATACTTGGATTCCTTGCAATTTTTCTTATAGTAGCCATAACATTCCTTGGCATTCTTATTGGATTTGAAGCCCTGGAAATGTTCATGACCTCAGTAAGTCTTGCAGTTTCTGCAATTCCAGAAGGCCTGCCCGCTGTGATAACTATCTCTCTTGCTCTGGCAACCCAAAGAATGCTAAAAGTAAAAAGCCTTATAAGAAAGCTGCCTGCAGCAGAGACTCTTGGAAGAGCAACTTATATCTGCACAGACAAGACAGGAACAATTACAGAAGAAAAAATGAAAGTGAGAAAAATATTTGTAAACGGAAAAATAAGCAGCAAGCTGAAAGAAAATCAGGCAGAGTTCTTGTATAAAGTGGGCATTTTATGCAATAACGCTAGAGTAGAAGAAAAAGATAGAGAAGAATATCTAATAGGTGACCCAACTGAAAAAGCCCTGCTCTCTGCAGCCAAAAACTATGGCTTAGATAAAAAACAGGAAACAGAAAAACAGCCCAGAGTAAAAGAATTTCCATTTTCTTCAGACAGAAAAATGATGTCAATAATAAGGCTCAACAAAGGAAATTATATCAGTTATGTAAAAGGAGCTCCAGAAGTTATTATAAAAAGATGCGAAGCTGAATTTTATAACGGAAAGATAAGAAAGATTAATGAAAAAAGAAAAGAAGAATTAATAGCTGAATATGAAACACTTGCCTCAGAAGGAATGAGAGTTCTTGCTTTTTCCTACAAAATACTTACTAAACAAGCAAAAGAAATAAATGAAGAGAATGCGGAAAGAAATCTTATATTTGTAGGGCTCCAGGGAATGATTGACCCTCCGCGCCCAGAAGTAAAACTGGCTGTCCAGCAATGTGAAGAAGCTGGAATAAAAATTGTCATGATAACAGGAGACTCTGCAGTAACTGCAAAAGCAGTTGGCGAGGAAATCGGATTAAGAGGAGAAGTCATTGAAGCTTCTCAGCTAGGGAAAATGTCAGACTCAGAATTAAGCGAAGCTCTTAAAACCACCTTTATTTTTGCAAGGGTCAGCCCAGAAGATAAACTGAGGATTGTTGAAATACTGAAAAAAAATGGAGAAATAGTAGCTGTCACAGGGGATGGGGTTAATGATGCTCTTATGCTGAAAAAAGCAGATATTGGAATAGCAGTAGGAAGGGGAAGTGATGTTGCAAAAGACTCTTCTGACATAATACTTTTAGACAATAATTTTGCCTCAATTGTCAAGGCAGTAAGAGAAGGAAGAAGAGTTTATGATAACATAAAAAAATTCATCAAATACATGCTCTCTGCAAATACCAACGAAATTCTGCTTATCTTATTTGTAATGTTCGCTTTCAGAAATCCTGAATTGCTGCCCATGCTTCCATTGCAGATTCTCTGGATTAACCTAATTACAGACAGTTTCCCCGCTGTTGCACTTTCAAGAGAAGAAGCAGAAGAAGATGTAATGAAAAGAACCCCTGCAAAAGAATCTATTTTAAAAGGTTCAATGTTGTTTATAATAACGGCCGGAATACTTGCATTTTTAATATGCTTTATTGCTTTTTATTATTACATTGATAACATAGATAAAGCAAGGACAATGGCTGTAACAACTTCTGTCTTATTCCAGATGTTTCTGGTATTAAATTGCAGGACAAAAAAGCCATTTTACAAATTCAAATTAAACAGATATGTATTTTATGCAATAGCTCTATCCATGCTGCTTCATCTTGCAATTCTCTACACGCCATTAAACACCTTCTTTAAATTCACTTTCTTAGGTTTAATAGACTGGGCAAAGATAATTGGATTGTGCATAACTGCATTCATTTTATTAGAAATAATTAAAGTAAAGATAAAATAGTCTAGTATTCATAATAAACCAATAGTCCATCATTATCCCTAACAAATAATCTATCTCCATCATCGTTCCACACTTTGCCATTGCTGTTAAAAACTTTTTCCTTGCCGCCCTCTATGCTAATATCAAAAAAATGATTGCCTTCATCTTTTGCCTCTGCCTCGCACTTAAAATCACATTTGTTTTTTAAAATAAAATATTCCAAAACAGGCTCTAATTTAACAAGCTCAAGACAATAGGCACACCTGCTTGTAGATTTTTTCCAGATTCCTTTTCCCTTCTCTCCCGCAGTCTGCTCTGCTTTTTTCATATCTGCTTCGTATCTAAGCCCTTCACACATATACAAAGTAGCCAGACCTTCCTCAAGAATCTCTTTGTTGATAAACCTGTTTCCATAAAAGACAAATCTTAATTTCCTATTATATTGATCCTCATCATCTTTATCTCTTAAAATCTGCACTTCTTCTCCTTCAAATTCAGATAACTTTACCTTTGCTTCATTATAAAAAGGTTTGTTTTTTTCAGGAGTATTAACGCACAGCAACCTCACATCAGAAGTTTCTGTCTCAAAAGTGTCTCCGTCAATCGCTCTTGTCATGCTTACTGTTTCTGCTTCATAAGCTCCTTTTCCAGTCAATCTTGGATAAAAGTATGCAAGATTAATAACAATTATTACAACCGCAATAAATGCTAAAATCCTCTTTATTTTCATAGATTAATAAGATGTTAATGTTATATAAAGTTTCGGATGTTTAAGATGAGATATAAATATAAATAGAATAATTAACAAGATAAGACATGGAAAGAATAATTTTATTAACTTTAATTGTTTTGTTTCTTATGGTTAGCTCTGTATCTGCCCTCAAAATTGCAACTCTTAACATGCAATCAGGAGTTGGGACAACCAAAGGCTATTGGCAATACCCGACTACTTTCTGGAAATATTTTTTTCCTCACTCTATAGAAAATATTGCCAAAACATCAGAATTAATTAATTCTGAAGATGTAGACATTATTGCATTTACAGAAATTGATGGGAGTTGTTTTAGAAGTAAAAATATAAATCAGGCAGAGCTAATTTCTAATTTAACAAATCTTAAAGAGAGCATATTTTTTCCCACTTATAAGATCGGTTCGATTCTAAATCAAGGAAACGCCATTAATACGAAATTCCCTATTCTAAGTACAAAAAGTTATGAGCTTCCAGGTTTTGGAGAACCAAGATTTTTAGGAGAAGCGGTTTTAAATGTTAATGGTACTAATGTAAGCGTTTTTGTAACTCACCTGAGTATTGGTAAAAAAAGTAGAGAAAAACAGTTAGAATATATTGCAGAAATAATAAACAACACACAAGGCTCTATAATCTTAACAGGAGATTTTAATATCCTTGATGCGTCTGAATTAAATATTATAGGCAAGACGAAATTGGAGAAAATAAGTAACTGTAAAACCTATCCTTCCTGGAACCCCAAAATAAGCACAGACCTCCTCCTTTTAAGCAAAGAGTTTAATATTACGAGGTTTTATTCTGCAGATTCAGTTAAGGTATCAGATCACTTGCCCTGCATTGTAGAAACAACTCTAGGCTAACCTTATTGATACCAATAGCTTTTTAAATGCCCCTTTTCTAATCAGAACATCAGAAACGACTAATAAATGAATTTCTGAATAAGGTAAATGGCAAAAGTAAGAATAAAACTGCAAAGCTCGGATATTGATGAGCTTAATAGAGTATGTGAAACAATAAATGATATAGCTAAGCAAGCGGGAATTGCCATAGCCGGCCCAATTCCATTACCTACAAGAAAGCTTAAAGTTACAACAAGAAAAAGCCCGTGTGGGGATGGAAAAGCTTCTTTTGACAGATTTGAGATGCGAATCCATAAAAGGCTTATAGATATGCCAACTAATGACCGAGTTCTTCATTCAATTATGCGTCTTTCAATACCTCGTTCTATTAACATTAAGATAGAGATGAAAGACTAATTATTTATATTCTAAAAAATATATATCTTTATAAATTCCAATAATAAAGTTATTTCATGGACAAAAGAGGAAAGTTTATTGTTTTTGAAGGAATCGATGGATGCGGAAAATCCACACAGATATTTAAATTTGTCGAATATCTTTCTAAACTAAGCAAATATAACCATATTCTTTTAACACGAAACCCTTACAAAGCAAGAGAAATAAGAGAGCTTCTCAAAACAAACGATTCTCCTGAGTCGCAATCAGAAAAACTTGCAGAATTGTTTGTAAACGACAGGAAAGAACAAACCCAGGAAATTATTCTGCCTCACTTAGAAAAAGGTCATTATGTTATTTCTGACAGGTATAAATTATCAACAATTGCTTACCAATCTGCACAAGGCCTAGAGCCAAGCAAGCTAATAGAGATGCACAATGGCTTGCCAATTCCAGACATAACATTTATTGTAGATGTTCCTGCAAAAATCGGGCAAGAAAGAATGGATAAAGATAACAGAACCAAGCACAGACTAGAAGCAAGCACAGAATTTCAAGAAAAAGTGAGACAAAAATACATGGAAACATTAAAACATCTTCCAAATGAAAAAATAGTTATAATAGACGGCACAAAATCAGTGGAAGAAATACATAAGCAAATAACAGAAGAATTTGAAAAACTGATTTAAGGTACTGCGCATTATAGGAAAACTTATAAACTTCTGTCTGTTAAATCTTTTATGAAAATAGATGCAGAATTCTACAAAAGGATAAGTAAAATTGGATTAGAGAACAGATGGAAAAAAGAGCACTCTAAAGTAAGAATAAATAACGTTATCTCTAAAGAAAAGGTAGCAATAAATGCGTATTTGTGCGGAGATGGGTGGATAGCTATAAGAGAAGACAAAAATAAAGATATGCATTATGAAATTAGGGTGTTCTTGGATAATGAAGCTCTTGCAAAAAGAGTTGTCAATCTGTTTGAAAAAGAATTTAATATCTCTCCAAAGATAGTCTATTATGGAGGATGCTTTAATGTTCAAATAAAAAATAAGCCCGCCTGCCTAAATCTTTATTCGTTTGGCAAGTATGGACATTATAAATGGGCAATTCCCAAAGAATTGCCTAAAAAACATTTGATAGAATGGATAAAATGCTTTTTTGATTGTGAAGCTTATGTTAATTTATCCCATAAATATATACAAGTCAAATCAGTCAATTATCTAGGGTTAGAATCAATAAAGCAAAGTTTAGAACTTCTGGGAATTCACTCCAGTTTATATGGCCCTTATAAACCGAGAATTAAAAAACATAGCCCATATGGGATGTTGTTTGTTAGAAGGAAAGAGAACATAAATGTTTACAAAAAACTTATAAACTTCTATCATCCTGATAAAAGAGATAAGTTAGGTAAAATCACTTATTAATGCCCATGTGGGACAATGGTACTCCACGGCCCTGGAACTAAAAAACCACAAAGGCCGGCCCGTCAGGGCCTCCAGGTTCGATTCCTGGCATGGGCGTTTGATTTTCGCATTACAATACAACACTTCTTGTATGGGGTTTACAGGAGTTAAAATGAAAAAGAAAGATAGCTATGGCTTTCTATTACAAAAGATATAAATAGTAACTCTAACTTATGTAATTATGACAAAATATGAAGTTTACTTTGTTGGGGAAAGAGAAATGGAAGGAGAATTCGAAGGGAAAATTGATTTCGAAAACCAGACATTCATATATAAAGATAGTGGGAAAATTGTCATAGTGCCCCTCTCTTCTATTAAAAAATTAGTTCGTCTTGAAGATAAACCTAGAGAACCCATGCAGGAATCAAAAGGTTATATAAGCCAGTTATAGAAAATAAATGTAGCTAAGCGTAATGCAGATAACTAAGGCTTTGTATGGGCGTTTGCATAAAGCAGATTATTGAGACTCTTCAATAGCTTCTTTTCTCTTTAAATCTGCGATAACATACTTTATCTCCCCATATCCTACGCTTTGAGGAAGCTCTCTTTTAAGCGGGGTCAGCAATTTAACCTTTGAAGCATCTTTGCCTATTCTCCTTGCAATCAATAAATAAGTATCATCATCAACGAAATGCGAAACAGGCAGAATTCCTTTTAATATTAACCATGCAATTCTTTGTTCGACTGTCTTTTCATCAGTTTCCGTTATTTTGGCTATCTCAGATATACTTTTTCCTTCATGCAACAGAGCAAGCACTCTCTTAAAATCTTCAAACAAATCCTCTAAAGGGAATGATTTTGAACAAAGCACATCTTTATACTCTTTAGGAATATCTTTGCAATATTCTGAAACGTTGCCAAGTTCAGAAATTAAATATAATTTTTCCTTAGCACGAGTCATTGCAACATAAAACAGGCGCCTTTCTTCTTCCTCTTTCTTGCTTATAGGGGTGCTCTTTATCTTCTGAATAATTCTTTCGTCCTCCCAGACGTAAGGAAATCCTCCAGGTCCATTATATAATCCGATTACAAATACTACCCTGGATTCTAACCCTTTTGAACCATGAATTGTTTTTAGAGAGATTCCTCTAATTTCTGGGAATTTTGAAAAGTATTCTTTATATTGCTTAATGTGAGACGTTCTACGATAAAGAATCAATATCTCATTAGATTTTATGCCTTCGGAGAGAAGTTTTCTTATTTTTTCAACAATAAATCTTGCGCCGTCTACTTCATTAAATGCATTAAATTGATAGATTTTTTCAGTTAAAGAACTGTTTTTTGCGGAAATATTCTTCTTCATTTGCTTTGGATTCTTTAGAATTACTTTTTTAGAAGCCCCAACAATGTTTTCTCCAGAACGATAATTATATGGAAGTGGGATAATCTCAGAACCCTTGAATTCCTCTTTAAAATTTAAGATGTACTCCACTTCTGAACCTCTAAACCCATAGATACTTTGCCAGTCATCGCCTACTGCGAATAGATTATTGTCTTTTGTTAAAAGCAGTTTAATAAGCTCAACTTGAGCGGCAGACACATCTTGATACTCATCGATTAATATATGTTTAAATTGCTCTTGATATTTTTTCAAAACTTGCTTATCTAAGTTAAATAAGTCAATGGCTTTATGAATCATATCATTGAAATCAATTAGACTCTCCTTTTTTAAGAATTCTTCATATTGAGAAAAAACTTTGAAGAAAATCTCAAAAAAATCAATTATTTCATCATGCTTTTCATCTTCAAGATTCTCCTTAATTGTATCAATAGAAACTCTGTTTGACTTTGCAAGATTGATTGTTTTAGTCAAACTAGTCGCAAGTATGCCCAGTTCAGTATTTAGTGGTGCTAATAAGTCAATAGGGTTCTGAATAGCTTTGAATTTAATAACTCCATGAGTTTTTTTTATTAATTCAGATTCTAAATATGAGTAAAATTCGTTCAAGTCTCCATGCATCTGTTTTTCAAAAGTTTCAACTAAAACATTATTGTGCTTTTTGAACTGATTAATTTTCCAATTTCTTTCTCTTAAATACTGTTCTTTATCGAATCCTTGAGGGGGGTAAAGTAATCTTTCTTTATTGCTAGCAACAAGCCAATGTTCGATGTAAATTCCGTAATCACTCAAATAAAAATCCGGATGATACGATTTACTCTCGTCTTCTTTTTCAATCCAAGTAGCTTCTTTCTCATATTCATAAACTATACCTCTATCATAAAGAAAGTTTGCAATGAACTGTTCTGATTTTGACCTCACTCTATACTTTTTGTCCATGGTGCAATATCCCAGTTCTTCTCTAATCGGTTTTTGATTAAGTAGTTCTATAGTACTCTTTCGTTCTTGAGCAATGTACTTTTGAAGATACCCTCTAACTTTTTCAAATATTTCAGAATCTTCACTTATCAATTTTTTTACTAAATTTTTTATTAAACTGTCTTGACTATAATCCGCTTGATAGCTTTCAGTTTTTTGTTCATCACTTCTGATTACCTTAAAATGTGTATTGTAAACCTTGGCCCCATCTGTTTTAAGCATATAGTAACAAAGAGAATGAATTGTACTAATAAAAATATGGCGAATTTCCGGGTGTCTTTTCATTACTTCTCTATGAATTTTATCCATTTCCGCTCTTCCTAAACCTGCTTTTACTATTTCATTGAAAGAGGGTTCAAAATATTCGATCAATCTATTTTTCATTTCATTCGTTGCATCTTTAGTGAAAGTTACGGCTAGTATATTCCCCGATGGGACTTCTTCGTTTTTAACAAGATGCAAGATTCTTGAGAGAAGAACTTTTGTCTTGCCAGCTCCTGCTCCAGCAAGGACTAATATACGAGAATTATCAGAAAGAACTGCTCTTTTTTGCCCCTCGTCAAGCCCCTCCATTATACTCGGGTCTCTTAAAAGAGTTTTAGACGCCTCTCTTTTGAATATATCTGCTTTTATTTTCCTCTTAGAAATACGGGGCTTTTGTTTCTTATTAATATAACTTTTTTCTTTTACTTTTCTTCTAAAAAATCGTTTTATCCAAACCATGGTGAAATACGGTTTATGCCCCCTATGAGTTTAAGATTATTCAAACTTAAAAGTCTATGCTTTTATAACCAAATTAAGAATATTCATTATTTTATATTTTCAATTGGTTTTATTCTGATTAAATGTATCGATTATAAACTTTAATTTTGATGTGGCTCATAGTTATTTATAGACAATAACATTTAAATCCTATAAATATATATTTTATTATGCAAGATTACTGTGCATTAAATAAAAAAGAGTTGATGGCTGCTTTAAGCTCTTCTGAAAAAGGATTAAGTAAGAAAGAAGCAGAAAAAAGGCTGGAAGAAGCAGGGCCAAATGAAATAGTAGCCAAAGACAAAAAAGGCGGGTTTTCCATATTATTGTCTCAGTTCAAAAGCCCGCTTATACTCATCCTGATTATAGCAGCTGTAATAGCCGGATTCTTAGGAGAAATCACAGATGCTTCTATAATTCTCGGAATAGTCTTACTTAACTCTTTGCTGGGGTTTTATCAGGAATTTAAAAGCGAAAAGGCATTGCTAAAACTAAAAAGATATATTACATTCAAGGCGAAGGTATTAAGAAATGGTAAAGAAATAGAAATTAATACAAAAGAGCTGGTAGTTGGGGATATTGTATTTTTGAATAACGGAGACATAGTCCCTGCTGACATAAGGCTTCTAGAAGCGCAAGAACTAAATGTGAACGAATCTGTTCTTACAGGAGAGTCTAATCTAGTTTACAAGAACTTCAAGGAGCTTAAAGAGAAAAATCTCTCCATAAACCAGAAAACAAACCTTGTTTTTATGGGAACAAGCGTGGCAGGAGGGTGTGGAAAAGGTATCGTGATAGCAATCGGAACAGAAACTGAATTTGGAAGAACAGCCACTGTTCTGAGTGCAAAAGAACCACCAACAGATTTCCAGAAAAACATAAAAAAATTCGGAGATTTCCTGATTAAAATAATTCTTATTTTGACTCTGTGTGTTTTCTTTATCAATGCAGTTCTTGGAAAAGGAGTTGTAGATTCTTTTCTATTTGCCCTAGCCCTTGCAGTAGGAATAACTCCGGAGCTTTTGCCAATAATTATAACAATAACCCTTTCAAGAGGGGCAATAAAGCTGGCCAAAAAAAAGGTAATAGTGAAAAAACTGGCTTCGATAGAAGATTTAGGAAATATAGATGTTCTCTGCACAGACAAGACAGGAACTTTGACAGAGAACAAAATAACCTTATATGATTACTTAGATATACAAGGAACAAAAAAAGAAGAGATAATAGAAAATGCTATCATATGCAATACTGCACTTACTGGCAAAGACGTTACTGGAAAAGCAGCAGATGTGGCAATATTAGAGTATTGCAAAAAGAACAACATTCGCATAAAAAATTTTGAAAGGATAGAAGAAATAGAATTTGACCATGAAAGAAGAAGGATGAGTATTGTATACAAAAAAGGAAACAAGTTTTACCTAGCCACCAAGGGCGCACCTGAGTCTATTTTAGAAGTATGCAACAAGGTAAAAAAAGGCGGAAAAATTCTTCCTATCGGTCATTATAAAAAGGAGCTAATAAAAAAGTTTGAAGATTTCAGCAGAGAAGGTTACAACGTAATAGCTATTGCATATAAAGAGATAAAAAAGAAAAAAGAGTACGAGACCAAAGACGAAAACAGCTTAGTTTTCTTAGGTTTCTTGATTTTCTTAGACCCTCCGAAAAAAGATGCAGAGAATTCCCTTATACACTTCCAAAAATTGGGAGTTGAAATAAAGATACTGACTGGAGATAATTCACTAGTAACTGAGCAGATATGCAACCAGGTGGGCATAAAAATAAAAAATAAAATTGTACTTGGCTCAGAATTAAATGGATTGAATGAGAAAGAACTAAGCAGTATAATAAGAAAGAGCAATATTTTTGCCAGGATAACACCAGAACAAAAATACAAAATAGTTGAAATTCTAAGCAAGCAGGGCCACATTGTAGGATTTTTGGGTGACGGAGTTAATGACGCTCCTGCACTAAAAGCTGCAGACGTTGGAATAACAGTTGACTCTGCAATTGATATAGCCAAAGAAAATGCAGATGTAATACTTT
>CAZYZS010000005.1:49609-68811 GCA_964651965.1 Candidatus Woesearchaeota archaeon | reverse complement strand
ACAAAACTCTTTCTATAATAACAGACATAGGGCACGCTTGCAAGAATGTAACTGAAAATGTAAATGATTCTGATTTTTTGATTTTAGAGGCAAATCATGACTTGAATATGCTTGAGAGGGGGCCTTATCCTTATTTTATAAAACAGAGAATTGGAAGCGATATTGGGCATTTATCTAATTTACATTCTGGATTGTGTGTTATGGAGCATGGAGCTAGGAAATTAAAAAATATAATGTTGGCTCATTTAAGCGAGATTAACAATGTTCCTCAATTAGCTTTCAACACTTTTAGCTCGCTTGTCAAGGAAAGAATGGATTTAAAACCAAATATTTTATTATCCACAAGAAACTCTACTTCTTTGATTAGTGTTTAAACATATATTTTGCAACAGTAACTTTTAAATATATATCTTATAGTATTAATTTATGAAATGGAATGCGTTTAATGAAGTATCCCCTGCAATAAATAAAACTGGAGAGAGAATTTTTCCATTTGATTTTTGGGAGTGGCTTAGACTAAGTTTTATTTCTGGATTTGCTGCTAGGAGAGGTGGGAGCAGTTTTAATTATAATGGTGGGGGCAGCGGAGGCGGAGGGAGCGGGGGGAGTAGCGGAACAAGCGTAAGCTTTGAAGAGGTCAAAACCCAGATCAGGGAGTTCATAAAAGATTATTGGATTTTTGGAGCATTGATTTTTTCTATAATTTTTGTTCTTGGTACGATTCTTAGTTATATACAAAGCGTGTTTAGCTTTATTTTTCTTGATTCTTTAACAAAAAACGATAGATTTAAGAGATATAATGGATTTGGATTAAGTCTTGTTCTTTATATCTTTGTTACGATTGTTTTAAACTTAGCTTTTCTTGCTTTCCTTGTATTTATCGGATATTCTATCTACATAGCTGTAACATCCAATACTAATCTTTCTTCAGAAATTGTTTTCGGTTGTGTTGGGGCAGGAGTTTATGTCCTATTATCTTTTTTGCTTCTATTTTGGTTTTTTAAAATATTCGACTTAACAGAACCTTTCAAAAGAAATAATTCTAAAGGAGTTTCTTTATTTTTATTCAAGTTTGTTATTACAATAATCACGATTTTAGTTATTGCAGGGCTTGCTTTCCCATATGTTTATAGTTTTATGGCAGGAAATCCGGTAATAAAGACTGTTGGGATTCCTTACATTATACTTTCTGTATTAGCATTAGTGGCCTTTTTATTGATTAGATGGGTAATTTTCTTGTTCTTGTATGATTTTGCAGTTCCTTACACTTATGTTAAAGGTACAACAGTTAGATTCTCTTTAGGGCAGATTTGGAAAAATATCAAAGAAAATCCTTTAGAAGTTTTTATTTATTGGCTAGCTAGGCTTGTTTTAACTCTTGCTGTTGTAATCATCTCTGGGATTATTGCCATCTTGGCTTTAATTGTTTTTCTTATTATAGGGTTGCTCCTTTTTGGAATTGGATTTTTATTATACACATTGATGGGTTTGCCTTTGTTTTTTATAGTTCTAGCAGTTATTTTTGGGATTATCCTTTTCATAGTGTTTGTAGTAGCTGTAGGGATGTGTGTTCTTCCATTTACAATATTTTTAAGATATTTTGAGCTGCTGAATTTTGAGCTGCTGACTGGTATTAAGCTCTTTAAAAATAGCAAGAAGATAAGAAAAGATGGAAAGTAAAACTGGCTCGCTTTTAGCATTAATAGGCGGTATTTTATGGCTATTTATTTCCATAGTCCTTATTGTACTTGCATTGGTGATAGTAATTCTATCTTCTGGTAGCGAGCCTACTGGCGGACTTGTCCTTGGAGTTGTTCTGTTGGGGGTAGGGGTTTTATTTGTCATTTATGGTGCATTAGGTGTTAGGGCTGGGAAATGGATGAAAGAAAAGAATACAGTAAAAAAGGGAGGAATAACCGCATTAATTGTAGGGATATTGGGGCTTAATATATTAACAATTATCGGGGGAATTTTAGGGTTAACTGATGCTGGCAAATAAAGTTTTTCTTAGATTATTTTTTATTCGAGTATAGCTTTAATTCTTCTTATGCCTGCTGCAGAAGATTCTTCTTTTTGGATTTTAAAATGGCCAATTTCTTTTGTGTTATTAACGTGAGGGCCTGCGCAGATTTCTTTGCTGAAATTTCCAATGCTGTAAACAGAGACTTTTTCTCCGTATTTATGCTCAAAAATTCCAATTGCTCCTGAACTTTTTGCCTGTTCTACTGTCACCTCTTCTCTTTTTACTTCAAGTGCCTGTTTTATTTTTTCGTTGACTAAAGACTCAACTTTTTTTAGCTCTTCTTCTGTGAGCTTTCTTGGAAAATTAAAATCAAACCTTAGCCTTTCTGGAGTTATGTTAGAGCCTCTTTGCATTATGTTTTTATCTTTTAAGACTTGCCTTAGTGCCTCGTTTAATAGATGGGTGGCTGTGTGCATTCTTGTAACAATTTCTGAATTGTCTGCTAAGCCAGATTTAAACTTGCCTTCTGTTGCTGTTCTGCTTAATTCTTGATGTTTTTCCTGTTCAATTCTGAAGTCTTGGTGAGAGAGCAAAAGACCTTTGGCCATTGCTAATTCATCAATCATTTCAAGGGGAAAACCATAAGATTGATATAACAAAAATGATTCTTCTCCTGTTATTTCAGCACCATCGATTTCTTTTTCAGAAAGTGGGGGGTCTTTCAAAGAGTAGGGTTTTTTGTTTCTTTTTTTGTCAAATATTCTTCCAATTAAATCTGCTTTGTTAGGAGATTTCATTAAACTCGCAAATTTATCTTTATTTATTGGAGTCTTTGAATTGAAAATTTTTTCAGCTTGTTTCAATCCTTGCTCCAGAGTTTTTAAAAAGTTATTCTCTTCTTTTTCTAGCTCTTCTAAAATTTTCTTTTTATTCTTTTTTAAAATTTCATAATCATCATAAATTTTGAAAACAGGAGCTGCAATTTTCTTGGTAAAATTTTCAATGCCTAAAAATCTTCCATACCTTGCTGCCCGCCTTATCAATCTTCTTAAAACATAGCCTTGTTCTGTATTACTTGGAATAATGCCATCTGCTATTATAAAGACAGAGGCTTTAATATGGTCAGCAACAATCCTCATTGCTCTTTTATCTTCTTCATTTTGGTACTTTTTTTTGGATATTTTTTCAATTTCTTTTATTATTGGAAGCCACATGTCTGCCAGATAATTGTCATCTAGCCCAGATAAGGAAGCAATTGTTCTTTCCACTCCCCCTCCAAAATCTATATTCTTTTGAGAGGCAATTAGATACTCCCCTTTTTCGCTTTTGTTGTATTCCATTAAAACATCATTTCCAATTTCTACCCATCTGTTGTTTTCTGGTTCAAATTTTTCTGGCACAGGAAGAGGGGCTTTCCAATAAAATTGCTCTGTACAAGGGCCGCACGGTCCTGTTTTTCCTGCTGGTCCCCACCAGTTATCTTCTTTAAGGAAAGCTATTCTTTTTTCTGGAATTCCTAAAGAAAGCCAGGCATCTGCTGCTTCTGTGTCTTTTGGAGCATTTTCATCTCCGATAAAACAGGTAATAGCCAGCTTTTCAACTGGAATCTTAAGTACTTTTGTCTGAAATTCAAAAGTATATTCAATTGCCTGCTTTTTCCAATAGTCTCCTAATGACCAGTTGCCAAGCATTTCAAAGAAAGTATGATGGTAGGTATCTCCTACAGAATCTATATCTCCTGTTCTTATGCATCTTTGAACGTTGCATAGCCTTTTTCCCAATGGATGTGGCTGCCCTAGCAAAAAAGGAACAATTGGATGCATTCCTGCTGTTGTAAAAAGAACAGTAGGGTCATTTTCAGGAATAAGACTTGCATTAGGTATTTCTTCATGCCCTTTTTCCTTAAAAAATCCAATATATTTTTTAATTAGTTGTTTGCGATTCATTAAAAATAGAAAGAAAAGGTATTTTTAAATTGTTTGTTAGTTAAGCTGCAACTCTTAAGCCATTGAGCATATCTCTATAGGTCTTAGCAGCAGAAATCCAGTCTTCTTTTGAAGAGTAAGCGCCTGCGGGAAACATTAATGCTCTGCTAACATTCGCAATTAGTTCCTTTGCCTCAAAATATCTTGCTAAAGCGCTAACTTCTCCTCCTTGCGCGCCGATTCCAGGAACAAGCTTAAATAGCAGACTTCCATAATGTTTAACTCTTTCTACTTCTCCAGGGGCTATATGATTTAATGTACTTGGCGCTCCAAGCACTATTCCTGCAAGCCCAAACCTGTTTGCGTCTCTTACTTGCTTTATATAAAATCTTGTATGAGGAACTCCATCTATTTCCTTAATATCATCAGAGTCATAGGCATTAACATCATCGGAAATATCAACCCACATATTTTTTACTTTCGCATAATCTGGACTGCTCATTAATCCCATTGTAATTAAGCTGATTCTTCTATCTTTTCCCTGCCCTGCAGCTTCTTTCATATTTCCAGCGAATGGAGCAAGGGTTACAGCATGAGCTCCTCTTAATGCAGCTCTAAAAATTCCAGCGTCGTTTGTTTCTCCAATATCTGCTTCTTTGCTGTCATGAATATAAACTAACTTTTTATCTTCTGCAAACATTCCAAGCTCGCATAAAAGAGCATCATCTTCAATATATCTTACATTTGGTTTAAATGCAGATATAAAGGGTTCAACAGCCTCTAAATACCTCAAAACAAAGTCTCTTTTTTTAGTTCCTGCAGGCAAACCAGTTCCTTTTTCACTTCTACCAAGAAGATATTCAGCAGGGTCAATACCGGCACATAAAATGGAGTTCTTTCTTTCTACAGATTCAAGCCAGGCATCTGCTAAATCAAATTTCATTTTTCCAGCCACCTCCAAACTCCGGGCCATTGCGTCCGCTTTGATTTAAGCTTATCTATAACTTCCTCCCTAACATCAGGATATCCGACATTTAATATCTTATGTGCTTTGTCTCTGTTTTTAGAGCTTGCCAATAAAGAAACCAAAGTTTCAAGACCTTCATCGCTTCTCAACATTGCTTTTGCCCAAGTATCTTTATCTTCCATTCTCTTGCAAAGATGTTCGTAAATTTCAGGACTTACAATATTAAGCTCTTGAAGATATTGCCATGCAGCACCATCCAAAGGAATTACAGCATGAGACTGCAACCCTAGTTCTTCCATTACTTTCACTCCGCTTTCTCTTCGGTCAACATAAAAAAATATATGCTCTATTTTTCCTCCAGCGCTTCTAATAGTAGGAACCCACATATCCTTTGGAGAGGTCCCTTCGTTATTTAAGTCGGCAACATGAACAACTGTCTGTCCTTTTATACTTGCTCCCACTACTTTACATTGGCCGGTTTCGTCTGTTTTGTAAATCATTACATGAGGTCTTTGTAAAATTTGAGCTACAGGCCCAGAAAAGCACCAATCCCTCGATTCTCCTCCAGAAATCATTCCTTTAAATTCTTCACCAACATATGCTTTAATCATATTAGCCAGGTCATGGCAAGCCATTGAATATGCTTCTCCATCATGCATAATTGCTGCACTTTGAACGTAGTAAGGACCTATTTCACCAGAAGTATATGGAAAAAAAGTTCTTGTAAACTGAAATCCTCCTGGACTTTTTGCAAGTGCAGCAAGATTTCTTATTTGTGCATCTTTTTCATTAAAGTTACTCATTTTTTAATGCACCTGTTTCAACCAAAAGCTGGGATAGTCTTGGATGACTTTTCATTAATTCTTTATATTCTGCTTTTATTTAAACTTTCTCTAGAAATATTTGTTTAACGGCAGTAGTGAAAAATTTTAAAATAAGTTTAAATAATTTTGGAACTAGAAAATAATAAAATAAAATGGAAGTTAAAAAAATAGAATTAGCTGGAAAAAAGGTTATGCCATTTACAATTCCTTCGGGAATTATTATGACTGATGTGGCGTGCGCAGAGAGGATGCTGAAAAGAATTCCTGAAATTGGAATCTGGACAACCAAGAGCATTGGAGTGAAAGAAAGGACTGTTCCTGAAGGTGACGAAGTTGCTCATCCAATCGCGGGTAAAGAATACGGATTAAGAGAGCCAATTCTAGCCCAGATTGATGAAGGGACTTTTGTAAATGCTGTGAAATTAGCAAATCCTGGCAAAGACAATTTTAGAGCGCGCCTTTTAGCTGCAGATATTCCAAAAGACAGAGTAATTAATTTGTCGGTTTTTGGCGGTAGTGTTGAAGAGGTTGTTTCTGTAATCGAAACCCTTGATGATGTTGTCACTATGCATGAAATAAATGGCTCTTGTCCTCATTCTGAAAAAGGCGGCATGCTTATTGGGAAAGAACCTGGTTTAGTTTATGAGTTTACAAAAGCTGCTGTTGGCGCAACTAAAAAACCAGTTCTTTTCAAGCTTACGCCCAATACGGATGAAATTGGAGAATTGGCAAGGGCTGTTAAAGAAGCAGGAGGGTATGGTATTGTTGCAATAAATACTGTTGGACCTTACATTCGCTTTTTTGATGGTTTTCCAGTATTGACAAGCGAGAAAGGAGGAGGGATTTCTGGAAGAGGCATTTTGGAGAGAGGCTTAGGATGTGTAAGAGAAACAAGACAAGCAGTTGGTAAGGATTTTTTTATTATGGGAATGGCTGGAATTGGAACTGCAAGAGATGTTATGAGATACAGAGAAAATGGTGCAGATGCTGTCGGAATTGGCACGAGGTTAGTTGGAATGGTCGAAGATGGGCTGGTAAAGTATTTTCCAACTCTTGTTTCTGATATAGAAAATGGAACAAATAATGCAGAAGGTTTGTTGGAAAAAGTTGATATGCAATACAGGAAAGTAAAGATAAGAAAAAGAATAGATGCAGCTTGTGATTTTAGAATTTTTCAAATAGAAGAAGACATTCAAGCAGAGCCGGGGCAATTTGTATTTGCATGGATTCCTGAAGTAGGAGAAAAGCCTTTTTCAGTTATGGATGATAATCCTTTCACTATTGGAGTTTTGGAAAGAGGACCTTTTACAAAAAAACTAAATTCTCTTAAACAAGGCGATGAGGTTTATATAAGAGGTCCTTATGGAAGAGGAGCTAGTGTTCCTAGAAATTCTAATGTTGTTTTAGTTGGAGGGGGGTGTGGGATTGCTGGCTTGCATCTTCTTGCTAAAAAATTATCTATAGAATCCAATGTTTTAACTTTACTAGCGGCTAAAGATAGAGAGCATCTGGCTTATGCAGAGAGATTTGCAGAGTATGGAGCTGTCAGAATAGCAACAGAAGATGGTAGTTTAGGAAAACGAGGACTTGTTACTGATTTAATTAGAGAGTCAATTCTTATTTCTGGAAGCTATTTTTTCAATTGTGGGCCAAGAGCAATGGTAGAGGCTGTTTTGCCTTTAGAGTTAGAGGTTTCTGCTCCTGAAAGGGTTTATTCTTCTGTGGACTATATGACAAGCTGCGGAGTTGGAATTTGTGGAAAATGTGTTGACAAAAGAGGAAGAAGGACTTGTGTTGAAGGGCCGTTTATGAATAGTTTGAATTAATTTTTATCTCAATTTTTCCAGCTTTTCTTTGATTTCTCTTAATTCTCTTTCTATGTCTTTATACTCTCTTTTTCCTGTTGGGATTGCCTTTTTTTTAGTCAGTTTTATTTTTCTTCTGGACAGGCTTTCCAACAGCCTTAGTTCTCCTGACTCTTCTTTTTTTGTTGGAAAAAGTTTTTCTAGTTCTTCTATTCCCGTGCCTAATTCTGACAAAGCTTGCCTGAGGCGAGTTCTTAATATGAGCTCTCTTTTTCTTGTAACTTTAAAATTCTTGAATGCCTTGAGAGTTTGAAGGGCATTTATCTGCGAGTTAAGAAACTCTCTTTTTGCGAATAAAGCCTCATCAGGTTCAAGTCTTATATGGATATTTTCCATTTTTATACCTTAGAAAAAATTTTATTGTCTATGCCTTCTATCCTTAACTTAATTGCTTCAATCTCGTTTTCCCACTCTTTTAACTCTTCATCTTCTCTTTTCTTCTGTTCCTTTACTTCTTGGAGATACTTTTCCACTTCGTTTATCTTTTCTTTTATTGTCTGAAAGCTCTCCAGCGCAAATTTGAACTTGTCTATCCTTATGTAAACTGGTTCGCTTATCTTTTTTTCTTGAATAAGAGAAGCTGGAGAATAATTTTCTGTTATTGGCAAGGGAGCATTCTCTATGGGTGAAGAAGGAGTATAAACTGGTTGAGTCGTTTCATTATAAACTTGCTTTTTTATAGGCTTATTGGTTGTTTTGAAATTTAGGCTAACTGGCTTTTTAACTGTTGCTGGAAGAACAAACTGTGGCTCTGCAACTACTTTCTGCTTTTTATTAACCGGGGTTATTGCAGATTTAACTGCTTCCTGGCTCAAAGAATCTCCAAACTCAGAATCTGGAAATGAAGGTAATTGTTTTATTTCTTTGCTTATCTCAGGCATGGGATAAGAATAATCCTCTGTTTCTGCATTATTTAATCCTGAATCTCCCGGTTGATCAGATAAATTAGGTAATTCAGGAAGATTTGGGGCCTCTTTTTCTTCGCCCGCCCTTTTTCTTCCGAAGATAGCCATGATAATAATAATTCCTAAAAAGTATATAAATAGGTTTGCATAAACTATATAGGAGTAACATAAAAACGAAAAGTATTTATTTAGGTTACTTCTCAAAACTGAATGCAGACAAATTTTCTTGAGGAAATAGTTGAGGATATAGCTGGAAGCCAGGCAAAAGAAATCGTAAAATTGCTGGAAGGGAAAAAGGATGTTAATGAGTTTCTGATAGCTAAGAAGCTTAAATTGACTATAAATCAAACCAGAAACATACTTTATAAGCTTTCAGAGGCCGGGTTGGTCAGCTCCACAAGGAAAAAAGACAAGAGAAAGGGGTGGTTTATCTATTTTTGGACGCTGGATGCTTTAAAGTCTCTGGAACTTTTGGAGAAAAGACTCTTGGAGGATACTAATAAGCTTAAGCATCTGCTTCAAAATAGAAAATCTCGGAGATTTTATTTCTGCAAGACTTGCAATACAGAAGTTGGAGAAGAGACTGCTTTGTTGAATCAATTTACCTGCCAGGAATGTGGGCAGGTTTACGAGTTAGCAGACAGCAGCAATTTTATCAAGGATATTGAAGGGAAGATTTCTAAAGTTGAGAAACAACTTGCAGTTATATCTGAAGAGAAAGGAAAATTACTTGAAACGTGGAGCAAGAAGAATAAGAGAAAGGTTGCTAGGCATGATAGTAAGATAAAGAAGCAGAAAGAGGCTATTAAGAAAGCGAAGAAGATGGCGGCGCTTAAGAAAGCGAGAACCGAGGTTTCCAAGCCTGGCCGAAAAACCAAAAGCGAAAAACCTGCAAAAAAAACTGCTAGAAAACCAAAAAAGAAAACGGCAAGGAAAAAATGAGGGGCGCTAGAAGACTAAGGGTTTATGACAGCAGAAGAAAAACTAATTTTCTTCTAAATTTTAGTGTTACAACCTGGCTTATAATTATCAATGTTATTTTTTTCATCGTCTTTACTATTCTGTTAGCAACCTCACAGGATTATGCTAGGTATGTTGCCATTCAACCAGAAGCAATTATGCACGGACAGTATCTTTGGACAATAATTACCAACATGTTCATGCATGCAAGTATAGCTCATCTTCTGATAAACATGTTTGTGCTTTTTTCTTTAGGCGGCCTGTGTGAAAAAATCATTGGAAGAAAAAGGTATTTTTGGTTTTATTTGATTTCAGGAATTATTGCAGGACTATCTTTTGTATTCTTTGCCTATTTTTTTGGCAATAATCCTTTAGGGGCTGCGATTTTTGGAAATCCAGATTCGTTTGCAGTAGGGGCGTCTGGTGCAATATTTGCTGTAGCAGGGCTTTTTATGATACTGACTCCCAGATTAAGGTTCACAATAATTTTCTTCCCTTTTTTCTCGTTTCCTGCATATATAATGATTCCTCTTGTTTTAGTGTTAACATGGATAATCAGCGTTTTGGCGGGATTTGGAGTTGGAAATACAGCCCATTTTGGCGGGTTTTTAGTAGGAGTTGTTTATGCGCTTTATCTAAGGCAGAAGTATAAAAGAAAAACAAGAATGATTGAAAGATATTTTTCAAGATAGATTTATAAAACGATTTTTGTTCATATAACTTATGAAAGATTTAAAAAAGAAAATTCAGAAACAAGGATTTTTTAAGGAGAATTATTCTCTGAGCTGGAAATATATTAAAGAGAGTTCAGTTTATATTCTTTTAGTGATACTTCTATTGTTTTTCGGCTTTTTTACTGCCTTGATTTACCAACCTCCACAAATCGTTGAGGCAATTAAAGTATTTATGGAGTCTATTTTAAGAGATACTGCTAACTTCAATGTATTTGAGATGATGATTTATATTTTAGATAATAATCTCAAAAACAGTTTTTTTGCACTATCTTTTGGGATTATCTTTGGAATTTTACCTGTTTTTACTGCCCTTTCTAATGGTTATGTTCTTGGATTTGTATCTGAAAAGAGCGTTTTAGTAGCAGGACCTTTGATTTTATTAAGGCTGTTTCCGCATGGGATTTTTGAGTTCCCTGCAATCATACTTGCGATGGCGATGGGAGTAAGACTTGGGCTTTTTTGGTTTTCTAAAGATAAGAAAAAGGAGTTTGTAAAAAGAGTAGAAGGTTCTTTAAGAGTTTTCTTGTTTGTTGTCCTGCCTCTTTTAGTTATTGCGGCAATTATAGAAGGAGCTTTGATTTTTGTATTGAAATAAAAATCAAAACCACTTAGTTAATCTTGTTTGTTTGCCAAAGTTCTTTATTATCCAACTTCTAAAATAGAAAAGTTTATATAAGACATTTGTCTAATACAGATATGCCCAAGCAAGGTTTCGATAAAGACAAGATAGATAAGATAACCAAAATCTTGAAATTGAATCCCCAAGGACTCTGGGTTAGAGAGATAGCTAGAAAAACAGGACTAGACAAGTCTACTGTTTCTATTTATCTTTCTAAATATATGAAAGAGGAAGTTGATGTTATTTCAATTTCGGGGCTTGTTAAAATTTATAAATTAAAAATATAAAAATGGTTGAAAATATTAAGATTAACTTGTTTAATCTAATCGAAGAAGATGAAAAAAGATCGGGAAGTTGGATAATGGTAAAAGGAGAAAGATTAAACGACGCCTTAAAACCTATTATAAACAGCATAGCAATTAAATTCGGTTCGAAAAGAAAATTTACTAAATATCTGCAAAACAAATTCGGTCTTTCGCAATCTACAAGCGAGCGGTTTGTCTTCTTAATGAAAGACTGGCAGCCGCTATTTTTAGTAAAAGAGGTTGCAGATTTAACCCCTACTTCTTATTTAAAGATTCAAGAAACTATCGATTTTTTAAAAATGAACAAACCGCCACTTAAAGTATATAAAGCCGTTAAGGAATTGACAGAAGACTTATGTAAAATCGCAGGAGCCCATGCTGCTGATGGGACTATCCACGGAAATTTCTTTAGGATAACGGATGGTTATAAATCAGATCTTTTAGCCTTTAGAAAATGGATTGAGAATATTTTTGGAGTGGAATATGAGGTAAAGCAAATTGGAGAAAACGAATGGGGCGTGGGTTTTCATAGTGGGATAATCTCCGCTTATTTGAGAAAAATATTTGATTTTCCCTCTGGGACAAAACAATATATTGTTTCTGAACCAAATATAATTAAAAATGCTTCTCTGAGGCTACGAAAATCTTTCGCTTTAGGGGCATTAACTTTTGAAGCAGGAATTGGGATAGGCAACCAGGTAGAATTATGCGTCGCTAGTAAGGCATTTAGGGACTCTATCTCTGAAATTTTAACTTTGTCAGATGTTAGGTTTACAAAGATGCAAAATAAAAGTAGGGATTATTGGAGGTTATGGAGTAACAAACTCTCAGAAGAAGAGGCTAAAAAATGGATGGAACTCTTTGAACCTAAGACTGAAAAATGGTTTAGAATAAAAGATTATATTTATGGTTATCAAGAAAAAGCGAGTTCTTTTGAAGAAGCTGTTTACGAGTTAAATAAAATTTATTCTTTAAAGTCTTCTAGTAAGATCTGTTTAAAGGACGTTTTATTTGCAATTAAAGAACTTAAAAAAACTTGTCGATATGAGTTAGTTTCTTATCTTTGTAAACATAAGAACTTGGATTCTTACGGCGGAAAATGGGCCCATTCACTCTCTCCTTATTTAAAGATTCTTGAAAAAGCCAAGATTATTTATGTTGATAAAGCAAACTTTGGTAAAAAGAAGTCTTTTGGTTCTGTTGTCAGAGAAGTTTATATCTTTAACCCTCAAATAACTGATTGGAAGGTTCCACGTAGATTTTAACTTAGAAATATTGGCTCAATTTCATCTGATTCTTTATTTCTTTTAGCATTTTGCTTTGGCTTAACATTTGGCTTATGTCAAAGTTTAGCCTTTCTTTTATAAAATCTTCTGCGTACTTCAGCATTTCTTCTTTTGACTTAAAATAAATGGGAGGAGATGCCAATGATTTTTTAACACTATTTCTGCAAACCCAAACCCCTAAAGGAACATCATAGTCAGGCAATACAAACCTCAATGCCAATACAGAAGCCTGTTTTCTTTCTTTTTCTAAATGTTGCAATATAGAAAATCTGGCAGCATAATAGCCTCCAGCTGTTTCTTCTGCATAATTCTTCCTTCCTTTATAGTTCTCGTAATCTGTCATAACCTGCGTTCTGGAAAAAGAAGAAGGGTTCCATGTTGTTTTTGGAAAAACTGTTTCAAATAACTCGTAACTGAAAATATCTGGAAAAAATAAAATCAAGTAGTAATTTCCCAAGTAACCCCCAAAATGGATTGTGTAGTTTTCTATTATCTTATAATCTCTAATTTTGTTCATAAGATACTTTCCTATAGTATCATCAATTGCGGTTATAGAGTTTCTTGTAGGAACTAACTTCCTGTTTTTCTTTAGTCCAGTGGCCCCTACAGATAATATCTGCGCAAGAGAGTGTTCATCTAAGCTTTTTTCATAAAGATATTTCAGCGCATCAACTGATTTCAAATCAGAATCGAAATAAACCTTGTTTACAAAAGCAGGTATTTTTGTGTTTGTAATGACTTTTATGCTTTTTAATTGTGCGGCAGGGCCCATTGGCAGCAGGTAAGAATCGAAATTTATTTTGTTTTTAGGCTTTTTATTTAACTTAATCTCGACATCTGCTTGTAAGGATGCCATCCCTATTTCCTGCACAAGATTTAATATTTTTTTGTTTCTTCTTATGTCAAAAACTTTTGCCTGAAATCTCGAGTTAATCAAGCTTCTTCTGAAATCTACTATCTGCCTAGAATCTATTTCTTGCTGGCTCCAGTAGTTTGGAGAATCATAAACCCATGCATCTTCTTTTATTTCAGAAAGGCTCATCACCCCAACATTCACAGCAGGATAAGCTAATTTTGAGCCAATAAACACTGCAGGAGGAGAACTTCCTTCAAACTCCTGTTTTGATGCGTCAATTTCCCTTACTTTCATCCTTAGTTTGGATAAGATCCGGCACGGCTGTCCACACCAGCCCCTTCCTTTGCATCTTGCACACAGCTCTGAATCAAAAAAATCTTGCATGTTCTTTCTTCCTCCTTCTGATTAACCTAAAAAAGATATTAAGAAATATAAATTTTTACAAAAAAATAAAAACAAAAAATTTTATAGTTTTATTCTCTAAGGTCGCTTATCCCTAGCATTAGGAACAACAGGCCAATTAAAGCAACTAGCCAGAAAACCCCTCCTTTAAGGAATTCCCAGGCTGCGTGCCTAAAATTCCAGAAGCTCCCCCACCAAACTGGAGAGAACCAGGCAACTAGGATTGCTCCTATTATTAGTATAAGCCCTATCAATATCTCTAACCATTTATTCATGATTAATTAGATAATCAAGATATTTATAAAGATTTCTGTGTTTTATTGTATAGTAACTAAAGCGATAATAAAAGAGATAGGTTCAAACAGCTTTGAATTCTTCACGGCATTTATAAAGGGGTCATTATTAGATATATCATGTCAGAAAAAAATGACAAAATCAAAAATAAGATAGCAGACGATAAAATGACAGATGACAAATATATTTTAATGGGGCTTGATGACGAAAGAGCCAAAGACATGGCAGAAGTACTCGGAAATAAAACCTGTAAGAAAATAATTGATTTTTTAGCAGAGACAAAAGAGGCAAGTGAGCAGGACATTGCAACAGCCTTGGGAATACCTTTAAATACTACCGAATATAATTTAAATAAATTAAAAAAAAGCGGTTTAGTTGTCAGCTCCAAGAATTTCTTCTGGAGCAGAAAAGGCAGGAAAATTGAAATGTACCAGCTAGCTAAAAAACATATAATAATTTCTCCAACAAAAAAGCCCAGCATGACTGCTATAAGAGCATTATTGCCAATATTCTTGATACTAATTGCAGCAATATTAATTGTTGCGCTTGTTCCTAAACCAGATGCAGGTAATCCTGTAACCTTGCCTGGGAGTAATGTTTCAACTTTAGATTCTGCTAAGTTAAAACAATTTTCAAATCAGGACGAGCTGAAGACTTTTGTTACTGAGAACAATAAAGCTTCGGGATATTTCGGATATTATGGGGGTGAAGGGATTGCAATGACAGGAGTGACAAAAAATTCGGTTGCTCCTCAAGCGGCAGCTGCAGAGTCCGATTCAAGTGCTGGGGCAGGCGGTGGAACAAGGGCATCGGATTATTCATCCACAAATATACAGGTAGAGGGAGTGGATGAGGCAGACATTGTTAAGAATGACGGGAAGTACATTTATGTAGTTTCTGGTGGAAAAGTTAAGATAGTTGATGCTTATCCTGCTGAAAACATGAAAATTTTAAGCGAGATAACCCCAAATAAGAGTGTCAGCGAGATTTTTATTAATGAAGATAAACTAATTGTTTTTGCTTCGGGTTATGAGTATGAGTCTTATAGTGAAGCTAAATGTATGGCAGGAGTAAGATGTGGAGGATACAGCAGATATTCTAGCTATATTTATATCTATGATGTTTCTGACCATGCAAATCCTAAACTTGAAAAAGAAATCGAGGCAGAAGGAAGCTATGTTAATTCAAGAATGATTGGAGATTATGTCTATGTTATTTCAAATAAATACATTGATATATCTGATCCACAGCCGCCTATTTATTATGTAGACGGGGTTGAAAGCAAGGTGGCTGCTTCGGATGTTTATTACTGGAATTATCCTGACAGCAATTATGTTTTTACATCAATAACCGCAGTGAATGTTGAGTCAGGAGAGACAGATAACAAGGTTTATTTGACTGGATACACTGGAGAAATTTATGTTTCTCAGAATAACATTTATCTTACTTACCAGAAAAGAATGAGTTATGAAGAGAAATTTGGGAGGATGATTGAAGAAGTTTATTATAAGATAATGCCCGACTCCGAGAAAGATAAAATAAAAGATATATGGGAATCTAAAGGGGATTCTTATTCAAAGATGAGCGACATTAACAGCCTAGTCAGGAATTACTCCCTTTCACTTACAGGCACAGAAAAGGACAATTTTGATAACGAGCTAATGGAAAAATTAGACGCATTTGATAAGCTAATACAGAGAGAAGACGAAAAGACAGTTATTCATAAGATAAATATCGATAAAGGCAGTATAGAATACAAAAGCGTTGGAGAGGCTCCTGGGCATATTTTAAACCAGTTTTCAATGGATGAGTACGATGGATATTTTAGGATTGCTACAACTAGCGGGCAAACTTGGGAAGGGAACAGCGCAAACAACTTATATGTTTTGGATAAGGATTTAAAAGTGGTAGGAAGCGTAGAGGGATTAGCTGAAGGGGAAAGCATATACTCTGTAAGATTTATGGGAAAGAGAGCATATATGGTAACATTTAAGCAGGTTGACCCTTTATTTGTAATTGACTTATCTGATCCTGAGGCACCAGAAGTTTTGGGATACCTAAAGATACCTGGATATTCTGATTATTTGCATCCTTATGATGAGAACCATGTAATTGGTATTGGAAAAGATGTAAATGAAAGCATAGATGCAGATAAGGTTCATTCTGCTAATGCAGTTTATTATACTGCAATTCTTGGATTAAAAATATCTTTGTTTGATGTTTCTGATGTAGAAAACCCTATTGAGGAATCTAAACTGGTAATCGGCGACCGTGGGACATACAGCCCGGCTTTAGACGACCATAGAGCATTTTTATTTGACAAAGAGAAAGGCCTTTTGGTCCTGCCGATACAAGTTGCAGAACTTGTGAATGAGACTAACCAGTGGGGAAGCTATGAAAATTCAAAAATAATTTTCAATGGAGCTTATGTGTTAGATATAAGTCTGGAGAATGGAATAAGTGTAAGAGGCAAAATAACCCACTTTGAAGAGTACAAACCTACATACGGGGCTGCAAAAGATGATGCAGTAGGAACTGTTAGAATTATCAGAGGGGAGAATTACACTAAGATGGCCAATGATTCTTGGAGACAGGATAGGTATGCTTATCCAGAACATGCCGGAGGGTATTGGGCTTATACTGACTACGATATAGATGGCATGCAGGGAGGTATAAATTATAAGGAGCAGTTTTATGATTATGGCAAGCAGATTCAGAGAAGCCTATACATGGATGATGTTCTATACACAATTTCCAATGCAATGGTAAAGGCCAATAATCTGGAGACAATAGAAAAGATAGGCGAGATTGATTTGGGATACAAAGATAATTATTATTATCCTTATTATGCTATATAATAAACTATATAAACCAATATATGTTATCTAAAATATAAAATGAGTGGCAAGAAAATTAGTGTTTTGATGTCAGAAAAATTTTTTGATTTTTCTGAGCATCCCAAAAACGAGCGCTTTACTTTGAAACGTAAGCGCATCATTTTTCTGATTCTGGCATTTTCTCTTATTTTGTTAAGCTTGGCTTTTGTTCTAGCTGATGGAGGTTATTTTCCCCGCCCAGGATACTGGGTTAGGCCAGGGCAGCAAAGGGCAATAATCTTCTATGAAGATAATACAGAAACTATGATAGTTACTTCTGGATTTCAGGGAAATGCCAAAGAGCTCGTGTGGATTATTCCTACTCCAACAAAACCAGAGGTAAGCAAGGCAAGTGAAGAAGTTTTTGAGAACATTGCAAAATTAGCACAGCCGCAATACAGCGGGGGATACGGGTTAGGAGTTATGGCTAAGTCATTGAATGTTGAAAGTGGAGGCGGAGTTTATGTTGTGGAATCCAAGCAAGTGGATTATTATGATGTTAATGTGCTTGTGGCTACTGATTCGCAAAAATTAGTGCAGTGGTTCAAAGATAACAACTATGAATATCCAGAAGAATATGCTTATGTTCTCAATTCCTACATCCAAAAAGGCTGGTTTTTTACTGCTGTGAAAGTTTCTCCTGAAGCGCAGGGGGCAACAGAAGTTATCCAGGACATGAAAGAAGGGCATCCAACTCCTTTAAAAATGGTTTTCTTAAGCGACAAGATAGTTTTTCCTTTAAAGATTTCTTCTGTTGAATTTGATGATGCCGGATTTAAAATTTCTTCAAACCTTGAATTAGACTCTGCTGCAATTTCTCATCTAAAAGATATAGGGTATACTGATCTTGCTTCTAAGGAGACTACTGCGAAAGTAATATTCAATCAGATTATTGCAGAGGCTTTAGCAGGGGTTTCTTACGAAGATTCTGTTGCAAGCAACTACAGCTTGATAGTTTCAAAAAATGACTATAACAGCAGGTTAACTACTCAATACTGCACTTACGAATCCTGTGTCAGGAGCAACTTAGAGGGTATATTTCGGAGTTATTTTTCCAGGAATGGAATTTATTTGGATTATGGTTCTTATAATTCTGATTACACTTCAGTAGACATTTATGTTATTGCAGATGGCAAGTACGAGGCAACTTATTTCTATCCATCTTATGCTAACTGGGTTAAAAAAGGAAAGATAGAAGACTTGGGAAGCGATGATAATGGAAATCCATTTCTACAGCCAAAAAAAAGCAAGTATTTCATAACACATCTATATGCTAGTATCCAAAAAAGCCAGATGGACAATGATGTTTATTTTAAGAAAGCAGATAATAATAGCAAGGTGAATGCAGGGCCTGAACCTTGGGAGATTCTTATTTATGGGCTTTTAATAGGATGCATAATATTTGTTGTCTGGATGCTTACTCCTCTGGGAATTATGTTTATTGCAGCCTGTTTTATTCTCTTCTTGGCTGAGAATAAGGTAGCTAGAGTAATTGGATGGATAATGCAGATATTTTCTTTTGTAGTTACCATTCTTGTTTTATTGGCAATAATGATTATAGCCCTTGTTAACAGCTCTTTTAATTACGTGGTAGTTTCTATGCTTGTTTCTGGGGTAGTATTAATTTTGGTGATGCTTTTATTTGTAATATTAGAAATTAAATACAGAAAACGAGGATCAGAGATAAGAAAATGATATACATGGGGGATATAATCCAGTACTTAGTTATGTTCTTTATAATAATGATTGTAAGCATGCTTTTTGCGATATTCTCTCCTTTAGGCATTTTCTTTATACTTTTCAGCATTATAAGAGCTAAGGCTAAGGATCTTACCTTAAGGAAGGTTGCTTTGGTGTTTCAAATTATCCTGATTGTTTTGACTTTTATTATAGGTGTTTTAGTCTCTTTGCTTTTTGTGTTGAGGGACTCTGGGTTTTATATCTATTCAGAGGGATGGATAGCCACGCTCGCAGTTTTATGCGGAGCAGGATTTGTTATTTTTATTGAGGTGATAATTATAGTCTGGGAAACTTACCGGTTGAAAGAAAAGGGAGCGGCAGTTAAATTAAAAGGCAAGTAGAAAGTCTTATATATTTTTCGTTCTTTAGTTTTTTACATGGTAGAGAAAAATGTTGCTAATATTGAGGAAGAAAAGATAACTTTGATAGATGTATTAAAGCTCGTTTCTCCTGGAACTGTTTTAAGGACAGCTATAGATGATATTTTAAGGGCTGAGATGGGGGCTTTAATAGTTGTTTATTCTGATAAAGTAAATGAAATCATGGAAGGGGGATTTAGTATAGACACCCCCTTGTCTTCTCAGAAACTGGTGGAGTTGGCTAAGATGGATGGGGCGATAATTGTGTCTGAAGATTTAAAGAAAATAATGAACGCCAATGTAATGCTTGTTCCTAATATAT
>CAZYZS010000005.1:0-49509 GCA_964651965.1 Candidatus Woesearchaeota archaeon | reverse complement strand
TCTGAAGATTTAAAGAAAATAATGAACGCCAATGTAATGCTTGTTCCTAATATATCCATAAAAACAGAAGAAACTGGAACAAGGCACAAGGCAGCTGAAAGGACTGCTAAGCAGGCTGGAACTTTGGTGATTACAGTTTCTGAAAGAAGGAAAAAAATAACTGTTTATAACGGGCATTTGAAATACATCCTTCAGGATACAGATGAGGTTTTAAGCAGGGCAGTTGAAACACTCCAGATATTGGAGAAACAAAGGGAAATATTTAATGAATTGCTTTCCAACCTTAATCTTCTGGAAATATCTGGATTGGTGGTCGTGGGAGATGTTTGTTCTGTTCTGCAGAGAACAGAAATAATAATGAGGACTGCCAAGACTATGGAAAAATATTTAATCGAATTGGGAAAAGAAGGGGGAGTTATAAAAATGAGGCTTAGGGAATTGCTTAAAAATATAGACAGGGAGAAAAGCCTGATACTCCAAGATTACGAGACTAAGGAAGACACCCTAGACGAATTTGGATTTGATGATTTATTAGAGTCTGAGAATATAGCGAATCTTTTGTTTGCTTCCTCCTCGGACAATAAGATTGCGCCAAAAGGATACAGGATTCTTGGCAAAATGAACCTTGGCAAGAAGGAAATAACTAAACTTGTCGAGCATTTTAAAAACCTTGGGGATATATTAGAATCCAGCCCAAAAGATTTGGCAGAAGTTCTAGGAGAGGATACTGAGACTTTCAACAAGGAAGTAACTTCCCTGAAAGAACAGATAATGATGGCGAAAAAGATATAAATACCCTCTTTTTCTTACATTTTCAATGTTAACTGAAAAGCAAGTAAAAGACATTAGAAAGCATCTCGATAAAGCGCAAAACCCTCTTTTTCTTTTTGATAATGATGCAGATGGTTTGTCTTCTTTTCTTTTGCTTCGCAGATATATCGGTAGGGGAAAGGGGGTGGCTATTAAGAGTTTTCCTGACTTGAATGTTAGTTACTCCCGGAAGTTATATGAACTTAATCCTGATTATGTTTTTGTTTTGGATAAGCCCGCTGTTGCACAGGGTTTTTTAGAGGAAGTTAAAAAAATGAACCTGCCGTTAGTTTGGATAGACCACCATAATGTTCCTAAACCTGAAGATGAAAGTGTTTATTACTATAATCCTTATCATAACGACAAGACAAGTGAGCCGGTTTCTTATCTCTGTTACAAGATTTCAGGGAAGAAGGAAGATATATGGATAGGAATTATCGGGGCAATTGGAGACGGGTTTTTTCCAGAATTCGCTGAAGATTTTGCAAAGATTTATCCTGAATTGTGGGGGGAGAATATAAAAACAGCAACCCAGGCCCTTTATACAACGGAGATAGGAAGAATTACCAGAATTCTTGGCTTTGGTCTTAAAGACAGGACTAGCAAGGTAGTTTCAATGCTTAAATTCTTATCTACCATTAAAGGGCCTTATGACATACTTGATGAAGAAAAAGCACGCCCGATTTTGCAGAGATTTAACCAAGTAAACAGCAAGTATTCTAGACTGGTAGATAAGGCAAGGAGTTTTGTTAAAGGGAATCTTCTTTATTTTCAGTATGGGGGCGATTTGTCATTAAGCTCAGACATAGCTAACGAGCTTTTTTTCCTTTTTCCTGATAAGCTGATAGTAGTTGCTTATATCAAAGGGGCAAAGGCAAATATCTCCTTAAGATGGAAAAAAGATGTTAGAGAAGTAACTTTAAATTCAATTAAGGGGCTGGAAGGGGCGACTGGAGGGGGGCATGAGCATGCTACAGGAGCGCAGGTTTCTGTAGAAGATTTGCCAAAATTTAGGGATAGCCTTACTAGGCTTACTAGTTAAACTATATTTTTTATCACCCTAATATTTTTAAGTGGGCTTAGCGGATGTTTATTATGGGTGAATTAAAAAGCAGGTTTTTTGATTTTGGAGCATTTCAGAAGAGATTAGATCATTTAGTGGATGTTGGAAGTTTATTTGCTGACTTTGATCATGCTATTCCAAGGCCCGGAAAGACTCTTAGAAGAGATAGAGCCAGTTCTGAGGTATATGTTGTTGGTTTGATTAGAACTGTTCCTAGCAATGAAATTTATGGGCACGCTCTAGGAAATGTAGGTAATTTAGTTTTTGAGACCGGTTATGGATGTCTTGGGGGAGATGTAGAGGACTCTTATCCATTTGAAAATTTAGGGATTTCATTTAACCGGCCGGTGGACGTAAGGCCAACTTTAAGAGAAAAAATAGCAGAGATTCCTAGGTCAAGAGTTGACCTTAGAGTTACCTACTATGAAAGGTACTATGCTTTTAACAGAACAAATACTCCTGGCAGGTTTATGGTGGTGGGGCGCTTTAGAAGAAGTAAGGATTTTGACAATAGGATGCAATTAATATTACCCGATGATTCTATTGTAGTTCCAGAAGTTTTAAAAGTTGCTAATGTGCCTGTTGTTGTTACGGATTAAATAATATCCATTTTTTGTCACATTAATACTTTTAAAGTCGGTTTTGTAATAAGTTTATATGGGGTATGAGTATCAGTCTAGGAAGTTTATTCCTATTGAAGCATTTACCGGAGGCAAAAGGAGATTTTTAGAATTGGAGAAAATGTTAAAGCCTGGGCAGATTCTTGTTGTAGACCTTAAAGGGGCTTTTTTCGATTTTAAAGGAGAAAACAGCCCAAATTATTATAAGCATGCAGTTTATGCTTGGGATGGGACTTTTCCAAGATTTCTCAGATGTATTGACCGGATTGTGAGGAATGTAAATGGGGAAGAGAGAGTTGCAGCTTATAGGTGTCTCAGTTAGTTTTATTAACCTATCTTTTATTTCTTTTTCATGAAACCAATAAGACATTTAAAAGTCAAGAGAGAAATGAAGATAAGCGAGCTAGTTGTAAGTATGGGAGACATTGGGTTTGGAGCAAGAAAGATAAGCGAGGCAGCTGGCATTTTGGAAGAGATGTGGAAAGATAAAGAGTGCAAGGTTTTTTTGGGAGTTGCAGGAGCAATGGTTCCTGGAGGGATGAAGGAAATTATTATGGATTTGCTGGACAGGGCAGATGTTTTTGTTACAACAGGGGCTAATTTAACTCATGATTTAATAGAAGCAATTGGAGAAGAGCACTTTATAGGTGATGAAAAAGAAAACGATGAGAAACTAAACAAAGAAGGAATTGATAGGATTTATAATGTTTTTATGAAAAATACAGTGTATGAAAAACTAGAAGATTTTTTTGAAGCAAATTGGGATAAGTTTAAGGATTGCAGAAACATAAAAGAATTTTTGTGGAAAATTGGGCAATTGAGTGGGAAAGGTATACTTGGAAAATGCTACGAGAAAAAAATACCAATATTCTGTCCTGCAATTGCAGATTCTGGAATAGGATTAATGGTTTGGGGAAGGATTGTTGGAGGGAAGAAAATTAATATTGATGCCTTTGATGATATGAAAGAGATAATTGACATTGCTTGGACAGCTAAAAAAAGAGGGATATTATACGTTGGAGGAGGAACTCCAAAGAACTTCATACAGCAGTCCCTTCAGTTTTCAAAAGGAGCCGATTATGGGATACAAATAACAACTGACAGGGCAGAACCTGGAGGCAGTTCAGGAGCGCCATTAAAAGAAGGAGTTTCATGGGGTAAGATGAAGAAAAATGCTAGGTTTGTGGATGTTAATTGCGATGCAACTATAGCACTGCCGCTGATTTTAGGATATCTGAAAGATAAAATTTAAAGTAGATTTTTTCCTTCAAATAATTTTAATGTTTTTGTGCTTATCATATCTTTATCCAGCTTTTTTGCCTCTTCTAAAGTAAACCATTCCAACTTATCAAACTCTCTTGTAGCCGGTTTTGGATCGCCAGATACCCACTTTGCATAGCACATATCTACCATAAACCCTCCAATATCTCCTTTTATCTCTCCTAAGAAAAATTTTACCTCAATTTTAATATTTGTTTCTTCCAGAGTTTCTCTGATCATTGCCTGTGCTGAATTTTCTCCTTCTTCTAATTTTCCCCCAGGTAATCGCCATTTTCCTTTAGCTTTTCCTTCTTTTGCTTCAATTCCAAATAAGAATTTTCCGTCTTTCTCTATTAGGCCCATTACCCCTCTCATTTTTAATCAAAATTAGAAATTTTTAGTAACTTTTTGCAATATAAATTACTTCATTTGCTTCTTTTCCGCAGATTATGCATTTTCCTGAGGGCTTTTCTTTTTTGTCGTGACGCACGCCTCTTACAAAAGCCCCAAGTTCTTTTTCAACAATTTCTGCGCATTTTTCCCCTTCTTTTTCTATGGAACAGAAATTGCATCTTGCTATTTTCTTGTTCTCAAGAGCTTTTTTTATTTCTCCTTTATTTTTGCAGTCGTCTATGGAAGTTTTAAATTTTTTTTCTGCTTTTTCTCTAAGCCTTCGGTCTAATTTTTCACCTTCTTCTGCAATATCTTTTATGTCTGCTTTAATTTTTTCTTTGGTGTCCCTTAAAAATAAAGTTAATTTTCCTTTTAGTTCTTTTTCTCCTATTTCCATTCTTAATGGAATGCCTCTCATTTCCCAGTAATAGAACTTTTCCCCTGGCTTTTTATCGCTGTTGTCTATTTCTGCTGTTATGTTTTCTTTTTCAAGATCTTTTTTTATTTCTTCTGCTTTTTTCATAATCTTGTCTTTATTTTCTGTTTTGTAAATAGGGATAATAATCACTTGAATAGGAGAAATTGAAAAAGGAACTATCAAACCAGAGTTATCCCCATGAACTGCAATTAAAGAAGCAAGTATCCTTGACATTGCAGGGCCGTAACAAGTCTGCCAGACATAATTCTCCTTTCCTTTAGCATCTTTAAATTTTATATCGAAAGATTTTGCAAATTCCTGATGAAGCAAATGAGTAGAGGGTTGCTGAATAACTCTTCCGTCAGGCATTAGTGCATCGCTCCCAATTGTATATTCTGCTCCTGGGAACTTATCCCAAAAAGGCCTTTTTAATGGCAAGAAAGGAATTCCTAACTTTTGATGCATTAATTTTTCTGTTATTGAGATATCTTCTTGTACCTGGGCTTCTGCCTGTTCTTTGGATGAGAAAGCGTCATGGCTTTCAATCCAGAAAAACTCTCTGGCTCTTATTAATGGGCGGGTTGCTTTGGTTTCTAGCCTGAAAACATTGGCTCTTTGATAGAGTTTTAATGGCAAATCCCTATAACTTCTGATCCATAAAGAATATAATTGATAGAAAGCAGTTTCGCTTGTTGGCCTCAAAGCCATTTTTCCTTCACCTATCTCTTCTAGCCAGAAAACATCTGGAGAAAATCCTTTTACGTGAGATGCTTCTTTTTGGAAGTTTTTTTCTGGGATTACAGCAGGAAAAATGCAAGGCTTATGGCCTTTTGATTTTAATTCAGCTTCCCACATCTTATAGATTTGCTCTATAATTTCAGCTCCAAGCGGCCTTACGACCACAAAGCCCTTTACATTGTATCTAATGTCAGTTATTTCAGCTTTGTCAAGTATTTCAGAATACCACTCTGAAAAATTTTTTTCTTTGTCTATATTGAAAGTTACCTTTTCTGCCATGGTTATTATAGAATATATATGTTTTTAAATATAATGTAGGAGGTTTTAGTTTATGGAAGAGATATTTGATGAGCTGCAGGTTGGAGAAGGTTGTCCTTTTTTTGGTTATTATACTTCTGTTAAGATGGGGGCGATGGTACCCCAAAGAGGTAATCAGTGTGGCTATGTAGCTGGATATGTTCCATGTCAAATGGAGATTAAAGGCATATTTCCTGATTGGCACAAATGCCCGGTTAGATTAGATCCTGAAAATAAGTTTCATGATAAATGTTTAGAATATGAAACTATACTTTCCTTGCAGGTAATCCCAAGAGGGAGAACAACTTCTATCCCTTTTAGAGAGTGGTATGAAAAAACTACTGGAGAAGATTTTGACAAGTAACTATGCATTTTTTCTTTTGGAATAGAGCCTCTCAATTTCTTCAGCTACTTTAAAATCTTTATCAGTTACTTTTCCTCCAACGTCATATCTTGAAAGCTCAAACAGGACTTTGGAGTAAAAAATATGGATATCTGGGTGATGGTCTATTTTTTCGCAAAAAGACGAGAGTCTTACTACAAATGCTAGGCTTTCCATGAAATCTTCAAACTTGAACTCCTTGCTTATTTTATTGTTCTTGAAAATCCAGCCTGGAAATTCTTTCAATTTCTCTTCTATTTCTTTTTCGCTTAAAATTTTTATGTTTTCTTCCATTACCATTGTTGGTTAAGCTCTTTTAAATGAGCCTGCGAGGATTCGAACCTCGATTGCCCGGTATCTTTGAGTTTTTATTTTACTCGCCGAAGCCGGGAAGTCTATCCGTTGACTTACAGGCTCTATCTATTCTATAACAATAAATTATTTAAATATCTTTCACTTTGGGAATTAATGAAGGGAAAGGCATTTACATTGTATATTAACTTACAGGATAAAGAATTAGACTTATCTGTGTTAAATGGAAAGAAGCTTATTATAGCTTTATGTCCGGCTTCTCTTAATAATTTAACAGATAAGGATATCAAAAATATTCGTGAACTTCTAAAAAATTGCATGCTTGGGCAGAGAGGTAATTTAGGAATTTGCAAATATGAACATAAAGATACAGAACCCTGGCATGAAAATGTTTGCTTGCATAATCCTTCTTTAAGTTTTGAAGAGCAACTTAAACTAATGAAAAATGGAAAAGAGCTTTTGAAGATAAAATTGGGAAAAGAACCAGAGGTTTATTGCCCAATAAATCATTTATACGATGTTAATACAATAAAAGCGGCGCAAATTTTAAAATATAGGTATTTTATGGATCTAAATTTACAAGATTTAATGCCTTATGAAAATAATGGATTGATTGTTTTGCCTGAAGCAAAATTAGGAGAAAAAGAAGCTGAGGCAAGTTCGCTAGTTTATACACATTATGGAGTTTTAAAAGAGAAAGAAGTTCAGGATTTTATTAAAAACAACGAGTTTGTTCTTCCAGATGAATTAAAGATCGGAAATAATTTAGACTATATGCTTACAATTAATGAGATTAGGAAGAAAATGAGAAAACTTGAGAAAGATTTGAAAGCATTAAAAGAGAAATATAAAGTTAAATAGAATAGCAAATCTTTTAAAACTCTTCTTTCTATTTTATTGTGTGAATATAAAAGAGGCAAATAAAATGAAATTCAATTGGAAGCTTTTTTCTGGAATTGCAACTATGACCGGCATGATAATTGGAGCAGGATTTTTAGGCATGCCATATGTAATTGCTAAATCTGGTTTTTTTATTGGGCTTGCGCTGACTTTAGTTATTGGATTTTCTTTAATGACTATGAAACTTTATTTAGGTGAAGTGTTGTTAAGGACAAAGAAAACCCACCAGCTTCCCGGATTAGCTGAGCTATATCTTGGGAAATGGGGAGGTAAAATAATGTTTTATTCTATGCTTTTTGGAATTTATCTTTCTTCTATTGCTTATCTTCTCGGAGAGGGGGAAAGCTTGAGCTATTTATTTTCTGGAACTTTTGATTATGCAGTTTATTTTGCATTCGGTTTATGGTTTTTAGTAAGTATTTTTGTTTATCAAGGAATAAGAGTTTTGAAAAAAGGAGCCAGTGTTGGATTAATTTTAGTCTTTATCCTTTTGCTCTTAATCGTCTTTTTCTTTTTAGGGGGCATTAAAGCTGAGAATCTAGCGGGATATAACTTAAACAATGCCTTTTTGCCTATAGGGGTGATAATGTTCGCTTTAATGGGATTTTCAGCTGTGCCTGAAGCAAGAAGAGCTTTATTAAGAAACGAGAAGCTGTTAAGGAGTTCTATTATAATAGCTATGCTGGTGGCAATGGCGGTTTACATTATTTTTACTTTTATTGTAGTCGGATATAAAGGGGGAGAAACACCAGAAATAGCAACTATTTCTTTAGGAAAGCCTTTTATTTTGCTTGGCATTTTAACTATGTTCACAGCTTATTTTGGCTTGACAATGGCTATGAGAGATATTTACAGATTTGATTTAGGTTATAAGAAATTTAAAGCGTGGCTTTTAGCTTGCTTTGTTCCTCTTGTTTTATTTTTGGTCATTTATCTGTCCAATTTAGCTAACTTTATTGATATAATTGGATTTACAGGGGCTATTTTTTGTACACTTGATGGAATTATGGTTTTGTTAATGGTTCGCAGGGCGAGAAAAATCGGAAAAAGAAAACCAGAATATAAAGTGAAATTGCCTTCGTGGGTAATATGGATTTTGATGGCAATGTTGGTTCTGGGATTAATTTTTGAACTGGTGTTTTAAATGTGGGCAGCCATTAAAGGCCCGTTTAAGTCAAAAGTTAGATTCAGAATTCTGTCTAATAACATCATGACTTTAACTTCTTTTTTTGAACTTTTTTGAGCTAGCCTATCTAATCGTTCTTGCAGCTTTTCTTTTTCTTTTCCTAATTCTACAATTCTTTTTAATTCAAATCTATAAAATAGATTATAGAAAGATTCTTGAAATGCTGAAAGCTCTTTTATGACCTCTTTTGTTTCTGCATTTGTTTTTATTTTATTTTCTGAGATATATCGACATAATTCTTTGTATCTGTCTACTACTTTCTCTAATTGTTCTACAATGGTGTATAAAGGGGGAGCTCTTAAATCCAGATGAGCATTTTTGTTTATAACTCTCCTGCAATAATCTGCAAATTTATCTGACTCGATTTTTATCAAAGTGTTATTTTTCAACCATTTGAAGTCATCTTTGTTTGTTGCAGAAGAAGTTTCAGATGCTATATGGTTGACAACAAGAAAGAATCTTCTAAGGACGTTACTAAATTCTCCCAAGTTTTCTTCTGAAATGTTTCTTACGGTTATCTCGTCTCTTGACTGATTTATTATTTCAAATCCCATGAACTGTTCGCGCATCAAGTCCTGGACTGCTTTTAGCTCGTTATAAGAATTGAATTTAATATTCACCTCATCGTAGCCTGTCTTGAAAGTAGCTCCTATAATCCTCCTAATCATCGGGCTTGCATTGGAAATGTCAATTTCTATTTTTTTGTGTTCCGGAATTTTCTGCGATGAAATAACTAGGTTGTTTTTTTCTTGTTTTATCTCTATTTCATCGCCTTTTTTTAGGTTATTTTCCTTAATCCAATTCCTTGGAATTGCTACAGTAAGCGAAGATTCCCCATGCTTGATTAATTTTCTTCCCATAAAATACAGAAGATAAAAGGTTATTTAAAGCTTTCTAAAAAATGTACATAAGGTACTTCGTGTATACACAAAATATAACTGCTGGTTTTTCTTAAAATTAGTATGGAAGACTTTCAGGAGAGATATGAGCAATACAAGAAGGCATATAGAAAATATGAAAAGCAGCTAGGAGAATATGAATATAATTTTAGGAGGTACTCTTCTCCAGTTGAGATAAAGCTTGGTAGAGGAATTATCCAGGGATTATTTGCCGGGGCATTAACTTTTGCAGTTTCCGGCGGGCTTACGCACTATTTATCTGGGAACGATAAATTATCCCTTGTTGTGGGCGCTGTACCTGCTTCGATATTTGCATTCTTAAATGTAATCGGAGATTTTATACCTCCTCAGCTGCCTGAGAAACCATCTAAATCTGATTTTTTAATGCCTGAAGAAATTGGAGAACTAAACAAACTTGAAGAACTTTTGAAGGAGGATGAAGAATTTTAAAATGAAATATAAAGTTTTATGGCATGATTGTGAAGATGACCGGAGCGGAACTCCTTTTACAGTGGAAGCTCCTAATCCTAGGGAGGCATACTCTCAAGCAGAGGATTACATAAAAAGCCTTTCGCCTTATTTGCGAAAGCATTATTGGGGATTGGATATTGAATGTTTGGTTGATGAACAAGGAAAATACCATAACCCAGATTTTTTCCTAGGAGATAGAGATGAAAAGTAGATTGGTTATGCTTTCAGGGCCTTCAGGAGTAGGAAAAGGAATGGTAGTTGACTGGCTGCTAAAATTATTCCACCCTGAGCTTTTTGAGCAAAAAAATAGATATAGAAAAGACTTGGAAAAGCTATGTGTTGTTCCGGTGTATAAATCTAAGAAAGACGTTGGGGGTAAAGCAGGCGCAAGTGTTTACGGACAAGGAAACGGCGAAAATCCGTATAGATTTGACTGCCGCGGAGTAGACCAGGAAATTGATGTAGATGAACTTGACTCTGCTGTTGAGAGCCATAAAGCTACCTTAATAGAATCATATTATCAGACCTTTGATTTTTTGAGATTAAGATACAGCGGTAATGCAGATTTTGCTTCGATTTTTATTTCCCCACTAGACTCAGAAGAAATAGGGCATTTAAGAGAACAAAACAAAACTTTAGAAGACTATCTTCCTGTACTAATGAACAACTTATTAGTAGACCGAACTCAAGACCAGGGTGACATCGTAACTCCTGATTCTGCTGAGAAATTAGCTAAAAGAGCAAAAGACTCTGTTAGAGAAATGAGGTTTGCCCATAATTACAGGAGAATTCTGTCCAATCATTGTTATGAGCCAGACCCAAAATGGAAGTTTCCATACTTAATTGGTGAGCCTTTAATTGTTGTTAGGGCTGTCAACGAAGTTATAAAAAAAGGAAACTGCAGTTATGGATACAAAGGAAAAGATTTTAAGTTGGATTAGACTTTTAGTTTTTTAATTTTTCTTTTAAAACTTCCAATGCTGTTTTATAATCTGCTCTTCTCTGGCTCTCTTTCATTATCTCTCCCATTAGGAAATTTAAAGATTCTTGTTTGCCTGCTTTGAAATCTTCAACTGCTTTTTTATTTTTTTCAATAACTGCTTTTATTATTTTTCCTAATTCTTCTTTGTCTGTTATTCTTTCTGAACTTTGAGCTAGTTTTTTTGGAGAGAAAGAATTTGGAATAAAATCATTTAATATCGACTTGGCTTTTAGCTCTGTAATTTTTTTGTCTTTTACTAACTGAAGAAGTTCTATGAAATGCTCTGCTTTTATGTTTACTTCATCGAGGGTTTTTTTGTTGTAATTTAAAACTCTTAGCAATTCAATTGTTACCCAAGGTAGAGAGAATTCGGGAGGAATTTTTTCTGAAACCTTCTCGAAAAATTCAACTAGCTCTAGGTTTTTTGTCAAGACTTCTGCATCTTTTTTGTTTATTCTGTGTTTTTTAATTAATTTTTCAAGTTTTTGTTTTGGAGATTCTGGAATCGTTTCTTTTATTTTGCTTATTTGTTTTTCTGTTAGCTTTATAATTGGGAGGTCTGGTTCTGGAATAAATCTATAGTCTGCTGCCTCTTCTTTTTCTCTCATTTTTGCTGTTTCTTTTTTTTCAGCTATCCAAGCCCTAGTTTCTTTTTTTATTGGCTTTTCTGTTTTTTGCCTTTCTGCTTCATAGTTTATCGCCTCCATGATAGAAGAGATAGAATTTACATTTTTTACTTCAATTCTTTCTCCGTATAAAGAAACATTAACATCAGATTTTATTCCTGCATCTTTGTCTAAGGCTTTTATATAAGATAAAGTTAATACCAATTGTTTGAGCCACTCTCCTACTTGTTGTGAGCTTTCAAAATCAGGGTCTGTTACAATTTCCACTAAAGGCATCCCGCTTCTATTATAGTCAATACATCCTGTTAATGGATCCCATTTGGCAGGGTCTTCTTCTAAATGAACTTCCCTTATTTTTATGCCTTCAAATTTTCCCCCCGCCCCTACTGGTATAGAATAAGAGCCAGAAATTGTTGTCTGATAGCCTTTTGGTAAGTCTGGCCAGTTGTAATGTTTTCTCTGCCATAAGAATTGTTTGTTAATTTTGCAGCCTAACATTAATCCAATCTGAACTATTTTTTTTACTGCTTCTTCATTTGGAAGCATGGGTTTACTGCCTGGCTGACCGGTGCATGTTGGGCAGATGTTCCTGTTGGGCTTTACTTTTTTCAAGCCATGCTCTGCTTTGCAAGTGCAAAATAGCTTCTCTTTTGTCTGTAAATAGCCGTGTATTTCTAAGCCTATTTTTAGTTTTGCCATACTTATGATTAGAAGAGGGTGTATAAAAAGCTTATTAAACTTGAATTTCTTAAATTTTTAATGGAGAAAGCAAATCCTGGAGATGAAGTAATTGTGAAGAAAGTAAAATCAGAAGAAAGAGGCATACTTCTGGAAAGTCCTGACCCTGGAATTGTGCTTTTGAAACTTAAAACAGGATATAATATAGGCATACCAAGAAAAGATATAATGGAAATAAAAGTGGTTAAAGAAGTTTCTGTTGAAGGTGAAGGTGGGGAAGGTGAAAAGAAAATAAAGATGAAAGGAAAGCCAATTATTGATTTTTACTTGACTGGCGGAACAATTTCAAGCAAGCTTGATCCCAAGACAGGCGGGGTGAAAGATTTAACAAGCCCTGCTGAGTTTTTTGCAACTTATCCTGAGATTTACGATAAAGTTGATATTAGAATCCATAAACCATTTACAAAATGGAGCGAAAATATGGATTCTAGTGATTGGAGCAAACTTGCCAAGCAGATTATAAGATCACTGGAAGACCACAATGTTAGAGGAGTTATTGTGAGCCACGGAACCGACTTTTTACATTATACAGCTGCAGCTTTGTCTTTCTTTTTGAAAAATTTGAATAAGCCTGTTGTCTTGACTTATTCTCAGAGGAGCATTGACAGGGGGAGTTCAGATGCAAGGCTTAATTTGTTGTGTGCTAGCCAGGCTGCTTTATCTGATATTTGCGAGGTTATCTTAGTTGGGCATGCTTCTACCAACGATGACTATTGTTATGCATTAAAAGGTGTTAATGTTTGTAAACTGCATACTTCTAGGAGAGATGCGTTCAGGCCTATAAACTGCAGGCCTATAGCAAAAGTCTGGCCAGATAAAATTGAAATACTTTCTGAATACAGGAAAAAAACAGAGGAAAAACCAGAATTAGATGCAGCATTTGAACCAGTTGCACTTGTTAAATTTTATCCTGGGCAAAGTCCAGATATATTAGATTACTATTACAGTAAGGGAATAAAAGGAATTGTTATAGAATTTGCTGGAATAGGGCAGGTTGCAAATGAAGGTAAAAATAGCTGGATTCCAAAATTGAAAGGGCTTATTGACAAAGGAATGGTCATATGCGCTGCTCCCCAGACATTGTACGGAAGATTAGACCCGTATGTTTATGAGTCTGGCAGGAGAATTTTAAAAACAGGGGTTATTTACCTGGAGGAAATGCTTTCGACTACTGCATTAATCAAACTTGGGTGGGTTTTAGGGCATAAGGAGTGGGCAGAGAATACCAAGGCAAAAATGCTTGAGAATATGCATGGAGAAATAGGGAAGAAGATAGAGGCTGAAGCTTTCTTAAATTAAGCAGTATTTCTGTATTCTAGTAGCTTGTCAGTTTTTGCTAGTTTTATTTTAAGTTCTTTCCTTAATGTATCATTTAGACATTTATAATTTAATATTTTTGTTAGCAAATTTATTTTTTTTGGAGGATGGAACCTGAAAATGTCAATAGATTCTAACGTAAGAAAACTGTCTAGATTTGTTATTATTATTCTTGGTGGGGAGGTCGAGGTTTTTTTGCTTATGGACCCATGAATACCTATTTGTTCTAGTAATTTTTTAACAAAATTCAACTCATTTAGGTCTATGCTGGCTATTTGTATCTCTCGATCATATTTACCTACATAGGCTTCTCCTGCAAAGAATCCTCTTAGATACGCGGCTATCTCTTCTTTTTCCTCTAGATTGTTTTTTGCCTCATTGAGCAGCCCAGATAAAAACTTCTTTAGTAAAACGCTACAATACTCTACGTTTAATGAACCCCATACTGGAGACTGTTTTCTTAATTCTCCGATTAATGTCCCTGAATAATTATATTTTTTATACTTATATTTAGAACTGTCCGCAATTTTGTCCCATATCACTTTCGATTTTTCTTCTAAGTCTTTTTTATTAGTTTTTAGCCTATCAATTATTTTTTTGTTGAATACAACTCTAAAAGATAAATCTTTTTTATTGACTCCAAAACCCTCTAAAAAACTTATGAATAAACTAATTAGTAAAGGCTCGCTATTTACTACTTCTATCGTCTTAATTTTTTTGGAGCCTTCTGCTTGAAAAAAACCCAGTGCAGTTAAGTCCGTTTCATTCAATATAATCTCTTTTTTTAATAATAAATAGTGCTTTTTATATACGTTGTTATTATGGAATGTTTCGTAGACTCCGCATACCTCTCCTTTAGGTACATAATATTCTATTTGTATGTTCTTTCTCAATTCCCAGGAATCTGACTCTCCAAACTTTCTCTTCATTTTTTCTTTTCTAATCCTTTTTACTACCCCTTTTTTTTCTAATTCGAATAAAGCTTTTCTTGTTGACCTTCCTTTTAGCCCAAGTCCCTTTTCTATCTCTTTTGTGTTCTTAACTCCTTTTTTTAAGTAGTTTATGATTTTCTCTTTAATCCTTAAAACCGATTCCATACTTTCATTTTCTCCTAAAAAATTTAGGCCCTCTTTTTTGAGGATATCTATTGTATGAATTATCATATACTTTAATGCCTAATAAACTATTTAAACTTTTCTATCTATTTTTGTTTGAAAGAGGAAATTAAGAGTTTGATGCTAAAGAATATTTCAGGCGAATTTAACAAAAAATTAGGCAAGGAATTTTTAGAGTAAACTTTATTAAATACTATTCTCGGTTAGAATGGGAAATAACAGAAAAAGGGGCGAAGAAGATATTGCAGAAGTCATCAGGAGAAAATTAGAGGCACATAAAAGAGAGAGGGCTAGGGTTGGCAAGCATGATGAGAATTTTGGTACTTCTTACCAGCCTGTTTCTAGAGAACCCTATGTTGCCAGCGATATTTTTCCTGTAGAAGATTCTTCATCCTCCATTAAATATTCAAAACTTAAACCAGCGCCTTATGAACCTGCTCCTTTAGTAAAACCGGTTCCAGTAAAAGAAAAGAAGAGAAAAGTTCCTTGGATTCTTGTTATTATAATTATCCTTATAATTTTGGGAATTTTTGGGGCTCTACTTTTTGTTTTTTTGGGCGAATTTTTTGCTAACTCTTCTGAGAGATATTTGCAGGTAAATGAAGATCTGGGCGGAGCTATTGTAACTAATGAAAGTTATGTTCTTATAACTTTGTCAGATGAGATAAGCCTTGATAGTATTTCTAATGTGTCTTTTATATTTGAGTCTAAGGATGGAACAGATTATCCCTACTCGCCGGGATATGTTAGCAAGGAATATAAGATTAACGCTGTGGATTTGGGTTTAGAAAGTTTTAGAGATATAGAAGCAGTTGATGCAATAATTATTTATAAGCCTATCTCTTCTTCTGGGAATGAGACTCCCGTTGTCCCTGTGAATATAACGACCAATCAGACGACTAACCAGACAAATCAAAGCAAACTTGGAGGTGGCGGAGGTGGGGGCGGTGGAGGATGCATTCCTAACTGCGCTGGAAAGCAGTGTGGGGGAAATGGATGCGGAGGAACATGTGGTACATGTAATACAGGATACGAATGCAGTTCAACTGGAAATTGTGTTGAATTAATTAATTGCACAACTGATGTTAATTGCTCTTATCTTACAGGAGTTTGCGGGATTGGCTTATGCAACCAGACAGCTAAGCAATGCTACGCCTCTTATAATTCATCAACAAATTTATGCAGGGAGGATACAAGCGAATGTGATGTTATTGAAACCTGTTCTGGAAGTAGCGTAAGTTGCCAGGACGATTTAAACAAAAGCAACGGAGCTGTCTGCTCCATTGGAACTTGCCAGGATGGAAAATGCATATTTAAGGAGGCGCTAGTAGCTTATTGGAATTTTAATGGAAATGCGCTCGATTCGGTAGGGAACAACCATGGAGAAATTCAAGGTAACTCTACTTATGTTAATGGAATTTCTAATCAAGGAATTAAATTTGATGGTGATGGTGATTATGTCAATTTCAGCGATTCGGATAACTTAGAGATTTATTCTCATGATTATTCAATTGGATTTTGGGTGAAAGCGCAAAAATTTCAAAAAAATTATTCTGGTATTTTATGGAAAGGAGGTTTAAGCAGAGATAACCAGTATAAAATATGTTTTGATGGTTCTGGGGAACGATTAAGGCATTATTATTACAGCACTGGTGCGGATAAAAATGAAACAGCCCTGATTGATACGACTAAAGCGCTTAATGATAGTGTTTGGCACCACGTTGTTCTTACAATAGATAGGGATGGAAATTACACTTGGTATATCGATTGGCATCTCGATACTGCAGACCTTTTCAACGAAACAACTAACGTAGATACAGGGGCCATATCTCTTGAAGTCGGAAGAGCAAACATCGATGGTTTTAATGGAACACTTGATGAAGTTAAGATATGGAATTATGCTTTAAGCGAAGGAGAAGTCTGGCAGGAATACGCAGCATTAAAGTCCGGAAAGGGACTTATTTCTTCTTGGAGTTTTGAGGGAAATTCGCTTGATAGCATGGGAAAGAATAATGGAGAAATTATAGGGGGCCCAGAATATACGGGAGGAGTTCAGGGCCAGGCAATTAAAGTTTCTTCTGGAAATTACGTAAACATTCCAGATTCTGCTTCTTTGGATATTAACAATGAACTAACGATACTTGCTTGGGTTAAAAAAGAAACTTTTGTAAATCATGGAAAAGTGGTGGTAAAAAGATTTGATGACTATAATACTAATCCTTGGGAGCTTTATTCTTTGGACTTTAAAGGAGCTAGCCCGGGATATCCTTGTTTTTTAATAAGCAACGGGAGTGCTGGAAGCCAAAATGGTTTATGCGATGAGGACAATCTTCTTCCTTTAAATGAATGGCACCATCTAGCTGGGATTTATAATGGTAGCTTAATGTCTTTATTTGTAGATGGGGTTTTTGAAGGCAGCCTGGATGCTTCTATCCAAATTGGAACAAACGACATGCCTTTAACTATAGGGGCAATAAATTCCAGCGATTTTTATACCAACGGAGCAATTGATGAAGTGATGATTTTTAATAGAGCGTTGAGCTCAGAAGAAATTTCTGATATTTACAACGAGCAGGCAAGTTCGGTCCCTTCTCTTTCTTTACCCGAAAGGTTTTTTCGATGGATTAGGAATTTTCTGATTTCGTAAGCTTTATTAAACATAACGTATTAGAATTATAATGGTAGGGTATCCAAAAAGAGGCGAAGAAGAGGATATTGCAGATTTAGTCAGAAAAAAATTTGATAAAATTAGGACAAAAACTTCTAAAGAGAAGGATTTTAAAGATATAAACTTTGAAGAAGATGAACTCTCTTTGGTAAAGAAAAAGAGTAGTTTTCGTACTTCTGCATTTGAAGAACCATCTTCGATTGATGATTCTTACCAGGTTAATGAAGCCCCTTTGATTAATGAGACCTCCCCTATAGATAAATCTTCGTCAATTAATGAGCCTTCGATTATGGATAAGCCTTCTTTAGGGAATAAGTTCTCTTCGAATAAGTCTTTTATATCCGAGAAAGAAACTGAGATGTTTCCCACGCCCATAGAAGAGCCCTCTCCTCCTGCAGTGCCATTGGATAATGAAGTGGCCCCAGTTAAGCTTACCAATAGGTTGCCTAGGACAATACTAACTCTCTCTGTTATTGTTTTTTTGCTGGCGGTTATTGTTGTTGCCTTTGTTTTATTTTGGATGTATAGAGATTCGTCTGGTGGAACTAGAGAACTGAGCGTTAATGAAGATTTGCAAAGCGCAGTTGTAAATAATGAAGAGACTGCTTATGTAGTATTGTCGGGAGATTTAGATATCAATACGATTTCTAGCGTATCTATTGTTTTTAGTTCTTCGGATGATTCGACACATACCTATTCCCCTACATTTATAAGTGGGGAGTATGAGATTAATGCGAGCGAGATTGATTTAGAAAGTTTTAAAGATGTAATAGTAGCCCGGGCATTTTTGGATTATAAGCCCTCTTCAACTTCAGGAAACGAGACTGCTGATCTTTCAGGCAGCGCGGCTTCACTTGGCCCATTTGTCAGATTTTGGGAAAACGTTAGAGACTTTTTAAGTTAGTATGTTTTTATCTTAGGGCAACGTTTATTAACTTATTTTCTTATAGATTTATATGAGTAAGCTTAAAAGAGAGGAAGGTGTAGCAGGGTCTATTAGAAATGGGTTAGAAGAATATAGGAAGTACGATTCTATGGGAAATGTAGCAGAAAATAGGAGAAGGGAGAGTGCTCAAGGAAAGACCCCCCCGCTTTCTAAAATTGATTCTAGTCTGTATACTCCTTCGCAATCTGAACCAGCTCTTCGAGAAATTGGGGGTGTTGGATTCAGTAACCCTAATACAGGGCATGAAATGCGATTAAGTACAGAATCTCAAGTTGATAAAGGGTCTTCTTTGATAAGTCCTTTAAAAAATCAACCCTCTGCAGCAATGCCTGATAGAAGGGCATCCTACCCTCCAGGCACTACTGCTAAAACTCCTACAAGAAAAAAAATCAGATTAATATTAATAATTTTGATAGCGGCTTTGCTCTTGCTGATAATTTTAGCTTTTATTTATATCCTCTTTTTTATCCAATTGCCTTCTGAAAGGGAGTTAAATAGCGGAGAGAACATTAAGAAAGCAGTTGTTTTGAAAAGCGGAGAGGCATTAGTAAGGTTGGGAGAAGAGATTAATTTAGAAAGCCTTCTTGAAGTCCAGATTATATTCAGCATAAATTCTGTAGAATATATCTATAAGCCTGGATACATAAGCAGAGAGTATCAAGTCCGTGCTTCTGATGCTGGATTAGGAGGTTTTGATGATGTCACTTCGGTTAGGGCAGTCTTTTTGTACAAGTCCGAAGAGCAAAACGACACTCTAGTTTATCCGCTTCCTGTTAATCAAAGCTCCAATCAGACAAATCTAACAACAGGACGTAATTTTACTGGCGGTGGCGGAGGAGATGATGGAAGCGAGTGCGTTCCAAATTGCGCAGGAAAAAATTGCGGAGATAATGGATGTGGAGGAACATGTGGAAGCTGTTCTCTTGGGTATAGTTGTATTTCTGGGAAATGCATAGTTCCAAGTAAGCTAATTTCTTATTGGGAATTTGAAGGAAGTGCAAATGACACCCTGGGGATTAATAATGGGAGTGTTTACGGAGCTACCCTAGCTAGGGGCATTTCTGGCAAGGCTTATAATTTTGATGGTGTTGACGATTATATCAATATCTCAGATTCGTCCTCTTTGCATACCACTGCTTTTACAATCGCTGCTTTAGTTAAAGTATCTGAAAACAAGACAATGGGTATTTTTTCAGATGATATGACCGGCTTAAATACTCAATGGGAGCTGTTTATAAAACCAGGGAGCAATGGAGGAAAAGGAGCACTGTGGTATAGCCCAGATAAGATCAGCCTTGCATCGAATACCTCCTTGAATAAAAATAGATGGCATCACCTACTTGCAACTTATAATGGATCTGATATTTCTCTATATGTTGATGGAATTCTGGAAAACTCTTCTTATGTTGTAAATAGCACAAACTATTCAAAGAGCAGTCCAGGAATTGGAATGATTAACTTGAATTGGCCTCCTGGAAACCCTTTCAATGGAACAATTGATGAGGTAAAAATCTGGAATTACGCTTTAAGTAAGGAAGAGATAAAGAAAGAATATGAAAATTGTACAAACAAGCTAGTTGCATACTGGAAATTTGATGGAGACACTAATGATTCAGTTGGAGGAAGTAACGGGATTATTCATGGTAATCCTATTCTAACTCAGGGAGTTTCGAGCCAAGCTTATAATTTTGATGGTGTTGACGATTACATAGAAATACCAAGTGCGGGTATTGATTTGGAATATGGCTTTTCTATTTCTTCTTGGGCATATTTGCAAGAGCAAGTGGCAGACTATCCTGGTATTTTCTGGAAAGATGATACAATTGTATTAAGATACTGCCCTGCTGAATTTAGTATTTTCAATAACTTCCAGGGTTTTGTGAGGATTGGCACTTTTCTCGAGCCTCGCGTGCAATCTGGACCGTATTCTGATAAGAATAGATGGTATCATCTTGTTATGACTTATAATTCAAGCGAGAGTGAAAATAACCTTAAGCTGTACATTAATGGAAGTTTGGTTTCTACAACTACTCGAACCGGGCATGTTGATTTTTCAAAGGGCAACTTTTATGTTGGCAGATATTATCCTGCGCCTACGCATTATTTTAATGGAACAATTGATGAAGTTAAGATATGGAATTATGCTTTAAGCACAGAGGAAATAAGCGGAATTTACGAAAGCCAAAAGCCAACTACCCAGGTTGTACCTGCTATCGGGCCGTTTGTCGGTTTTTGGGAATCTATAAATAAATTTTTTCATAATCTTTTTTAAGATGAAAGAGTACAACGGGATAGAGGAGAGTGAAGGAAATATAGCAGAATCCATCAGAAAGAAGTTAGAAGAACATAGAAAACAGAAGGGACAGAAATCTGGCAGATATAATAATAAGTCAAGGGAATCTATTGACTACAAGAAACCTGGCGTTTATAGTCAGCCTGCTTTTCCTAAACCAGATACAATCAGCGAGATAATTGCCCCTCAGAAGCCAAAGCTGACTGCTAAAATTGTTAGTGAGGGGCATAAACCTGCTTCTTATGGCCCCGTTCCTTTAGTAAAGCCAGTCCCAGTAAAAGAGAAGAAGAGAAAAGTTCCATTGGTTATTCTTGTGATAGCCATAATTGTTGTTCTTCTTGGAATCATAGCTATTTTTATATTCATGTTTTATAAACCTGGATTAAGTAAGTCTGAAAGACTTCTTTATATCGAAGCGGGACTAGAAAAAGCCAGTGTTGAAAACGAAGAAATTGCTTATATACGAATTGATAAAAACACGGACTTTAATAAAATTTCTAAGTTAACTATAATCTTTAGCACAGGAGAGGGCGTGGAATTTACTTATGTTCCTGAGTCTTTTGCTTTTGAGTATCAAATTTCTGCTTCTCAGTTGGGCATAACTGATTTTAGGGACATTCTTTCAGTGAGAGCTTCTTTTGAATATGTTGAAAGCCCTTCTCAGATAAACGGTAGCAGTACGGTTACTAATCAGACGACTAACCAGACAAATCAAAGCAAACTTGGAGGTGGCGGAGGTGGGGGCGGTGGAGGTGGAACAACTCCTCCTACGGTTTGTGCTCCAGAGCCAATTGCTAATACTTGCCAGAATTTTTGTGGGGTCATCAGGAAAAACAATTGTGGAACTGATGTGAATTGTAACTGTGCTAATGGAAGCTATTGTTACGCAGGAGAGGGTATAAGAGATATTTGTATCGATAATTCAATAAACTGCTCAGATTCTGATACTAGAAATTACTTTACCAAAGGAAACGTTACTATTAATGGTTCTTTATCTAAGGATTATTGTGATGTAAATCTGACTGAATTTTATTGCTATTATAACGGAACTGATTTTGAAGCTAGAAACGAAAGTTATTCTTGTCCGGATGGGTGTTTTGAAGGAGCTTGCATCCTTCCAAGCTGCACTCACGACGATAACTGTACTGGAATTAATCTTACCAGGGTAGAAACTTGTACTAATGTCCCTGATAGCAACCCTTTTACCTGGGATTATGCTCCTGAAAACTTTTCTTCTTGCGTTAGCAATCAATGCAGTGCAGTTACGCAAACTTTTACTCACACATGCAATAAAACTTTATGCAATGCAGAGTGTGATGCTCTAAATGGCTGTAGCGAAACAAATTGTGATAATTTAACAGGCTGTAAGGGGGATGATTATTACATATACTCCAATGTTTCTAACAACTGCTTAGCTGATTGTAATTGTGAAATAAGGACTTGTGATAGTTTTTCAGTTTATCCAAATTATCCTACGTGTGTAGCTTGTACAAACGATTCGGGATGTGGTTCAGAAGGGTTGTTCTGCCAGGGTAATAGGCCTTATAATTGCAGTTATAATTTATCTTTAGATACCTGCTTTCATAGAGTTAACTTTACTCTGTGCTCTACTGGATGGCAGTGTATAAATGGGACAGGATGCGAGGAAATAAAACAATGTAATTTCGATGGCGATTGTAATTCCCTCGATGATATATGCTCTTATGGCATATGCAATACTTCTTTTAAATGTGAAGTTAAATTTAATTTATCTTCTACATTATGCAGAGCCTCTGCTGGTGTTTGTGATGTAACTGAAAAATGCACTGGAAGTTCTGCTGCATGCCCTGTAGACGCATTTAATGCTTCTGTAACTTTATGCAGAAATAATGTTTCAGAATGTGATGAGCAAGAGTTTTGCCTTGGAGATAATGCAACTTGTCCTGCAAACACTAACAAGACAGATGGAACTATTTGTTCCAAGGGCAAATGCCTGACTGGAAAGTGCGTTAACTGCACTTCAGATAGCGAATGCAGCGCAGATGGATGTTATGGAACTGAGAGAAGAGACTACTTCTGTAATTTGACTAATGGATGTGCCTATAATAATATTACAAAGAAAGAGAACATAACAAATAATAACTGCAACGATGGTATTGATAACGATTGTGATGGAAAAATAGATAGTTCTGAAGCAGAATGTTTGCTTTCTATTCCAGGAGATTATGTTTCTTATTGGAAGTTTGAAGATAATGTTAAGGATGAAAATGGGATAAACAATGGAACTCTTATTGGAAACCCTGTTTATGTAACTGGCATTTTTGGAAAAGGCATAAAATTTGATGGAGAAGATGATTATATAAGCATCCCAAGGAACAGTGGCCTTGAGCCGCAAAATATCAGCGTGGGAGCATGGATTAAAGCCGGGAAATTGAAAGACGATAGCGACATAGTTACAAGGCTTGAGCAGACTAATTATGCTTCTTATGTTTTAACTGGAAATTCGAGCAGATATTTTAGCTTTAGTATAGAAGTTGGCAATTATGTAGTTGTTAAGTCTCCTGTTGTTTTTATTGCAGATGGTAATTGGCATTATTTAGTTGGAACTTACGACCATAAAAATGTGAGGTTTTATTTCGATGGTAAAGAAGTTGGAAGCGGCACTTCTAATAACAGCGATATGTATTACCGACCTGTATCGGATTTATCTTTTGGTAGAGGGCTAACTTATGATGGCAATTATTTCAATGGCAGTATTGATGAGGTAATCATTTATAATAGGGCATTGTCTAGCCAAGAAATTCAACAGATTTATAATGCTCAGAAGCCTCCCATACCTCTTGATTATGTCTCTTACTGGAAATTCGAAAATAATGCAAATGATGAAACAGGAAGAAACAATGGAGTAACTGTTGGAAACCCTGTTTATGTTGATGGAATTTCTGGAAAAGGCATAAAGTTAGATGGCATTGATGATTATATTAGTGGCCTGGGCATAAACGGGCTGACTAATTTTTCGATTTTGGCTTGCTTAAAATTTGATGTGTTTAAGGATTATAATACTCTTGTTAATAATAACCGTTTTATTGGAATGTATGGTGCGCCTAATAATTGGTGGAAAGTTTATTGGGGTAATAGTTCGGGATCTGTAAAATCTCAAGATATCAGCTCGGGGATAACTTCTACTAATTCTTGGAATTGTATAGCTTTTGTTTATAGGGTTAATGGAAGCAATATTCTTATAAAATATTTTAAAAATGGAGTTAATACTGCAAACATAACCTCTACAGAAGGTTTTACTGCAGAAACAATAAATGCTATTGGCGCTTGGGGTAGTGGTAATAACTTTAATGGCACAATAGATGAAATGATAATTTTTAATAGAAGCTTGTCAGATCAAGAAGTCTTGGAGGTTTACAATGCGCAGAAGCCTGTTGAATTACCTTCTCTTTCTCTTTTTGCTAGATTTTTAGAGTGGGTTAGAGGCTTATTTTCTTAAAATTTGTAAACAAATAAATTTATTAATCCTTGATTCTCTTATTTTAGCATGGAAGAAAAAAGAGGAATTCCTGCGAATCAGCAGCAGAGGAATTTTAGTGGCCAGGCGAATTATCCTAACATCAGCAGGGCTAGTTACCCTCCTCTTAGAAGACCGCCTTTATACAGGGCATATCCGCAACCACCAGTTAAAACAGAGCCACCGTCTTATCCTAAAGCATATCCGCAACAGCCTAATAAAAATGTGCCTGTTAAAGGAAAAAAGAATAAACTTGTATTTATAATATTAATTATCATTATTGCTCTTGTAGGTTTAGGCATTATTTTTTCTGTTATATACTTATTTTCAAGAGATTCAGGGGGAGGAAAAGATAGGGAGCTATCGACTGGCGATTTTATAGATAAGGCAGTTGTTAGAGATGAAAAAACGGCCTATATTACACTAAAGAGCGGTATTAGTTCTAATAGAATTGCGAATATCACACTAATTTTTAGAAGCAAGGATTCAGAATATACCTACTTTTCAGAGTATATTGGAAGCACTTATAGTATTTCTGCTTCAAACCTTGGCTTAGAAAGCTTTGAAGATATTATCTCTGTTGATGCAATCATAGCATTTGCAACTTCTATTACGAATCCGCCTGTCAATCCCGATTTGCCTCCTAAGGATCCTAATGCAGGTAAGTGTTCTATAAACTGTAGCTCTTATTATAGCACGGGGAAATGCGGTGTTCTTTTAAGCAATGGATGCAACAACACGTTAAACTGCTCTTCTTGCAACAAGGGATTTTATTGCTATATGGGTGAAGGGGTAAAGAACGTTTGTATCAGCAACCTTATATCCTGCAGGGATTCTGACGGAAGGGATTATTATCAGAAAGGTAGCGTGACTATTAATAATTCAGGGGCATTTTTATTCAAAGAAGACAGCTGCTCAGGTGAACTCCAAGAGTATTACTGTTACTTTAATGGCAGCAGATTTGAGGCGAAAATTGATTCAAAAGATTGTGAGTATGGATGCTCTGCTGGAAAGTGCAAAATCCCTAGCTGCGAGTCTGACTCCAATTGTTCAGGCCTTGGCGGAGTTTGTGGCATAGCCAAATGCAACTTGACGCTACAAGAGTGTTATGTAAGTTATAATTTATCTACAACACTCTGCAGAAATAATGTTTCAGAATGTGATGAAAAGGATTTCTGTAGCGGGGATAACGTTGGTTGCAGCGATTCAAATAAGACAGACGGCAGCGTATGTAGCACAGGAGTTTGCAAATCTGGAAAATGCAAAGCAGATGAGAGACTGGTTTCTTACTGGAATCTTAATGGAAATGCGCAAGACTCTGTCGGAACCAATCACGGAACAGTAAATGGAGCAGTTTTATCTCAGGGGGCCTCAGGGCAAGCTTATTCTTTTGATGGCATTGATGATTACATTGAAATAGGGAATAGCGAGAGCCTTAATCTTACTAGTAAGTTTACAATATCTGCATGGGTCTATCTTAAGCCTCAAGCTACTACTTATCCTGGTATTTTCTGGAAAAATGACACAATTATATTGAGATACTGCCCTGCTGAACTTAGTATTGTAAATGACTTCCAGGGTTTTGTGAGGATTGGCACTATTCTTGAGCCGCGAGTGCAATTTGGGCCTTATCCAGATTATAATAAATGGTATCATGTTGCTATGACTTATGATTCAACCAAGAGTGAAAATAACCTTGAGCTTTATATGAATGGGGAACTAAAAAGCCAGGAAAACAGAACAGGAAGGGTGGATGATTTGCCTGGTAACTATTATATAGGCAGATATTATAGTGTTCCTTCGAACTACTTTAACGGAACAATTGATGAAGTAAAAGTATGGAACTATGCTTTAAGCAGAGAAGCTATTAAAAGCGAGTATGACTTGGTAACCCCTCCCGGAGAATGTACTAATGATACTGGATGCACTTCTGTTGGAAGCTTTTGTGATGCATCTACAAGCATACCTTATACCTGTAGCAAAGGGGCAGATGGATGTTTGGACAGAACAAACAAAGCTGCATGCGCAACAGGAGAAGTTTGTTCTTCAGGAACTTGCGTTCCAAGCCAGCCGCCTAAAAAGTCAATTTATCACTGGAAATTTGATGGAAATGCGCAAGACTCTGTTGGAACCAATCACGGAACAGTAAATGGGGCGACACTCGTAACAGGAGTTTCTGGCCAAGCTTACAGATTCGATGGAGCTAACGATTATATTTCTACTGCTGAGCAGGATAAATTAGACAGCTCGCAAAATGGAACAATAGCTGCTTGGATTAAGTGTGAGGCCGATTGCCCTATAGGAGCGATTGTTTCTTATGCTACCAAATCTCAGACTAGCAGTAATTTTTTAGTTAGAGTGAGGGATAATGCTTTGGAAGCTGCCTGGAATTCCAAGCCTGATGCTTCTTGGGTTACAATTAATTCATCAACAAAAATTAACGATGGGCAGTGGCATCATGCCGCTTTTGCAGCAGATGGTATTTCAAAAATGAAGATATACTTAGATGGGGTTGAGCAAACAACTATTTTCGACAAAGATTCTGGGCTAGGTAACGAAAGCGATTGGATAGGAGACATAACCGGGCTCCCTACTGCGGGGCATCATATAAGCATCGGAGTTTTGGACAGAGATACCCCTACAAACTGGTTTAAAGGAGATATAGATGAAGTAATGGTATGGAACTACTCCTTAAGTGCTCAGGAAATAAGCTATGTGTACAACAGCCAAAAAGCAGCCATGCCTTCTTTGCCTGCGGGTCCTTCATCTATTTTCTCTAAAATCTGGAATTTTATTACGAATCTTTTTAATTAGGTTTCTAAGTGGCATTAACTGCAGTCAACATTTCATCTAGCTGTGCAACATATTTTGGAAGTATTTCTGGATCGTAAAAAGAATAAACATCTTGACCTAAGCATATACAATGGTCAAATTTTCCAACATACCCAATCTTAAAAGGCACTTGAAAAATATAATCATGTTCAAGTCCATTAATATCATTGCTAGTGCATATTTGAACTTCACCATATGATGCTCCAGTTACATGCGACCAATAACCAGAAAATCTTCTATTTGTGTGATGATTTATGAACTGAAGAAAGTCATCTCCAAGAGCGAGTTGGGCATCAATTGAGGGAACTTCTTTGAATATGATATATACACGAGCAAAATTAACTCCTTCCTCTAATTTTACTCTGACAATTTCATTCAAATATTTGTCTAACATAATAGGAGATAATTACAAGCTGAATTTAAGTCTTTAGGGTTTGGCTTCTAAAAGCTTTCTAGTAGTTTTTTTATAGAAAAATTTTGTAGTGTATAAGTTTAAGTGTAACTATGCCAAAATTTGCCCTTATTTTGTAGTCACTTAATAGTTATAATAAAGAGAAAGATTTATAAACCCTATTTTAATGTAATTTACATGGAAATTAGAGATATATCTAGCAAGGGAAAGGAGCTTTTTAAGTCGGAAGAACAAGAAAAACCATGGAATACCTCTGGAGATTTAGAGGGTTTAGGCAAGGATAAAATAGAGTCTTTAAAGAAGGAGATTTCTGAGGTTGAGGCTCAAATTGAAGGCAGGGAAAGGTTAAGCCAGGCAGTTTTTAATGAAGGGGACAAAATAAAGATGGAAATAAACAATTTTCTCAGAGAGATAAGTGTGCCAGGCTTGGATGCTGCAAGAGACAAGATAACTTTAAAACAGAAGCAAATTGAGATTGCAGAGTTTCAGCTGAAAGAGAAAATCAACTGCTGGCAGGATGTGGCTAAGTTGAGAGAAGAGCTAAGAACAAGCAAGAAAGAGCTATCTGAAAGACAAAGCAGACTTGAAATGCTGGGAAAGATTTTGGAGGAATAAAAACATGATAAACAAAAATGAATTTAAATTACTGAAAGGCGGATTGAATTAAAAATGGATAGATTAGATTATCTTACAATAATGCATGGTGGAGATGTTTTGGGAGTTCTAGAAGCACAGAAACCTGGGCTTTATGAAGAATTAGGATCTTCGAAACATCCAGGTTCAATAGGAGAATGGGTTCAGGGAAGTTGCGAGTTGGGCACAGCCTATGATTTAAGATTTGATGATTTAGTGTTAGCTTCTTTGTCTCCTATATGGACAAAGCGTGGCGCCCCATTAGATGGAAGAAAGTTTTTTACTTTATATACCTATCCTGATGGCAAAATGCCGGCACCTGAACAATTTGCAAATGCCAAAAAAATGAGTGCTTCTGTTCATGCATATTCATTGAGAGATAGGAGAGTCTTTTCCAAATTACTAAGAAGATTAAATCTCTCTAAAATATCAATTAGGGGATTTAGGGAGGAATAAAAATGAAGTTACAGACTGAGAGAAGAGAATCAAAGAGTTACGTATTTGGAAATTTGACTTTTGAGCAGGCTCAAAGATATCAGGAGTTAATAGATGAAGGCAGATTGGATTGCGAGCCTGGTGGAAATGCTGATGTTTATTTTTGCGGTAGCACTGCTGTAAAAGCAGTCAGAGAAGGAGAGCTCAGGAAGAGAGGAGAACAGGCTACAGCTGAGATTATATGGGATTATATGGTTGCCAGGCATTTGGCAGAGAATGGAGTTCAGGTAATTGGAGCAGACGGTGCGTATTTAGGAAAGGATGGAAGATGTTTATATACCATGCCTACAAGGGACTTAACTGAATATGGTGATTTAACAGGACAGGAGAAAAGAGAGGCAAGAAGGCAATTTAGAGAACAAGTAAGACATGTTAGGGCGCTAGGATATAACCCGGGTGATGTCACTTTAGATCATAATTCTGCATTTCATAAACCATCTGGAAAATTATTGCTTTTTGATTTTGCTAATTATACTTGGGGGGGGAATTAAAATGAGAAAAATAGTTAGCCCTGCAAGATTTGAAGGAATTGTAGACTATCTTTCTAGAGAAGTTGGCTTACGGAAAAATGTAGATTTTGAAAGGACATGGCCCGATTTAAATAAACTATCTTTTACTTTTGCCAGAGACAGGCAGCCTTATAGAGATGCAGGAATAGTTAGCCTTGTTGGTGTTTATGAGTTAGCCAAAAATTGCGGGCTTAAGAGAGACAGAGCGAGGCCATTTATGCATAAGGATAAAGGGACTACTGTTAGTTTTAAATTAGGTCCTCAAAGAACATTTGGAGCTTATGAGCAATATAAGAAAATTGATCCTTCGGCAATTGATGGAGAACTTTCTCCAAAAATATTAACAATTAGTGGTTTTGAAGCAACAGATTACGATGCATCTCAGTTATCAAACCTTTCTATGGTCTTTAACCCTCAAGCGGGTTACCATTTTAATCTTTTTGGTCCAGGGTTGATTGGAGAATTTCTTTCTGAAATGGGTTTTGGCCCTACGCCCAATGACTCTAAATTGAAAAGATTGACAGGAAGAAGGGTTTTGGGATTTTTTGATAGATTAAATATGGTCAGAATTGTCTCGCCTGTAGAGTCTTTTCCAGCGAGAGATTATCAAGAGGGGGAATTAAAATGAGAAGAATGAAAAAGCTAACTGAATATTCGATAGATGAGGAAGGGTTGAGAGGAATAGCGAAAGAATTAAGGAGCAGGAGAGTAATTCTTAGGCTTTTACGTGACCCTTCTTTTGATGTTGTTCAATCGCTTTGTTTTCAGGGCACTGCCATTACTAGAGCCTACCTAGAGAAACATTTTTCAGAAAAATATGCAGGAACAGATGATTATCAGAATTGTATAAGACATCTGGATGCACTTGAAGGGGTTGTTAGGAGTAATTAAAATGGACGAACAATTTTTGGAATATCTTAAAGGAGAAAGAAAGGCGCATATTTTACAGGCGAGAAAGCAAGAGCAAGACTACTCTATTTCAGACGAACTTGAAGTTCTAGATAGAGAAGAAAAATCTAAACCAGGAAGAATAAAATTCTTAGAAAAAAGATTCAGCAGATATAATTATGCTGCACAGCTTCTTGGCTGCAAAATAAGAAGAGGCATTTTAGATGAAGAAGACACTGAGAAATTAAAAGAAAGAGAGGAAAGAGCAAGGAATCGTTTTGAGAAATCCTGTGATCTTTATGAAGAGTATGTTGGTCTTTCATGGGATGGTAGCCCCGATTACTCTCGATTTGTACAGCAAGAGAGCGAGAATATACTTAAATTACGAGAGGAAATACGTTTAAATAAATTTTTAGGAAGGCTTAAGGAGAGGGAGAAATTAGGAGGACAATCTTAAAATGAGTTCATATCATACAACAATAGATATGAAATCAGAAAAAGCTTTTGCTAGAGAGTTTAGAGAGGCATTAGTTAGTGTTCAGAAGGCAGATGCGCAAAAAATTCCTAGGATAAAGAGAATTATCAGAGAGATGGGTGATATAGAGGGCGCTTTACCTAGAGAGCATTCTAAGATAGCCCAAGGAGGATACGAATCAGCAGATTCCCCTGTGTTAAGAGATCGTCTAGCTGTTGTTCAAGATGATATAGAGAATTTAAGAGCGCATGGAAGGGAATATAAACGGCTCGAAGGAAAACTGCCTTTACATTATAAAAGGGGACTGCATCTGGCTAATTTCATAAATGATTATTTTGTTGGGAAAATTGAAGGGGGTGTTTTTTAAAATGCAATACAAATTAACTGTTGAGGAATTATGCATGAAGCTCAAGCCTGTTTTTGGCAAGAAAATGGATGACCTTTATTTAAAATATGCGATGGCTGAGAGCCTGCAGGAGAAAGAAGAGATTGAGCATTTCTTGAATGTACTTTACAAGAAACATTTATCTGAACTTTTGGACAAGAAAGTTTTATTGGAACCTCCTGCAAAGGAGAACATGGATGGGGACTATAATCTTGCTGTGGTTAGTTATGCTGGAAAAAAACTTTTCCCATTTAACCTTAGAGAGAAAGACTGGATGAGACACGTGTGCATCTCAGGAATGAGCGGAAGCGGAAAAACAACTCTGGCTTTTCATATAATTAATAATTTTATTCAGAAAAATAAGCCTTTTCTTATTTTTGACTGGAAGAAATCTTTTAGGCCTTTGCTTTTGGCTGACCCTGAAATCTTGCTTTTTACTGTAGGAAATGAGAACATAAGCAACTATTTTAAGATAAACATAAACGAGCCCCCTCCAGGAATTTCACCTAAAGAATGGATTAATGTTTTGTGCGATTTAATAACAGAAAGCTTTTTTGCTTCTTACGGCGTTCACAAAATTTTATTGGAAACTTTAGATGAAGCTTATAGAGATTTTGGGGTTTATAACGGAAGCAAGAACTATCCAACCTGGAACGAGATAAAATGGAGGCTGGATGATAAGCTAGAAAAGAAGAAAGGAAGAGAAGCTAGTTGGTTAATGAGTGCAATGAGAATAGCCCACATAATGACTTTTGGAAATTTTGGGAAATGCCTTAATTATAAGGGAAAAGATATCCTGAACGTGGATGATTTGCTTAAGAAAAAAGTAATATTTGAGTTAAATACTCTTGGGACAGTAGAGAAGAAATTTTTCTGCGAGTTTGTCCTAACTTATATTTATAAATTTAAGAAAGCAAGGCAAACTGGCATTAATGACAATTTTGACCATGCAATTATTGTGGATGAAGCGCATAACATTTTCTTGAAGGAAAAAACTCATTTTACCAACGAGTCTGTCACAGACATGATTTATAGGGAGATGAGGGAGTATGGAACTTCTTTAATATGCCTTGACCAGCACATTTCGAAAATAAGCGATACTGTATCTGGGAATTCTGCCTGCTTGATTGCATTTCAGCAGCAGCTTCCGCAGGATATAGATGCTGTTTCTGGATTAACACAGTTAAGAGACAACAAGAATTATTTTTCTATGCTTCCTGTTGGAACGGCTATTGTAAAATTATCAGAAAGATATGCCCAGCCTTTTTTAATTGAAGTTGCAAACGTGGAGCTTAGAAGCAGGGAAGTTTCAGATTACGATGTTAAAGGAAAAATGAAGTTTATCTTTGATTCTAAAAGCCTGGAAGAAGGGAAAGACGAAGAATTTAAGAAAGAAATTATGCAGCCGCAAATGCAGCCTACAAAGATCTTTGAGGATGCAAAGAAGGAAGAGAAAACTGAACCTGCTAGAGTTCCTAGGCATTCTTTGTTTAATGGGGATGCTGAGAGATTCAAAAATGCTGAGTATTCTAGGATAGGCAAGGATGACAGCTTCAAAAATCTGGATAAACTTCAGGAAGTTCCTAGAGTGGTTTTTGTTGATACAAAGAGAGCAGAGCCTATGCTTAAAAAAGAAAATATAGAGGTGTATAAAGATGTAGAGAGTGTTCGTCATATGAATCCAGAGCCAGCAAGTCGCGTTTATAGCATTCCTAAAGAAGAGTTAACAGAAATACAGAAAATACTTTATGAGTTTGTGGAAAAGAAACTAAGTATGGGATGGCAAATTAATGCTATTGAAAGAATGTTGGAAGAAAATACAATTGAGGGAAATTATTCAATTGCAGATGTTTTTAATGTTATAAATTACACTTTAAAACAGCGATTAAATAAATCTGAATTAAACAATAAAGAAGAAATTTGTGATAAGGAAGAAATAAAAGTGCCACAAAAAGAAGAACCTAAACCTGTTGTAGTAAAACCCGTTTCTAGTTATACTTTGCCTACGTTTAGTTTTGTAACTCAGCCAACAATGCCCAAAACTGAGCCAGTTAATAAGCCAAAAATTGAACCTATAGCTCCTGTGCACCCTAAAATTGTTACTACTTCAGAAATACAAAGTAATAAAGTTTATAAAGCAGAAACACCTGTAAAAAATGAAGATACAGAGGGAGATAACGGGAATTCAGAAGAGAAGTTTATAGAATTTTTGAAGGAAAATCCAAACCATAGCTACACAACAACTGAAATATATAGTAAGCTTGGATTCAGCGCAAGAAAAGGAAACAAGCTCAAGAATAGGTTATTGGAACAAGGGAAAATCAAGATTGAAGAAGTTAAAAATTCCAAGGGCTGGAAGAAGGTTATTAGATTAAAATAAAAAATCATAGTTATCACATCACATAAACACATCCGCAACACTCGAGGATTAATTCCTCATTGAACATAGACTACAGGGAAGGGACAAAGGGAAGACAGAAACAAGGAAGGAGAAAAACAACGCGGATAAACCCTAAAATGGCGGAAAAACCGAGGATGATAAGAGGAAACAAGTAGGGAAAGCTTGAGTTAACGTAGCTTGGGCTTTGAGGTAGAATTCTTCAGTTGGCAGGTTAAGGAGAGTAGTATGGAAGTTGTTGTTACAGTAGTGATGCTGGTTTTGGGAGCGTATTTCACTGGCGAGGTCTTGCTAGCAAAACCTCCTGATACTGGAGCATCCCAGAAAGCAAACTGAGGAAGGTGATGGAACGTGGCAGAAAAACAAGTGACAATTGAAATGCCCTAAGGGCAAGATGAAAGGAAGTGAGATATGAATGAAAATGGACGTGTTCCTCCTGGGCGTTTGTTTGGGCCTGGCTCTGGGGCCTTGTTTGATACTCCTTCGGGGGTAAGGTTCTCTACTGCTCATCGTGGCCCAGTCACGAGTTGCATTCAGGTGCAGCTCCCTCAGGAGTCTATCTCCGTGAATCCGTGCCCTCCGACCGGTCCTCTATCTCCGCCTCCTCCACATATTCCTCTTCCGCCAGAATCGGAGGAGGTTCTTGGCACAGGGGATGGGGAAATGTCAAGTAAGAGGGCGAGGAAGAAAGCCAAGTGAAACTCAAGCTGCCTTGAATGGCAGAAAGGAAGTGAAAGATGAATCGGAACTATCACATCCTAGTCGAGTTATTTGTATTGGCCCTACTCGTGCTGACACTTATTGGCTGGGCCAGCTCTCCTGAGAGGAAGCATACCCCAGAGCTCCAGAGTGCCGGAAGGGACAATGTTGATGTGGATCACCGCTTCAGAGGTCTGAGTGTCATCCCGCCCTCTTTTGTGAGGGACAAGCATCCCGAGGGGAAGCTTCTGTATGTTCTTATCGAATCGAACGTTGACCTTGGACCTGGTCCGATATGGGAAATCGAGCCTAACATAGTTCCCGATACGCAGGGGGCAGATTTTTTGGAGGCTCTCTGCAATCACGATGGCTGGTCCAAGGAGTTCCCTGGAGTAATCATCTTCTCCAGCAGAGACGAGTTGGACGGCGCAAGGTCTGCTTTGGAGGGAAGAGGATGGGTTTTTAAGGGAGAAAAATCCCCGTGGCCTATGGTTTTCCTTTTGGCAGGCTCGCATCCAGAAAAGGGCCACAGAATCAAAGTAGGTTACGTCGAAAAAGCGGAGGATAAGTGAACCTCTCTTCTCGTGACACAAGTAAGCCCACGACAGCATGGGTGATTACCTTCAACAGGGGGCTTCTCGATGCTTTTACAGGTTGGGAAGCCCTTTTCTTCAATCGGCATCTTAGTGAATTACAGGCCCTACTGTTAAACTATTATTGATACCAGCTACTTTGAGAAGTGTTGGACAAAAAGGACAGTTAGGGCCTGCTATCATTTATCTGTTGTTCGCGGCGTATTTCAGTTGGCAGATGAAAGGGAAGTGGTATGGTGGAAGTGCTTGCGACATTAGGAATAGTGGCTGTTCTGGCGGTGATTCTGTCAAGATAGTTCATTATTCCTGCTCCTATGGAGCCAACTGAGGAGGGTGATGAAACGTGGCAGGAAAAACAAGTGAAAGTGCCCTAAGGGCAAGAAAGAGAGGTTGAACATGAGTAGAAGAGATAGTTGGTGGATGTTAGCGGGAACTGTTTTTGGTGTGGTGGTTTGCTTGGTCGGCGCGCTTCTGGCTCTGCATTCCACGACGCCTACGGCTCCTCAGGCCCCAAAGGAGGTGGTGAACGAGTTCACCCAAGTGTACGATGCGATAGGCGACCTTCCTCTGCGTTTAGAGAGGGTGGTTCTCCTCAAGCCGGATGATGTTGGCGGGAGGATTGTTGTTGTGTATAATTACCCGGATGCGCCACATGTCTGTCTCTATACTGGTATCTCTCCTTCAGATGCTGCAGGTATCGGGGTGGCTTTGTTGGATGGTTGGAATTACCAGTCTTTTCCTTCTGAGAGGGTGAAGCACTTCAAGTGCTTCGAGTTCATCGATTGGGGCAGAGATGGGTTTGTTCAAGAGGACTATGGGAACGACCATATGGACAGATTCATCTTTGGAGAGGGAGGCACCGAAATAGGGGTGAAGCAACCTGGGTCGGCGTCTGTTTCGGTATTGGAGCTTGAGCCTCCTCAAATCGATGAACTCAACTCCAAATACCTGGCGATTCTGCGTGAGGTACTGGAAGTCTATTGTGGAATGAAGGCGGGCAGAGACGCAGAAGAGCGCATAAAGACAGAATGGAGGTTGTCCGCTGTCAAGAAAGCCATTGACGATTTGTGATGGAGCCAACTGAGGAGGGTGATGAAAACGTACGTGACAGGTGGAAACAAAGTGAAAATGCCCTAAGGGCAAAGAAGAGAAAGGAAGTGTGAGAAGTATGAGTACGAAAAGTGGTTGGTGGATGGTAGCCGGAGCTTTTCTTGTTACTGCGAGTCTCTTGGTGAGTACTCTTTTGGCTTTGCGTTCCAAGACGCCACTGACTCCAGCTCCTAAAGAAGCGGCGAGCCCTTTCACCCAGGTGTACAAGGAGATTGCCTATTTTGCTCATCCGAAGGTAATATTCCTTGAGCCTGATGATTTTGGGAGAAGGCTCGCGGTAGTGGATTACTCCCTGGACTCTGCCCATATATGCCTCTATACGGGGATATCTCTTGAGGAAGTCATGTCTATCGTGACTTCCCTAAGGAAAGGGAAAGACATTGCAGCAGTATTGAAGGAGGTGAAGCACTTCAAGAGCTTCGAGTTCGTCGACCGTGATGGGGACGGGTTTGTTGGAGATTGTGCCCAGGACAAGTTCTTCTTTGGTGAAGGGGGAAGTGATGTTGGAGGAATGGAGGGAGGTCCCAGTCATGTTTTGGCATCTGAACTTGATGTTGTTCGGCTCGACATGCTTAACACCAAGTACCTGGCTCTTTTGAAAGAGATAGTGATGCGTTGCGGCGGAAATAACGCAGGTACCAGATTAGAAGAGCCAAACAAGCCTGTAGACCGGCTATCGGCTGCTCGTGATGCCATCTACAATTTGTGACGGGGGTAACAAGATGAAAGGGGAGGAGTTATGAACCAGACTCACATTTGGTTGCTGTCGCTTGTGATCTTTGCACTAATCGCTGGCTGGGTTAATCGCAAGTTCACCCCCTCTTCAGTTTCGGCTCGGCTCGCGGTCTCACTCGTAGTCCTAATAGTAGTACTGGGGGTCGGGACAGTGGTTCTTGGTCTCATGGCCCTCCGTACTTCTACGGGGTGATGAGAAGTAGGCTTCGGGAAGGGTTGGAGCAGGGATGTTTGAGAAGTGCTGCATGAGTCTTTTAGAGATAACTTGGCTCTCTGAGCTAGGAGGCGGTTCGTTCTGCCCATGTGGCTTGTCATTTGAGTGAAGTTAACGGAGAGCTGGTCAGAAACAGAAAGAAAGGGAAGGTGAGACACTATGCAAGATCAAACGAGTAAACCGAGATCTACCCTGAAGAATGGTCTCTATTACCTCTTCATGGGTTTTGCGGTTTTGGTGGTGCTGGTCTGTATCTATGAAATGGTCCAGTACTTCCATGATAAGTACGATGAATACCTCATGAACAGGAAGACGCCTCAGATGATTGCCAGGGAGGAGGTGAAAAGGTGCCTCGGCGAGGCTGTCGAGATGTTTGGCAATGGAGATGAGAACTACTATGTCCCCATTGCTGAGGCAGTGAGGTATGCTCGCAGGGCTGGCGAGGATGTAGCCAAGAAGGTGAGTCGGGTTGGAGCAGGGCTGAACTCTTTGGATATCCTTAGGCGCCTCAACTTAGCTGCGGAGGAGGCTCGGGTTGGCGAGGATTTCGGCAATACACTTTGGTTTGCGAAAAGTCATGCCAAGGGGTCTGGCCTAGACGTAAATGAGATCGCCGGAGTAATAACAGAGTTCGGCAACCGGAATTGTTTGGATAAGACTCTCTCTGAAATGCGACAAAAGGCAGAAAGGGGAGGGGATTATTCTTCTCTGAAACAGCGGGCCGAACAATACGCTAAAGGTCCTGGCGGGCGCGACATCTCCAAGGAACTGGCCGAAGCAGAGGGGCTAAGGCAAAAAGCTGCCTTGGAAAAGAAGTGACAAAGAGACGGTTGGTCAGAAAGGGACACCTATGAACTTTCAGCCAGAGCCGGATGATGAGGTCATCCTGATAATCGTTGTGGTTTGATCATCCACTTAACCCCCAGTACGAGGGACCAGGAATCTTCTTGAGCTCACGGAGGAGGATTGGTCCCGTAATCATAAGATTCGGGTGGGTGATCGTGGAGTTGTGAAGGGGTCTTCTTAGCGTGGCAGCCATTCTTTAAATCATTTCACGGAGGAAATGACAGGAATGTGAAGGCCCCTTCATTTTATCTTGCACCAAAGGCCCCTGTTCCTCAGTCCTCAGTGCGCACACTAGCCATTAGAAGTCCTCCCAACGCGCATCTCTGCAGGAGCCTTAATCGCATCGAAAGCCCCCGTGTAGTCTCGCTTCCTCTCCCTCCGCACCGCGGGGGCTTTCATTTTCGAAAAAAAAGGCAAAACGCGTGCTTAGCCTTAAACTTAGCCTGAAACATAGTCTTTAGGGAAAGGAGTGGGGTAATGTCTAGTCAGATGGGTCAACGTATTGTCATCGCGAACAGCAGAAGTTCAGGGAGTTTCTGGATCATAATCACTGCCGTGGCCGTACTGGCGTTTTTGGGCATCTGGATGCTCAAGAGGTACCAGGCTAATGAGGAAGCCCGGTTGGCACAACCCTCGCAGCCAACGGCTGTGCACCAGACGACCGACACCGACAAGAACAAGTGAGGCTTCAAGCGAACAGTGCACCACAAGCCCCCGCGTGGTCTCGCCTCTGGGATTGCTCTTAGTTGAGGCTCCCCGCCTCGACCTGCAATTCCTATTCCGCACCGCGGGGGCTTTCATTTGACTATAAACAGGTTGGTATTCGCCTGAGAGAATAAACATAGGTAACTTGGGGGTTGAAAGAGGTTTAGTAAACCTGTTTCGCCGAGGAGTGGGGAGGGTGATGAGTGCTATAATAAAGTGCGCAGTTGTAGCACTTTAGTCAGTTAAGCGCAAATAACCCACAGAACATTAGAGCAATGAAGGGGTTGGGAGCTATGAACAGTAAAAGACACGAGCCATATCATTACACCCCTATGCAGAAAAGGAGGATTCTGGGGAAGTGGCGTAAATGCAAGGGTAAGAAAGGGGAGGGTATCGAGGCGGTATTTAAATGGTTCAAGGAGCAGTACCCTGATGATCGGGCTGCACAGGCGATTAAATTCGAGGCATTCAAGCAGGAGTGCTATCGGCTCGCCCGCAAGGCTAAGAAAGCCAAGCATTCTGCAGCAGATACGCCCGGGCGAAAAGACGCACTCACTGCCAAGACGGCAGGGAAGCGCCGGAGGAAGTACCACATCAGGGCGTCGCGCAGGGGAAAGAGAGCGACCTTCGTTATCCTTGTGGACGGCAATCCGAATCCGGTTTGGCGCGGCGATCACCATCCGAAGATCCGGGTAGAGAGGCACGAGATCGTCACGGAGTTTTGAGTGGCCTCTGCTTCGCCAATTGTCTGGGCCCTGGTGATCAGCAGTTGGTGCTTCCTAAGTACTAACTCCCCCGCTACCGCCGGGGCCCAGATTTTTGTATCAAGAGTATCAAGAACCAGGAACAAGGAAGGAGTTGAGGGTATGAAAAGAATTTTAATTTGTTGTGCGTTGCTGTCTGTTTGTTTTCAGAGCCATGGATTGGCTCAGCAGCGGATAGCGGACATAAAGGACGTTGACCCAAGGAGGGTTCTGAATGAACTGAAAAAGCTGGACACGGGGGGAATGTTTCGGCAGGGAGGAGAGGCAAGGCCAGTGATACCGAGAAGCGGTCCAAGGAGTGGGGAGGCCAAGAAGCGAACAACAGCCGAAACCAGAAGAACATATGAGGCAGGTCCGATTATCCCAAGGAGTGGCGAGGCCAAGCGAGTACCAGTAACAACCGAGGACAAAAGCATGCCATATGAGGCAGGGCCGATGATTACCCTTAAGCCTCAGGGCCAGGCTGCAAAGCAAGCTGCAAAGGTTGAAGAGAGACAAGAGGGGGAATTTTTCAAGCTGCTCGTTCCTGTTCCTGAACCTCAACCTAAGCAAAGCACAAGGATAGAGCGGGCTCCTGCTTCCCAACCAAGGATGGTTAGGTACTTCTTAGAGCAGGAGCAGAAGCCTTACATTCCCGACCCTTATTTCTATTTAGAGGATGGCAGTATTTCTCGGGTGTTCTACAAGAACATTGAGCACCATCCTCTCATGATAGAAGTGAAGCTCAAGCCTAACGAGGCTATTAGCTATTACCCAAGGGATGGTGAGAAGATAAGTTTCGCAAGGATCGAGGACGTTCCACTGGATGGGATACTCTACTATTGGAACGGCAGGCAGGTCTTCCTCAAGTTTGGGACCATCTGCGGGCTCGATGGAGGAAAGGAAGTTGCCCTCGCGTACAGGAGCAGACAACTGGAGGTGATTGTCAAGCGGGCAAAGATAGTTCCTATTCCCCCAAACACAATCAAGAGCAAGTAACGTTGCACTCAAGCCCCTGCGTAGTCTCGCTTCCTCTCCCTCCACAAATCGCAGGGGCTTTCCTTCTGACGTCAACAGGCTTGTGCCTGATAAATATATCCGTATCACAAATGATCTGGAAGTAAGTGCAAGCAACAAACGAAAACAGAGTTAAGGTTTTGGGGGAAGAGAGTCTTTTGGGCTGTCATGGATGGTTGTTTAATTCAAGGACGGCTCAATGTCTCCTTTTCAACGAGGAAACATATGAACTCTCTGAAGAATCTTAAGATTCTTGTGTTCGTGCTTGTTGTGGTCCTTTTCTTTGGCGTTAGCGGCTGCCAAACTTTCTACGGGGCAGTTGCCGATGTCGAGACAGGGGCTGGCTGGCTTCGGAGAAATTTGAAGCCAGTCAACGAGTCAATGGAGCAAGCAAGGGTGCGGAATGCTGCCCGTCTTGTGCTCGAGCAGCAAGAGCGAGAGGAGCAACGAAGTAGCGATCCTCGTGTCGTTCATGAAGATAGAACAGACAGCCAGTTACAATAGTGATTGACTGTCAGTCAGAGTTGTTGTAGGGCCCTGCCGGCTCTTGGAATTGTTTTCCTTAGTTGGCAGGGCCCTCGATTTTGTGGATTGTTTCTTTCGAAGGAAGGCAGGTAAGCACTATGGACAAGAGCAAATTGGCAGTTGTGGCTGTTTGTTTCGCGATTCTGGTTGGGGGATGTGAGACTCCTTCGGGAGGAGACCCTAACAATTGGGGCTGGGCTACGGGTAGTGATTCTTCTACCTTCACTCCCGGCGGGCCTTCTGGGCTCCAGGTTAACCCGAGACCTAGGAGGCAGGCGAGAAGTACAGGCGGAATAACTGACCCATCGGCGGTTGTGAGTAAGGCGCCGAAGTACCCAACAGTCGCGAACTTGATAAGGGCTTATGAGAAAGTGGCTCTCGCCTCGTACCCGTGCTCAGTGAACTACGATCCTGCTAAGTTCGGGATTGTAAGAGATAACTGCAGAGAGGGGCACTGCCTGCTTCTGAATGCGGATATAGTAATCTCCCCGGCGCCCTTAGAAGAAGGGGCTAGGGGATTCATAGTCTACACCTCAAGAGAGACTCGCGTCTACGAGTTTCCCAAGACTCCGGCTTCTGTCGAAGAAACTGAAGCTCGGTATGAAATGCGAGTCCGCTTGCCTAATGGCGAGCTTTTGCCGATTTCTATCATAGTCCCTCGATTAAGAATCGTTACCATAAACGTGAACTTCGAGAACAACGAGGACTTCGACCGGGCCCTAGAACGTCAGAAGAAAGAGCTGGAGCTACAGACGAGAGGCTTGGAGCAAGAGAAACTGGCTTACCGTATCTACTTGATGAGTGAAGAAGCTTCTTCGGGGTATCATCAAGTGGTGGATGGCCACAAGGTACAAGAGGAAATCGCGGTAGACCGGATGGTATACGAGATACAGCGGAGGTTGGAAGAGATACTCTCCTATTCTCTCAGGATAGGGATGGACTTCCGTGGGGGCAGGCCCAAGTTTGTCGGAGTTCCAGAAGCTGATAAAGAGTTGGCAAACAAACCCGCCCGTCTCGCTGCCATCGAGGACGCTATGCGTGCTTGCCGCGAGATTGACAGCGATCCACTTCAACGGACTGTGGACCAGATGCAGGCGGCTCTCGGCTACTCGAAGTAGTACCCCTCAGCTACGCTTGGAGCGGTGGGATTAGAAAGGGGTTGGCTCTAGTGCTCTGAAGTTGAAAAACAACAGTGTACTAGAGCCGGCCCTTTTTTGCAAATTTTTTTGCCAAAATGTATATACTCGAATATATATTTTATAAAATATCTTTTGTAATATAATATAGAATCGTCTTTTCTTTTCCTTTATTAGTGAATTATATTCTATTTTATATATTAAATATTTTTTTATATGTTCAAGAAAATATATTATACAAAATAAAAATGTTTATATATCGAAGTGGTAACATAATTTAGTGATCTATGAAAGAAATCATAGTTTGAAAAAGAAAAATTCCAAGAAATTTACTATAATACTTAAATTTATTCAAGTACAAAACAACAATTGTGGGATAACCACTTTCCGTGACAGGTTCAAGGTTGCCTTTGGCGACTTTGATTAAGCAATAACCGAAATAACTGATAAGCATTAACCTTTAAGAACGAGAAGACGCAGACGACTCGTGAAACAGCAGAAACAAGCGGAATATCTATACGGAATATCCGTAATAAGTTCATACGGAATATCCCGTTAACTCCCTAGACAGCTGTTGGGCATTGGCGATGCTTGACAGATTACAAAATAATACGTGAAGCCCAGATAGAAAGTTCTCTGGACTTTGGGAGGAGGTTTCTTCATGGTAGCGAATTTGTGGTATTTCCCCTGAAATACCTTTGAAGATTTCGGTTTTCAGGGAGAAAGGAGGAAAGAGAGAGTTTCTCTGGGAAAAAGTTTTTTCAGAGAAAGTGCACGGACGTGTGAACGGATGCAACCACGGCTTTGGCCTATCTAGGATGGAAAGGACGGATCTATGAACAGGGTTGTGTTTTTCTTTAGTATCGTTTTCGCACTGTGCTGCCTCACGGCACATGCGCAAGAGGGCGTCCCACCCGGTTTTACAGATGTGGCCGTCCAGAACATGCAGGCGCAACTGAGCCAGGACACGAGTCTTATTGGGGGTGGTAATGCAGATTCGTCATCCACTTCCAGCGCGGGGGCAAGTGCAGGCTCTTCTTCGGGTGCTAATTCTGGGTCCTCTTCGAATTCCGGGATTGAGTGGAACCAGACGACCGTTAGCGACTACGAGAACAAGACTGCGCCTCTTATGATGTACCCGCCCAACTTACCGTACAATCAGCATGGTGGGTGGGGAGTCCTCAATGTTTCTGGGGTACCTAACCAGGACAACGGCAAGTTCCCCCAGGGATACGAGAGGACCTTTGATTTGAGCGACCCCAATACCCAGAAAGAGATTAGGGGGATTCTCTGGTCGCTCCCGTACAAAGGGCCGCTGGAGGTTCTGGCAGGTACTATCACCGGCGTGTTTAGCCCGGGTACGAATCACCGCTTCAGGGGCTTGAGTGTCATTCCACCTTCGTTCATTCGGGACAAGCGGCCCGAAGGGAAGCGCATGTATGTTCTGATTGACAGCAATGTTGACCCCCGCCTCCTGAAAGAGGTAGGCTATATGTATGTCGGTTCGACGGGAGTCACTGGGGAAATCCGGCGCAACTGGGACCACGCCTACCTCGCTTGCGTCGAAGAGGCGCTTCCTTACGACATTGATTTGCTGCTGGTCAGTGGGGGTGTTAAGGGAGTGACTGTCTCTTCCAACACCACCTTCCCTTCAAGCGCCGCGGGCTACTCCCAGACCAACTATTCTGTTAGCTTGTTCGGGGCGTATGCCAAGGGCGTGACAGAGGGGGAAACAAAACCCATCATCTACGCTGCAGGATACAGGCTTGCGCCAAATATGGCTGCGAGCAGGAAGGTTCCTGACAACATCAGGGAGTCTATTGGGTGCAAGAGTCCTCCGTGTAATGCGGCGCCTCCTGGCATGAGTTCGGTGCCACAGAGGAGCGCCAACGGCAACGGCAGTAAGGAAGTGATTCGGGTGGAGACTCAGCAGCCGAAATAACAAGCGCCCCTCCTCCGGACCTCCGGAACGACAATTGGGGGTAGAAGGATTTACCTACAGAGAAAGGAGGTGAGAAGACCCCGGGATTAAGGTTAAGGAACTTGGACAAATGTGGCTTTGCTAAGTTCCGGAAGCAAGTAGAGTAGTAATCTGCCACCTCTTGACTGGAGAGCTGCTTTCACTTTCAGTCCCCGCTGTTAGGAGAGTGGGGTCCACAACCTTGTTAGGAGTGGGCGAATCTCCTCTGTGTCAATTATGGAGAATCCAAACGGAGACCGAAAAAAACGGCGTAGCCCGAAAAAACGGACTGCGGGAGGATTCAAAGAGAAGGAGCTCGAATTATGTTGAAGAAACTCTTAGTTGGTGTTCTGGTTCTCGCATTCGTCGCCACCTCGGCCCAAGCAGTCATCGGGCAAATCGAAGGCTTCGAACTCGGTGCGGGCAACATTGTCCTGAAGACCGGCGGTATGGGTAGCGCCCAGGGCGGCAACATGGGTATGATGGCCCAGAATCAGAAGGGTGCGGACCTCGGCAGTGGCAGCATCGCCATGCAGGACCAGACCGGTATCGTTACGCAGAGTGCTGAGGCCGTTGGCGCCGGTGGGACCACCGCTGGAGCCGGCCAGATAGCTGGTGTCGGTGCAGAGCAAGGCCAAGCAGTCGCTCCGAATCTCACCACGCAAGGCCAGGGAGTCGATTTGGGTCTCGGACAGTTGGTCGGCAAGACGAGTGGCATCGGTGCGGCTGTCGGCGCGCAAGGCGCGGTAGTCGGACAGAATCAGATTGCAGCCTCCCCGACGGGATTTACCGCGAGCGGTCAGATGGCTGGTGGCGCACAATTCGGTGCGGTTGCCGGCGGCGACTGCAACACGGGGATGGTTGGTCAGTGTCTCGAGGTGACCGGTTGCCAAGTGACGATCAACGCGGCCGATTGCCCCAAGAATCCGTGCACGCCTCCGTGCCCTCCTCCGACCCCGCAGCCTCCCTGTGGCGGCTGCAACTGATCGCGGATCCGGTGTTTCTTGTAGTACCTGTAACACCAGGGAGCGTGTATGTTTCGGTTTGTCCAGCGCTGGATACTCCGAAGGCAGCATGTCCCTTCTTTCTTGACGGTTGGGCCTAACCGTCAATGGTTAAGCCTAAGAGCAGGGTGGGCGAGTTCCTTTTCAGGTCATCGGCAGATGATGATTGCCACGTGCGGGCAAATGGAGTTGCCGCGGTGCACGGGGTATGGGAAATTTGATTAGGAACTCGCCTTCCCCTGTTATTTTTGGAGGCTTTACTTTAAGGGAGGATGGGGATGAAAAGTCTTAGTGGTAGCTCTTTCTCAAAAGATGGGGGTTCTATGACGAGGGTTGGGTGCCAAAAATCGGATATAAGCAGTACTGGGCACTACCATCTCTCCTCTAAACTCGCCACTTCTATTTGACGAAGAGGCCATCCAGGCTTTTACCACTTGAGCTTTTCTCCCCTTTTTTTTGCCAAATTTTTTTGCCAGAATGTATATACTACAATATATATTTTGTAATATATATTATATTTTTCTATTGTGTAACTACTGGGTTAGCACTACAAAAGAAAAAGATTTATAAAGGCTGATAATTTAGGAAATTGTGAACTTGAAACAGCAGCAAAGTTATCATTAAATCAAAAAAATTCATATTCATCATTAGTACACACATTTGTTCCGCATCTCAGAGGATTTATTTCCTCTATAATGCACCATTGATCCAAGAACAACGACCACAGAGAAACATGAAGAGAAAAAACACAGATTCGTTTGTAATCATAAACCAGGCGGAAAAGCCAGTAAGTGGCTAGAATTGTGTTCTTACACAATTTGAAAAAAGCACAGAATTTTCTGCTAGTTAATACTATGGCAGAAAATCATTTTTCTCGTATTTCTAGCTTTTAAGCCTGGAAAACCCTATTTTTCCCTTGAGCAATCTCTGTGGACTCTGTCTGTAGGTTATGTGATAATCAGGGCCTCGTTTAGGTAGAGAGCCTTGTTCATGATATAAGCCCTGCGATACAATGCTTTTGAATCGGCACCATTGGGCGCAGGGCTTTCCCAAGAGACACGAGCCTCCGCGTAGTCTCACTTTCTCTCCCTCCGCACCGCGGAGGCTCGTACTAATCTTGACTAGCTATACCGTTTGGCTAGATAAGAAATATAAGAAACACCCCTTGACTGAGTTCCTGCTACTTTCTGCAAACGGTAGAAGTCCTAGTCCTACTTGCGGCTGCTTTTTTGGGCTTCTTCAGAAAGAGCAGGAACCTCCTTAACGCACGCACCGTGGGTACGGGATAGGGATAGGTTTTGCGGTAGGTCATGTCATAGCTCGTCTGGGGTTAGAGGCGTTTGGCGCCCCTTCCCTAGCGACCAGAGCTGTACTGCTTGCTGCGCGCTCTATTCTGTGCTCTCATTTCTGTACCCTCATTTGAGATTTTTCTCCCCTCCGCCAACCTCCTGTTGCTTCCTGTAACCGGAGGTTGGTTTTATTCCTCGGCGAAAGGAACATGGAAGTACCAACGTTTCACACAATGGGAGAAAAGTATGATACCGACACATAATGGTAGAAGGAAGCTCCGCAAGGACGAGAGGACTCGGCTAGCTCGCGAAGAGATGATGAAGAGGCGCCGCCAGTGTGAGAATGGCGGTAATGGAAATGGCAACGGCGGTTCGGGTTCGACATCTCAGTAGAAGGAGCAGCTATGAGGACTCAGCAGTTTTCTAGCCCTTTAACTTGGGAAGCGATTCACGGTCCCCAAGTTCGTGGGCCTTGCACGTTGTGTGTACGAAGAACAAGGAAACGTTCACTGAGGGGCGTACCCCTCTTAGTACTGGGAAGTGCACTGGCTTTGGGAGAAAGCCCGCCCGAAACGCCGCCTGATGGGTAGGCAGCATGCAGCACGCTTAACATCATGTCGTGATAGAGTTCGCCGAGGAAAATAGCTCAGGCGTTAACACGTGAAGCGCCTGTGAAGTGGGGAGATTATCGCCGGCCTGAAAATCCTGTGTCACCAAGGAAGGTGAGAGAGAACTGCTGCTCTTGAAGAGCACACGGGTCCCGAGTCTTGGGTAAGGGGATGGGAAAGCTATTCTGCAGCATGCCTCCTAATGTGCTGCTCTTTCCACGATCATCTTCTATACAAGACGCCGTACGGGGCGCTTCAAACGAGTTCACTCCAGAGTGGCCTACTGCCACTTTTCAGGCCGGCTCGCTTTTGCCATTATCTATAAGACGAGCTTGAGGTTCACTTGTTTTCCGGGTACCGTCTCGCCACGGACGGCTGGGGGAGGTTTGTCTGAAGGATGACCGGGAATTAGCATCCCTTTGACAGACCTCTTCCCTTGCTCTAATTCTATTTGTCTCTCGGTGTACTGTCTTCGATGTGTGCTCTGCAGTAGGGTAGTACGGGCGTCGGTAGCTCACTGAGGGTTGGGAGAGGCCACTTAACGGAGGAGTGGGGTGTTTGAATTTTCGACATTCTTGGCCAGGAGGATTGCTAGGGCCTCTCCCTTATTATTACTGTGCGGGTAGCTCAATTGGCAGAGCGTCGGTTTCCAAAACCGAAGGTTGGAGGTTCAAGTCCTTCCTCGCACATTTTTTTTTGTATTTTATTTTGTAAATCTGATTCTGGGGTCTTCCTACGTGGGGAAGGCCTTTAATGGAGACTCTGGAAATAGGAGGAAAGAAGATGGGACAGGGTATTAAGGGATCATGGTCAAAGGACGATATCAAAGAGCTCAAGAGGCTCTTCCCGAATCGGCCGACAGCGGAAGTAGCTGCTGAGTTGGGCAGGCCAACGGAGGCAGTCAAGAAGAAGGCGTCGCGTATGGGACTTAGGAAATCCCCCCGGTACATGAAGTTACTCGGACGGGCCTGAACTGCAGTTTGCTGATTTTCCGCGGGCGGGCTTAGCTCAATTGGCAGAGCGTTACCTTGATAAGGTAAATGTCGCGGGTTCAAATCCCCCAGCCCGCTTTTTTTTGCAAATTTTTTTGCACAAAATATATATACTATAATATATATTTTGTAGTATATATATGTAGTACTAAGCATTTTTATTTTTACTTGTGAAGCCAAAGATATGCTCGACAAACTATGCCAAGTTTTCTTTCTAGTAACTCTATCTTCATAGAAGATTTCGGAAACTGGGTCAATCGAAACATATTTAAATCCCCATAACTATTTTTTGGTGTTGATTGAGGAGCCAGAAAAAGAGGGGGAGTAGAGGGTCTGGTTATTCGGAGTATTAATAGTCATTAATCGTTACATCATCGGAACTTAGTTCCAATCTGCTTTCGCAGAATAGCTTGGCTATTCTAAAGAACAGAGAACAGAGGAAAAAGTGGAGCGTGGAGTGGAAGACAATGACATCAGTCATCATCGCTGACTAAGCAGAAAGAAGAGGGTCTACGAGATCAAATCTTGTAGAAAAGAGGGAAGAAGGCTCGATTAGAGAGTTCTATACTCGATTTTGTGCAACAGACGAATTCTTCGAAAATGCCGGTTATAAACTCGGAAAAGCCAAAATACCCATGCGCTAGGGAGAAAGGAGGTGAAAGAAAGGCCATTTAAGGCCAATAGGGAATTATTGCAGGTCAAACTCAGGTAGGTGCGAGGGTGAGTGAGAAGTGAGTAAAGAGCAAGCATTGGAATGCGTTTCAGGCGCGCGGCGCTTTGAGCGCGGAATGTGGAAGTCTTGAAGGTAGAATTGAGAGGTGACGTATGAAACGACTACTGAGACTGTGGCAGGTTTGTGGCCTCACGAGGAAACGGGAAGACGATCAGATCATGCGCGCGGCGGGCCACATCATCAAGAAGACGATGCATTCAGTCCTGGAGACCCAGTGACGCGGCGGCTGACAACCACGATGAACCGTAAAAGGACGGTTCGATAACAGGAGGGGTCCTTTGTAAATGGTCGCCCAACGGGTAAGACTGTTTCGAGGACCCCTGGTTTGGTATTAATTAGATAGGCTATCTCCTTGCCGTCTTCCGATGAGAGATGTTTCTGAGCAGTTTTCTCTAGGCGAGGTTGAGGGTCATCCCCCTCTTAAAAACCTCTTGAAAATGGGCAGTGGAGCACAAGTTCTTTGTTCCACAGAAAGCCAGAAAGGAAGGTATCCGGATGTGGAAATTACTGCGCAAGTAAGAGGAATAGATCCTGCCCGAGGAGTGGAAAGGAAAAACTTGGCATTTGGCTGCAATGCTGGGGCCAAGACTCTGTGCCATACCCTGATGGGCCTGCTGGATCGCTGAGTGAATCCGGCAAAAAAGTGCACAAGAGCCTGGTAAGAAAAGTGGAAAGACGTGCAGCTGTGGAGTGAACTCTAACGTTGGTTAAGGAGAAGAACGTGAGAAGAGTACTCCTCCTGATGTTGGTTGCAGTGAGCTGCATCACAATCGCCGTGGCTATGGGCAGTCCTCCAACCGCAACGAAGAGCATTTCTGATCAGATCCTGGCGGCTACCATCAACAGCTCGAATGACGCCGCCGCAAGTGAAGTTCTGGCCCTGCAGCCTGAGACCGGTTTGGTGAAGGCGAACGCAGGAGCGACTGCATTGTGTCCGATGACGGCCGTGAGTTCCTCCCCGCCCAATTGCGACGTCGACCTGGCTACGGCAAAGAATGCCAAGGTGCAAGTGGCGGCGGCGAACACGGCGACAAGCGAATGGTTCAACACAGGTCCTCCGGCGGCAGCGATGGTGCAGTTTGTGAACAACACGTCGCCGCCGCAAGTATTCGTGCAAGCTCTGGCCAATGACCCATTGCTGAACTCGGGTGATGCCTTTCTCGAGATGAGGTCGGCTCTCCACCAGGACGGTCAAAGCCAGGGCGGTGTAGCAGTGCGTGCCAATCATCTGGTCACCTAGGCAGATCGGCCATTTAGGGTGCACTGGATTGCATGGCACGCGTGAGATCGTGAGATTGTGAATAGGGCCCTGGAAATGCCCGCTGCTGTTCTGAGTTCTACGTGAACTCCCAGCAAGGCTATGGCCGGGGTCAACAATGGTCGAGGGGTGGTCGCTCTGCTTAAGGTGTGGCGCGACCACCCCTCTTTGGTTTTGGTATCATAATACGGGGGAGTAACTAGAAGCGAGAGATGAGAACACCGCTTAGGCTAGCCAGTGGGAGATACTCGGTAAAAAGCAATCTCATATGGCAAAAGACGGCGGCGTTGACAGCTCTTTCTTGATGAGAGGCCATGACTGGGCTGTCCGAAGGGCTCGGCTCCTTTCGGTGGGCTAAGCGAGCTGGGCCCTTCTGCTTAGTATG
>CAZYZS010000004.1:0-91441 GCA_964651965.1 Candidatus Woesearchaeota archaeon | reverse complement strand
TATTCTTTCCCTACTTTATTAAATCTGGAATTGTTTGTAAAACCAGAAAAATAGGGAAGTCTGATTACTATAAACTTAATTTGGATAATCCATTTATTCAAAATCTTATTAAGCTCGATTGGAGCTTGACCAAAAGGAATATTCTTTCAGAAAAAGAAGAAGTTATAGCCGTCTAAGGATTTTCATTTTTTCCTTGTTTCAACAAGTTTTCCAGCTTTCTCAAATTCAACTTCAGAGTTAACTAATTCTCTTAGTATCTCGCGCAAATCTGATATCTTTACTCTAATCTGTTGAGTTGTATCTCTATCACGAACAGTTACGGTATTATCTTTAGGACTTTGCTCATCCACAGTAATGCAAGCAATCGTTCCAATCTCATCGTTTCTTGCGTATCTCCTGCCTACGCTTCCGCCTTGGTCATAAATAACATTGAATTCCCTTCTTAAATCTTCAACAATTTTTTCAGACATTTCTACATACTGAGGTTGTTTGACGATAGGGAAAACAGCTGCTTGTATCGGAGCTAATTTCGGAGGAATCTTTAATAGAATATAATCTCTTTCCTTGCTATAAGTATAAGCCTTTGTCAGTATTGCTAAAAACACTCTCTCCATACCAAAAGTAGGCTCGATTACCCTTGGAATCTCTTTATTTTTATATTTCTCATCAAAAACAGCCATTTTTTCTCCGCTAAATTTTTCATGCTGAGCTAAATCATACTGCCCTCTGTTGGCATTCCCAGCTACTTCCTTGCTCCCAAATGGATACTCGTAATCGATATCAAAAGTTGCAGAGGAATAATGACTTAACTCTTCTTTTGTGTGCTCTCTTATCTTTATTTCAGTTAAGCCAAGAGAATCAAACCATAATACTTGCTCAGCAAGCCAATAAGCGTGCCACTCGTCTAATCTCTTTTCTTTTAACATTTCTCCAATAGTGGTGTTTCTTAAATTTTCTTTTCCTGACTTCTGAGTCTCAGCATCTAAAAGCCTGACTTTAACATTCAATTGTCTTTCAGTTAGAAGTTCACATTTTTCTTCTTTAACATTTATAAAAAATTCAAACTCCCCTATATGGAATTCCCTGCTCCTGAATAAAAAATCCCTTGGAGCAATTTCATTCCTAAAGCATCTTCCTATCTGTGCTATACCGAATGGAAGTGGCTTTCTTGAAGAAAGCTGTACTGCCTTGAAATTCAAAAACATGCCCTGCGCAGTCTCCCCTCTTAAATAGGCAGTCATGTGCTCTACTGCCCCTGTTTTTGTCTCAAACATTAGATTGAATTTTCCCTGATTTTCATAATCTCCTCCACATTCGCATTTTACTTTTCCAAGCTCAGCTTCATCCAGCTTTCCGGTTTTTCCGCATTTTTTGCATTTAACAAATATATCATTAAAATTCTTCAAATGCCCTGAAGCCTCCCAGGTCTTCGGATGGCTTATAATGCTTGCCTCTATTCCAACCATATTTTCTCTTGATTTTACAAAGAAATCCCACCAGCTCTTTTTTATATTGTTGAAAAGTTCAACTCCAAGAGGGCCAAAATCCCAAAATCCAGACATCCCCCCATAAATCTCGCTCGACCTAAAAACAAAACCTTTGTCTTTGCAGTATTTTGCTATCTCTTCAATCGATAAGATTGAACCTGCTTTATCATCTATTGTAATCTTCTCTTCTACAGCTTTTTCTTTTGTCTCTTTCTTCATAACTTCTTTCTTTGTTTCTTCATTTTTTAATGTTTCGCTTTCTTTCTTTCCTTCTTTTCCCAATTTCTCAATTATTTCTTTTGCTTTTATCTCAGCTTCTTCTCTTGTCTTCCCCAAATAAGCGACATTTTTACTTTTAACTTTTCCACCCTCTCGAACAGCTTTATTCAAGTAAAAATATTCTTTTCCATTAATTTTCTTTTTAACAATGTACATAATCCATCACAGAATTAGTAACTACAGAGAGTTTTTAAATGTTATTTTAAACTGCCTTTTCATCCAAAATATCAATAGTAATCTTCACAAGCATATTGGGAGAAAGTTGTTCTTTTAAGACACTGGGTATAACTATAATTGCCTGGTTGCCATGTTTGGCTATTTTCTTTGTTATTGTAAATGTTCTATTTGCCATTTTACAAACCCCCCTCCTTCAATTGTGCATCATATTCTTTGTAATCTAGAGAGCATGTTTCAACAGATTCCCTGGAAACTAACTCGTAGATCAGATGGTTAGAAACACTAGAAAGTTTATTGTAGTCTGCTCTTTGTATGATCCCAAGGCTATTAGAAAATCTTGCTATTGTTCTAAACCTGTATCCTGTAGATTTTATTACTAAATGCACCAAATCACTCCTTTTGCCATCTGGTATTCTGTCTCCAATTTCAGGAACATTTTCCAATATAAGTACATCTTCTGGATGTAAGGGGGTTAAGATTTTCATTTTTACAAACCTGCCTCCCAAAATTGCTTAAGAAGAACCTCATAACCCTCTTCAGTTGGATATTTCGGGTTTCCTTCTGACCTTTTAAAATAAGCGCAGCCCGATTCTGCTCCCTTTTCCAAGAATTCGTAACCTACTCTTATAATGCCCCTACCGTCTCTTCTCAAAGTTAAAAAACCTTTCGGCAACTCTAATTCAGACACAACTTCTACTCTCCCAGATGGAAAGTTAATTATATCCATTTTAGAAAGCCCCTCTAGAAACCCTTGAGGAAATCTCTCTGTGTTTTCATCATAGACATATTTTTCTTTCTTCTCGGCCATTTCTACTTCTCCTGTTTATATTCTGGTTTTTCAAAAGCTTCAGTTGCTTTATCGAGCATACTTCTCGCCTCATTTATCTGAGAATCAGTAAATGGTTTAATTTTATTTTTGTCTGCGCCACAAGGCTCCCAAATTGTTTTTCCTTTATCAAAGTAAACAGCATTGAATCCATTTTGTGGTGTCTCCTGAATAAAAATCCTGTCCCATTTCCTGTCTCCGTCATAATCATGCCCTGTCAATCCATAAGGTACAATAGAATTTGTTTTTCCATTAAGATGGATCATCCTGTTTATGTTATTTCCACGTTCTTCTAAAGTTATTTCTACCTTATAATTTCCAGAGTTTCCATTAAAATGTTGATACTCACTAGTAACTGGTCTGTCTCTACAACCGCCTGCTAATAATATTGCAGTCAAAATTGTTCCTAATGTCTTTTTAAATCTCATTTTTGCTTACCTCCAAGAGGAATGACAGCAGTTATGCTTCCCCAAGTCCTGTCCTGTCCGTCATCAAATCTTTCATGGCTTGCTTCTAATTTAAAAGGTCCAAGATAAAGAATTCCAGAAACTCCATTGGAATTTTCTGTTTCTCCAATTCCAAATTTATGGAAAACACATGCTCCACCATATTTTCCTTGATTATAACCAAAATCCGCTTGAGCATAACCCTCCCAATCATTTCCGTTTGTCCTGCTCATATATCCATTTCCACCAAAAGCAAATCCTTTTTTTCCTCTCTCAAAGATTGGAGGAGATTCAATAACTGTAACTGGTGATTTCATAATCTCTGAACTAAGAAGATAGCCCTGGTTTCTTCCAAGAAAAGCTGTTCCATGAACAAGTTTATTAAAAGTTGGATTTTGAGCAAAAATAGTTTGCCAGGTAACTGCTTGAAAATCGCTTTCATCTGTTTTCCAGTCATAAAGAGCATAGGTTCTATTACCCCAGTCTACATCTCCATATCTCATAAACATTCCAGCTATTCTATTAGTTCCTAGATCATCATCAGCTAATTTGAATCCGGCTCCTGTCTGGTCATTTTTATCAATGTTCCAAACAGCTTTTCCAGAATAATAAGTAGTATCTCCTTTTGGAGTCTCAACCTTATCAATTCCAGCTCCAAAATTCCAGGTTCCGCCATAATTATGTTCAAATCCTGTACCAATTCTATTAGTTTCTTTTGTAGAGTCTTGCTCTGCATTTAGGTACCAGTCTAATTTTCCGAGTCCAAAAATTTGTTCAATTCCTCCGCCTTTCTTCTCTCCAGCTTGCGCATAAATATTGGAAGAACTTTCTATATCTCCAAATTTTACTTTTGGAGTAATAAACCCAAAAGAATCCCAGTCAACCTGTTTCCCCTTTTCCTCTCCAAAATAATGATAGCTCCTCCAGAATTCAATGCCTCTGTTGTATCTTGGGCTTGTAGGAGAAATTCCAGTAGTTACCTTGTTCAAATGAGTATCTTCTGCATCTGTATGCTCGTATCTCGCCCTCATGCTAAAAGGAGTAGTAGCAAAATTCTCAGAGGTTACAGGATTCATTAAAGTACCAGATTCTGCATTAACAATTCCAGTTAATCCTGCTGCAAATAAAACAGCTCCTTTTGCAATTCTCTTCCAAAAGGATTGTTTTGGCGGCTGTATCATTCTATTCCAGCCTCCCTCAATACTCTATCATTAACATCAAATATATCTGGAGGAACGGTATATGCTTGAAAATTGTAAAGTAATGGAAATCCTTCTTGTCTGCTAGATAAACGATAAAAATCCCAACTCCTAAAAACAATTTGTGGATTTCCTTCTAATGCAGTCATAGCTCTATCTGGAGTCCTTTCTAATGTGGTCATAGCTCGGTCTATTTTTCTAAGAACTAATAATCTTGAAGTATCAGAGAACACTAAAATATCTCCTTCATTGACCTTTTCATAAGGCGCATTAATCTTTAGATCTCTTCCTTGAAAAACAGCCAAGTGAAGCTGTCTTCCATCACTTCTTTGTTCCAATGTTTCATTTTCGTTTGCCATTTTAGAGTCCGTCCTTAAAAATAGTCTCAATAAGTCGCAATTCATTCAAATCAGAATTTTCAGGATGCAGAAATGCAAGAACATGCTCATGTACAAAATGAGAAACAACTGCAGATTCTAGTCCTTTAAATGCAGTTCTTAATTTTTCAGGAGACTTAAATGGTTTTCCAATCCTATAGGTATCAGCAGCTCCAGGGTCAGTTTCATCTAATGAAAAAGTTACATTCAGTTCCCCATAAGAAGGATGGGCTGTTGCACAAATAACCATCTTAGATATCTCTCCAGAATGAATACTTTTGTCATAAACTGTAACGCGCTGCTTATCATGAAATTCATACCCTCTTTTAATTTGCATGCTTGAATCCTCAACAGTAACTGTATATCTTCTTGCCACTGGATGTTCTTCTTTTCCTTTCATTTTACCATTCATAGGATGCTCCTACGCCTCCAAAAGTGAAACTTTCTGCTGTTTCATCATTCAAAGAAAACTGCCTCTTTACGAATCCATTTATGCTAAGAGGACCTTTCCCAACTTTCACAGACAATCCCGGAGAAACGTGCTGAAATCCGTCTACTCCATAAAAGTCCCTTGTATAAGCAGAACATAATTCAGGAGTTACTGAAACATCTGCTCCATTTATCTTTCCCAGAGGGAATGTTTTTGAGATGCTTGCAGAAATTGACTCTCCATCTGGCCTGCCATCATGTGCGAACATATGCAAAACTCCTATTTTTGCATCTATTGGCCCTTTGTAAGAGAGTGTTGCGTTTGCAAGAATATCGTGATACCAATCTCCCTCACAGGTATAATTCCAGACAGTACCATGCACACTTAAACTTAGATTATCATTTATCTTATGATCATACCCCATCCATTGATCCAGTTCTATTTTTTCATTGTCTTCTTTTCCTAACCCTTGAGAATACCAAACAAAACCTGAAAAGGGTCCTTTGCTTACATAAAGTGTGTTTTGACTTGAGGTTCCTGCCCAATGCATCCCAGAAGGAGTTACCCATTCGCTTACAAGGTTTGATTCAAGAGAAGCTCTTAAAGGATTAGCGTTATTTTCTGCATTAACAATTCCAGCTAATCCAGAAACAGTTGCAATTGCTCCGATTGCAATTCTTTTAAATAAAGATTGTTTTTTTCTTTCCATTTTCAAAATAAATATCTAAAAGAAATTCTAGGAATTGCTTCTGGAGCCAATTCTCCTGCTCCCTGATTATTTAATTGAAGATTAGCTCCAACTGAAAAGTGCTTTCCAAATTTCTTTGCAAGTTCAACTTCTCCATAACACCATTGAGGTCCTTTTTCTGCAGCTAAGTTTGCCTCGCCAAAAGCAGATAATGTGACGTCTTTCGCAAGATCAATTCCAGCTCCAAAACAAACAATTTGTTTGTCATCTACATGCTGTCCTTCATCATCTACAAAGTATGGAAGATAGCCCACTTTTGCATAAGTTCCTTTAGGTGTAGGCAAAGCATAGCTTAATCCAAATCCCGCCTGTGAAAAAGGGTCGTCTATATGGACTATATGGCCCCTAAAATTTAGCCTGTCTACAAGCCCTTTCTCAACAATAGTCTTCCCAAAGTATCCATTTCCATTTTCATATAAATCCATAAAACCAGATACCTTGAAGTTATAAGGAAAAGTTGTTGAGTGATCTATTTGAAGATAAGAGGTTTGTGCTCCGCTCTCAGCTTCTCCTCCAACGAAGTAAGTAACATCGCCTGTTGGCCTGATATCTACAGGCTTCTTTTCTTCTGCTGTAGCGGTTTGTACTAATCCAGCTAAGCCGATTAGCCCTGCCGCTAGGGTATTTCTTATTTTTGTTCTTAGTGTGTTTTTTGTTTGTACCATTTTCTATACATAAACTATGTATTTACTATACAATAGTAATAAAAATATGAGATTTAAACATTTTTATTAAACTATATATACTAGTTTAAATCTATATACATTTTAGAAAAGTTTATAAAATAAGAAATATTCGATAATGCATGAAACGCAAACTAGTCAAACAAGGCTCAGCAACAATGATGGTTTCTTTGCCCAGTAAGTGGATTAAAGCAAATAATCTAGATAAAGGAGATGAGGTAGATATCGAAGAGAAAAGAAACTCTCTAATAATAAATCCAGAATCTAAAAAAAAGAAAAATGAAACTGAGATTCAAATAACTGGCTTGACAGAGTCTTCCATAAGAACCATAATAACAAATGCCTACCGCCTTGGCTATGATAAGATAAAGGTTAATTTTCAAGACAAATCTGTTCTTCCGGTAATTCAAAAAACCTTGGACAAAAATCTAATCGGTTTTGAAATAATAAAGAAAACAGACAAAGGATGTGAAATAGAGAATATTACAGAGCCTTCTTACGAGCAGTTTGATAACATTTTTTCAAAAATTTTTCTAAATATAGAAGAACTTTTCCAGATAACAGGATCTAATCTCAAAGGAGAAAAGAAAGAATTTGAAGATGCAGAAAGAAAAATACAGCAGTTTGATAATTTCTGCAGAAGAGTTATAGCAAAAAATGAGATTTACGAGAAAATGCAGTTGAGGTGGGCATTTCATGCTGAGCTAATCCATGCACAAAGAGAGCTCTATCATCTTCTAAAATACCTAGAAAAGAATAAAGTAAAGGTAGACAAAGAAGTTTTTTTAATGTTAGAAGATTCAAAAAGAGTTTTTCAAATGTTAAAGCAGGCTTACCAAGAAAAAAATATCTCTCTATTGGAGAGAATACATGGAGAAGAAAAAGAACTCATCTATAAAAAAGGTTATTCTTCAATAAAAAAATCCAATCCGATAATTATTCATCATTTAATGAATGTTATCAGAAATCTCTACCTGGCAGCCTCCCCTTTAACTGGGCTGTTTATTTAATAGGTTTGTCCCACCTGCTTGTATATGCTCCTGGAAAAAAGTCTCTTTTTGGAATCTTATCAAAATCAATATTTCCATCCTCATCTGTAATCAAGTACAATGCAGTAGCCATATTAATCAACTCCCTTTCATGTGGAGGCAAGAGCGCATGATAACCCCTTTCTATAGTTGCAGAATGCTCTCCAACAACTTCTCTTGGCAGATAATCTGCACTCCTCGTTTTTACTTTTGCAGCATTTATGTCTTCGCTTGAGGAAAAATAACTTGCAAAAACATCAGCAACGTTATGTTCTGGACCAAGACATTGTTTTAAGTACATGCATCCAAAAGCAATTGCAGATTGATCTTCTAAATCAGTTGCATGGGAACTCATATCATTTACCTGAACAAAATGAAGAGGCACAAAACTAGGGCCAATCCTTTCTTCTCCAGAAGATTTGTATACTCTTCCTGCTTTATGACTCAAGTAACATGCTCTTAACCATGAAGAAACAAGCCTTCTTGGCATAGAATGCACAGTTTCAGAAAAATTTGTCATGTTTCTTACTTCTGGGTAGATTTTTGCAGCTTCAATTTGAGGAAGATTTTTCTTTGCTTTTTCCATGTAGGGAATAAGCAGGTCATAGGCATAATTTTTCTCATTAGGGTCTAAGGTTTCTAAATTGAACGCTCTATAATCTGATCTCCTTAATATTTCAGACATTGTTGGTTTGGCTTCTGGCTTAGGGCCAAAAGCACCCCATATCCCTAAAGAAATCACCCCACTAACTATAGCTGCAGGAAGTGCGTATTTTAAGCTGGAAGTAACCGCTTCTTTTACTTTTCCAGCTAAACCCGCATCTATTTTATCAAGATATCTATTAACTCCCGAGATGTTTTGTATTGCAACTTTATCATCCAGAGTCAAGCATCTATAAACCAGTTTTCTCCATTCGCTTGGAACTTTTTTAAGCCCTGCTTTTAATCTTGATTCATGTTCATCTTTTGAAACATGCTCTAAAACCTTTTCTCCATCAGTTAATTTAAATCTGTAAACTTCTCCTTCCCATTCTACTACCCTGCCCCCTGGGTCCGAAGTGAGTTTGTAATCAAATGCGTCTTCACCTGTAAGCATGTGCCATAAAGTTGTACCAAAAGAATACACTTCTGTCCTTCTGGTTGCTTCTGCAGGATCTCCAGTGATGAGTGCGCTCAATAAATATGGATGGGTATGCTTCGCCCCACCAAAAGTAGGTATGCTTGCATTTTTTATATCCTGTATCCTTGCAGCAGTCTGCAAGTCTCCTAACATAACTTGCCCAGAACGAGTCAAAACAACATTGGAAGGTTTAATATCCCTATGCAAGATACATCGGTCATTGTTAAGATAATCTACTGCAGAAGAAATCTGTCTTGCAATATTCACTGCTCTACTCTTATTAGTCAATGGACCAGTCTGTCTTATTGTTGTTTCCAAGTCAGTTCCTTCGTAGTAATCTTCAACATTCACTGTCCTTCCATTTAACCTAAAATTATCAACAACCGATATAATATTTGGATGTTTAATTTCATTAGAAGCTTTAACTTCAGCAAGGTCCAAATCTTTTCTATCTAGATTCATCTGTGTCCTTACTGATTCTGGATCAACTTCTCTTTTAGATATTTTAACAACTCTTAATCTTTTTACATCTCCACGTGTATACTTAGCAAGATAAGCATTCCTGGTTTGCCCTTCTCCTAATTCCTGCAAGACTTCATAGCCTCTTCTTTTCAATTGCTTTAGCTCGTATTTAGAAAGGCTTATAGGTTTTGGTCTTTCATAAGAAGGCATATGTTTTCTTGTTTCTCTTCTTACTTCCTCACGTGTATGTGCCAATTTTATTCTGGCATTTGCATCAATTGTCTCCATTGCAGCCATCTGTTCTAGGAGGGTCATTTTTCATTACCTCCTTTCTCTAGAATATTTAATTTAACCTCGACAATGGTCCCAGGTTTAAGCTGGGTTTCCAGAACTCTTGGTATGACTATAATAGCTTGAGAGCCATGCTTGGCTATTTTCTTAATAATTGAAAATTCTTTTTTAGTTTCCATTTTGAATGTCTCCTTGTTTATTTTCATCAAAACCATAATCTTTCCAGTAAAATCGGTCATAGAAATGAATTGGTGTTCCAATTTTTGGCAGGATTTTGGATCCTAATCTTTCTAATCCTGAATTAAAATTTTTAAAATGACCTGAATCAGGAACAAAGTCCCAGACATCATAAATACTTGTATAAATCCCGCTTTTATCTCTTCCAAAAGATAAGGTATAGTTTCCAAGATCAACATTTGTAAAAGTAGGCGCCATTGAAGTACGGAATATGTCCTTCATCGATAAAGCATCTCCTTCTTTCATTCCTAGTATTCTTTCTAGGGCTGTCCCGCCAACTATCCGATTTCCAATCAATCTTCCGGGATCGGGAATAAAGTCCTTTATACTATAGAAAGTGATTTTATCTGAACCAGTAAGTCTGGTAGGTTGATATCGAGAAAAGGGTAATGGATTTTTTTGTAAACCTAGATATACAGCATTCAAATCCATATTATGCAGTCTTTTTGGAAGCTTATCAAAGGGATCTGGCTCGTATACTATCAAATCTCTTTTAAAGGGGTCATCGCTTGAATCTAGATTCCAATTTCTAAATCCCTTGTACTCCCCCCTAGTTAGATAGGTTAAAGGATTTGTTAAAGATCGTGAAAAATCCTGTTCCCTGAATCCTGCATGAGACATAGCGTTACGTGCTATTATCCGTAAACCTGTATTAACACCAGCAACTGCCAATCCTGCAGCAAGCAGGAATATAGCCAATTTATTAGCTTTTGTTTTCTTTTTTGCATCCATTTTAGTACTACTATATAGTTTATACATATTTTATACATAATCTGCCTTTATAAATCTTTCTATTTGTAACTACTTAATAATAACACTAAAACTAGAAAAAATAGCCTAAAAATAAAGAAACATTTATAAATATGTAAGTACATGTAATAACACATTTATGAGAAAACATGGGAAGCGATAGAAAACACATGAAGAAAATACGCGAAAAGAGAATAGAGGCTGTAAAAAAGCAAGTGGAAAGCCATGAAGACAAGATTGAACATGAAAAAGGCAGAAAAGACACTACAAAAGATTATTGGAAAAAAGAGATTGATGAGAAGTTTTTAAAACAAATTGAAGAAGATGAGGAGTATTTAGAAAATGATAGTTAAAAAAGCAGTTAAAGCAGGCAATTCCTCTGCAGTTATACTTCCAAGAGCCTGGCTGAACAGAGAAGTAAGAATCGAACTGATAAACAAGACCCCTGAAATAATACTAGCCGATACCCTGGAAATTATAAAAAAATATCTCTGTCCAGAGGAAATAATAGGGATTTACCTAGTTGGAAGCTATGCAAGAGGAGAAGAAGATAAAGATAGTGATATAGACCTACTGGTGATAACAGATGATATAGATAAGGAGCTGATTAAAGAAGGAATTTACAATATCTTGACAGTATCTTATCAGTTAATCAACCAAAAGTTAGATGAAAATTTATTTCCTGTAGGACAGATGATAAAAGAAGCAAAACCCCTATTAAATTCTAATTATCTTAAATCGATAGAGGTAAAAGTAACGAATAAGAACGTAAAATGGTATCTGGATACGACCGAAGAAAAACTAAGTCTGATCCAAAAGATAATCAAAAAAGCAAAAGAGAAGAAAAAAGCGAACCTAAATGATGCTGTTGCTTACACTCTCATTTTAAGGATAAGAACTCTCTATATTATTGAAAAGCTAATAAAAAATGAAAAATATTCAAAAAAAGAATTTCTGAATCTTATAAAAAACCTAGCGGGATTGAATGTATATGAAGCATATCAAAACGTAAAGAACAATTCAGAACAAAAAAATAAAGTAACAATAGAAGAAATTGAAAAACTAAACAATTACCTAAAAAATAAATTTGAAGAAATAAAAAGAATGAGTTTATAAACTTGAAACTATATCTGTAGTTATGAGCTTGGTAAAAAGGGTATATGATGAAGTAGGAAAATTAGCTGCAGAAGGGGGAGATGGAGAAATTCGTGAGTACATTAAGAGATCTGCCTATTTTGCTTCTCAAATCGAGAGGGGTGTAAACGGATCAGATTACTACTGGTTTGCTGCACTTGCTTCTGCTACACTTAATTTTTTAGCTGAAAGAGAAGGCAAAAATGCAAATCCCGTTCAGGTAAGATACGAGCGCTATATGACTCCATCAGAATTTAGAACAGAAGACCCTATTGGGGAATTGGACGAAGAGGACAAGAAAATAATTTCTTTAGGCTTTCAACACCATTTCTGGTGTTGTGTAGATACTCCTAAAGATAATTTCTGGTGGACTTCCAGAAGAACGCAAGTAGGCTTAGCAGAGCTTTATCCATGTAGTGAATAAATAGTTTACTTTATGCATACAAATCATTTATTCTTCTTTTTCAGCCAAGTCAGATACTGCAAGATCAAAATAAACTTCTTCTCCCCATAAATGCTCTTTTCTAGCTTGCTTAGCGCGCTCTTTATTGAGCTCTATTAACTTCCGATAAATAGGCCCCGAAACATATTCTCTTAAATCTGCCTTTGAAGGTTTCTTTCTCAATAAACTCATAAAAAGAATAGCAGCTTCCTGCATTAAATCATCTTTATCTCCTGAAGGAATTCCTCTTCCAATAGCCCCATAATAAACTTTATCAACTATCTCTTGAAGAAACTGCTGATTACTTAAGTACAAGTTTTCAACAGAGCCATCTTGTTCTTCAAGGAGTTTTCTATCAAGTCCCCCGCCTCTAGAATAAACCATTCCTGCTTTTTGAGCTGCTTCCCTAATCCCTCCTGGAAAGTAGGCGTAAATTGCAGCTGCAAGATTTTGGTCTATTCCGCGGACTCCTGTGACTACCCCTGAAGGAAATCGCTCCCTTAATGCTTCTAAAACCCCTGCCCCATTTTTCCAGTCATTTCTAGCATGGTATTTAGATATGTCAACACCAATTCTTTCTAGAAATCCGTACCAGCTATTGAATCTTCGCACAGCAGCCCGGTATATGTTCTTAGTTTCAGGGTCGACCCTTACTAGAGAAACATCTAAACTTCTTCCATTTCTTTCCCACTCTTTTACAGCCTCTTCGAGTTCTTTAAATTTGTATTTTCTGCGATTCTTTCTTATAGCATCATAGTCTAATCCTGCTCTGCTGATAGCTTCTTCCCATCCACCATCAAATCGATTGTAGGATTGACTGACCAATCTCCTAATAGAGAAGTCTTCATCTTCTACAATTGAAGTAATACTTAAATCCCCCCCAAGAGAAGCAAGCTCCTTTATTTTTGCTACTATCTCCGCTTCGCTTAAAGATTCTTTCTCTTGGCTTATCTGAGAATAGTCAAGGCCCGCCGCCACTATTGCTTTTTCCCATGAGCCATAATATCTTGACCCTGCTTTATACAGTGAATTATTCCCCTTGATTACAGAAGAAGAATTAAGAGGCTTTCCTGATTCAAAATTTCTCTTTATCTCTTCTACTACCTTTTTTTCATCCCATTTTTGCCTTGTATAATACTGCAAAGGATTTATCCCAGAAAATAAAAGTGCGGCTCTCCAGTCTCCGAATCTTCTTGAAGCTGCTAAATAAAATCTATATCTCTCTCTGCTCCTTTTGCTTCTTTTTCTATCTTTAAAAATCCTAGCAGGATTTAAGCTTATCCCAGAACTATGGCATGATTGTAGGTATTCTACTAATTGCTCGTTAGTATACCTTCTAGAAAAAATAATTCCATCTGGATTTATTCCAGAGTATCTCAGGGCCTCTTGGTGAGAGCCAAAATGATTATCAATAGCATGGGCCAAACTCATGTCTTCTTTTAATGCTGCAGCATTGAGGGGTTTGCCTTCTGCTTTTCTTTTTAGAATCGCCTCTTTTACTCTTTCTTTAGTCCATTTTTTCTGCCTAACAATTTTTCTTGGGTCAAGACCTGCTTCTGTTAAAACATCTTCCCAAAAAGTCCTACCAGAATAAAATTTCTGAGCTGACCAATAAAGAGTTCTATAATCAGGATTTTTTATTATACTCCCGCGGTCTAACAGAGCCCCTTCTTCAAAAGCCGCCCTTAAGTCCGCCAGTAATCTTTCTTTTTCTTTTTCCCCTCTTTCAGAATAAACTCTTTCCTCGATATCTCTATAGCGTATCCCCGCCTCTTTCAAGGCTTTTCTCCAGCTTCCAAGATGCCAGCATGCTGCACGATAAAGTTTCCTATAATTTTCTTGAGCATTATTATCTCGTAAATCTGCTCTTTGTTCATTTAAATCTTTTAAATTCTTGAGAATAAGTCCTTTACTCCAATGAATAACTTGCCGGACCATTTCATCTTCTTCCCGCCTCGTATTTCAGAAATTCCGAAAAAAAACTCCTAGTAATCATCTCGTGTCTAGCAGATTCTTGGAAATTCAAAGGAGATTTTACTAACATAAAACCCTCCCCTTTCACTTTGTCATAAATAGAATCTGTTAATGCAGTATAGTCTCCTGTCCAAATCTCTCTTTCACCTGTAACAACCTTCGGCTTGACATTTTCAACTCTTACTGCTGGAGACTTGTCATCTCTTATTATTCTTAATTTGGGCCAACTATAATTTTCAGTATAGAGATCATTTCCCTCTTTTATAAAAACGTCGACTTGAGGGTTTTTTAATTCTCCAATAATTGCAAGATCCATAACCTGTGCAGGCCCAAATGAGGGCTCATAAGGCATTTCAAAAAAATCCTTAACTTTATTTTGGGTTAGGGCTTTGTCTACTACCCTTAGATGATAGCGGACGCTCCAAGTCAAAAGATAAGGAACAAATAATCCTTTGGCAGCCACTGAAACCTCATAGATTTTTTTTAGGGGCCCCTTTTCGGGATTTGTAACCTCATCTACTCTCCCCTCCAAAACCATGTTTCTTACTTCGGCAAAAGCATCATCTATAATTTTTGCTTGATCTGGCGGAAGAAGAGCTCTGTGGAAATTATCAAAATCCTTAACAGCATCTTCTAATTTTCTTACATCCGCTCGAAACTCAGGAGAATCTGCCTTCATATTTAAGCCAAGCCTAATAAAAAGATTACCAAAAAAATCATTAATGTTCATTTTATTTCTTCCTCCTTCAAAACATCAATTCTAATTTTCACCAGCATTTTTGGCTTAAGCTGCTCTTTAAGAACATTAGGGATAACAATAATTGACTGACTGCCATGTTTGGCAATTCTCTTTGTGATTGTAAAAGAATTCAAACTCATTTTTTCTGTCCTCCGAACTTATAGTTCAAACTTAAGTAAAGAAGATCTCCATAATTTCCAAGCAAATCCCAATCATAAGAAGCCATGAAACTAAGGTTATCTGCTAACTGAATGGTTGCTGAAGGCCCCAGATAAAAGACAGGGTCTTTTGTTTCTCTCATCACAGCATATCCTAAAACCCCCACTTTCAACTTATCATTAATTTTATAATCTGCAGTTGGAATAACATAAAGTTCATCTTTTGTCCCTTCTGTTAATCCCGAAAATAATCTAATCTGAAAATTTGCATTTAATTTGCCATCTAAGAAATTTTTTCCATAATCGAATCTAGTTCCTGCCAAGCTGTTATCTTGATTATCTGCCTTAAAATAAGCATACGCTGAGAAATCTCCAAATTTTCTTCCTAACATTAATTCCATTCTCTGATTTTCAGAAGGAGCAGTGTAAACATAAGGCCTTATTCTTAGAATACTATTTCCCTCTGTATAAGTTATTTCTGTATTCATCATAGTTGTCAGAGGCTTTTCTTCTGCTTGCATTGGGCTAACCAAGCTAGAAGCTCCAATTAAAATCCCAGCTAAAGTGTTTCTTATCCTTGTCCTTATTGTTTGTTTTTCTCTCATCTTAGCCACCTCCGCCTTACATCTTCTAAATTGTTTACTTCCGCTTGACTTTTATACAGTTGAGCGACATAAACTCCTGCGGCTTGCACAAGCAATTCTTCTTCACCTTCAATTCCATACTTCCTGCAAAACCGATTCAATGCTTTTTCAAGAACTGGATTTTGTCCGAAAATTTCTTTGGCTCTTGTTTCCATAGCTCTCATTAGACTCTCCTCGCCTCCCGCGTCAAGTCTTGCTTCTTCAATGAAATGCATTTCCACAGTAGCTTCAGTCAGTACCGGAAGTCCTTCAGGAGTATATCTTGGCTCCATTTTAATGCAACCTCAGGTGCTGTAATGTATCAGCTAATTTATCTCGACATCTCCCAGTATTTCCCGGGTTCTGGTTTTTTAAGGCATAAGTTAAAGTAGCCTCAGTCTCAGGAAATGCAGTATCATAAACAGTAAGTTCTCCGAGTCTTTCTCTCACAACCCTTTCTCTTACATCAAGATAGACCCTTGTATCTGTCTGGCCTGTGAATACCTGGTAAGTGGCATCAACTGGATATTTTTCTGAATCTTCAAATTGCTTAGATAAGAATCTTGCAGCTTCTTCACTCGGGATATTTGCTCCAAAATAATTTCTCCAGCCCTTACTAAAAGAAATATCCCAAGGACCTCGAGCCGATCTTGCAACTCCGAGGGCAGCATCTAAAGAAAGATTTATTTCTGTTGTTTTTCTCCTTCCAGCCAATTTATTGCCGATGGTTCTAAGAACGCTCATGCTGAACTCCTTCCAAAAACATCGTTAATGCTAGCTTGAGCATTGTGGAATTGATAATAAGTTACGTTATCATTCTGTTCCCTAATTGTAACCCTGTCTCCTCCTTGAGAAGGTGTTACCAACAGGTCTGATGGCTGTTCAGTAGGATGAGAATCAATGGCTCTTGAGCGATAAGAAAGGGCCAGCATAGGAGAACTTATTGGGAATATTTGAACTACCCCTAAATCATCTTGCCTAACAAATACATCTAAAGAGGTTTTTTCATCTCGGGGGAATGAACAATGTCTGCTCAATAAATCCAAACGACCTTCTAAGTACTCTAAACCTTCTTTTGATGAAACTAAGTAATTTGCATTGAATTTCATTTTTTCCTCCTAAAAACTATACCCCAAACTCACTCCGCCCCATAACAAATCATTAAAAAGCTTTCCATCCTGAGCATTTACAAAAGCATTGAAGCTCCATCTTCCATTTTTTACTGAAAGATTCACACCAGGGGTTACTTGCGACAGTCCAGTTTTTCCATAGTAGTCATCAAGAAGCGAAGCGCCTAGCGATGGGGTTACAGCAATCTCATTTTTCCCAAGGTTTCCTAATGGAAAAGTCTTTGAAACCTTAAAGTAATGCCTGTCTCCTGTAGGAGTTGTATTATGGCCGATTATATGTGTAAAGTCGTATTGAACATCTACTACCGGCCCAGTTAGTTTTGCCCCTGCTTTTACAACATTATCGCAATCTCCAAATTCCCCATTCAGATAATTCCAGTGCTGAAACCCGACATTCGCAGATAAGTTCCCTTCTATCTTTCTTGAATACATAATCCCGCTGTCTATTTCGTTTACTTTCCCACTGTTAAAATCATAGTTTTGCCATGCAAAAGCAGATAGGCCATTATTGAAGTCAGCAGATATCATATTCTGATTTACCAGCCCTTCTTTGAACCATCCATGTCTGCCTACATATGCAGATACAACTCCAGACTCAACATAGACTTTTGGGCTTTCTGCAAAGCAGGTATTGACTGTTCCAAGTAGGGCAGCCAGTCCTGTAACAGCGGCCATTTTTATTCTCGATTTCCAGTTTGTTTTTTTTGTTTCCATTTTGTATACATTTATTATGTATTTACTATACAATGGTAATACAAACCGGTACGATTTAATATCTTTCTGATATTATTAATATTACTGATATCAAAAATAGAAAACTTTAAAAACACACATTTCCTGTATAGTTTATGGAAAGAAGACTCATAAAACAGGGAGGGGGAGGCTATACAATATACCTGCCTAAGAAATGGGTAGACCGGAAAAAGTTACACGAAGGGGATATAGTTGATGTAAAAGAAGTAGAAAATTCCCTGATAATTGGAAGCGAGGTTAAGGAAAAGAAAGAAATTACAATAGAAATAACAGAACAAAATAGAGAAGATATAAAAGTTATACTGACTCATGCCTATAGAAGGGGCTTTGACTCTATAATCTTAAAAAATACTGACCAAGAACTGATTAAGAAAATAAAACAGACAACAAAAAATCTTCTTCTTGGATTTGAAATAACCGAGAAATCAGAGAAACAATGCAAAATAGAGAATATTTCAGAGCCGACAGGGCAAAAATATGAGGTAATGATGAGAAAGGTCTTCATGATAATAGAAGAGACACAAGACATCCTTCTAGAAGATTTTACTAATAGCAAATACGAAAACTGGAAAGAAATAGAAGAAATAAGAAATAACCAAGATAGTTTTATTTTATTCTGCAGAAGGACTTTAATTAAAGAGAAATATGAAAAAGACCCTGTTCTGGAATGGGAGCTTTTAACTTTTTTAATGCATATAGAGCACGCATATTTTTATCTCTATAAATATGCAAAAGAGAACAAGGTCAAAACAGACAAATCAGTTCTCATGCTTCTCCAAGAGCTTAAAGAACAGTTTCAGCTCTACCAAGACGCTTATTTTAATGAGGACATAAAAGCAGTTCACAAAATAAATAGTCTGAAAAAAGAATATCAATTTGGAAAATGCCTTGAGCTAATTGAAAAAAGCAAAGGAAAATCTGCGGTTGTACACTGTTACATCAAAGAACTATTCAGAACGATTCAAATCGGAACAAGTCCGATTTTAAGCGAGATTATAAAAAAAGAAATTTAATCTATATCTGCGTTGTAATAGGCAAGCCAGGTATTAATAAAACTCTGCTCTTTTTCTGGGATTATATACTTTCCTTTGCTGTCTTTGGCGGTCCTATAAACTTCATAATCAAAACTTCCTGAGGCTCTCTTTGCTTGGTTTACTAAGTCTACTCCTACTCTTGAGATAGTCATTACATCTTCCAAATCAACTTTTCCATCTGCTGTTTTAGCTTGGTTTAATGCAACCTCAATTGACTTCGCCCAGACAGGCCAAGGAGTTCCGCTCAATCCCGCAAACTGCCTCTCATCGTGAGTTGTATAAGCAATATATGTACTGAATTGTGTATCTGTATAGGCCCCTGGCGGCCTCATAGTATTTCTAGAAGAATGTGCTTGCGCATATGCTTTCAAAAGATAGGCAACAATTCTATTATTAGTAGATAATTTAGCATTTTGAATTATACCACGAAATACCAATTCATCATTCGCTGCACTTGGCAAGTCATCAATAGTTTCTTTTTCAAATTCTATTCTTTGCTCTTCACCGGGTTTCTCAGGAGGATAAACCATTCCCTGGATATTTGTTCTAGGCATTTCCAATCTTTTTGGCTCATGAGTTACTGCACCATAAATAAGCAATCCAGTTAAAGCCAAAGGTATACCCAAGGGCCACCATTTCTTAAAGTGGGTGTTTACAACTTTCTTTGTATCCAAATTGTCTATAACTTGATCTAAGCTTTTCAAAGCTTCATCCCCGCTGCGAAATCTTTCAAATTCATTAACCGCAAGGCATTTTCTTAAAAAAGACCTTAATCTCCACGGAACTTTTCTTATTTTCTTTTTTATTCTCGAATTCAATTTAAATTGATCTGTGTTGTCTCTGTCTATTCCATTATAGATGCTTTCTCCAGTAAGTGCTTCGTATAAAATTGCTCCTAAGCCCCAGACGTCTGCTCTTGTACTTGGGCTTGCATCCCCATCAGAGCATTCAGGAGGTCTGTAATTAACGTCTCCATGAGGGCCTCTTTTCTTTCCGCTTCCGCCAATTGAAATGCAGGTTGTTGATCCTAGATCGCTTAAATCAGCCCGGATCTGTTGTCTTCTCCCATCTTCATCATACGTTATATTGAGAAGTACATTTGATGGCTTCACATCTCCATGAGCATTTCCGTTGCCTTGATTTTTTTTATCTTTTGCATCGTAGAATCTATTTCCATTCACTCTTCTATTATGAAAATAAGTCAATGCAGTTGCAATATTCTTTGCTACGCCTAAGGATTCCCGAAGAGTCAGGGTGTGAAGTACTTTCGAAAGATCACAGTCATAAGCGGGCATAGCAACAAACATTTTTCCGTTTTTATCTGTTTGGATTATTCTTGGGGTTACATTGTAAGAAGCTGCTCCGATTGGAATCGCTTCCCTCATCATTACATCTTCTTCTGTCCACCCTCTTTCTTCCATCTGCCTTCTTCCATCCTCATTTGGAGCAAATATTTTAAGTGCCCACATTTGGTCGCCAGGACCTCTATATAAACTAACGCTCCCCCAAGCCCCATCGCCTAAGTGTTTGCCTGTCGGAATGAACGTATCACTTACTATTACTTCATCTATAGAAGCTTGCTTGTCCACAGGGGCTCTTTCACTCCCTGTTCTTCTTTCATTTAATACATTTTCACTGGTTTTCATTTTCCCCTCCCAATACTTCATTTATGCAGAATTCAAAGGCATGGCTTCGGTTCCTGAATTTTCTCTTAAAAATATTCTCATCTATTTTAGCCAATGTTTCTTCATCAACTGAAACGCTTATCTTTGATTTTTTTACCATTTTATAATAGTACTACTTAGTGGTACCGAGTAAGAAGCCTTTATAAATCTTTCTATTTGTAACTATAATATAGTGATAACATAATACTAGGAAAACTAAAAGCACGGAATGGGACTCGAACCCATGAATAACCGCTCTGCAGGCGGTCGCGTTAGCCACTTCGCCATCCGTGCATACCCCTAAATAGAAAAATCACCTTTTAATATTTTATTGTTACAGAATCATACAAATTTTTTTCCTTTAGTATAAGTTCATGCGCGCGTATTGTATTTTATACATAAATAGTAAGTATAAATAGAAAGATTTAAATATACTTATTAATAAATAATAAGTAAAAAATTCCTTATTTTGTAATTCTGGAGTAATACATACATAGTAAGTACAAAACACAATATTTATAAGGTATTTTTAACAAATAATAAGTATGGGATTGACTCAAAAAGAGGGAAGTATCTTAGTTGAACTTAGAAGCAGAGTCAAACAAGCAAAAGAAAACAAAAGTAAAGTTCTTAATTATATTAATGGGTTAAAAAATAAGTGTGAAAACCGAGAAATAACTTATTCTGAATACGAAAAACTGCTGAACAAAAAAAGAGACGGAAAAACACTCGGCCAGTGGCTGAAAATCTATGACTCTTACATAGAAGACTGCAAATCAAAAATAGAAAAAGAAAAAATAAAATCCACAGGTAAAAAGATACTGGCTGTTTTTTTATTTCTCCTTTTTATTTCCTTAGTGTCTGTAACTTTATTTTATTTCCGGGGAACTATGCTAGGTTTAGTTGTACAGGAACAAAAACAAGAGTACACAGAAAAACTTAATCTAACTTTCTCTTCTTCTGAAACTTACGAATGGCAGATTCAAAATCCAGGCCAGTTGCTCTCTGCAAGACTTTCAGGATTAATTGAAGGCGAAGGAGAAGTTAAAATATATCTGGATAATTACTTAATTCTCGATAGCTCTAACCTAAAAGCAAAACAAGCAAGCCTGACTGGCTTGGCTGTTGATGAAGCAGCAGCTTCTGAATCCTCTTCTGCTGCCTCTTCTGAATCTTCTTCAACCGAATCATCTCCGCCAGAATCCTCACAAACAAGTTCAACTGACTTACCATCCAAAGCCTCACAGGAGGCTTCAGCTTCTACTCCTTCAGAAACCCCACAAGAATCACTATCCTATTCAGAAGAACAGGGGGCTCCAAAAGAGCAAGAAATTGCTCCGAGTCAACCCCAAGAAGAGCCCTCTGTCTCCTCTGAGCAAGGCGAAGAGCCTGCTAGCTCCTCTGAACGAAGTGAAGAGCCAGCTGTCTCTGAAATTTTACCAGAAGAAAACCAAACAGCTTCAAAAGTAATACAAGAAGAAAATGTAACTGAAGTGCAGCCAGAAAATATAACTGAAACAAATATAACCCAACCAACTGTTCCACCAGAAGAAAAAGAAGAAATCCCGAAACAAAAAGAAATAAGAAGATTCAACAAAATATGCGAAGAAACCTGCGACCTTTCCTCTCTAAATCTCAACCAATCTTCATATAGCCTAAGAATTGAAATTAACAATGCTTCTGTTTTCTTGGAAGAAATAATCTACGAAATCCTAAGTGAAGCAAAAATAAATGAAACAATAGAATTAAACGAATCTGTTATAAACCTTACAGATACAAACATAACCCTAATTAACACCACCTTCTCAAGAATAGTCATAGGCCAGCCTGTAAATTGGACAAAGAGAATAGAATTAGATAAGCCAGGAAAAATAAAGGTAGAGCTTCCAAAAGAAGCTGAAAATATAGAAGTTAACAAAATCGAGTCCTATAAAATACAAGAAGAAAGCGAGCCTGCTGCTTTTTCTATAACTTCTGGCATTACAGGCCAAGCAATTGAAGGAAATCAAAAACCGGGATTTTTCACCCGGCTTTTTTCAGCTTTAACAGGAAGGGCGGTTACAACAGAAGAAACTCCGCAATCAGTTGATGTAGTCATTGAAGACAATGCCTCTAAATATGAAATAACTTATGAGACCCCTGCCCCAGAAGCAACAGAGATAAACATTTCTAAAAACGAAAAGCAGATCATAGTTTCAGCCCCTGATAACTTGGGATATGAAAATATCCTAGCATATACAACTCTTCCTAAAGAAGTTCCAATAAACCAGATAGCTCTATATCATCAAACAGAAAACAAAAGAGTTCAGATTAAGGCCTATGACACTAATCAAAATGGTCTAGTCGATTACATTGAATGGAATGTTCCTCATTTATCCAACCAGTCTTATCTTCTGATAATAAACATAATTCAAGCAGAACACTTGGATGAAAACAGAAATTTTATTTCTGATATCTATCCCGAAGTTAAAGCTATTGACGGAATCTGGAGTGGGACAATAAAAAACAACGAGTATGTTAGATTAACTTTTGAAGAGAATCTAACCAAATCCAGCGATATAAAAATATATGCAAGAGGTTCTGAAAATTCCAGAATTGAAGTGTATGCAAAAGACAGCAGCGAACTAATAACTTCTTTTGAAAATATTAGTGAAGAAGGATGGTACAGAGTTTACTTGAATAATTTAGGAAGCGAAAGTTACAACTCTTTTGATTTAAAAATCCTCGGCTCAGTTGAATTAGACTATGTAATTGACCCTAACTTAAATCTTGAGATAATTGGGACCATAAATAGCTATACAGCAAGCGTTTTTCTTAAAACTAATCCAGATTCTACATCAGGATTTGATGCCTACGATATTGAAAGCGAACCTCCGCCTTCAGAGTACTCAGAATTTTATTCCAACATAACTGATGGAACACATTACCATTTAGCAGTTGATTCCTGGAATGCCTCTGAAAACCCAAGAACGTTATATCTAGAGTACCACATAGATACTGCCCAAACTGGTAGCTTGAATTTCAGCTGGGCGTCTCTCGACGGAAGCGAGTATTACATGAACTTTACTTATTACGGAACAGATGCCACTTACTCCACACCAATTGCCTCTCGTGATATGAGAACAAATACCGGATACAATGCCTCTATTAACGCAGCTTCTTATCTATACGTTAAGATAGGATACAGCCAAGATACAGTTGCCCCAAATATTATAATAAAAAGCCCAACTAATACAACTTACAGCACCTCAACTATAAACTTCAATGTTTCTTCCAACGAGAACTTATCCTTCTGCAAGTTTACAATAAATAATTGGGAATCTAATTATACAATGACTAGATATAATGATACTTATTTTAATTTTACCAATAGTTCGGTTCCTGAGGGAAGTTACATTGCCAAGTTCTGGTGCAATGATACACTAAACAATACTAATAATACAGAAACAAAGGCATTTGCAGTTGATACAACTAAACCTCTTATGACTATTGTTTCTCCTACCAATACGACTTATGCATCAACAACAATGAGCTTTAATGTAAGTTTAAATGAAAACTCGAGCTGGTGCGGATTCAGCTTAGATGGCTCGCCAAATATAACAATGACGAGGTTTAATGATACTTATTTTAATTTTACAAACACAACAATGACACAAGGAGGGCATTCAATTGTCTTTGCATGCAACGATACAGCAGGAAATATGAATGCTTCTTCCAATATTGTAAGTTTTGCAGTTGACACAGTTGCCCCGAATATTGTAATAAAAAGTCCTGAAAGCACAACTTACACCACAACTACTATCGAATTCAATGTTTCTTCTAATGAAAACATAAGCAATTGCAAGTTTACAATAAATAACTGGGAATATAATTATACGATGACCAGATATAATGATACTTATTTTAATTTTACAAACACAACAATGAAAGAAGACTCGTTTACTGCCAAGTTCTGGTGCAACGATACTGTGAACAACATAAATAACACTGAACAAATAGAGTTTACAGTTAATACTGGAAATGCTCCAAATAATCCGATAGTAAATATAAACTCCACAGATGGAAGCAACAAAACTCTCCAAGATTTATGGTGCAGAGCCACAATTTCTGACCCTGATTCTAATTCATTGAATGTCTCAGTAGAATGGTACAAAGAAAATTCTTATCAGTTCAGATTTGATTACAACAACAGCTATGATTCTGGAACTCTTTTCAATGCTTCTCTTCATAATACCAACACAACCAAAGGAGATAACTGGAGCTGCGGAATAAGACTTCACGACGGCTCAGACTATAGTTCTTGGGTAAATTCTTCCAAATTAACAATCCTAAACACCGCCCCAGAAATAATAACCGTTTACAATCAAAGCCTAGCAGTTACAATAAACGAAGGTCCAGACCCTAGTTTTGCAGAAATTAATTTCACAGCTTATGATCCCGACTCTGCAGCAGATCTCGACGATGCAACTTCCTATGCAAATATGTCGTTCCCGAGTGAGGAATTAAGAAACGTTAGTTCATGCCAAGAAAAACAATCTTCGGGAGATTATGCAAATTATACCTGTAATATTACAATGTGGTGGTGGGATGTAAATGATACCTGGACAGCCAATGTTCAAATAAAAGATATAGGAGGAGCTTCTGCAGTGAATGAAACAATACAAGAAGTAGGAGAGCAGTTATCCATAATAAATGCAAGTGTCCCATTCATAACCTGGCAAGCACTTATGCCCGGTTCAGAAAATCAAACAGCAAGCAACTCTCTAAAAATAAACAACATAGGAAATGTTCCTTTAATCAATTTCCCAGTAAATGCAACTAATCTAAGAGGAGAAGCAGACGATACTAAATATTTATGGGCAGAAAATTTCTCTATTGGAACAGAAACAGGCCCTTTAAAACCTGAATGCGCAGCAACTTCTATGCAGCATGGCCTTTTTACACAGATAGCATCTTCAACACTTCCAAAAGGAAACTATACCAGAGGCGATGGAACTGCACAAGAAGAATTCTACTTTTGCTTAAAGATAGTTGGAAGCGACTTAACTCAAACACAGGCTTTTTCTACAGCAAAAGAAGGATCTTGGGAAGTAGATCTACTCGCGAGCTTAACAGTATTGGCAGTAGTCAGAAGTAGAAAGAAAAAGAAAAGAGCAGCCGTTTTGTTTACTAAACTAAGAAAGCTAAGAGAAGAAAAAATACCTATAAGTGTATTCACGAAACAATTAGGGGGCTTAGAGGCAGTTGTTAAGTATCTTAAAGAAAATTTACAATTAACTTATCATGAAATATCTCAATTAATCAACAGAGATGAAAGGACAGTCTGGGCATCTTATAACAAGGCAAGAGAAAAGATGCCAGAGAAATTAAAAGTAAAAGAGAAAGAAGAAAAAGGAATTTCTGTTCCATTATCAATCTTTAGTACAGAGTTAACAGCCTTAGAAGCAATAATCAACTACCTTAAAGAAAAGGAGTTTAGAAACAAAGAGATAGCAGAATTATTAAACAGGGACGAGAGAAACATCTGGACAATTTATAACAAGATAAGCAAAAAAGCAAAGAAGATAACAAAAGAAGAAATAAAGCCAGAAATAACTCTAAAAGAAATAAAAGATAAAGTCTCCGTCCCTCTAAGCATCTTCACAAAACAATTGGGAGGATTAGAGGCTGTTGTCAAGTATCTTAAAGAAAATATGCAATTAACTTATCATGAGATATCACAAATAATAAATAGAAACGAGAGAACAGTCTGGGCATCTTATAACAAAGCAAGAGAGAAAATGCCAGAAAAGCTAGAGATAAGAAAAGGCATCGAAATTCCATTGTCAATATTCTCAGGAGAATTAACAGCATTAGAAGCAATAATAAGCTATCTTAAAGAAAAACAATTAAGATACATAGAAATAGCCAATCTATTAAACAGAGATGAGAGGAATATATGGACAATTTACAACAGAACAATAAAGGATTAAAGATATAGAAAAACTGATTTTAATTTTATTTCTTTCCAGAAGTTGCCTTTTCCATCATTTCCTGATGGGCCCAATATGCTAAATTCCCTAACTCCTTAGGAGTTGCTCCTTTTGGAGCAGTACCTCGAAGGTATTCATCACAAAAAAAAACCAAATCAGGACCACTGACTGCCCCATCTCCGCCTATTCCGGCCTGCATTTCCCCATTTGGATCAACCTTTACATAATCATGTTGCGAATTTCCTACTCTTCTCCAGTCTCTTGCAAATCTAGCAAAATCCCTCAAATCTACTCTGCCATCTCCCAATCCAGGGGCAGTATCTGCCATTGAAGATTGTGTTAGCAAACCATAATTAGTTGCATCTCCAGAAAGTACTTTTTTAGGATAAGCTTTAAGAGGAATTTCCATAATGTCTCCAGGGGCTTTTAGCCCTGTTTCAAGTTGATATGGAGGAAAACTCTCTGCATCAGGATATGGATTCGTAGCATCTCCTGCAAGTGGAATATATTCTCGAAATATTGTAGTTCCATTCAAAGATCCTTGAGTAAGATGAACCCGCAAATTATGTGTTTCTTTACGGTTAATGTTAATATTCTGCCCATCATAGCCTGAAAACCATCTTTCCTGTAAAAAAACAGAGCCTACATCGTTTACATCTTTTTCGTGTACTGTGAAATATTTTCCATCTTTAGCTACAACAATTGCGGGAGGAGGAAGTCCAATTGCAGTCCCAGGATGTTCAACATCCTGCAGAGTTCCTTCTTTAGCCCTTAAAATAAGGCTAGAAGACCCCATAAATGTATGCACATCTTCGATTAAAATTTCATGAGGTTTTCTTACAACAACAGGAGGATTGTTTGGCTCTCCGCCATTACCATTACCAACATATTCAACAAGAGTATTCCAACTTGCAGTTGGATGTTCTCCTTCTCCCAATGTTTCTGTTAAAGTCCCAAAATCTAATCTGTTAGTTGTTCCTGCATCTACTCCATTAATATAAACCTTACAACCAGGTAAATCCGCCGACCATGTTAAATAATGTGATGCTTTATCTAAATTGACAGTGCCTGTTTGAACCTTTATGCTGCCATTAAAACTTTCAGAAGAAGACTCTCCTAATTTCAAGGGAGGATTAGCAACCCCTTTAACTTCTACTCCTTCAACACTCCCATTAGCTTCAATATAAGCTTGATCAGGACGAGGGATATCTTCACGGATATTATCAAAATCATCCAACCCGCGACTAGCCCCTGCAACAAAAACAACATAACAATTAGAGCCCCCAATTCCATCCACATGATAGGTCATAGCCAGCCCTTCTGCATCCGCCTTACCAGCCATAGCAAGTGGTAAGGCTAAAGTAGTTAATCCTCGCCTATGCTTTCTAACAAATCTGCCAATACCCCTCACAGCTTTTCCAGCATTTTTTACTGCACCTACCAGCAATTCTTCTAATGGGTTTTTCATACTATCATATAGTAGTTACAAGTTTATAAACTTTTCGCTTATTTTAAGGATAGACAATCATAGTTATATTATTATAATCACTCCAGATAAAATACCCTTCCCACGGAGAAACAGTTGTTTTACCAGTGTAGCACTCCATTATATTCCCACAGATATCCTCAAAATCATTTATATCCACATCTCTAAAATAAATAAAATCGTTTTGTAAGAACACCCAATCATAAGTTCCAGCAGTCATCTGTGCCATGTTTGCCAAATTTGTTCCATTATGGAACTGCAAACTGCTAAAACTAAAGGTTTGACCTTGGCTTTGAGGCGGGCTTCCCCCAACGCCTGGCAAGGTAATGTTACCTGGCTCCGATACATGATCCCAAGATGCTCTTCCAGGTTTTAAGGCATAATCATGCATCCCACTTCCTTCCAAGCCTACATATTTGTACCTGTTATTTTCCCTGTAAATTAAATATGCCTGGACTTTTCTTGCACTTATTGCCTGCTGCCATGTATATCTTGAACCAGAAGAATTTGTAAAAATTACCTGGCTTAAATTAACAGAAACATTACTAGAATATCCAATTAAATTCCACCCTGCTTCAACTGAAATATTCCTATCCTTCCCGTCATTGGAATAATTGGATATAACTGCAAACAGATTCCATCCTTTTGATAAAGAAACATTAAGCTGCAGTATATAATAACCCAAATGTGTGTTTGTTCCTGCTGTATCCTCATTTGCATAATACTCCGTATCATCCGCACAAGCTGTATAAACATAATCTATATCTCCTGTTAATCCAGAAACAGAACAAGAGTGTGAGGTTGTATAAGAAGAATCACATGTATTGCTCCCAGACATGCTTCCATAATCTTGGTCTGTCAAACTCCATAAGCACCTTGCATCCTCATCAGTTGAGAAAGTTATTGCAGGAGAATAAGTATAAATTGTCGATCCATCTGAAGGAGAATGCCCTGATTGTATTGGAGCAGTAGAATCAATCTCGTAACTTACTTCTGTGTTTGTTCCAGATGTATGATTATTTCCAACCTCATCAACACATGCAATATAATCTGTATAGCTCCCATCACCCTTTCCAGCCCCCCCGCATGCATGCCCTGTTCCTCCTGCATCTGCACTGCAACTATAACCCATTGAATCATATCCTACATCTGCATCGTCCCATTTACAGGTTGCACTTTCGCTAGTTGTAACATTTCTAGTTAATGAAGATGAAGTGTCTGAAACAGAATATGGAGAAGAATCATCAGCTCCAACAGCAACAACTGTTATAGTGGGGGGAGTAATCTTAATTGTAAAATCAGCCTCTGTGTTTGTTGCAGATGTATGATTATTTCCAATCGAATCAACACATGCAAAATAAACCGTATAAGGACCCTCAGTCCACAACCCCAAATCACAAGTATGACTCGTCCCTGCAGGACCACAATCATAATCATCTGCCATATCATCATAACCTTCATCATCAAAACTTGCCCTGCAAGTTGCACTCTCTTGAGTCGACAAAACAGCAGAAGGGGTTGTATCTGGTGTGACATAAGGCGCAGTTGTGTCTCCACCTATAGAAGTAATCGTGATTGTAGGGGTAGTGCCATCTGCAATATAATCATCTGAAGAATCAATTATCAAATTTCCAGGACTATCAGATACTCTACAAACTAACCATTTTACACCATTAGTACCGTCATCAATTAAACTGCCGCTACAAGAAAGGCTTTGCGTATTTAGAGGATCTTCATAAACCCAATAATCAAGTGTTCCACAGAAGTTATTAGCAGTACCAATACCACACCAAATACTTAACTGATCATTTTCTAAATCCGACATTGTTAAAGTTCCTGTAATTTGAGACCCTGCTTTGTAAGTTGGCTGGCTTACAGCAACACTTAATGAAGGAGGACCATTAACAACTAACGTCTTAGTATGTAATAAAGAAATAGCTGAATAATTTTGCCCTCCAGTTGTATTTAAAACATAGGTATAACTTCCTCTAGTAGGTGTCCAAGTCTCTCCGCTTCCAACATCTACCCAACTGGATTCTCCTACTTTTTTCCTCCATATTTTATATACTACATCACCATCTCCACAATTACTTTCTGTAACACCTATCGTGAATTCTGTACCATTATTTATGCCCCAAGAATCACTATGATCCCAAAGTGTAGCAGTAGAAACACTCAAGCTTCCAGTTGGTGTTGCTTTATTGATTGTAAATGAAGGATAAGTATCATTATCATTAAAGCTGTTATCTGATGCAGACCAGTGCTGGCTGTAAGTTCCAGCACCAAGACCACTACATGAAACTGTGCAAATGTTACTTGGGCAAGCCCCTCCACCACCACTACACGTAGAAGGACCTCCTGTAAAAAACCATTCATACAAATCTAAATCCCAAACATAAGCACTAAATTCGTAACTTCCACTACACACATAATTAGCAGATGGCGAAGATAATATATTGATTGTAGGATTAACTGTATCTCTCCATGTTATTACACATTCTTCTTCGCCTTGCTCAGCACAAGATTCAGAAGCTACAGGCCCTGCATAGCAGGAAGCATAATAACTGGTGGCCCCAACCGAATCTCCAGGAGTCCAATTAACTTCCTGATTATAATTTGCAGTAGAACTACAATCTCCAGTAGACAAGAAATTATTGCATTCTAATAGTGTTGAAAGTCCTTCGTAAACTCCTAAATTCGTGTACGACATAGTGGATAGAGGGTCTGATTGGCAGCTTGCATTGTAAGTTAAAGTAATTGCAGTGCCTATCTCATGATTTCCCCCGCATCCTGTTCCAGAAGCGCTTATATCCACTCCCGAACATACATCGTTATATTGATAAGAGCATCCTGCTTGATTAGTGCAGCTGCTATAGCTAGTGTTAAGATTATAACATGCAGTTGCTGTTCCGTTGCATGCAGACCATGAACAACCTAGCTGGCCATTACACTGTGACTGACTGCTGTCTAGACCGTTGCAAGTAGTGGCTGTTCCAGAGCACCCTGTCCAGCTGCAACCTCCTTGGCTATTACAGTGTAGTTGAGTTACTGAGCTACAGGCAGTAGCTCCTGGATTATTATAGCATCCTTCCCAATGGCATCCACCCTGGTCCAAACATCCATTTTTATTATCATTTAGCTCAGCCCCATTGCAAGTATAGGCAGTTCCAGTGCATCCGCTCCAAGAGCATCCAACAAGTTCACAATTAGATTTTTCACTTTCATCATAGCTGTCATAAGAATCACAACTGTTATGCGCCCCATAACATACATAGTCAGGAGAACCAAGGTTATCACAGCCTGCAGCTGAGCAAGCTGCTTGGTTCGAAATCCCAGTATGACTATCGCAATCGGGCGTAGACCCACTGCAAGCATCCCAATTGCAACCTCCCTGATTATTGCAGCTTACATCTGTAAAGGAACTGCAATAATCTGCGCTTCCAGAACATCCATCCCAATAACACCCATACTGATCTAAACACTCAACTTTATTATTATCAAACAAAGAATCTTCACATAACAAAACACTTCCATTGCATCCCACCCAGCTACATCCATATTGAGGGTCATTTACAGTTGCTCCACAGCTGCTTTGCGATAACCCAGAACAAGCAGTTGCTGTTCCGTTGCATGCCTCCCAAGCACATCCATACTGAGGGTCACTTGCTGTTGCTCCGCATCCTGCCTGATTGCTATCAAAACTATCACAAGTAGAAGCTCCAGGATTATTGTAGCAGTAAGAACTAGGGTCTACAATATAATCTAGTTCAACTGCTCCAATTACCTTCAAATCAAAAGTTTCATAACTCTTTCCATCAGGAATTTCAGTTAAATAAACTTTGTAAGTGTTCTCCCCTGCAATACTTTCAAATTCAGCAATTTTTGCGTCTGTGCCTGAAATATAAACCTCTATTCTTGCTTCTCCTGAAGCTCTTGCATATAAAGTAATATCCCTTGAATTATCCAATGCTTGCTCAAAAGTGGCTCTTACATACTCGTTATTGCTTATCGTCTCACTCCAGAGTCCATCCTGCTTAACCACCTCGTTGTAAATGTCAGAAACAAACTCTTTATTTTCATCCAGATGCTCTGCTTTGCTTATCTCGATTACAAGCAAGTAAGACTGGTTTGACAAGTGAGGAACATTCCATTCAATATAATCTATAAGCCCGTTTTCATTTTTATCATACCCTTTAGCCTCTACCCTCTCTTTTATTCCATCTATTTCGTGATAAAGCTTTAGGTTATTGTAAGGAACCTCTCTTGGGAGCGATGTGAAAGCCAAAATATTTTTATAACCTAAATGATCGGGTGCTGAAATTATTATTTTTTTCTCGTTTTCAGAAAGCAGTAGTTCAGTTGCTTCTGGAGCCGGAGTTTCGTATTTTATATAATACTCTGCACCAGACTCGTCAATATTCATATTAATCTCTATAAACTGCTCGTCTACTGTCCTCCCTGTAAGTCCGAGTATTTTTTTGAGAGTGCTTTTTAAATAAGAGACCTTAACTTCGCTGCTGCCTTTTATTACTTCTCCGCTTATTATGCTTGCCTCTGCATCTTCCTTTACTTTGTTGATGTCTATGTTTTCTGCTTGTTTTGGGATTTCCACTATCAAAGAGCCTTCTTCTTTTGGAACTATTTGTTTTGTCCACTTTACAGGTTGCCCGATAACAGCTGTAGACTGGAAAGTTGTTATAACTGCTTCTTCTGTTTCATTTACCTGGGCAAGATTCCCGGAAGCAGGCAGGTTCGCCAACTGGCCGTAGCTCTCAACTTGCTCGCTGCTAGGATTTTTAGAAGAATTTAAATAGAGCAAAAGGAGTATCAAAACTGCAGCAAGAATACAGAAAAAAAGCACAGCTCTTACTCTTTTAACCGACTTTTTCTTCGCCCCTTTTTTAAACGCTCTTTTATGACCCATACTCTCAGCTTATATTACTATATAATGCTCTTACTATATAAATTATCTAGGCTTTGCACTTTTTAAAGTTTACCTGTGTCAAAAAAGTCCAAAATATAAGTATTTTTGGAGTCCTGTAGAGTTCTTAACTTCCTTTTTAAATAAAGCTAGCCTTTCGGCTTCTGATAATTAACTCGATTTGTTCGATGCTCACAAATCCAAATAAAAAGCGTTTGCTATAATATGAATATTACTTAGACGCTTTTTATTTGCGTACATGTATAATTTGAAGGTATATTCTGATTTTTATTAGCGGAACCAAAAAATTTCTTTAAGAAATTTTAGGGCCCTGAAATTCTCAAAAGAGAATTTCTTGGAAACCGAACACTGAGGTTTTGAAGCAAGTAATAGAGGTGATTTATAATCAAAAGTAAAGTTTTTTGGAGGCTAACAAAGTTTATAAATAAGATTTCTTATTAATATAGATGGAAGAAATTAAAAAAGAGGAAAAAAGCCATAAAAAATTAATCTTATTTCTGGCAATTTCCATCTTTGTTGTTTTTGCAGCTATTATAATAGTTGTCTTAACTTCAATGGGCCCAGATTTCAAGAAAATAGTTTCACCCGAGTCAACTTCCTCTGAACAAGGCGAATTAGGGAGCATAAGTCCCCTAGCTAAAGCCCAAGAAGCAATGGGCGACATAGCAGAGCCCTCTAAAGACAATGTAGAAGAAAGTAGCGGGAATGAAGGTGGTTGGGAAGGCGGAGGGAGTGGAGGGAGTGGAGGAGGAAGTGGAGGTAGCGGAGAAAGCAGTCTTAACCTTTCTGGAGAAAACAGCGATGTAAAGGGCTCCTTGGAAATTGATAACTTAATAAGCAGAAGCTACACTAGCAGCAATTTAGGCCTAGCCCACTATGCTGGAGCATCAGAAGGAACTGATTATTACGACAGTAAATATTATGCAATGTTTGACCCTTCAGGAATTGCATCAAAAATAATTTCAAAAGTAGAAGGTTACGAGTTAGATGCTGATGTTAGACCGGCTGAAAGCAAAACAGAAGTTTATTTAGAATTGTGCCTAGTTTCCCAATCTGGAAAAGATATAAAGATAAATTCCCCTAACGAATTAAGGATATCCCTGCCTCTTGAAGGTTATGACTTCGGCTCACAAACACTAATTATCCAGCAATACAATCCTGACAACCCGTCTGAAAGCTACCCTGAATATGATATTAAAAAGCTTATTGAAGAAGGGAGCGGGGTAGGTACAATAAAACTCCCCGACTTGAGTGGAACTTACGTTTCTGAAAAGCCTTATGCTTATTTTAAGATAAAATTTAGCTGAAAGAAAGTTTTAAAAGCCCCACCATCTTTAGTCTAAAATGAAAAGAGAGGGTAAAATAAAGAGCCTTATATTAATTCTAGGAGTAATGGGAATTTTACTTTTATCGCTAGTTTCAGCAAGCTGGTTTGACTGGGTTAAAAAAACAATAACAGGCAAAGCAACAACAGTCCCATTTGATTTGAACATAACAGTAGGCGGCCCAGAAATAATAACAGTTTATAACCAAACCGATGCAGTTACAATAAACGAAGGCCCTGACTACAGCGAGGCTATTATAAACTTTACTGTGTATATCCCAGTTGGGGTAGAAAATCTTAATCTAAGCACAGCCAAAGTCAACCTTAGTTTCACAAACGAAGATACAAGAACAAATGCCAGCTGCAAAGTCACAGACTATGAAGGAGACTATGCTAATTTTACCTGCAATGTAACCATGTGGTGGTGGGATGCAAATGATACCTGGACTATAAATGCCTATATAAAAGATAACGCTTCTAACGCAGCAATCAATACAACGCAGATACAAGACGTTGGAGAACAGCAATCAGTTCTAGGTGGCCCTTCTCTTTTAACGTGGTCAGGAGTCTCTCCTGGAGCATGGAACAGCACTTCCACCAACGATCCTCTCCTATTAAATAATAGTGGAAATTTTCCCTCTGCAAACATAACACTTAATGCCACTCATCTTAGAGGAGAAACAGATAACACCGAACTAATATATGCTGGCAATTTCTCAGTACACTGGAATACAGGAGGTTCTCCACCAACAGAATGCAACAATACAGCTAGAATGATGGCGGGCGAATTTATACAAGTTATGGTGGCTAATCTAACTAAAGGAAATTATACCAAAAATAATGGAAATGAAGGACAAGAAAAGCTTTATTTTTGCTTGCTCTATCTTCATTCCAATTTATCAACACAAGCCTACTCAACAGTCGATGAAGGTCAATGGGAAGCCGATATGTTATAATAAAAATGAAAAATAAAACACTCTTTATAACAGGAATTTTGCTAGCGCTGACTTTATTAGGAAACTTTGTTTCTGCATTTGGAACTTCCTATATATTTGACCGTCCGCTTAAGCTCTATCCCGGACAGACAAGAAACATCTATGTAACTCTCCAGAACAATAACGACCCTAATCCAATAATAGCAGTAGCAGAAATGACCCAAGAGGTAAAAGTTGCAAAGATGACTGATGGTTTAGACAATTTTGTTGTTCCCTACCACCAACCAGTTCAGGTGAATCTTTCATTTACAGCCCCTCCAGACGCTGAAGTAGGAGACATGTATAGAGTAGAGTTAAGATTTATCCCACAAGCAACAGAAACAGGAGGAATGGGAATAGTCTTTTTAACAGGCTCTAACATTGACGTCTTGATAGTTGAAAAAGGGGTACCAACAGAAGAGATTGCAGAAGAAGCTGATGTTACAGGAGCACTAATCTTCCTTGGCTTGGCAATAATTATAATATCAGTTATCTTGATTGTCCTGGTAAAGAAAAGGATAAAAAAGTAAACTTGTTTCGAACAACCTTCAGTATTTGACAAGTTTTAAATAGCTGTTTCTTCTCTTTTAGTAATGAAAAAAGTAGGTATGCTAGTAGTAGCTGTTGCTTTATTGATAATATTTATTTCAGGCATACAGGCTATTGGAAATAACTCTGTTGGAAAGGTATCTGCTACAGGAAAAAGTGTGACTGGTGAGAGCGTTAGTGGAAAAGCAACAACAACTTCTTTCCATATGAACATAACTTTAATACCCCTAGTTCCAAATATCACGATAATTTCTCCTGAGAATATCACCTATAATTTCAGTTCCTACGCTCCTTTAATAATCGATCTTAACACCACTTCTAACTTTGATGTTAACAGATGGTGGTATAATTTATATGATTTAAGACACAACATAACAGTCAGAGAAAATCAAACTTTCTGGCCCAATACCAACTTTACAGCTGTTAGATGGGAGAACAAAATGGTAGTCTATGCCAACAACTCCACTGGCTACACAGTCAATGCAAGTGTGGAGTTTTTTGTTAATGTCAATAACAGCGTGCCAATAATTTCCATACCCAATTATATCTATGCCTGCCAAAATTCTTCCTTTTCCTATTTCTTTAATATAACAAGTTTAGACGAACAATATTTAACAGTAATCTTTACACCAACATCTGACAGCAGGAGGATATTCGGAAACCCTTTCTATATAGGAAATTCTTCCAACTTCAGCTACCCAGTTAATTATACAACTTGGGCTTATGAAATAATCTCTTATTTTTTAAACCAGAGTTATCTTGGAGGAATAAATAACGGTTCTGGCATGCACAGGTATAATCTTCTAGCATACCACACAGGAGGAGGGTGTAATCCTTCAAACCCTATTTGTCTAAGCACAAAAACAGTCTACATTACAGTAATTGAAGTAAACACCCCTCCTAATTTTACAACCTATCCAGGAGTTCAGACAATTTATAGTAGAGGGGAAAATTCCACATTTTACTACGAGCTAAAAGCAGATGATGTAGAAGACGGAAGTTTCACATCAGGAAATCTCAGCTGGAGTATAAATTTCTCAGGAGAACACCTGTTCAACATAAGCCAAGATGGAATAATTAACTACACATCCAACACTACTACTCCGAGCGTGAATAACATAACCCTCTGCGTTACTGACCTCGGGCTTCAAAGACCTCACGAAAACGCGAGCCTATGCAACGAAACAGGGTTAAATCTTTCAACTTGCAAAAACTTCAGCTTAACAATAACTAATGATAATAGGCCCCCTAACATTACCTCTCATTTTCCAATCGAACTCACTTTTACAACAAAAGGCACGATTCCCCTTATGTTTAATGTGACAACCTACGACCCTGACGGAACAATACCAGACGCCTACTGGTATGTTGATGATGTACTCCAAGAGCGCGACTCAGGCTCCTATTTAGATGAATTCAGGTACACTTTTCCCTGCGAAGTTTCAGGGAGACATACTGTAAAAGTCATAGTAACCGATGGGCTTCTCCAAGATAGCCGCCAGTGGAATATAACTGTAACTGAACAAAAATGTGTCGAGGTAGGTGGTGGTGGCAGTACCAAAGAGTATTGTGTTCAAAAATGGGGCTGTGAGGATTGGGGTTATTGTTATAGCTTAAGGGAAAATCTAGAAAAAGGAAACTTATCGGGAGAGGAATACAGAGAGATGAAAGAGAACTGCTCAAAATTAGGGCTAGACGACTATTCCTGTGGATTCCAGAATAGGCTGTGCAAAGATGTAAACAAGTGTCCAAGAAAACAAACAGAAAAAATAGAAACCCAGGTCTGCCATTACGTTAAAAATCCGAATTGCAAGGATGGTGTAAAAAATTGCCATCATGGAGAGTGCGAGCTTCTGATAGACTGCGGAGGGCCTTGCGATCCTTGCCCTACCTGCTCTGATGAAATACAAAACCAGGGAGAAGAAGGAATAGATTGCGGGGGCCCTTGTCCATGGGCGTGTGAGCCTGGAAAACCAACCCCGCCTCATCAAAAGACGAGGTATAGCTTATTAATACTGATAGTAATTCTCCTGCTCTATATACTGAACAAAACTTATAGGATTGCTGAAAAAAGATTAAAGATTAAGGGAGTAATTCTTGTTCCAGTTCTTCTCGTTGCTCTCTTGATTTTCTCATTAGTATTCCTTTATTTGTATTCTTCTTTCAATGTCGGAGACTTTGTCTACAAGAAAAATGCACAGATATTGGGAGAGATTAAAAACACTTCTTTAACACTCAATCCTATGGTAAAATGGCAAGATGGAAGGTATAGCCGCGAATCCATCTTCAGCATAGGAAAAGTAGATGACCTCGAGTTGGAAAGCATTCAAGATATGTTGGAATTGAACAATCAGGGAGGATTTTCTCTTTATTCCTGGTCTTCAGGAGGCACTGCACTAAATGAAGAAACACCAATAAAGAAGTTACAAGATTTAAAAGATTACACTGTACAAATAAAAGAAGAAGATTGTATACCCTCCTTTATCTGCGAAGAATGGTCAGAATGCAGAGTAGGGTATAATGTAAGCAGTATGTCCTTGGGAAAAGTAACCTCCGGAACAAAAACCAGATTATGCAGAGACTATTCAGGATGCATGTCTGATTTTGTCTACTCAGAAAGCTGCGGGATAAGAAGCCCAGTAAGCCTAGAGAAAACCTCAATCGAAGAAGGAGAATACCTAGAACTCTATGACGTTGATAATAATATTGTAGCCAGAATCACCAAGAGATTTATCGAAGGTCTGGAAAGACTGGACATAGAAATTGTTACGGGGGAGTAAAATTCCTCCCGTCCTCTACAAACCAGCCGATAGCACTAAGAATAACTGCAGCATACCCGAAAAGTTCTGTTTCGTCTCTTCCACCGGCAAAGTGAGGGGATAACTTCAATCCTAATTTGCCACCCTTACTGTCAAAGCCAACCCAAACATCTGGTGCTGATGTATCAGACTTACCTGCCTGCTCTCTATAAGGTTGATCATTAAAACCATATTCCAAACCAGAATTATCCCAATTCCTATCCATTTCAGCAGGAACTAATCCCTGTATAAAGAGAACCTGTTCTAAAGCCCTTCTCTTCATTCTAGTTTCATGCCCTGAAAAATGAATCTCTTCTGCAACATAATCTGCCCCCCTTGAAGAAGGAAGACCTGCAGTCACATCTACGTTTCTTCTGCCAATCCTCGTAGAATATTTTCCAGCCATGCTTAAAAAACAAAACTTTAATATTTAAAGATTTATGCAATAAAACAATTATAATCAAAAATAAAACGGGCCCGACAGGATTTGAACCTGCGACCCTTAGCTTTCTTTAAGCTGCCTTGTAGAAGGCTAATGCTCTATCCAGGCTGAGCTACGGGCCCATACTAGAAAGAATAAAGCATCATTTTTAAATATTCGTTTTAGTCACGAATAAAAACAGAAGAAAAGTTTATAAATGTAAATCGGCTATAATAAGAATGAAAAGAGGGGCTTTGAGTTTTTTAAGCTTATTAATTTTAGTGCTAACTTTTGAAGCTGTTTCTGCTTGCATAATAAATAATGCGGATCAGCTAGCGATAGTTTTCCCCAATGGTTCTGGGATAGATATGGCGGCTCTTGAGAGCTATTGCACTGAAAAAAGTTGCGTAAACATTTCTACCAGCGAAGGGTTAACAGAATATAAAGAGATAAACTTTAATACGATATATGCAAAGCACGAAATACTCATGGTAGCTAGACAATCCCAGGAGGGTAATAAGTCGAAAATTTATTCTTTAAGCCTTAAATTTATGGATAAATATCCAGAATCTGAAGGGCTAACCTCATTGGCATTAAAGTTGCTTGTAACTAACAATATAGTTTATGGGATTTCAGCAGAGGATATTAAAATAATTTCAAACGCTTCGCGCATAGGTAATCTTCTCTATTTCAAGCCAGCTGGATGCGGCAATAGCTTCGTTCAGATGGGCTCTAAAACTGACGAGTACGACAAGGGGTGGTTGCTAGCTGCAAGGAATTGTAATGTTCAAGAATCTGATGGCATATGCCCCGTAATCGGATGCTACAAATGCGCAATGGCGACTCCATTAGAAAACCTTAATCTTCTTCAGCTACCATTAGTAAATTCTACAGTAGAAACCTTCGGAGAACCTGTGCCTGTAAATCTAACAGCGAATGTTACAGAACCGTCAGAAGATACCCAAGAAAAAGGAAAATATGAAAGTGGCTTGATCACCGGGTTATTAATCGGAGTAATAGTAGTGCTTCTTATCTTAGTTCTTATACTTGGGATCCCACATATTAAAAAGCTAGCAGGAAAATAGTTTATCCTATACAGTCTCTGAACTTCTTTCACAAATAAGACCTCACTTCGCTCAGATTTATAATTCGATTAATTGCGCCGACTCATTAGCCTCGCATTTTAAATTAGTTGGAATTCTAAGGAAAGTTATTATCGAGAAAAATGAGCCCCGAAGTTTTCGAGAATATTATGGACATTTAAAAGTAAAAGTCAGAAAGCAAAGCATCTGCAAAAGAATTTAAACCTAATTTACTATCTTTTTCTATGAAAATACCAATAGTTTTTCTCGGAACAAGCCAGGCAATTCCAACTGCCAGAAGAAATCATGTAGCCATGCTTCTAAGCTATAAAGATGAAACTCTCTTAATAGACTGCGGAGAAGGCACCCAGCGCCAGTTTAGGAAAGCCAAACTGAATCCCTGCAAAATCAGCAGGGTACTTATAACTCACTGGCATGGTGACCATGTTCTCGGACTTCCGGGCTTGCTTCAAACCCTTGCATTAAACAGCTACAGTAAAACACTGCAGGTCTACGGTCCAAGAAATACAAAGAGATTCTTGCCTTTAATCCAGAACATGTTTGTATTTCAAGACAAAATAAAAATAAACACAGAAGAAATAAACGGAAAATTTCTGGATACCAAAGACTTTTACATAGAAGCTTTTCCTCTGAAACATGGAATTCCCTGCAATGCCTACTCTTTTATTGAAAAAGATAAAGTAAGATTAGACAAGAAAAAACTAGAAAAATTAGGGCTTCCAAGTTCTCCTTTAATAGGAGAGTTGCAAAAAGGAAAAGATATAAAATTCAACGGAAAAACAATAAAATCAAAAGATCTAACTTACAAAGAAAAAGGTAAAAAAATAACAATAATCCTAGACACAGAACTTACAGACAACTGTTATAGAGCCGCAGAAAACGCAGATTTGCTTATAGCAGAAGCCACTTACAATCAGGAAGATAGCGAGCTTGCAAAAGAAAACATGCATTTAACAGCTAGTCAGGCAGCAGAGATTGCCAAAAAAGCAAAAGTAAAAAAATTAATTTTAACTCATATAAGCCAGAGATACCAAAGCAATGAAAAAATTCTTCTAGACGAAGCAAGAAAAATCTTCAAAAATACAGAACTTGCAGAAGACTTGATGAAAATAGAAGTTTAAATTTTTTAAGCTGCAACTCGCGCAGATCTTGCATGCGGATCTGGATTAGCCGAATTTTGCCTATCTGCTCCAGGAAAATACGCAACTTTTGTATCCTTCAAACTATTAGATCTTCCAGCATCGCCTGCACCTTGATAATCCCCAAGATGCTCTAATTCATAAAATGGGCAACCTGTTTTACAGACCCCATCGCTATTACAGGATGCGTAGACCGCCCCTTGTTGGTAATTTGCGCAAGGGTTTCCATAAGCAACAACATCACTTCTATCTGCAGGAACAGCTGAAGATTTCCTCTCTGTAACCTTATTGGTTTCGGCAGATTCAACAGGGCTATCTAATGTTGCAACTGCTGCTAACCCTGCTGCTGCAGTTCTTGCAACCAATCCGAAAAACCCTCTTCTTGTAATATTTCGCTCAGTCATGTTACCACTCTGAAAATACTACGCTTTTTAAACTTTTCTCTTTTGCAAACGTTATTTTAAGAAATATACGAAACTCCAAATACCTATTCAAAATAGAGAAATCAGCAAAATACTAGCTTAAGGATTAAAGAAGAACTTACTGTTTTTCTGATTTTCCTTTTTTCTCAGTTGCTACTGTTGATGCCGGGGAGATAAAGATTATTGTGTCTCCTCTCAAGAAGGTAAGCCCAATATTTCTTTTTACTTCTCCTGCCTGCATTTCTTTTGTATTCTCCATAACAATGTTTATATGGATATCAAAAGCCAATAGCGTCCCCACTAATTGCCGGTCATTCTTCAATTGTACCAAGACTTCTTTTCCCTTTGAACCATTCAAAAGGTCAAGAGGTCTCTCAATACCGTTAACCATAATACTTTTGTGATAAAATACTTTTTAAAGTTTTCTCTTTTGGAAAATATGCTTCTAACGCAGAAAAGTTTAAAGTAAACCTCTATCTTAACACTACTTTGCCCGATTGCCTCCTCATGCTCAGCAATCTTACAGACAATATTAGAATAGGGATAACTGTTTTAATATGAAAAAGTAATTTCTCTTCGGAAAAAGCTAGCAGGCGTCGAGAATTTTCAATTAAGTATCCAGCATAGCAATTAGAATTGAAAGTTTGAGATAGCTTTTGGAGAAGGCTTACTTGAAGAATAGAAAAGAGTAGTTGTATGTAAAGTTTGCAAATCGACTTTACAAAAAGCAAAGGTTTAAATATGATTTTTCATGAAATTTAAAATGGACAAAGGAAGAAAGATATCCGGCGGAAGGTACAAACAGCAAAGAAAGAAGAAACACTACGAGAAAGTGGGCAAGGTAAGAACTGTAAAATTAAAAGAAACCAAAAAAAAGGAGATAAAAGGTAGAGGCGGAAAAAAGAAAACTGTTCTTCTTTCAGCAGATATTGCTAATTTAATTGACAAAAAAACAAGAAAAGCAAGAAAAGCAAAAATAATTACAGTAATTGAAACTCCATCCAACCGCTTCTTAGCAAGGCAAAACATCCTAGTCAAAGGCGCAATTATAAACACCGAACTAGGAAAGGCAAAAATAACCAACAGGCCAAGCCAAGAAGGCAAAGTTGAAGGGGTACTGATAGACTAAATTATAGACGAGAAAACGGAATTCTAGGCAAAGGTTTAAATACTCTCAACCGAAAGGTTTATAAACCTTACGCAACCATAAGATTTATAAATTTAACTCTAAAATCAAAATGACTTTTATAAAAAGATGCCCAGAATGCGATTCTATAAACCTTACTTATGATGAACAAAGAGGAGAAGTTATTTGCAGTGACTGCGGCTTAGTAGTAGAAGAAAAGATGGTCGATACCGGGCAGGAGATGTATGGAAAATCTGAGTCAGGCGAAAAGAAAGGAAGAGGCGGCGCTCCATTAAGCATACAGAAATTTGATAAAGGCCTTACTACCAACGTAGGAGAGATTTCCGATATCTACAAGCTAGAAGGCGGAGCAACCCGAAAGTTTCTCAGGCTGAAAAAATGGCAGGAAAGAGTCTCAACATCGATAGAAAGAAATCTAAGACTTGCAATGGCAGAGCTAAGAAGGGTAGCATCATTCCTAAACTTGCCTACAGTTGTAAGAGACGAAGCAGCCAGAATTTATAATTTTGTCCTGCAAAGAGGCTTAGTAAGAGGAAGAAGTATGGAATCTGTGATAGCAGCCTGCATCTATTCTGCATGCAGAAGCTACGATATTCCAAGGACTCTAGATGAAATTTCCAATGCCTCGGATGTAGAGAGAAAAGAGATAGGAAGAACTTACAGATTTATAATAAGGAAACTTGGAATCAAAGTTACTCCTAGTTCGCCTAAAGACTACATAAGCAGATTTGGCTCTATCTTGCACCTAAGCCCGAAAACTCTTAACGACGCTCTTAAAATACTGAAAAAAGCAGAGATTTCTGAACTGACCTCAGGAAGAGGCCCGGCAGGTATAGCTGCAGCTGCATTATACGTAGCCGCTTTATTAAACAACGAGAAAAAAACCCAGAGAGAAGTTGCAGATGTTGCAGGGATAACAGAAGTTACAATCAGAAACAGGTACAAAGAACTTTTAGAAAAGCTAGAATTAGAGGAAAAAATCAAGATAAAAGAAGCTGAATCAAGAGTCTCCAAGGGCAAAAAAAAGAAATAGTTCTTTATTTTTCTTTTTTCTATTTTTTATTTTTTCTTATTTTATTTGTTTTATATTTTTTCTTCTTTTGTTTTTTATTTAATGTTTAACTTATTACTCCTTAGAGAAATAAATTTGTTCATACTTTTCTGCAGTCATGCCAGAAGTAAGATGAATTTCGCGTTCATTTCCAAACATATCAGTCTCTTTCTTAACTTTTGAACCTATAATCTCCTGAATCTTATTTTTAGTTGCCTCGTCAAGTGCATTTTCTAAAAGAAAATCCAGCCCCCATTTTACCACATCCCCTACATAATAATCTGAGCCAAAAAACCCATGGGTTCCAACTCCCAGACCATCACTAAGCATCTTTAACATTTCTTGGGAATATAAGCTTATATTCGACTCTTGAATTTTTCTTCCTAATTTCAAAGCAAAGTCAGCTCTCCAACGCTCAGGCCAAACTCTATCCTCTTCTACACCTTCATCAGGCTCATAATGCCAGGAAAATGCAGTATGCCTGCCGAGTATCTCATCACAACAAGCAATCACATACTCTAAAGAAGATTCCCATCCTCCCCCAGTTATATTCTGAAAAGCTGTACTGCAATTGACATCGCTTCCAGCATATTCTATGCTCTTTCTGGCAAGATGATTCATAAACTCGCAAAATAGTTGGTTAGTTGAATGATTTTTAGTTTCCATTTTGTATTTTTATTTTATTACCACTTTCCGTGAATGTTCTAAACATTTATAACTAAAATATATGTCTGCACTATCACTATAATGACAACTGAAAGCATTATAATAATGAAATGACGCTGGAACAATTTCTGGTAGAGATAAACCCTTAACACTAAATTCTGCTTTTTCACTTGAATCTGCCTCACCCACCTGGACAGCATCTAATAATTTTTGACGCGTTCCCGGACCAAGTAAAGTAGCTGCATGTGAATCTAAAGGATATTTTCTAAACCAGTCGCTTAAACTTATAGAATCTTCTTGACAAGATTCTTTTAATGGAACTGGGACGATAATTCCAAGATAATGTTCATCAGCTTGTATTACCCCCTTATTGTCTTTCTTAAAATATTTTCCATTATATACAAAAACTTGGTGAATCCAATACCTTATATTCTGTTCTTTGATATCTTGATGTATTGATGAAGATGCATTACTTGCATCGCCAGATCTATCAGTAGGTATGACTCTATGCGCATGAGAATATAATATTATTGGCAAAGAAGGCAAGGTAACTTTATTTTCTTTAATTTCTTCGCTATCTTCCAACCACTGTATATTAAATCCTTCTCTTAATTTCTTTATAACTTGTGGATCTCCAATTACATTATCTGGCAATTCAAGTTTTATTATAATATTTTCTGACATTTTTAATCCACTATAATATCCCCCTTTATTATAGCATTTATTCTCGAGATAATTTCACTAAAGATCCATGCCCTAAGATTTCTAGTCCAAGGCTGAACAGACTTTTCATCAAAAGGAACTCTCCAAGTGCTTGGCACTAAAATTTTAGCATCGCTTCTTGCATCACTTAAGCTTTTTTCTAAAGTTTTTACGCATCGGTACATATGCAGGGGATGGGCAAAAACAGCGATATTCTTGTAACTCCTCAATCCATTATTCACAAAATAATCAGTAACTCCTTTAGTGCTAAGATATCCATCTTTTGCTCTTGCAACATTTCCAAATTTTCTTTTAAATCCATTCTTACTTGAAAATGCATCAGCAACCTCCCCCTGAGCAAAAACATCCTCTAATCCTATATTTTTATTCTGTTTTAAATGCTCATCTATCAAATCTGCTAATGCCTCGTTGCTTTTTCCAGGAACATCTATTGTAGGGTCGTATATTGCGTTTGTTGGCCTTTCGTTTTTTTCTATTGAGCCAAATCCAAAAGCATAAGCAATAATAGCATCTGCCATTAAAAGTTCTTCTTTCGTAGAAGTAGATACTTCCCAAATCTGAAGGGCTCTAATTATGCTTCTAAAATCACTTCTATTATCCCTATAAAATCGCTCTCTTGAAAATTTATCAATATCTTTAAACACTCTCCTATCTAAAATCCTGCCTTCCACTTCTTTTTGAATCTTGTCCTTGTCTAAATGATAAACTGCCCTTAGCCATCTTGTATTTGGATTTAATCTAAACTCCTTCCCATTACAATCCTTTTCGTTACAGCTGGCACCAGGACCAGATTCATTAAAATACCCCTTAGAACAAGAAATTTCTTCAGCATCCCTGTCAAAAGTATAATTCCTACACATCCTGCAGCCATAAACATATCCTATAACATCACTAAAGGCATTCATATATTCTGGATCGAAATTTTTAAAATCCCTATCAAGCTCATCTTCTTGGTTTTCTTCTGCCATTCCTTATCCAAGAATAAAAACTATATAAAATGTTAACACCCTATTTTAGAACAATAATATAAAAAATTTTAAAAAAATATATTATTGTAATAGAAAATATAAAAATTAAAGATAAAAGATAAATTTATATATTAATTATACATATATATTTTATGGAAGAATTAAAGCTTGACAAGAAAGACTATAAGATTCTTGCAGAACTGGATTTAGATTTCAGGCAACCATTTTCTAAAATAGCAAAAAAAGTAGGATTATCTAAAAATTCTGTTGCTTTAAGATTTGAGAAGTTAAAAGAGCTGATGAGCCATAATATTGCAGGAATTAATTATCTTAACCTAAATTACAGGATGGTAAAAATTTTTTATAGCCTGTTAAATTACAACGAAGAAATTGAAACAAGAATTATTAATGAAACCAAAAAGAACAAAAATATTTTATGGGCAGCAAGGCTCTTTGGAAACTATGATTTAGAGATATGCATGATTGTCCATAGCCTAGATGAGCTTATCTCTCAGATAAGCAAATTTGAAGGAAAGTTTTTGGAAATTATAGACCATAAAGACATGCTTATTACAGAAAAAGAATTCTTCCATAAATATTCTTTTTTGCATGAAAATAAACAAAGTACCCAAGAGTTAACAAAAACCTGTTCAATTTCCGGGCTTAGCAAAACAGAAAAGAAAATACTCCTAATACTCAGGCCCTCTCCAAGAGCAACAATACTTAAAATATCAAGAAAAACACGTCTTACTCCAAAAACAGTTTCAGATAATATTAAAAATCTTAAAAAGAAAGGCGTAATTACCGGCTTTTATCTTTCACTAAATTTAGGCAAGTTCGACTATGAAGTATACAAGCTGCTTATCCAGATACAAAATACTAAAGAACTGGAAAAATTTGAAAAGTACCTTCATTCGATAGAAAACATAAAACATCTGTCTAAAACAATAGGATTATGGGACTATGAAATAGACTTATATGCAAAAAACCTAAATGAAATACACTGCCAAATAATAGGGCTTAAGAACAATTTTCCAAAAATATTAAAAAGAATGGCAATAATAACCCATGGAAAAAGGCTTATAACTAACAAAGAAGGATTTCTAAGAGACTAAAAAGCAATTACAATATCTTTTTATAGCCTTTTTTCTTTTCCATTTTATGCGGGGATGCCGGAGCGGTCAAACGGGCTAGATTTTTTAAGAAATTCTTAAAAAAAGCCAAGCTTAGGACCTAGTGGCTTAGTGCCTGCGTAGGTTCGATTCCTACTCCCCGCATAAAGCTCTTTAGGAAAGAGTTTGTAGAAAACAGCTAAAGCTTAAGTCAACCCTCTGTCCGTTGACAGCGCGCCCTCCAGAATCGAACCTTTCGATTGCCTGAGCACACCTCTTGTGCGAATGGTTCCCAAAAATTCGCAAGAATTTTTTAGGACCTACTCCCCGCATACAATCTTTCTGGAATTTTCATGCGAACTTTCTATATGCTCAAATTTATTCCAGAGAAATATAAACTTGGAAAGCGTGAAAAGGAGATAAAAATAGACTCGTATAAAAGCAAAGAAAGATGCTTGGATATAATAAAAAGTAGATCTCTCCATCTGAGGTTGCTCAAGCAACAAATCAAGTTATTCTCGGTAAAGGTATCCAAATCTTCCTATATATCCCTCAACGGGTCTTTCATCTTCAACAACTTCTCGCTTTATTCTTATCACCATTTTTATCTCTTTCCTTGTTCTAATCTTGCTCTTTCTAATCAAATAAAAACCAGCCCTATAAACTTTTATGTTTGTTACCACTATAAAGATACTAACATTTAAATAGTGTTTTCTATGTCTCTTCCAGTGGAAAATGAAAGAAAGAATAATAATTGATAAGATTAATTCAGAAAGATTACTCAAGGAAATGAACAGTCTCCTCTTCAGAGCATATTTAGATATATGTATTGGGCATTCACAATTAACAGGATATGAAACTCGCTTTAAAATTATGAGAAGCAAACAAGAAAATGGTTTCTATTATTCTAATAAAATAGAAGTTGGAGATCCCAATGAAGTAGGCAGGCCAACTCAAAGACACTTAAAATTACTCCAGGAATTTGAAAAAAAGTTTGGTCCTCCTCCAACTAAACCTCCACTATCTCTTTTACATGAGGATGAAAATGCATATATTCAAGCTTGCAATAGATACATAAAGAGGTACGGCAAATATCATGCTTTACTCAATAAATACCTAAAGAGAAGGGATGAAGATTTAGAAATAGAAGTGCCAGTCCCATATAATAAGTCTAAGGAGTATGCAGAACTTTTGGATGATTCTTACTTATTCCTAGATGGGCATACCCATCCTTCTAAGAAAATTCACGTTTCAATTCCATCACCGGGAGATGTGGCTTTTTTAAGAGACACAAAATTATTTATTGAAGAATATGGTGTTGGAATGGATATCCCAAAAATTGGACTGCAGAATAAAGCAGAATTAGTTGCAAGCCCCGTCTTGTTGATAATTGGAACTGCAGAATACGACCACAGGTACGAACTAGGACTTGTAAGCTGTTGTAATTCTGCTGCAAGTGACCAAGAGATTTCAGAATTTCAAGAAGAACTCTTTAATCTAAAAATTAATAGTCTAAAACTTAGTCTTTCAAATAAAGGGCCTCAAACATTTCATGATAGAAATTTTTGTTATGTACAAGGTTATTATGATCTAAATAGGAAAAAGGTAACATTTTGTCCTAATTCACTAGATGCACTTTTAGAAGTTAATTAGATATGACAACAATATACCAAAAATATAGATACTAGAAGGCATTAAGGTAACCGGCGGGATAAAACAGGCGAAAAAAAATTCGCAGCATTATGCCGAGATAGTATCCTGCATACTCCCCGCATTTCTATTCTTTTTACGACCTGCTACCAACCATCCACATAGTCATAAACGTCATTAATAAAAATCCCCCGCCAAGCAAGACTGCGACTGAAATCCAGATTATTCTTTCATCTTTTTTGCAGTCTTTCTGGCTCGGACAGTCTGGGTCGCAGGAACCAGTTTCGCAGAAATTATCCAGAATGCCGCAATCGACTACACACGAAACGCGATTTTCAGGCTCCTCGCATTCTCCATCGCCGCAACCCTCAGAAAGAAGCTTGATTTTTGTAGAGGCTATCGGTCTGTCTTCCCTGTAAATGTTTATTTCTTCTGCTTCTTCTGAATAGGGAATAGCCAAAGAAAAATCAAAATTATCCTCATAAACCAGCGTTCCATTAGGCGGTATAGGGAACATCTTATCAGGAATGTAAAGGCTGGAATTAAATATCTTCCCATTTGTTCCAACAACTTCTATGCTATAATCTGACTTTCTAAAGTCCTGCCACGACATTATAGGTTTGAGGAAAACATTATCAAAAGAAATTTCACCCTTGCTATACTTTAGATTGACAAAATAACTTTTTTCGCTAAGTTCAACAGAATTTTTATCTTCATTATATTTGTCAATTAGATCTTGAATATGACTATTACAGACGGTATTAAACTCCGGATAAAGGTCATACATGATAGAATCTTTTTCTTTAGGCCTGTAAAGGTTAGAATAGGTACAACCCTTAAAGCAGCCTTCACTGATATTTTGCCATTTGTTGCATCCCTCTTTATCACAGTTAAATTCATCAACCTCCCCAACAGAATAATCTCCAAAATAATCAGCATAAACGTATTCATCTGCTAAGTCTCCAAAGCTATGGCCCAATTCATGGATTAAAACAAGGTTAGCATAAGAATTATCTGCACATACTTTAGCATAATAAGAAGCAGAGCCGCACTCTTTATTGCTTTTAATTAAAACTACCACGCTATCATAATCGCATCTTGCAGCCTCTTGCATAACTTTTTTGTTGTTGCAGCAAACAAGAGTCGAAACATTTTTGCATCCCACCTCACATTCCAGATTCTCAGTTGTATTAACAATAAAAAAAGCTAGCTTGTCTTTATTGGACTTAAAAGGCTCTATACCTAAAAGAGAATCCTGTCCTTTGATTAATTCCTTGACATCCTCCTTAAAATTATTATAATCGCTGTAGCCATATGGAAGAAAAACAAAATTAATCTGTTTTCCGCTGTACTCTCCTTCTATAAGCTCGCATCCAGGCTCATTAACAAGAAAACTGGCAAGAAAATTCTCAATACCATCTACTTTTATCTGGTACCTTCCTACCTGCTTATTCTTTGAATCAAAATAACCTCCATAAATACCATCGTTTGGATTTCCATCAAAATGTTTCCCATCATCATAAACATCTACCTCGCCTACATAGTTTCCGTTTTCCACATTTAGCCTCAATTCCTGCTGCTCTCTTTCTTCAAGATATTTTGCCCTAACGAAAAATAAAGTTCCTAACTGAGAAGACTCTGGCATAACTTCCACTTTTATATTCCCAACTTTCCCAGGCATAGGCACAGCGCTTACAATATTTCTCATTTCAACAACTTTCCAGACAAAAACACTCCCAGAAATAAGCATGATAATACTTAGTGTTATTACTACCACCATCTTTATTGACATTGCCATGAAATATTAAAGAAATAATGTTTTAAATAGTTTTGTCTAAGCTTATTAATCTGAATTGATTTTATCAAAAAGTTCTTTTAACTGCCCCTTAGTCGAATAGCTGCCCAAGGACCTTCCATCCTTATAATAAACATTAATCTTAACATTATTCTGGAATGAGTAGGTTATTATTTTTTTAAGCCCTTCTTGATAGTCCGTTTTTACTTTTGCAAAATCTCTAAGAAATGCGTCATAACCTCCAATAGCTAATTGTTTAGCCGCACCTAAATGCAAATCTTGAAACTCTACAAATACCAAATCAGCAAATTTTTTATCCCCCCCTATCCAATTTGCCCCATCAGCTACTTTCCAAGAAGAACCTTCATATTTGAAGTAAAAATTATACATTTTCTCATGCTCAAAAACGACTCCATCAACAGGTCCTTCAATCCAATCTTCCTCTTTTATTGTTAAAGTATCTGCGCTTGTCCCAGTATTTGTCGTAGTTCCACTCGAGCTTGCTGCAGAATCTACAAAAGAAGTTACAGGCATTAGTTGTTCAAATGTCGCAGTTTTTGTTTCATCTTTTTGACTTATCCAGTAATTATTGTACCCTTTCGCCCATACTCCCTCATAACCTTTATTTTGAGAAGTAACCTTTGCTCCAATCGGATAATTATCATCTGCCTGTTTAACTTCAACCTTCTGGCTTTCTTGAGTGGGGTTTGCTGCTGGTGGCTTTGGTTCCTCTCCTTTTAATTTTCTTGCAACATCTTCGTATAATTTTCCCAATAACAGATAACCTCTTGCTTTGTAAGAGTTGCTTGGAGCTAATTCAGAAAGCTCTTTGAATTTATCCTCTGTTTCTTTTATTGCAGTATCGGTAGCTGCTATTTGATCTGCTTTATCTTTGTCTGTAGCAGTTGTAGGCAATTCCTTAGGTACTTTGTTTAATGTTTCTGTAATTAACAAATCTCCTGTACTGCTCGTTGTTTTTGAGCTCTCAGGAGTTAAAGCATCCATGCTTCCTATAACACTCGTATCCACGCTATCTAACACCTGTTTTTCCAGATCTTTGTTCTTTATTACATCTTTTACAGACTCTGTATCCAGCCAGCATCTCAAAGTTGTATCGTCGCAGTATCCAACATCTTTCCACCTATCAAAAGTAGAATTGGTTGTATCATACTCGCCTTTGGCATCTACTTGTCTTCCTGGATTATAAGTAGAACACACTCTTACAATTCCTTGGTTGTATAATTCAGGCTCAACAGCTTCTTCTGCTCCTGCCTGAAGATTGGGCTGCGCCATGCTATACAAAGAAGGAGTGCCTGCAACACACTCTTTGCTTGTGGTTATGTCCTGTTGTGCTTGTTCTGCAGCATACTTATCTGAAATATAATCCACAGCAAAAGAAGTTGAAACTTTCCCAAAATCACACTCATCCTGCCCATTGATTCTTACACACAGTTTCTTATATCCAGAAGGGGCTGTGAAGTCTTTTGCTTCATCAACACTACCGCCAGAAGGAATATAACCCTGTGCCTCTGGTACAACAAAGTAAGTTGACTGATAAGTATACCTAGTTGTGAACTCTTCTGCAATATCTGTCAAATAAACTTCGTAATAAGCTCCTTGGTCTTTTCCAGCATAAATATGATAATAAACTTTATAGTGAGAGGTTGGATATGGAGTTGCAGTCGTCATGACATTCTCATCAAACCAAGCATGGTATTGAACAGGAGAGTCTGGCTCTGTCAGCAAATCAAAGTCTGTAGGATATCTTGTTGATACAAAAGATTTGCATACTTCGCTTCCAGCTTCTTCTGTCGAGCGCATTTGGAAAGCTTTCATTGAATTAACAGCATACTCGTTATTAAAATAATCAATAGACTTCTGAGTATTATCCCAAGCATTCTGCACTGTTAAATACTCTCCCCCGCCTCTTGCTCCTTGTCCCATGAAACTTTCTATCAGGCGCGGAACAATTACATCAAAGAATGGAACCATCTGCCTCCAGAAAAATTCACATAAATAAATGCTTCTTATCTCATCGCATATCCCTATTGTTTTTCCAGTTGTTAAACTTTCATTTAAGCAGTCTCTGTGGGCTTTTAAAATGCTCAAATACCCTTCAATTCCTGCATGCACTCCAGACAAGCAGACAGGAATGTAAATCCCTTCTTTTATATTAGGTAGGCATAAAACTAAACTCCCTATAATTCCTGTCTGGATTACATTATCAACTGGGAAAGTTCCACCTAAATCGCATCTCGATGCAGGGCATATTACAGGGTCACAGACATTGAACATTATATTGCAGTCTTTAGGAGACATAAAGTCTGTACATCTTCCTCCACTTCCTGAAAAAGAAGTTCCTGTTCCAAACTTCTGCCCATTAATATAAGCCTCTTTCTTTCCATAATACTTAGAAGCTTCTACAACTGCCTGTTTTGCCCTTGCAACTAAGTTTCTAGATTGAGTTGCATCTAATCCTGGAAATCCAAGCTCATCGCTTATTCCATTATAATATCTGCATATATCATCTGCATTTCTCTTGAATTCAATGTTCCCGTTAGCTCCAACATTGCATATATAAAAGTTAGCAATTCTTCCTGATTCATCGTATGGCTTTCCAAATCCAGAAAGTACATATTCCATTTCAGCATACCATCCATTTTGCACATCAAATGGAACTTCAGCAGGCAATCCTTTGTAAGGGGCTCTCTCAAAATATTTCACAGTTAATTTTTCAGGATTTGTTATTTTGTTCTCGTAAGCTTTGGCATCTGTCTTGACAAATCTGCTGGCTCTGTTCTGAGATAAATAAGCTATAACTGCCGCACCTTCTGGGGAATCAGACTTAATCGGGTTTCCATTTTGATCATAAATCTGGGTTGTTCCATCGCGCGTAAAAACTCCATCGTTATCTTTATCTTGCACCTGTATTAAAACAGGCAATCCTCCTAAAGCTCCTATATTATATCCTCCTGTACCATCTTTCTTGTAATCTTTAGGAACAACTGTTGCAACAAGCCACTCGTTTGATTGAATTCCAGTTCCAGAAGCAGTCACAAACCTATCAGTGGGTTTTGCCTGATAAAGGTTGGCTCTTGTTGTGCTATCTCCATCCAAATAAGTCATTTTCATTCCAAGAGCCTGCACTTTAGTTGCTGCATCCTTCCTTGCTTGATCCTCATTGTATCTGGCAAGGGCTTCTGTCTCTGTCCTGTTTAATTTATCGAAAACTGCATTGCTCATCTCAGTGCTGACAGTCCCACTACGCACACAATTTAATGTATAAATCTCTCTTGTAGCATCAAAACCTAAATTGCTACAGTCCACACCAGAAGTAGTGGCGCAATTAATAGAACTCCTAAATTTGCTCTCCATTTGCTGTCTGTCAGTTACCTGCCCTTCAATATCCAAAATATCAGTTCTTTCAGTAATCCCGCTTCTTGCCTGCTCTAATTTATCATTTGTATTTTGGATACATTTAGAATAGGCAGAAACATCGCTCTCTATCTCAGGGTTTTTATCAAGAAGGCAGGCCTGAATATTGTAATACTTCCCTTCGTTAACCATTTTCTCGCAATAATCATTCCACCCTCCTGGCATAGTCATTAACTCGTTTCTTGCCATCGCGCCTCCTGAAAATCCGGTTACAAGGTTCTTTGCAGTGAGTACCATAGAAGTTGCAAAACATGCTCCCTTTAATCCTTTAACAACTTTCCCAAGTTTCTCGTTAATATCTTCCCATTTTTTAATTGTCTCTTCGATATTATCCATCATCTCTTTTGTCTTTTCCGGGCTTAATTGAATGCCTCTTTTCTCAATTCCAATCTTAAATGAAAAATTAGCATAAGCTCGTGGCCCTCTTACCTCAGAATCCAAAGTAAGCTTTGCCTGTTTCTCCATATCAATTTTCAAAAGCCTTATAGTGTTTGTTCCCAACACAACGCTCTCTTTTTTGTCTGTCTCGAGTTCTTCTTGCTTATTTACAATAGCGGGAGTGTTGCCAACAGCAGGTTTATTATAAACAAGGGTAACTTTGTTATCCTCTATCTTTGTTACCTGTAGTGTCTCTCCTATTGATGTAGTAGTTGTAGTAGTTAATTGGTTTCTAGCAGGATTCCCCTCAAACAAGCTGTCATATGCATTAACATTTATATCCGCAACTGGAATTTTTATATAAGTTATGCCTACTTTCTCCAAAGTGTCAGTTAACCCGCCGCTAACAATCACTATGCCCGCGCTATCTACAAAATTATATTTACCTTCTTTAAGCTCTACTTTAAAGATATAAGTTGTTCCACCAATAGTATAGCTTGTTTTTTCAGCAGGCAGCCTGAACTCAGAAAGTTTTGTCAATGTTGTTGTAGCTTTTGGTTTACCTTCTATAAAACCAGAAGTTGTTGTCCCACGCTCTTCAGTTTGGTCAAGATGAAATATCTCATCTTTCCCCAATCTTTCCTGAACCCCATTTATCATTAAATCCACTCCAAGAGTGTCTTTTGTTGGTCTCTTAAATCCTAAAACACTCACAAAATAACTCCCTTCCCTTAAATTGACAAGTGCTCTTGACTCTTTTGTATCATATCTTTTAAGAGAGTCTATTCTCTGCTGAGTCAAACTTGTCCAGGAAGAATCAGGATAATCTGCCCTTAATCTCGAATAAAATTCTTCCCGCTCTTCAACCCTGCCAAAAAGCTGTGCAAGAATAGCTGCTTTTGAAAGAGCTTCTGCAGCATAAGGCTCAAAATAATCATCATCCAATCTTTTTTCCTGCGGATAAAAGTCAACTAAGTCTCTATAACTCTGAATTGCTTTCTTGTAATAAACATAAGCTGGGTCATCATCGCTGTATTCTTTATTCTTAAGGCTCTCTAAGGCCCCTAATTTTATTGTAATAGTAGAACTCTGTTGCTGTCCTTGCAAAGCAATCGGTGTAATTGTCCCCTCTGGCTTTATTCCTGCCTTATCGATTAAAACTAAAATATTAGCTTCTATAATTTTATTATTCTTGCTTTCTGGAACTTTTTGGTTATACCATGAAATAATCGAATCTCGGATTTTTTTCTTTAATTCCTCATAGTCTAAAGCTCTATTATTTTTGTCCATAACAATCTTATCCACAACAGAGAATAGCTCTCTTTCTTGGAAAGCCATTGCTGTCTTAACCCAAGGGTCTGAAACAATTACTGCAACAGGTCTTGCAACCTCTCCATTTTTCCAGGTTCCAGAATAAGCAAGATAGATATTTTGCCCAGAAACTATTTCTTTCCCAATTCCATACTCTCCCTCAGGCCCAGTTCCTATAGTTAAGTTTACCTTCCCGTAATTCAAAGATAAATCAAATTTGCCATTAGTTACAGGGCAGTTTATTGTGACTTTTCCACCCGAGTCGGTTACCTTGACCTCGTTAACAGTACATTTACCATCCATTATCTTGTCATCTTTTGCAACCCAAATTGTATCGTCCCCAATCTGAAGCAAAGCAGTTTCAACTGGGGCAGTTATGCTGTTTACTGTTATTTTTAATCCTGCTGCGCAGTAAAATCCGCCTAGATAAATTGGGTCTCCAGTAGCTCCTTTCTTTATAGTCTGCGTAGCTTCTTTTGTATCAAAGTCTCTGTAAACAGAAACTCTCACCTGATCAGACTCAATTGATTCCATTCTCAAATAACCCTTACCTTTCCAAAAGCTATAAAACTTATAATCTCTCAACCAGTCTCCTTCTGGAACCTCAGAAACATAAAAATTAGTCCTCCCCGTCCCCAAAGCGCTCTCAACATCATAATCGATTATTGCTGTTAAATTACCCTCGATCCAATCAGGCATTGCTGATTCATTGGGTGTTTTTTTCAAGCTTACTACAAAATATCCTATGTTATCATCAATAGGGGTATCTGCAATATTGTTTCTCTGCATTAAATTATATCTTGGAGGGAAATAAGTTATGCCTGCAACTCCTTTTGGAGGGCTCCCTGGAAATCTTATTGTTTTAACCCTCGAAACATCTATCAGTGGATTTGTCTGAATAAGCATTATTTTACAGAAAACAGGAACGTTCTGTTCTTCTAATAAATCACTTCTAACAACAGCAGGCTGGCATCCTCCAGGCAATACCTGCACAATAAAGTCCTGCCTTTGCCTGCATATTTCTCTATTAAAGTCAGGCCAGTAAATACTAGGGGAAGTCCATCCAGTAGTGCTGTAAGTTCCTGGCTGATAAAATTGAGTGTTTACAGAAGAGCCAATTGTCTGGTAATTTCCAAATGTAGAAGAGCTATAATCCGCTTGGGCACTAACAACAAATAAACTTAAAGCAAGCACAGCTAAAATCAGCATTCCTATTCCACTTATCTTGTTGTTTTCCATTTTATCCGAATTGCATATCTAAATTTTCAGTCTGGATTTTATTGTAATTTTCCTGCAGTTCTTCTACTTTAGTCGGCTTTCCAAAATTTGTTGCATCTATCTTTAATTTGTCTGATTCAAGCTCTGATTCTGTAACATAATACTTTTGTGTTCCTCCTCCTGAAACAGCAAAGCTCACCACTTGCTCTGGAATCTCCAAGGTAAAGCACTTCTCATCTGTCGCTCCGAAAACCCCTCCAATTCCAGACTTTGCAACTTCTATGCATTTTTCAGTGCTGCTTCCAGCAAGAGTAATAGTCGAATTAGCATAAACATAGACCTTTACCTCATAATCTCCTTCTGTCAACTCTATATTTTTTTGCTCAGGATAAACAACAGTGGCTGTTTCATCACCTGTAAAAGTAACAATAGCATATTCTTCATTCAAGCTACTCCCATCTTTGGTTACTTCCAAATCCAAATTATACTTTTTATTTAAAACAATAACTGCCTCTCCAGCAGTTACGGTGCTCTGTACAAGTTTTGCTGTCTTATATCCTTCGGCCTCTGCAATAATATAGCCATTAACGCACTGCGGGAAATTTGCCGTAAGCACAGCATCCTGTCCTTCTATTAATGTATCTCCAATATAGCAGCTCGTGTCAAAGCATTTGTGCTTTATAGTAGCAGGAACAGGGTCTAATTGAGTATTATAAGTATAAACCTTCATTTCAGTAAGTTTGTGCTCACACAGTTCTGGCACAACTTCAGGCAATCCTTCTACATCTGGAGCCTGCCTTGGGGTATTTTTATCAATTACAACCGCAACTGGAAACTGGAAAAGTTCCTCCCCATCATAAATCTGTATCAAAACAGGATAGGAAAAATCATAGACAAAATGATAAGGCACATAACAAAAACCCAAGATGCCCAAACCTTCCTGTAATCCAACTGGCTCCGCCATTAAAATGTTGCTTTCGCTCGGCCATACCTCAAATTTCATAGGCCAATTTCTCAAATAAAGAAAATTAACTTCTTCTTCAACTCTATCTCCTAAATCCTGAACAAAATATTTGTTTTCTTCTTTCCCTAAATCGTAGTAATCTCCCTTAATTTTTATAGCTCTAGTATTTGCCTCAAGAGCCTGGGTAAGATTCTCCTTCACAGCTGCTTTAGACCAGATTTTAGGGGCACATCCAAGATCGCTTCCATCAACAGGCGCGTACAGTCTTAAAATATCTACTCCATAATTCTCTAAAAATTCTGTTTCCTGCTCTTTACTATAAATCTTACTAGCAAGATCATAAAATTTTCCTAATTTCGAATCCACTTCTACTTGATGCTCAGTCTTTGTCCCCTTGCTGTCTTCAAAGGAAACTGTTAAAGGCATTGTTACATCCACGTTTATTTTCGTATCTTCTATTGCTACATTAACATCGATATCTCCTTTTTCTACTGTAAATCCATTTTCCTCAAAGGCCTTAAAGCTACACTCGTCTATTCTCTCTTTAAGATATAGCCTTAATTGCTCTTCCATTTTGTTCTTGCTAGGTACCTGCTCTTTAGCTACGCCATTTCTTGAAACATAATACCAGTAAGGAACAGCCCCCATGAAGTCTAGTTGCGAGGAAAAAGGCATGTAATCGCTTCCTGGCTCAAATTCGGGCAGTTCAAGGTATCCTGCTTGAGAACCCATTGTAAGAGCCGCCATTCTAGTCTCCTCTTCAATACAGCTCGAAAAATAATCGTAAACGGGCCTTACTTCCTTAGGAAGCGTAGAAATTGTAAAGTTTTCTCTAAGCACATAAACTAAGATAATGGCTGCAACTAAAAGTATGGCTATTATTATGAAAATCGCCAGGCTTGCAGCCTTCTTACTTATGTTAATCCTTCTTAGTTTCTTTATCATCTTTTTTCACCATTTTCTTTATGAGCGCCATTATTTCTGTATTAATGTCTTTCTCTATAGAAGCCTTGAACTTCTCCCACAATTTTTCGTCTTCTATTAAAAGCAGATATTTTTTCATATCCTTGTTCTTCCCATTTCCTCTTTTTTATTGTATTTTCAATAATCAAGAATATATAAACCTTTCTTAGTTAATTAGTTACTTAGTAAGTTAGTAAGTAAAACTAAAAGCAACAATTCAACAAAAACCTTTAAAATCCTCCTAAACCTTGTTTTTTTACGGTCTTGTAGTTCAGTGGCAGAACGCATCTTTGACGTGGATGAGATCCAAGGTTCGATCCCTTGCAGGACCATTAAAACTCAATATTTATAAATCCAGAAAATATATACTTATATGGCGAAGAATAAAGTAAAAAAAGGGGTAAAATACTGCCCGCAATGCGGCTCAGAACTGAAACAAGAGGACAAATTCTGCTTGAAATGCGGCTACTCTTTTGAAAAAAGAAAAAGAGGATTAAATATAAAAAGGTTGATAATTGCAATCATAATAATTATACTAGCCTGGGCGGTTTTAAGGGTCATATCAGGCAATACAATAATTCCCCAGCCTATCCTTAACCTTATTACAAACAGAACAGCAGGATAAGCTTTAAAAACCCCTTCTTTCTCTACACTTTATTAAACTATAATTACTACGATGAGATTACCTAAAAAAACTAAAAGGTATTGTCCTTTTTGCAAAAAGCATACCGAACATAAAGTTAGCCAGGTCTCTTCAGGGCATAAAAGAGGGGCGATGAAAAGAGGATCTATGCTTCGTGCCAAAAAGAGAGGCAAGGGAAGAGGCTATGGAAATCTTGGAAAGTGGGGAAGCAAACCAGCAGCAACCAAGTTCAAAAGAAAAACAAAATCAACTAAAAAAACAAATACAATGTATACTTGTTCAGTATGTAAAAAATCCACAATGCAGAAAAAAGGCAAGAGGACAAGCAAGGTACAGATAGGGGCAAAAGAAGAGGGGGATAAATCTAAAGAGGGAGGCAAAGGATAAAATGGCTACACTAAAAAAAAGATTTTTTGAAATAGAAGTCCCTTTAACTAATTCTTCTGTTGATGCACTAACATATAATATCGAATCGCTTAACGGCAAAGCAATAAAGCTGGACTTAACAAGGCAGTTAAGGGGGAAAAGCATTGAAGTTTTGCTTAAAATTAAAGTGGAAAAAGGAAAAGCAGTTGCTTATCCCACCAAATTAACTCTCTTGTCCTTTTATATAAGAAGGATGCTAAGAAGAAAAATAAGCTACGTCGAAGAATCTTTCCTCGCAGAATGCAAAGATGCGCAGATAAGAATCAAACCTTTCTTAATAACTAGAAAAAGAGTTTCAAGGAGGGTAAGAAACGCTCTAAGAAAAGAAGTGATAGACTGGCTCCAGGTTTATGCCAAAAGCAAAACTTACCAAGAAGTATTCTCAGACATAATTTCCAACAGGCTTCAAAAGCCTCTTTCTCTAAAGTTAAAGAAAATCTATCCATTGGCCCTTTGTGAGATAAGAATATTAAAACTGGAAAAATTAAAGGAGCAAGAAAAAATAGATGTAAAAGAAGAGAAAATAAAAGAAGACAAAAAAATAATTGAGCCAGTAGTGGAGTTTAATCCGGGCACTGAAAAGTATGAAGTAAAAATTGAAGACACAAAAGAAAAGCTTATAGAAGTGATTAAAGAAGAAAAGGAAGAAAAGCCAGAGAAAGAGCACAAAAGCAGAAAAAAGAAAGAAGAGAAAAAGGAAAAAGAGTAAAATGATACAACAAACCCTAGTTCTAATAAAGCCAGACGGAGTTCAAAGAGGGCTCATAGGCGAAATTATAAAAAGGCTTGAACAAAGAGGACTGAAAATAGTTGGCATGAAAATGGTTCATGCTGATAAAACCTTTGCAGAAAAACATTACACTGAGCAAATGGAGCAAAGGCATGGCAAAAAAGTAAGAGAATATCTTGTAAATTACTTAACAGCCGGCCCCATCATAGCAATGATAGTTCAAGGAAGCAGCGCAATAGAAGCTGTAAGGAAAATTGTAGGCACAACTTACCCTGGAGAGTCTCCAATTGGAACAATAAGAGGGGACTTCTGTCATGCGAGCAGGAATTATGTTAAAACTTACCAGCAAGGAAAGAATCTTGTTCATGCCTCTGAAGATGCCGAGCAAGCCAAAAAAGAGCTTGCCTTATGGTTCTCCATAAACGAAATACATAATTACAAATTATCAGCAGAAGAACATTTGATATAACAAAACAGTTTTAGATTACAACTAATTTTTGCCAAAATGATCGTTTTATACCAAGACTAAATCTTCTTCAATAAATCGATTTTTTCTGCATACTTAGGATTTAACAATTTAACCTTATATAAAAAATCTTGCACACTTTCTTTACCATAAATATAAAGAGTAGAATAATTTGAAGTGAAAGAATGTTTTATTTTATCTTTAATAAATACCTCGGAGATTTGGGTTATTAATTTGGGATTGTTCATGTGGAGAGCAATTACAGGATAAGGAGATTTATAATTGGTTCTTTCATCAAAATAAAAACAACCTTCAGCATCATAAATACCGGCTATACAGGACAGTAGAATATCCGAATCAGCTCTTAAAATCTCCTCAGGAATTAAAACATCTTTGCTTTTCCTGCCTGCTTTTATCTTAAATCGATCAATGATTAACTTATAAAGATTAAGAGAATAAAAATTAACTCTTATAGCATTAGTCCTTACTTCTTCCTTAATAACTGGTGAAATATTAAACAGATTTAAAGTCATATTCGAGATAATCTTAGAGTAAAACTCTCGCTCTTTTCTTTTGTCTCCCGTAAACTGCAAAAGATAATAATTTCTATATTTATTAGTAAACCCATCGCCTATAAATAATCCGACAAAATAAGATAATTCTTTTGTTAACGGCAGATTAATATCAAATCTCATTGCTCTCTCTCTTATCCGATCATTCGCTATTTTCCTTCCATTATCAAAAATTTGTTTATGCCTTAAATAAGTAGATTTCCCCCCCTTAATCCTCCCCCAATCTTCATTAAGATAAATAATTTTACTATAAAAATAATTTAAATCTTTTTCATTAAAATTTTTTGTAAATCTTTTAAAAACTGGCTCGGGAATCGTTAAAAATCCATTTCTGTACTTACTTAGCATAACTCTGGGGACATCAAGACGCACCACAATGTCGTTCCATTTAATAAAGTTATAACTACTTAATACCTTATTAAAAAATAAGTTTCTGACATTCTTAGATTCAAAGAATATTCTTCTTTTCATCAAATAACATAATTTTCAAAATATTTAAATTTTTGTGAATTGAACTGTAGATACATCCTTTTATAGTTATAATTTAAAACAATAAGTTTTATATACCAATTTAACCATCTTCCACTTAAGCCTCTATAGCTCAGTTGGCAGAGCGAAAAATTTGCCAGAGCAAATTTGCTCAGCTGCCTTGTAAGTTAGGCCATGTCAGCAGAAATTCCTAAAGAATTGCTGTATAGGTCGGGGGTTCAAATCCCTCTGGAGGCTTTTTTATTTAGAAAACTCAAAATTAAGAATATTTTTGAATAAATCCATCAAGACAGAAACTTATTTCTTCTTTAGCATAACCTTGGATACACCTCTGAATTTCTTTAATCATAACCGAAAATTTCTCAGAATCTTCTCTTGAAAGGTTCATATTTGCAATATCTCCCAAAGTCAGATCTCCATAGGTTTCATGGCACTTACTCCTGCAGGAGAGATTTATATAATAAAAAATCTCGCCTTCATGGGCTACACTTTCATCTCCTTCTATTGGACAAGAAGAATAACATTTAGCGATATTTACAGAATATTCTTTTAAATTCTTCATTTGAGCAGTTTCCCTAAAGCTCAAAAATAATATAATTGCAAAAAGAACTAATATAATCACCAGGATTGAAAAAATTATCCGCTTCTGTTTCATCTAATGAATAATTAACCCTCATTTATAAATTTATTCTTCATCCTCGTTAATATACTCTGCTTTGTTATCCACAATTAGTATGTTGGCTATTTCAGAAGGCAGATTAACAATGTCTCCTTTTTTAAAAGGCCCTAACTTATCCCCGTCCAATCCCAAGAACTCTTCTGTGTCCTGTAAAAAGCTAATTAGCTTGTTTTTCTTTTCTTCTCCTTGTTCGTTTTGCCCGCTCAACAAGTTAGCAACCCTCTTGTCTCCATCTTCCATGGATTTCATTATTATCTCAAAGACATCTTTCTCAAAAGGAAGCATGTTCTCATAGTCTCGCTTACTTATCCCCGTCTCCGCAGCAACAAAGGCCAGATTAAGTAGCTTCTTTTTTCTTCTCAACATAAGTTCCTTGAACATAGAAATAGCATTTTCAAACTGCTTTTTTGTCTTTGAAATTGCATCAGAAAATAAATCCCCTGATTTTTCAGATATTGCCTTTTTCTCTTTCAAATATCCCGCTACTTCGCTAACAAAATTCTTGCCCAATGGCTGCAACTGCTCTGAATATCTCTCTTTTCTAAGCGACTCGTAAATATCGTTATATGTTATCACCACTAAACAATCCAAACTCGATTTATAATCTTTATTATAGTGGAGATTAATTTAAAAAGAAGCCATCTATATTAAATTATGGCAATCAATTACAGATGCGGAAATGAAGATTTGTTTATCAAGTTTATAGAAAATCTAAAGCCAGAAGACAAAATTGCTCTCCTTTCTCATATAGACCTAGACGGATTCGCTGCTGCAAAAGTTCTTAATAAAATAATCAATCCCGTAATCATAAAATTTCTTCATTATAACGAGATAAACAAATCTCTCCTGCAAGAGCTTAAAGAATTGGAAGTGAACAAAGTTATTCTAACTGACTTAGCAATAGACCTTCCAGATTTTACAGAAGAACTAGAAAAGTTTGCCGAAGTGCTGATTATTGACCACCACGAATTCAAAAAAGATCATAATTCCAATAAAACTATATTCATCGATGCCAAAGATTACTGCGCAGCTTTTCTGTGTTTTAAGCTCGTCTCAAAACTAAAAGATATTAAAGAACTCGGATGGATGGTAGCTGTTGCTTCTGTCTCTGATGTTTGCTTTATCAAAACTAAAGAGTTTATACAAAAAGTATATTCTCAATACTCTGAAAATTTCGATGAAAAAGATTATAGAAAAGGAAAAATGTGGGATATCCTTATTACTCTAAGCCTTTCAATTATCTACTTCCAGAAGAATCTCTTAGAATTCTATAGGAGACTGCCTGAAGATATTAAGAAGATTAAAACGCTAGAGCCCTATTCGTCTGCTGTTCAAAAAGAATTAGATGAAAACTTAGAAAGATATATGAAAGAAAGAGTAAGAATTCCGAGTGGATGGTTTTTTGAAGTGCAATCTTCTTTTAATCTCGAATCATTTTTAGCCACAAAAATAAGTCTCGAAAATCCAGGAGAAACCATAGTCCTTGCTCACAAAAAAGAGGGTTGCTACAAAATATCTGCTAGGAACAACAGAGGAGAGTACAACATGATACTCCTCCTAGAAGATACAACGCGAGGATTTAAGCTGAAAGATTCAGGCGGCCATATTGCTTCTGCAGGTGCGAGCGTGGCTTTTGAAAACTATGCAGAGTTTAAAAAAAGGCTTAAAGAACTGAACCTGTCTAAAATAAAGACTGCCCCTTAAGGTTATTTCTTTTCTCGTCGATAATAAAAATAGCAAATATTATAAACCCTTTAATTGTAGTTAGTTTATGTTTAATTTCTTTAAAGAAAAAATAAAATCCTGGCTTGGAAAAAGCAAGGAAAAAATAGAAGAAAGCGCAAAAAAGGTAGAAGAGGCTAAAGAGGAAATAAAGAAAGAGGAAGTGATTAAAGAAAAGAAAAAGGAAGAAATAAAGAAAGAAGGAAAGCCAAAAAAGGTAAAGAAGAGAAAAACAGTAGAAGAAAAAAAAGAAGAGAAAAAGATAGAAAAAGAAGAAATTAAAGAAGCAGAGAAAGAAGAAGAAATAGAGGAAGAAAAAACAAAGGAAGAGATAAAAGAGATAGAACAAGAAGAAGAAAAGGTTATAGAGGAAGAGAAAAAGTTAGAAAAAGAAAAAAGGGTAGAGTTAGAAGAACCTAAAGAAGAATCTTTTTTCAAAAGGCTTTTCAAAAAAGAGAAGAAAGAAGAAGAAAAGCCAAAAGCAGAAGAAGTTAAAGAAGAAAAGAAAGAAACAGAAGAAGAAAAGATAAAGGAAATTAAAGAAAAAGAGGAAGAAGTTAAAAAGGAAGAACCAATAAGCAGGGCCGCCCCAACAATAGAAGAACTTGAAAAAGAAAGGCCCTCGATATTCAAAAAAATAAAAGAGCGTTTTTCTTACAAGCTTTCAGAAGAAGACTTTGAAGGGATTTTTGAGGATTTGGAGCTGACTCTGCTAGAGAGCAATGTAGCTTTGGAAGCAGTAGACGCAATTAAAAAGCAGCTGAAAACAGAATTAGTAGGAAAAGAAATTAAAAAAGATGCCTTGGAAGAAAAAATTAAGGAGGCTTTGAAAAAATCAATAGATAATATTCTTATAGAACCCGATGACCTTCTTCCGTTAATCAAGGGAAAAAAGCCCTTTGTTATGGTATTTTTTGGAATTAACGGAACAGGAAAAACAACAACGATTGCAAAAGTTGCAAATCTTCTCTTAAAAAATAAGATTAGTTGTGTCCTAGCTGCCTCAGATACTTTCAGGGCAGCTTCAATAGAACAACTGGAATATCATGCTTCAAAGTTAAATATTAAAGTAGTAAAACATGACTATGGAGCAGACCCTGCAGCAGTTGCATTTGATGCAATAAAACACGCGAAAGCCCATGATATCCAAGCAGTTTTGATAGATACTGCAGGAAGAATGCACACCAAGGATAATCTTCTATCAGAAATGGAAAAGATATGCAGGGTTACCAATCCCGACCTGAAAATTTTCGTTGCAGAAAGCATAGCAGGAAATGATGCGATCCAGCAGGCAAGAAATTTTAACGAAGCCATAGGTATTGATGGCAGTATTCTCACAAAAGCAGATGTGGACGAAAAAGGTGGCACAGCAATCTCCGTTTCTTACATTACTAAGAAACCAATTTTATTCCTAGGCACAGGTCAAGGATACGATAACTTAGAAGTTTTTGATAAAGAAAAATTCATAGAAGAACTTTTCTCGTAAATCTGAAAAAGAGAGGGTTTATAAAGGGACTTAATTTCTCAACTATACAAGAAACTCTAACGAGGTTAAAATGAAAGGAAAAGTAAAATTTTTTAATGAGATGAAAGGTTTCGGCTTCATTACAGCAGACGACGGAAAAGAGTACTTTGTACACCAATCAGGGCTTAAAGAAGGAACGACCATATCTGAAGGGGATGACGTCACCTTTGACGTTGAACAAGGAGACCGGGGCCCTAAAGCTACTAATGTCGCGTTAAGCAAGTAATTCTAATAAAAAATAGATTAATTTTTTTATTTGGATTCTATCTGCTAGCTGGGCTTTTAAAACCAATAATCATAAAAACCCTTTTTTCTTGATATTCAGATGTTATCTGGACTTGGAAATGCATTGAAAAAGACCTTTGACAAGATATCTGGGAGTATCTTTCTTGACAAAAAAACAATAGATGCTATAGTAAAAGAGCTACAGAGGGGCTTGATAGAAGCAGATGTTAATGTTGCCTTGGTTGCAGAGATAAGCAAAAAAATAAGGGAAGAAGCTTCAGAAGAGAAAATTAAGGGCAAGGGAATAGACCGAAAAGAACATCTGGTTAAATTGCTGCACGATGAGATACTTCAAATGCTTGGCGGAGAGAAAAAAGAGCTTGAACTTAAAAAGAAAACCAAGATAATGATGCTTGGCTTGTACGGCAGTGGAAAAACAACGACATCGGGAAAATTGGCTTTGTATTACAGCAAAAGAGGCAAAAATCCATGCTTATTAGGATTAGATGTACATAGACCTGCGGCTGCCGACCAATTAGAGCAAATTGGAAGCAAGATAAAGATTCCTGTATTTATAGACAAAAAAGAAAAAAATCCAATAGAAATCTACAAAAGTTTTGAAAAAGAAATTGAAAATCATGATTTAGTCATAATAGATACTGCTGGAAGGCATTCTTTAGACCAAGAGCTAGTTGAAGAAATAAAAAAATTAAAAGAAGAGATCAATCCAGACTATGTTCTCCTAGTGATACCGGCAGATATTGGGCAGGCAGCTAAAAAACAAGCTTCTGAATTCCAGCAAGCGTGTTACATTAACGGAGTTGTAATAACGAGAATGGATTCCTCTGCTAAAGGAGGCGGAGCTCTTACTGCCTGCAAAGAAACATCTGCGCCTGTTTTTTTCATAGGAACAGGCGAAAAAATGGGAGATATAGAGACTTTTAATCCTGCTTCTTTCATCTCTAGAATTTTAGGACTCGGAGATTTAGAAAGTCTAGTAGAAAAAGTCAAGACTTCTTTAGAGTTTGATGAAAAAAAACAGAAGAAACTACAAAAAAAGCTGCAGGAAGGCAAGTTGGATTTAAGAGATTTGCAACAGCAGCTCAAATCAATGCAGGGCATGGGCTCTTTAAGCAAAATAGCTGAAATGATTCCGGGCTTGGGAAAAGCCAAAATTCCAGAAGGCATGCTAGGGGCGCAGGAAGACAAGCTGAAAAAATGGCAGAATGCAATTGACTCAATGACTCAAGAAGAAATAGAAAATCCAGATATTTTAGAAAAACAAACCTCGCGCCTTAAAAGGATAGCAGCAGGCTCGGGCACAACCACAACAGACATAAGGCAATTAATCAAACAATACAAGCTCCTGAAAGAATTTGCCTCAGGAAATATATCAGATATTGATCCTTCCCAAGGCCTATCACAGAAACAAATGATGAAACTAGCCAAGAAATTCGGAAAAAAGATGCGATTAAAATAAAGAATTAAGATTCTGCTTCTCCATACCAAACAGCAGCATATCCTCTTAAAGTTTCAGCAATTTTTTGTATTTCTGAAGCACTATCAAGTTCTTCTGCAAGACCTCTAAATTCCCTTCTATCAACCTCTACCCCATGAACAAGCGCATTTCTTGCCTTAAAGATTTTACTTCCCTGTTCTTCAAGTTTTATGATTCTATCTGGAGCCAAAGGTAGCCCCATAAGTTCTCCAATCCCATTATAAGCGCTTCTTAAAGCCCCATGAACAACCCCAAAATCTGAACTCCCCTCGCCCTCTCCAAAATTTGGAGTTCCTTGTTTCTCAAGCATCTCGCATATTGCTACCAGCAAGGATTTTTCATAAGTTCTTGCATTCGTTATTGTTTCTTCGCCCATATTACTCTTCAAACATCTATCTATTTAAGCATTATTAAAATAGAAACTATACAATGAAAACAAGGACATCCAAAGTTTTAAAAATGCCTGTGTTTCTAACATAAGTTCCAAAAAAAGGTGTAAAATGGTAAGCATAAGTTCAGGTATTCTTACAACAATCGCAGGATTTATAGGAGTACTTGTAGGCACACTTATTGGCCCATATATAAACCACAGGCTAGGGTTAAGAAGCGGTAGAAAAGACATTATTTTCAAGAGAAAACTAGAATATTTCGAAAAAATGGCAGAAAACATAGAGAAAAACCTAAGAAACTATCGCAATGCTTTAAGAGAAGCTGAATCTGCAAGTAAAAAATCGCAGCTGAAGAGTATACACGAAAAACTTAAAGAAGAAAGAAAAAATTTCCTGATTTTAGCAAGCCCTTTATACTTCAACGTAAATGGATTATCTCAAAAAATAGTGGCTTTTGTAGAAGTGGAAAAAGAAATATTCAAAGAATTTGAAAAGCTGCCAGAAGAAAGCAAGAAAAAGCAAGAAGAGTCTTTAGAAATAATAAGAGATAAATTAAAAAAGCTCACAATGCTTGGAAATGAAGCAGTCTTTCAGATGAAAAGAGAGCTTGGGAAATGAAACAAAACATAATAGGCCGGGGAGCAGAAGCAATTTTAATTAAAGAAAACAATCAACTGGTAAAAGACAGGATAAAAAAAGGCTATCGTCTCCCCTCTCTGGATGAGAAACTGCGGAAGCAAAGGACAAAAAAAGAAACTAGACTCCTAGAAAAAGCATCAGAATTAATTCCGGTCCCAAAAGTAATAAAAACAGACGAAAAAGAAAAAATAGAGATGGAGTTTATAGATGGAAAAAAGCTGTCCGAGCACCTCGATAACCTAAAAGATGCAGAGAAAATCTGCGAACAAATTGGAAAAAATATAGCCAAACTGCATGATGCAGACATTATTCATGGCGACCTTACGACAAGCAACATGATTCTAAAAGATAATCAAGTTTTTTTCATTGATTTTGGCCTTGGATTTACAAGTAAAAGAATAGAGGACAAAGCAGTGGATTTGCATCTCTTAAGGCAAGCTTTGGAAGCCAAACATTTTCAAAACTGGGAATCTTTGTTCAATTCGGTCTTAAGAGGCTACAATAGCAAGGATAAAACTCTAGTTCTAGAGCAATTAAAAAAAGTAGAGGCAAGAGGACGTTATAAGAAAGGCTTTTAAATTGCTTTTCTCTTGTTTTTGAATAGCCCCGTAGTGTAGCGGTCAAGCATGTAGCCCTTTGGTCCATTGAGAGAAAGGCTGCGACCCAGGTTCGAATCCTGGCGGGGCTACTTATAAAAACAGCCAGGATTCAAAGGAAGATTTTTTCACCCTTTTTCCATAATTCCAAACATTTTTAAAGCCCTAAAAATAGAGATAATAATGACACACTCCAAAGCCGAGAAAACTAAAGAAACGCCTTTATGGTTAAAATTTAGCGAAAAAGACATGGAAGCTATCGTAGTAAAGCTAGCTAAGCAAGGACTTACCTCCGAGAAGATAGGCCTTGAACTGAGGGATAGCTACGGGATACCTACGACAAGAATCACTGGGAAAAAAATAAGTCAGATTCTAAAAGAGAATAGCCTTTACCAAGATACAACCGCCGTCAACCTTGATAAAAAACAGCAAGCAATAACGCAGCACTTAAAGAAAAACAAACAAGACAAAAGGGCTAAAATGGCGCTAACAATAATAAACGCCAGAATCTCTGAGTATCAAAAATACAAAAAGAGGAAAAATGCTGAAGAAAATCCAACAGACAGCAAAGGACTTCCTAAGTCAGAGTAAAGAAAAAAGGGTGCAGATTGTAAGCCATTATGACACCGATGGAATCTGCTCTGCTGCAATTATGGCAAAAGCCATGCAAAACTTAGACAAAAATTTCTCTGTAAAAATTATAAAACAACTGGAAAAAGAGACCATAGAAGCGCTGCCCAAAAACAGCATCCTAGTATTTCTTGATTTGGCTTCTGGAAGTCTGGAACAGATAAACCAGCTAAAAAATCCAGTATATATTATAGACCATCACGAAATAGACAAAAATCAAAAAATAAACGAAAATGTTCATATCATAAATCCCTATTTGCATGATGAAGATAACCTATGCGGAGCAGCTCTAACTTACTTATTCGTAAAAGAAATAAATCCAGAAAATAAAAAACTAGCAAATCTTGCAGTAATCGGGATGGTAGGAGATATGCATGACCAAAATATCGGAAAAGTAGGAAACAGCATAATAAACGATGCAGAGATGAAAATTAAAAAAGGCCTTCTTCTCTATCCTGCTACTCGCCCTTTGAACAAAACGCTCGAGTTCAGCTCCAGCATCTTCATACCGGGGGTTACGGGAAGCTCAACAGGGGCTATAAGCCTGCTAAAAGACGCGGGGATAGAAAAAAAAGATGGCGTCTACAAAAGTCTCATAGAGTTAAATGAAGATGAAATGTCTAAACTTGTAACTGCCATAGTTCTAAAAAGAACAAAAAGGGACACTGAAAAATTTATAGGTAACATCTATCTGATAAAAATATTCAGCAAGCTAGAAGATGCGCGAGAAATAAGCGCCATGATAAACGCTTGCTCACGACTGGATCACAGCGAAGTGGCTCTAGCGTTATGCATGGGCAGCAATGAAGCAAGAAAAAAAGCAGAAAGGATTTATGCAGATTACAAGCAGCATATAATCTCTGGACTTAACCTTGTTTCCAGCATAGAAAAGATACAAGGAAGAGACTACATAATAATAAATGCAAAAGACAACATAAAAGACACTGTTATAGGCACAATAGCTTCTATCCTCTCAATGTCCGCAGTTTATAGAGAAGGCACTGCAATAATAACAATGGCTTGGAACAATGACAAAATAAAAGTCTCAGGAAGGATAGCAGGAAGAAATGGCCGCAACATAAGAGAGATCCTCGACTCGGTTGTTGAAAAAACAGGGGGAGAATCAGGAGGCCACCCATTAGCTGCCGGATGCCTTATTTCAAAGGCAAAAGAAGAGGAATTCATTGAATTGCTGAAGAAAAAACTAGAAATAGAATTAGTAAAGATTTAAAAATAAGCGTTCTTAGGAAGTTTCATGAAGAGTAGATTTGTAAAAGTCAGATGCCAGAAATGCAAGAACGAGCAGGTAATATTTGGCAAAGCATCTTCCCATATAAAATGCTTAATCTGCGGAAGTGTAATCGCCGAGCCAGCTGGCGGGAAGGCAAAAATAAAAGCCAGAATAGTAGAAATATTAAATTAAAATGAAGCTAGAAGAAGGCCAAATACTAATCTGCACTGTGACAAAAATAGTTGGCACTACTGTCTTTGTTAAGCTTGATGACTATGGGAAAGAGGGCACGATAATGACCTCTGAAATAGCTCCGGGAAGGATAAGAAACCTGAGGGATTATGTTGTTCCAAACAAAAAGATAGTCTGTAAGGTTCTCAGAATGGACGACAAAGGGCATATTGACTTAAGCCTGAGAAGAGTATCTGCAAAAGAAAAAAGAGACGCCCTTGAACTAAACCAAAAAGAAAAGAGCCTTATAGCAACTTTAAAAACAATAACAGGAAACCCCGAAAAGATAATAGAGAAAATAAAAGAAAGCTCATCGTTAGTTGAATTCTTCGAACAGGCAAGGGAAAAGCCAGAGCTACTTGACGAGCTTATGCCAAAACAAGAGAAAGATAGGCTGATTAAGATATTAAACGAAAAAAAAGAAAAAGAAGTTTTTGTAAAAAAGAAGTTCGCTCTTTCAAACAAGGCAGAAGACGGGATTAAAAGAATAAAAAATATGCTACCTGCAGAAGCAAGGTACATTGCAGCAGGCAAGTTCTCAATAGAGATAAAAGATAAGAATTACAAAGAAGCCAACCGAAGGATTGACGCTCTTTTGGCAGAAATAGAAAAAAAAGCAAAAGAGAACGGCTGTGTATACTCCTTGCTAAAAGAAAAATGAAGCTTAAGAAATGTAAGAAATGCAAAAATTACACGCTAGAAGAACAGTGTAAAATTTGCAAGGAAAAAACCAAGCAAGCAGGCTACAAGTTCAAAATTTTTCTAAAATAAAGTTTTTTGCGCCTCTTTCATCATCGGGACACCATACTCTCCATCGTAACCCGGCTTTACTTTTATGTTCCCTATTCTATTCTCCATAATCAGTTCAACAAGCGTCTCATCCCCCAATAACTTTGCAAGCTCAATTTTATCTGCATGTAATAACACATTAAATTCATTTCCAAATCTCTCCATCAGCTGATTATAAACTTGCCAAGTCTTCTTGCTTGCTAAAGTACTTGCCTTGGCAAGAGCAATTAATTCATGCAGCGGGAGAATCTTATAAAATGGCTTTGCATTTCCTGGCTTATAGCCTTCTGGATTTGTTGCTAGTTCTTCTACCCTATTTTCAACTCCTATTACCAGTTCCTTGCCGCATTTAGGGCAGGTATTATTTAGTTTCCTGCTTTCTTCTGGAGAGCACGAAAATTTGCAAAGCCTGTGCCCATCCCAATGATACTTACCATAGGCAGGGTCAGTTTCAACAGTCCCAACAAAGCTATTTTCCCTAATCTGCCTAAGAATATTCTTATAGGTTAATTCACCTGTAAAAATAGTCGCCTCTCTCCCCATCCTCCATGGCCAAAAACTGTGTATGTCCGAAAAAGAAACAATGGATTTTTCATTTAATTCTTTTATTCTCCAATTCATCTCAGGGTCGCTTGACATGCCCGTCTCAATTGCATGTATCCTATCTGCCTTGTCCTCAAAAGCCTCTTTTAAAGAATCAAATCCAGACATGCTCCCAAAAATTCCGAACCAAGGCGTCCAACTATGCGCGGGAATTATTTCAATAGCTTTATCAATTTTCTCCATTTCCTCTGCTAGTATTATTGAAGAAAATCCAAAAATTGGCCTGCCATCGTAATCTAACCTTCCCTTGCTTCCTAAAAATTTTGTTATCTGCAATACAACTTCCTTGTTAGGAGCCAAGATAACGTAATGCACTCTTCTCCCTTTTCCTCCTTGAGAATACATCAAAGAAATTTCTGTCTGCCACAAAAAAGGGAAGTTCTCATAATAAATTAAGCCATCTTTTTCCTCCAGCATATTAAGTTCCTTAAACCATTCTGGATGCTGAAAATCCCCCGTACCTAACAATCCAAGCCCTTTAATTTTAGCATATTTCACAAGATTGGGGATAGTTATGTCTTTGCTAGTCGCTCTTGAAAATCTAGAATGTATATGCAAATCAGCTATAATTTGTTCTTTTTTTTCATCTATTTCCCCTTGTTCCATACTAATTTATAAGAAAAATAGTTTATATATTATTCTATGGGGCTAGAACTTCTGGAGCTACTAAGAGAATTCCTTCAGGGTTCAGGAATTCCGCGCATCATTATTTGTAAATCCTTAAAGATATATTATCGAAGAGGAGAAGTTTTAAGTTATAAAGCAGTTTAGTAGATATCCAAACAGCAGCCAACAACGATTCAACTCTTTTGTACATTGTATCAGGGTCAACTTCTAATACCCCTTAAATAAAAGCCCTATCAAATTCTAATTAAAAAGAGAAAAAATTTCCTTGGACTATGGACAAGAAATTTTAAGAAGTATTTTCAGAAAGTCTTGTATTCTATGGAACTTCTAAATATCTTATCAACATATAAACATCCCCCGCCTCGTGAGTTATATTGGCTATAGTTATCTGCATTAGGGCGATAACCCACATAATAAGTAGCCAATTAACAGCCAGAATCCAGATAAAATCATAGTCCCTAGTAAATTTAACCTTATAGAAGAAATACACATTCGTAAGTGCCAAATATAACGCAGCAAAAGATAATACAACTAGGTCTGAAACAATGCCTGCAGTATTTACTTTTGTTCTTTGATATTTATCCAGTTGCCGATACTGCTCAAGGCTAAATCTTGTAACGCCCAATTTTTCAGTTTTTGGATTAAAAAAATCAGGAATAGTGCTAATAAGATCAAGCGAGATTGTTGCATCTACTCCATACGACTCCAGCATAGTATAATGCGCTCTTTCATGCATGTAAGTAGAAAACTGAACCAGGTAAGGCAAAACAACAGCTATGCTAATCACTAAGAATAACGCAGAATATACTACTGTCAAAACGTCTTTTTTCACCTCTTCTCTCATGTCTTAAAAAGCAAAAGAATATTAATAAACCTTTTCATGCTTATATTTAAAGCAAAGCTCCCATAGTTCAACGGATAGAACACGACCTTGCGGTAAGCTTTCTCTTCAGAAGAGAAACTTTGGAAAGAGAACAGCATTTCAAAAAGGTTGGAATCGGGGTTCGAATCCTCGTGGGGGCATTAATCCTTAGGATTAAATAATCGTGGAAAACAATTTTCAATTTCTAATTTATACATTCAATATAGTGAATTAGAAATTGTTTTGGGGGCATTATTTATACTCTCTCCATACATGCTTGCATTTGGTGCATTTGAAAAATCTTGTCGATGCTTCATCTGATGCGCGCGTCTGCAATACCCAAAAGTATGCCTGATTATTACCGCACTTCGAGCATTTTGCCTCAATTATAGGGTTAACCTCCCCTTCATCCTCCCCTATCACATTTACCTCAGACTTTATCTTCCCTTTCTCAGATGTCTCCAGATTCACTTTTGAGTCTGAAATATATCCGCAGCTTACACAGCCGGATTTTTTCCCCTTATTCATCAAAACACTCCCACACTTTGGACAAAATTCCATTTTCTTTAAACAATCTAATTTATTATTAAAGGTCATATCGCTTATTTAAAAACCTTAGCAATCTAATTTTTCAACTTTTTCTAAATCAGGCTCAAAAATATTTTATTTCTTTATAACCAAAACTTTTTTCAAATCTTTGTTGAATAGGGCCAGGTAATGATAATGCTTGCGAGAAAAAACGCTCAAACCGTTCATTAGAGAAAACGCCCTTGTAACATCGATTAAGTCAATCTCTTCTTTTTTGGGGTCTAAAAGAAACGGCAAAAAATACAGGTCGACGAGTAAGTCGGTGAGGTAATAGGCTTTCGTAGACCCCCTCATTAAAAAATTTTTCTGGATATAAGGAGCAAACTCTTTTTTAACTTTTAGTGGAACCTCCCTTTTTTCAGGATGCAGCTCGGCATTTTTTATTGGAAACTTTATGGTAACATTGCTTCCAATCCTCTTCCTTAGGCGAGGAGCCCAGTTCTTAGAGTAAATAAATAGTATACCATAAAGGTACTCTTTCATCGCCCTTGAAATTTTAAAATCATAATTTAGTACTTTAAATTCTTTGTAAATAAAAGGCACGTCTTGATGAAGGGCGTTCAGAAGAAGGTTGCAATAAGAGGAAAATAAGTCTTTTTCCAAGTCCAAATTTCCGAGTATTTTAGAGAATATAGGAGCATATATTATTTTATCGCCCAAAACAACAAACTCGTCTGCGCGTGAGAATTTTATTTTGTGAGCTTTCTTCTTAGTCAGAATAAAATTTCCGCAGACTAAGTCATTGTAAGGAAAATGTTTGCAAACTTCTGGTTTGGCATTGTAGCCATAACTTTTTTGTATTCTGCATCTGTTATCTTCATCTAAAAAAAGGCAGGCACCTTTATTCATTTTCATTCTTAGCCTTCCGCCGGGGCACTCTGCAAAATCATAAGGATTTAATCCCAATTTCTCAAGCTTTTTTATATCTGCAACTTTCAAGCTAATATTCCAGTTATTATTGCAGCATTTTCCGCATCCATCACAACTCGTGACCACTCTCATTTTAAATAGAGTAGAATATTGGTTTTATATATTTATCATCAAGGGCCCCGAATAACTCTGGTATTTTTACTATTCTTTAAAGAAAGCTTAGTTTTTTATACTTCTTGTAATTTTTTGCTTCATGGGAGAAGAAAACTATCTTAAAAACATAAAAAAAGGGATGAAAGTAGAAATCTGGGCAAAGGGCAGAAAACTAGTAAAAGGGATTGTCGAAGATATTGCATCAAGAAAAGAATATCATCAAGATGGGATAATGGTAATGCTTCAAAGCGGAGAGGTTGGGAGGGTAAAGAGAATATTTAACGAAAAGCCAATGAGTGAAATTGAGAGTTTAATAAAAAAAGGGGAAAATTACAGATTAGAGTTTAAATCCGATGCTCTCTGGAGTTTAAATAAAACAGAAGAAGAAATTAAACAAAGCAAATCCTATGAACTTCATACTTTCAGGCATAAAGCCTCCAAAGTCATAATTGCAAAGTCAATTGCAGCTCTTCTAAATTCCGAAGGAGGAAATCTTTTGATAGGAGTCAAAGAAAAAAAAGATGGGAAAAGCGAGCGAGAAGAACCAGAAATTACAGGAATAAATGAGGACTTAGAAAAATTAAAAACATTAGGAAAAACAGGAACAAAAGACGATTACAAAAGGATGATAATTGATGATATAATCCGCCCATATTTTCCTCCAAAAATTTATAACCATCTTAACAGTTATATAATAATAGACTTTGAAGAGATAGGAGAAAAAATAGTTTGCAACATCAAGATAAGGAAAAGTGACATAAAAATTTTCTTGGCTTTAGAGGGGAGAAAGATTTTCATGATACGCACAGAAACAGAAACAAGGCAGATACAAGACGAAGAGTTGGTAGACTACTGCATGAGGAGATTTGCGAATTAAAGTTTAAATATACGATTTTCTGTGTAAATAGATGACTCCATTAAGAACTGTAAAGAATATGGAACTGCAAAAATCTTGGGGCCGGGAAATTAAAGACAACAAATATCTGATACTTTTGTCTTTCATTCTATTGGCAATCGCCTTAGTCATAGATTATATGACCGGAATATACGTAGAAGAAATCCAAGGAGTAACTGCTCCAGATTTAATTCTTGGCCATATCCCGACCTTAGACCTTAATTTAATTTACATCTACGGGATTGTAATTATCGTGGTAATTTTGCTGTTATACCCTCTGTTTTTCAGAGTCAATGAATTTCATGAAGTGTTAAGCCAGTTCAGCCTACTCGTGGCAATAAGAGGAATATTCACTATTTTTACCCATCTGGCACTTCCTGCAGGAGCAATAGCTCTCGATGTTCCAAGGGCTCTTTTTTTCCTTGACTTCAAGAACGACTTCTTTTTTTCAGGCCATACAGCCGTCCCTTTTTTAGGATTTCTTTTATTCAAAAAAGATAAAATAAGATATTTTTTCCTTGCCTGCTCAATAATCATGGCAATGGTTGTGCTTCTTATGCATATCCATTATACAATAGATGTCTTGAGCGCATTTTTTATAACCTACGGAAGCTATAAAATTGGCAGGAGATTTTTTGATAAAATAAATGCTTATCTTAAGAGAGAACTGAAGTAACAAGGCTAGTTAAAAAACATCCAATCATGAAAACCATCTTTTCAATTTATTTAGAAAAAGGAATAGAAGATATTCTTAAAAAAATATCAATTTTGTTAGAAAAAAAAGTAAGTGACAAAGAGGTAATTGAAAAAAACAAAGTAGAGTTTATAGAAGAATTATTGAGCATTGCTAAGGCAAGAAAAAGGGCATCCGAGTCTAAGTCTAAGTTCCTAGACCTAACCTACTTCAATGAAGAAGACTTAAGGTTTTCAACTCCGAAAGAAGTTGCAGACTATCGTGCCAAAAAACTAAAGTGCAACAAAATCGTTGATTTATGCTCGGGAATTGGCTCTCAATCTATTTCCTTTTCAAAAAACTGCAAAAATGTATTGGCAATAGAATTAGACGAGAAAAAAGTAAAATATGCAGAAATGAACGATAAAAACAAAAAAATAAAATTTGTTGTGGGGGATGTATTGTCAAAAGAAATAATAAAAGAAGTAAAAGAATTTGCTCCGGATATAATTTTCTGCGACCCAGAGAGGCTTGAAGAAGAAAAAGAAAGAAGTCTTGATTCAATAAAGCCTAGCATAAAGAAGCTAATCGAAATTTACTCTAAAATAACTCCAAATATATGCATAGAAATTCCTCCACAAATAGAACTAGAAAAATTAAAGGAATTTGGAAGTTTCGAAGCAGAATATCTTTCTTACAACAATAAGCTTAATCGGCTTTCTCTCTACTTCGGAAGTCTAAAAAAATGCGATGTTTCAGTTGCAGATGTTTCAGGAACAAGAATAGAAAAAACCAACAATAAAGCAAAAATAGCAGTCTTTCCATCGAGATATCTTTACGAAGCTTCCAGTGCAATAACAAAAGCAGGCTTAGAAAATGAACTCGCCTTATCAATAAATGCAGAAATACTAAGCAAAGAAAAAAACAGACTTCTTTTAACTTCCAATGAAGCAAGCAATATCAGAGAAGCAAAAGTTCTTTCAAAAATCTACAAAGTTCTTGGTTTTTCGGATAATTTTAAAGAAATAATAAAAATTCTAAAAATAAATAAAATAGGAAAAGTAATTTTAAAGAAAAACATCCGGCCAGAAAATTACTGGCAGGAAAGGAAAAAATATGAAAAATTACTCTCTGGAAAAAAAGAAGCCTGCCTTTTTTCAGTAAAATGCAAAAATAAAGAGATAGAGATTGTTGGGGAAAATTTAGTTTAAATCTCTTCTCTCTCAACCTCAATCCCATCCCAAGTTGGATACTCTTCTGCCCTTGTTATAATAAAAGTGGAATATTTTCCAATAAATTTTTTGTTTAAGATCACTCTCTTCTTTCTGCCATCATAATAGCCTTCATTTTTTCCAATTTTTTTCAGCATTTCAAATTTTTTCTTGTTTTTTTCTTTTGAAATAGAATAGTAAACAACTGTCCCATCTGGAGTTCTTTTTCCAAATGGCAATATCGAGTGTTTCAGCAGCCTGTTTTTATACTGATACCAGTTTTTAGTTTCAGCTGTGCATAAATGAATCTTTAAATTAATTTCTTCCTTGATGCATTTTTTCATTATCCACACCCCCGCGTTTATAGAATCTTTTACAGTGTAACCATTTTTATCAACATTATATTTTTTTAATATATAATTAAAATTGCTGTCCCCAATTTCCAATTCATTTAGGTTAACAAAACCGATATATTTTGCAGCTCTTTCTATAAAAGAAAAAATTTCTTTCTTTTTATCCGGAAAAAGAGGCACTTCAATTCCTATATTTTTTTTCTTAAAAAATTTAGAAGCGAGTTTTATCTTTCCTACATCTTCCTGTTGCCTCTCTACATCAAGCAAATAAATCGGATGAAATCGTACCTCATCAACACAAGAAGAAAGCTTCTTCAAATTCCCCTCATTAACAAGCTTGGTAGAAAGATAGATGTGAATGTGGAATTTCTTTCCAAACTCTTTTTCTAATGCTTTTGCATATTTTAATGTTTTACTCAAAACAACTAATGGATCTCCTCCTGTTATTCCAGCCCCTCTAGCATTGCTCTCTCTAGCTTCTTCTAAAACCTCCCTAACAGACTTGCATTTTCTTTCATTTGTCCACAGCTTAGAAGAATCTTTCCTTAACTTGCTTAAGGGACAATAGAGGCATTTAGTCTTGCATTTTCCAGTTACAAACAACACTAACTTCTCTCCTTTTATGCAATATTTACATCCATCAGGAATTCCATTCACGCAATAAGAGCCAAAACTAGTCTTTTTTATCTTATCCATGAATAAAAATCATTAGCTGGATTAATAAACCTAATGCCAGAACTACTTCTTTTTTGTATTTAACCAGAAAAAACTACTAACCAAACCCATAATGAAAAAAGCCGCCCCAATTGAATTAGAAACTGTCTCGCCGCCAATTGCATTTCCTGTAATGCTCAAAGAGAAAAAGAATAGTGCCCCAATTAACCCTATAATCGCATCAGCCGCAGCGAGTCTTTCCAGCCTTCTTCTAGAGTGAGAAGAACGCCCAGCTCCTTCTGCCATCTTTTCATCCATCTCCTCCATTACATCATAAATAGAATCGACGGATCTTTCATAGTCCCGGTTACCTGTCTTTTGTTCAAGTTCCTGATACAGTCTAGATGCGACACTATATAGACTTTTAATTTTGCTAATTTGTTGTGCACTTAAATGCTCATAATGTTTGCCTGCACGTTTTGTCTCTCGTGCATTGCCTAATACAGTTGTTGCTGTCCTGATAAGATGCCCTGCTTCGACATACTTCCCTGCTTTGATATCTGTCTTTGCTCTGGCAAGAAACCCATAGACTGCAGAAAATGTTTCCGGATTATTCGGATTCCCATCTTCCAATGCCTTCCTGTACATTGCAACATTTCTTGCATGCCTTTCTGTTATCCTAGGAGAATGCCCATGTGCTTCTGACTCTATTTCTTTATCGGTATCGAATGTCCTTTGGGTTCTATAAACAATACCCTTCATCTCTTTTTCTCTCTTTTTTGGCATAATGAATCTAAAGATGCACTCTTTTTATATCTTTCTAGGAACTAATGCCAGAAAACATTTATAAACAATAATAATTAATTAATAATATGGGAATAATATCCGAATTCAAGGAATTTCTAAGAGAGTATAAAGTAACTGGGCTAGCAGTCGCGTTAATAATAGGGCTGGCTTCCGTTGCTCTTATCAATTCCGTAGTAAATAATCTTATCATGCCGGTAATAACTCCATTTATTCCAGGCGGAGCTTGGCAAACAGCTACTTGGAAAATCGGACCAATAGTTATAGGTTGGGGTGCTTTGCTAGGATCAATCATTAATTTTATCATAATCGCGTTTGTAGTTTTTCTAATTGCAAAATATGCTCTCAAAGAAGAAAAAGTGGAAAAGAAGTAATGAAGCATTAAAAGGATAGAAAGACAAATATTTAAAACTTAATTTTCTTTTATAGTTAAAGGCAAAAAAATTAAGGTTAAAATTTACAATTCACTTGACAAATGGTATGGAATTACAAATCCAGGAGATGAAAAACTGGTTAGGAAAGCCATAGAAAAATGAGACAGCTATTTCACAACCAATATATTTATAAATATGCAATTACATCATAAGTTATACAGAATATAAACTATAAAAGATGGTGGATAAACTTAAACTCACATATCTAATCTTGCTCTTGTCTGCCTTATTGGCAACACCAGTTCTAGCTGAAAGTTTCGATGTCGCCTATGTATATAGCAACCAAAACAGGATAGATAACAATATTATTAATGTATTTTCAGGCTTGAACTTAAGTGTAGAACTAATTAACGAAAATTCTATGCCAAAAGATTTTTCTGGATACAAATTAATTTTTATCGGGGACGAAAGGATAAGTAGACCGATTCCCGTTGAGCAGTACCCCAGTATTATAGCAAGCTATCATATGGGCCAAGAGACTGGCTTAACAGACAACGATGGAGTGAGCAAAATGGCATCAGTAACCCCTCTAAAAGTAAAATTTGAGGGCAAGGAATTAGTTGTGTACACTTCCGGAAGAGATACAAGAGGAATAGCAATCCCTTACTATTTTTTAGACAATGAAAACAAAGTTAAAGGATTGATAAAATATGCTGGCACTTATTCAACAAGTTCTGGAAAAGACTTTGGCGATGTTGTCTCTTTTGCAGAAAAAGGCACTGTTTTATCCAATGGGAAAGTTGTAGATTCAAATATCTGCTTTTTCGGAATAGTCAAGTCTAATTACTGGACAGAAGATGCAAAAGGTTTATTTTTAAATTGCATTAAATATGTCTATGACTACACTTATCAGCCGCCTGTTGAACCCAATGAAACAATAGCTTGCTCTTTAGACAGCGATTGCGTCACTTTCTCAAGTTTTTCAGGAAATTCTTGCTCTGGAAACAATGTAGTTCATAGGTCTCTTGTTCCTAAATGCATTAATCCAGGAACAAAAGAAAGCTTTTGCTCTTCTGAAGAAAAAATAAAAATAATAGAAGTATGTAATTTGTGCCTTGACGGCATGTGCAAAGAAGTCAACTGTTCCTCCAATGCTGACTGTGATGACGGGACCTTGTTCACAGAGGATACTTGCATATCTCCCGGCACAGAAAACTCCACCTGCAAGAATGATTTTAAGAATAATCTGCAGTTGGTAACAGTTATAGCTATCCCTTCACAAAATAGCATATCTCTTAGTTTTAGTTATCAGTATCTCAATATTTCAGGGATTAAAGGCTACTACCTAAGCGAAAATGGAATCGATTGGGAATTTGTTCCAGCTACAGAAACAGGCTACACCTTCTCCAATCTCAATGCTTCAACAAACTATACTTTCTACATTCAAATAGTCGACCAGTTTGACTTACTGCTACAGGAAATAATTGTTCCAGTAACAACTCTGGCTCCACCATCAACCTCCGTTGTCACTATAGTTGCCTCTGGAGGCGGAGGAGGCTCATGCGCAACTAAGTGGAATTGTAGTGAATGGGGAGAATGCATAAATAACGTTCAAAGCAGAATTTGCAGTTATCCTCTAAACTTCTGCAAGCCACTTACAAAAAAACCAGCTGAGACTCAATCGTGCATTTCAAAAGAAAACATAGTAAGCGAGCCCGTTTACACAGAAGAAATAAGTGAACCAGAAAAAAACCCCGAAGAATCCAACAACAAAGAAAATAATTATCCAATAACTGGTGCTTCTATAGTTCCTTCTGGATTTTCCAGCGACAGCGCATTATTAGTCAGCAGCCTGTTTTTAATAGCCTTAATAGCCGCTTATTTTATTCTTAACCACTATAAAAAGTAAAAGTTACGATTTTCCGGTTTCTCTGTCTACATGCCCGCACTTCTTACACGTATAAAGGCAAACGCTTGCCTCGCTGTTCAGTATTTCCCCTAATTCGCTAAGCTCTGCATGCTCCCAACCACACTTGCTGCACTTATGCAAAAACCCTTCATTAATATTATCGTTAATAATTCCTGCTTCATTTAACTTATTCTTGTTTGTTTCAGAAGAAGAAATCTCGACTCCCGAAGTTCTTTTAAAGCCACAGCTACAATATCCAATAACTTTATCCCCTTCTTTTTTAACTGAAAGAAGGCTCTTGCATACAGGGCAAAAATTTAACATTGAGTTACTAAAGAAACAGGGTTTAAAAATCTTCAGGCAGAATCTCTTAACCCTGCTGCAGTCAAGAAAAATACTGTTTCATTCTCAGGAAGGTTCGGGGAGTCTATCATTTTAGCCACTCTTGAATCTTTCTTTCCTCTCCTAAGATACAAGCGGTAGGTAGAACTATGAGCCACAATATGCCCTCCGACAGCTGTTGTAGGATCTCCAAACATAATTGCTGGATTAGCCATAACCTGATTAGTGACATAAACAGCCAAGTTGTACTGCTCTGAAATCCTTATTAAGCTATGGAGATATCTGTTAAGCTTCTGCTGCCTGTCTGCTAACTGCCCTCTTCCTGTGAATTCTGATCTGAAATGGGCTGTCAGGCTGTCTATGATTATAAGCTTAATTGGCTCGCCCTCCTTAATCATCTCCCCTACTCTATCCAAAAGCAAAATTTGATGATCTGAATTTAGTGCTCTAGCCACAAAAATGTTCTTGAGAATTTTTTCAGGATTGGCCCCTGCAGCTTCTGCAATCTGCTTTATTCTTTCAGGCCTGAAAGTGCCTTCGCAATCGATAAAAACAGCCTTTCCATTTGCTCCCCCCATATTAACTGGGAGCTGAACATTCACAGCAAGCGCAAAACCCAGCTGGCTTTTTCCGCTTCCGTATGCGCCAAACGCTTCTGTCATTGACCTTGTTTCAACACCCCTGCCACCAAGAAGGTTATCTAAGTTTTTGCTGCCAGTAGTAATAACAGAGATTTCTTCCCTTTTCTTGGCATAATCGGTTCCTGTTTGAAAATCCAGGTTCATCATCTTCCTGGAAGCTTGAATAGCTTTTCTTGCTGCAGCCTCTCCCAATCCTGCAGTTTCAGCCAGTCCAGGCGGAGTCATTACAGCGACGCCCATTAAATCATAAATTCCAGCTGCCTCCAGCTTAGCTATAGAACTCGGTCCGATTCCAGGCAAGTCAGACAAAGTGTATTCCTTTTCCTCTTTCTTCTTCTCTTTTTTATCTTTCTTTTCCTCTTTATCTTCCTTCTCTTCTTTGCCCTTTTCACCTTTTTCTTCAGCCATCTTTTACGTCCTAACCTTGGGTTTAAAATAAATATGAGATCCGACTGCCGGAAGCCCCAAAGCCTCTTTCATTTTGATCATTTCCCTAGCTTCTATTTCCCGACTAGCACTAACATCGACATAAACTCCCCGCCCGTCTAAATTGAAAACCTGCCTAGCATAATAAGATGCACTAAGTCCTTCTGCAGAACAGGTCGCAACAACAAGGGTTCCACACAATTCCCCCTCCCCCGGTTCTCCAGCAGTAGGTTTTTTATATATTCCCTGTTCAGCTACAGAATCTGCCCTGCTAGTAAATTCGGCTCCAACTTCCAATTTTTCAGTAAGCATGAACCAAAAACCAATTCTATCTTTATAAGCTTTATCTCAATCTATAATATGTTTTAAAGAATTACAAAAATAAACAAGAAAACATCCACTAAAAGAAAGAAAAGAAAAACTCCACTTTCCATAACTCCCCCTGTTTTTAATCTCCAAGAGCTTTTTGCAGGATAAGGCCAAAAAGGCATTATCCCTTCCTTAGTGAAACTATCTGAAAACAAATGAATACTATATCCAAGAAAAAAGCCAAAAGCTAAAGTAGGCCAAAAAAATGCAAGAACGATAGAAATCGCAAGGCATAAAGTGAGGCTATGTATAGGCCCTCTATGATCAATAAAGAACTGCAAAAATCTAAATCCCTTGCTTTTTCCAAGTGTTGAGAACGCGCAATCAATGTCAGGCAACATAGTTGCTATTAAAGCCACAAACACGAAAACCAGCGGATTATTCACCTTCTCCACAAATAGCAGCATTGCAAAAACTGCTATTGATAAGTGCGTTCTAATTAACATTTTAAACGCCCTTCCTTTCTTCTAATGCGGAAACTATACTGGCAACCAAAGAAGATAATAACCCAAATGCGCTAATCAAGAGTCCCGTAACATCTAAGGGATTTAACTTTAGTAAAATTACTGCAAAATAAATGAATATAGCAAAATTAATTATCTGGGAAAATAAAGATAAAGCATTTCCAGTTCTCATTTTAAAACATAATTGCCCTTATAATCCCATAGACAATCAATACCAAAGCTATAACGCCCATTACCCAAGCAATTATCTGCAATATTTTTAATGTTTTCTTACTCATTTTTCCTCTTTTATAATAAATAGATATTTTCTAAATATATAAATTTTCTTATTTTATGTCCCCTTTTTCAATTAAAAATTGGGTATATGGGGAAACTGAGTGTTTCCATTTATCAATTTCTTTTAAATCTAACCATTTAATCTCTTGAGTTGGGGGAACAGGCTTAATTTCTTCTTTATTTTTTAATTTTGCTAAATAACTTATTAAAATTATCGCCATCTTCTCTTTTGTAGTCGGATTTTCCCATAGAATCTTGGGATGCAAAGGTCTGATTATCTCTATCTCTCCATTAATTTCTTCTTTAACTTTCCTATGACATGCTTCTTCTAAATCTTCAGTTCCTTCTCTTATTGTTCCTCCAGGAAGCTTATAGAAATCATCTTTATTGTCTTTATCAACTAGCAACTTACCTTCTTCGATTATAACAGGCCCAGAAGCAATTATAAATTTACCCTCCATCTTCCTCTCCTTTTAGCTTTGCTAAATAACTTAAATTTACAACTGTGCATTTTTCTCCTTTTTCATTAGTACCCCACCTTACCGTGGGGTGCAATGGCTTAATTAGCTCTATATCCATTCCCATCTTCGTGGCTGTTTCCCTACATACTTCTTCGGCATCCTCTCCTACCTTTATCCAGTTACCAATTAAACGGCCATCCTCTAATAAGATCTTTCCATCTTTCAAAACAACTGCGTCTGAACGTATAGCTATCCGCGCCATTTCATAAATAAGGTTAGAAAATATATAAAACTATTGCTTTTCCAGCTTTTCAATTAAGCTATCAACATCTATGTCTTTCCAGTCATCAACAAAAAATTCCAAATTGTCATAAAGTTGGTTTCTTCTTACTTGTCCTAAAAACAGCATCTCTTTTCCTAGAAGTTCTGCCCTTTTTTTCTCAAAACCTGTTTCTAATTCTTGGCTGTTTATAACTTTTTCAAGCTGGTCTGAAAATAATACTGCCCTGATAGTTGCACTTCCATCATCCAAAACAACGCTCAACAGAGCTCTTTTTTCTCCAATAACTTTTCCATGTTCCGCGCATTCCCCTGTCTCGCTTACTTTTTTCCTGCACATAGGACAAACTGTAAAAAATCTTGGCTCAAAAAGCTGGACAATAAATGCTCTTATCCCAACGCTCTCCCCTTGGTTAAGCTCTTTTATACTTTTCTCGTGAAATACTTTGTTCTCAACAACCTTTGATATAACTTCGTTGGATAGTTTAATGTCAGAAAATCCAGTAAGATGAAGCTCTGTGTTCCTTATACTCCCATTGCTTATTTCCACAACGTCTCCTTGTTTTATAGTAGCTTTCTCTATCAAAGATACATGGTTTGTGTCCCATAAAACAGTCTTTATGTTAGAAGTCTCATCTGCCAAGATAAAACTTCCTACTTTTCCTTGCCTTCCTTCTTTATTGTATTCCCTTACAGGAGATATCTGTATAATTTTTCCTACCACATTAACTTTTTTCATCCCGCTTAAAAGCTCTGATATTTTCATCTTCTCTTTTTCAAAGCTTATACCGAGCTCAGAAGCAACTACTTGCGCAGCCCCTTCCTTAGAAATCAAGCCAGAAAGCTTTGCTCTTTTTGCCTCTATTCTCCTTTCTATATCATCCACAGCCAGCCCACTACTCCTGGCAATCCTTTCAACAAGTTGCGAATAATTCTGAATCATGTTACCTTTTTTTTCTATATCTTAATCTAAAAAAAGAGGTGTTTAAAAGTATTGTTGTTTATTATCACAACATTTATAAACGAACTAAATAAAAAGAATATATGGTTGGAACAAATGCCGTTGAAGTAAGCGTAATGCCGGAAGGGCTAGATACTAATCTAGAAGAAATAAAAGAAGAAATAAAAAAGAAGCTTACTAAAGCTAAAAACATCAATACAGAAGAGAAAGAAGTAGCTTTTGGCTTAAAATCCCTGAGCCTTTTGATTGCCTGGCCCGATAACGAAGACACAGACGAAATTGAAACCATAATCAGCCAGATAAAAGGAGTTTCTTCTTGCAGAATCGAAGATATAAGAAGAGCTTTCGGGTAATTAAAAGTTGAACCCTTTTTCTTTAAAGGCCCATAACTAACTTTATAAACCTCTTTTATTTCTATTATCTATGGCAGCAACACCACCAGATCCGCAAAAAATGAGAATAGACTACAGAATAGATAGAAAGATATATGATGAGTTTATGAAAGCTTGCAGCAGAAAAGGCTTTGCCCCCGTGGTGATAGTTGAAAAAGCTATGAAAAAATTCACTGAAACCGGCCAGATTTAAGTCTGTTTATTGTAAACATTTATACCCCCAAACACCTTAAACTTTGGATGAATAATCTTCTTCAATTTTTATATCTCTCCTATCTGTCTTATCAGAGTATCACGAAATCTAGTTACCTCTCCTTTAGCATATCTACAGTCTGTCAAATCCAAAGGGTCTAAGAGATAAGCAGTCATGTCTGCTAATGGAAATGCTGAATTAAAAGAATTTCCTTCTAGCGGATCCAGTTTCCTATTCATTCCAGGAATAAAAGAAATTGTTGCTACATAACATCTGAAAAACTCTCGGGCTATTTGAGTATATTCTTCTCCAATGCCTTTTGGCAGCTTCCAGTCAGGACAAAGCACCGAAGGATCATTCCTTAAATGAACAGACTCTCCAGCACTAGCAACTCTTAAAACCCCTCTATCTTTAAGCGGACTTGGACCAAAATGTAAATCTTCTGGATCTTTTATTAAATCAGTTCTTAATAAATAAGCAACAGAATCTGCAATTCTTTTTATGGCTTCAGCAACCAAAGAACTAAAAGCTGGAACAACTATTGCTCCATAATTACTTAATAAGTGCAAGAGAACGTCACGGTTATGTTCGCACTCTTCTGGCAAATTAATCTCTAAACCTGCTCTTAATCTTCTTTCTAATTCTCCAGTATCTCTAACACTTACTTTATACGTAATTTTAAATCGCTCAGAAAAAGTGCTGAGGTCACTCTCACCTCAAACATCCGATAATCTAGACATTTAAATACCTATCTAAAACAATTAATTATTTAAAACCTGTTTCTTTACTTAATGCATGACACTGACAGAAGAAGAAGTAAAACAAGTTAAAGAACAGCTGTTCAACCAGATTGAAGAGTTTCCTGACGAGCAGAGAGATGTTGCAATGGGGCAGATAAATTCGATGAATTCTGAACAGCTGGAAGAGTTTCTTGTTAAAAATAATCTTATTAAAGGAGGCAGCTGCATCTTCTGCTCAATAATAAGCGGGGATACACCAAGTTATAAGATAGTTGAAAATAAAGAGGCAATTGCAGTTTTAGATATAAATCCTTTATCCAAGGGGCAGATATTAATTATCCCAAGACAGCACAAGCCAACAGAAGAAGCTCCAGAAGCCATGAAACTTGCCCAAGAATCAGCCAAGCTGTTGAAAACAAAGCTCAAGGCAGATGAAGTCAAGACAGAATCCACAAATGTCCAGGGGCACGGAATAATTAACGTAATACCCATTTACAAAAATCAAAAGCTGGAGCGGAAAAAGGCAGAAGATAAAGAACTTGAAGAATTACAGCAGATTCTAACAAAACAGGAAGAAAAAAAAGAAGAGCCAGTTAAACCAAAAGAAGTAAAACAAGTTAGAGTAGAAGACCTCCCAAAAGCTCCGGTAAGATTCCCTTAAAACTTTTAGACCAATATGGAAAATACAGATTTACATGTTCATAGCAATTATTCCGATGGAATCCTCTCCCCAAAAGAGGTCATTAAAAGAGCCAAAGAAAAAGGAGTAAAAAACCTTGCACTTACAGACCATAATTCTATATCTGGAATAAAAGAAGCAATTGAAGAAGGCAAAAAAACTGGAGTCAGGGTTATTCCTGGAATTGAAATCAAATTCAGCGGAGGAGAAATGTTAGGGTATTTTATAGATATAGAGAGCAAAGAATTAAAAGAATTCCTAGAAAAAACAAATAAGATTTACAGCTCAAGAATAAAAGCGTGTTGTGAAGAATTAAAAATAAAAGGTTTTAACATAACTTTTGAAGGGCTGCAAAAAGAATTTCCAAATGCAAAAAATAATTTAAATTGGACCCATATATGTTACTTTTTTTACAAAAGAAAACTAAAAAATTCTATTTCAGAAACGTATGAATTACTAAAAAATAACAGTAGTTGGAGAAAAGTAAAAGAAGCTTCTATAAATGACGCTATAAAAATAATAATTAATGCTAAAGGGATTCCTATTTTAGCCCATCCTTGGATAACAAAACAATCTAAATCCCTGCTAAACGAACCGAGAATAAATGAATCAATGAAAGAAGGATTAAAAGGCATGGAAATAGACCAAGGAGACAGAAATGAACGGAGAGATGAGAAATTTGTGAAGAAAATAGAAAATGTGGCAAAAAAATATAATCTTATTCTAACTTCTGGAAGCGATTTTCACGGAGATTTCCTGATAGATTCAAACGAAGATAAAAACCATCATGAACTCGGAGCTCATAACTGCGAAGAAGAAATATTAGAAAAACTATCAAAAATTCCAAAAATGACTCAAAAAAAGCTGTTTTAGAATTTCTCACACTCTTTCCACATTTGCAAAAACTGATTTCTTAGCATGTTTACGAGAGGCTTGCTGTCTGTTAAAATTGTTATGTAATCTTTGCTTTCTTTAATTTCTGGCTTTCCGATTGTTATTCTTGCATATTTTCTGTCAAAAACAGAAAATCGCATGGGATATTTTCCAAATTTTTTGTCATATGCTTTAATTTTACACCCAGATTTTTTCCATTCCTCTGCTCTTTTTGCAGTTTCGCTATTAATTACCCCAATTAGCTTAACATTAACTCCTCTTTTAACTGATTTTTCCATTTCTCTAATCCCCTCTCCCCAATATTTCCAGTTTCTTTGCACTCCAATTATCTCTTTTCTTGCATTTTTATTCAACTCCGCAAGCTTATTCATTATAGCTCTCTGCCCTTTAATCAAAGAAAAAACAAATTGTCCCCCGTCGTCTCTTGTTTCTTCAATATTTCTAAACCCCTCTTTCAACTCTTTTATTTTCTCTTCTTTTTCCTTAAGTTTTTCTTTAACCAAACCATCTATACTTATCAGCCTATATTTTTTAGGCTCAACAGAAACCAAACTTATAATCCCCTCATTTTCAAACCTTCTTAAGATAGCATATAATTTATTCTGCGGCACTCCAGAATCCAAGCTAATTTCCTTAGGCATAGCCATCTTAAGCTTGACAAGCGAAGCAAGAATCTTAGCTTCATAATCTGTAAATCCCAAATCTTTAAAAAACAAGATTCTATCCATGCCTTTCTCACCATTTTTCCTTTTTTAAGTACTATTGTACTCTGAAAGTACTTAAAAGATATATATGATGAGAAGAGAAAGGAATTAATGGAATTCGAAGGGAATGCTAGAATAACATATCCAGAAGTACATAATCCAGACTTTTGCAAAATAGTAACCCTATTCGAAAAAGGGGAATTTATTAAAGAATTGCCAATAAAAGTTACATGTCAAGAAATTCCTCCCCCGTGTTTTCAAAACGGAACACTTCAACCCCAATACATTATGAATGTAACAACTGGCTTTAGAGATCACTTAGTGCCATCCAGAAGGGTAAATTATGATTTAAGATCTCTTTGCAAAGAAAGATACCAGATGGAATTCACAACAACATACAATGATGCAACCAAACGTGATGAACCGGCCCTATGTATAGTTGATAGTGAAAAAAATAGAATGATCTATTTATCAGTTACGCCTCCAAGGATCGAAAGAGTCAAAGGGAAAAAAAGATTAACTATTGAAAGAATTTTAGACTATTTAAGAATAAGATGAACACTCCTAACTTTCGCCTATCAGTAAAAGCATTTATCGTTGATAAAAATAATAATTTATTTCTAATGAAAAGAGCAAGCAACGACGCACAAAAACCAGATATCTGGGAAATACCAGGAGGAAGGCTGGATTTAGGAGAAGACCCTATTTTAGGTTTAATGAGAGAAATAAGGGAAGAAACTGGCCTTTATGTAAAGCCCCTCTGCCCTATGAGTGTAAGGCACTTTCAAAGAGACGATGGGCAATTAATAACTATGCTTGTATTCTTTTGCAGAAGAATGAATGGCCACTTAAAATTAAGTAT
>CAZYZS010000003.1:8390-105066 GCA_964651965.1 Candidatus Woesearchaeota archaeon | reverse complement strand
GAGAGGTACGATGATGATTAGCCTTATGTTTGCGGAACATGAGTACCGGCCGTTTGTCTTTCTTATCTTGGGAGTGTTTGTCACCGCGCTTCTCTCAATGGCAATTCCTCAGATGAGGGTTCCTGCAGCAGTATTCCTCATATGCACCACAATTGCCGTGCCTATTGTCTTGCTGGCGATTGCATCAAAAACAGGTGGTGTCAGGAACCTTTCATTCGACAGACTCAGGACGGGGGGTGGCGGAGGATTTGCGCACAGGACCGGCAGATACAGTTATAGGTGAGTTACTACATGAAAAAAGGGCTGATGTGACCAGCCTTTTTTTTCTTCTACTTGCTAGAAATAGCAGGAGAAAGGAGGCAAGGCAAGATAGAGAGAGTAGGGGTGGGAGATTGAGAAGAAAAGCAGGGAGAGAGATGAGAAGATGAAAGACTCTTGAGCCTATGTTGACTTGAGAGAGAAAAGAACAACAGTTGGTGAGTTAAGGAGACACGCGTTATGAAGAAAAGGGGATTTACACTTATTGAGTTGTTGATCGTCATCGTGATTCTCGCACTTCTCGCGGGGATTCTGGTCCCTGTTTTCAGCAAGATCTTTGGGCCAAGGAGGCCTACTACGATCAAGACGATCGACGTGAACACACCGAAACAAGAGAAGGTCTATTAGGATCAAGTGCCAGGAATTGATCCAGAAAGGAGCAGAAATGGACTGGATAGGATTGTTACAACAACAGCACGCGATGATCTACGGGATTATCGTTGTGTTGGCTTTGGCCACTTTACTTTTGGTTCTCATCAGGCTCTTTACGCCAGTAAGGCGGAATGACGATGATGAGGTGGCCGATGTCAAGGCACAGGTGAGAAAGTGGGCGTTACGCCTATATCTCCTCTTGTGGTTGCTCTGTGTGCTGCTGGTTGTGTTCCGGACTTTCTCGATTGCGTCCTCCAACCGGGTGCCCCTCAACACTACGGACCGGAGTGCTGTCTATGAAAGTTCCAAGACTTTCAGGGACACAGAGCCGAATGAGAAGTAGCAGATGAGAAATTGTCTGCTTTCAAAGAGTCGCTGTTTCAAGGATTGGAGATACTATGAAGAAGACACTGAGTATTTTGGTTGTCGTGGCGCTGTCTGGTTTAATTGGCGGCTGCGGCAAAACTGTAGTCCCGGTTTCATCGAACTATGCCTGTAGGATAATGACGCCTACAGGCTGGGAGAGGGGTGATGATATCTACTACGGCCCGGCGCAGCCAGATATCGGCAAGGTGCATTGGAGCACTGGTCAGGGAAATAAGGCAGTACTGGTGCAAACCGCGGCGTTTACGATAACAGAGCAGTTCCTTCCTGCAGACTCTCCTGGAAACAAGGACAAGGTAGACCACCGGATCATGACTCAAAAAGACCCGATGATCATGGACTGGCGAATCATTGTCATGGCTCCGGATATGCGGAAGAATCAGGTAAGCAAAGGGAAGCTCTTGAGTCTGTTTGCCCTTTCAAACCCGAAGCCCACAAATACTGAGCGGGTCTATATGATTGAGCTCGAGGACCTCTATAACGACCTCGCTCGATTGTACGTGCGCAACCTGATTCGCGATGAAGGGTACAAGTTCGCGGATTATTACGATTCGCGGAAGCGGCAAGTGGAGTTTGTTAACAACGTTCGTAATGGGGTCCGCAAGATCTTCGAAGAGAGAAACGTGCCGCTTGATCTCTTGGATGTTCAGCCGAGCAATCACATGCCTGACCCCGGCATTCTCTCACAATGGATTAAAGGACAGGCTGCTCAGCAGGAGATGGAGCAGATTCGAGAGAGGATGGAACTCCTGAAGGATCCAGTTGCGCAGTACATCTTTGGATGGGACCGCACCAAGGATTTGGTGATGGAGGCGCAAAAGAACGGGCATACAATCATCGTCCTTCCAAGCATCGGAGCATCACCGCTTTCGAATTCTGCGGCTTCTGTTGTACCAGTAACCCTTCCGTTGTTGGACAGTAAGAAGTAGCAGTTCCTACAAATAGCACGAAAATTTAGAGCTTCACGCTTTAAAGAAGGCCCCCGGCCTTCCGTGCTATTTTTTTTGCCAAAATATATATACTTTAATATATATTTTATGAAATATATATTACTATATACATCAAAACATTTAATAAGATATTTTTTTTGTTAAATATATGAATCATTCATGGAAAGTGGGGTTTAATTTTGGTGTTACATCTGGTATAATCACCACTCTCGGCTTGATGATAGGCTTGGATAGTGCTACAGGTTCAAAATTAGCTGTTATTGGGGGGATTATGACAATTGCAGTTGCAGATGCATGCTCAGATGCTTTGGGAATTCATGTTTCAGAAGAAGGAGAAAACAAGCATACAAGAGTGGAAGTCTGGCAGTCCACTATTTCTACTTTCCTTTTTAAGTTTGTATTTGCCTCTATTTTTATAATTGCTTTTTTATTTCTGGAAATAACAACTGCTGTATGGGTAAATATTATTGTGGGTTTTATACTTTTAACTGTCTTTAGCTATAAGCTAGCTAAGAATGAAAAGTCTGAGAAACCTATAGGAGTTGTTTTGGAGCATCTTATATTGACGGCTATTGTATTAGTTGCTAGTTATTTCGTTGGAAAGCTAGTTGGAAGTTTTTTTAACTAGGTTTTCATAGAGCCCCCTCCTTAGTTTGAATTTCTAACTCGATTGTTTCCTCATGCTCAACAATCTTGCTATATCAGACTATGGAATTTGAAGATAAATTTATCAGCAAGAAAAATGAGCACCGAATTTTTCGAGCAGATTATTGGCTTTATATTTGGCATATTACAAATCTTTTTTTATGCTTCTGTAGCTCTTAATTTGTGATAAGCAAGGTTTATAAAGCTACTAAATTTTTTTAATAATTAAAAAATGGTTGAAAAAATTATCTGGTTAAAAGAGGGATCTCCATTCTTTTTAGACGAAACAGAGAATGGTGCGTTTCATGTTGTAAAAGCATTCAGATACTGGACAAATCCTGGAGAGTCTGAGTACGAGTATGATTGGGATTCTGGGAAGCTTATAATAGGGCAGGATATAATTGAAACTCCTAGCAGAAATGTTTCAATTCTGTTTAAATGCACTAAAGATGGCGGAGAGGCTATTTTAGAGCTTATGAACGAATGCATGAAGCTCGCAGCAATTTCCTCACATGATTATGTTACTTTAGAACCATTTGGAGAAAAACTTGGAAATTTGATATGTGTTGAGGGAAAAACAAAATTTATAGAAATAAAACCGAGATTTTTTAAAAAAGCTGGAAAAGATTAATATTCAATTTTATTCTTTTTCTTTGTAGTCTTTTTTTATTTCGTTTAAAGAAGCTATGTCAGAAGTGTTTCTGTCTGGCCTTAAGCGCGTTATTCTTGGGAATCTCAAAGCAAAGCCTGAAGCATAGGTGGGAGATTTTTGTATATTTTGATAGGTAACTGCAACAACTATTTTCGGCTTGACTTTTATCATTCTTCCTTCTTCTTTTTCTGCCAGCGGCTTTAATATTTTTGTCATCTCCTTGAATGAGAGACCTTCTTCTTCTTTTTCTTTTAATCCTGTTGATACTTTTCCAACTTCTAGGAATTTTCCTTCATGCCTGCAGGCAACTGTGTAAGAAGTTAGCCAGCCTGCTCTTTTTCCTGTGCCGTATTCTGCTTCTGTAATTACCAGATCAAAGTCCCTGTCCTCTGGCTTCCATTTATAACCATATCCAATCCTGCTTCCTGGCTTGTAAGGAGCTTCTAAATTTTTGACCATTAATCCCTCTTGCCCTTCTTCCATTGCTTTTGCGAAGAACTTCTGAGCTTCTTTTTCATTTTCTGCTATTATCTGCTCTGCAAGTATTATTTTGTGCTTTTGCTGTTTTACTATTTTTTCAAGAAGTTTTCTTCTTTCTTTAAATGGGACTTTGATATAAGATTTTCCTTCGTAATAGATAACATCAAAGATTATTACTTCGACTGGCAGTTCTCTTTCTAGTTTTTCAATTTCATATTTTCTTTTTATTCGCTGGGAAATCTCCTGGAAAGGACGATATTTTTTGGTTTTTGGATCATAGCCAACTGCCTCTCCATCGATAATAAAGCTTTTTCCTTTGATATTTTCTTTAACGTATTTTATCACATCTGGAAACTGCTTGGAAACATCGTCTAATCTTCTCGTAAATAACTTTATCTTCCCATTTTCTTCTTTATTACACATAACCCGAAAGCCATCGTATTTAAATTCAAAAGCACTTGGCTTGCCGGCTCTTTCAAAGGCCTCTTCTACATTTGCAACTTTTGGATAGAGCATTACTTTTACGGCGGTTCCTGGTGTAAGCTCAGTTTTTTGTAATTCAGATATTCCTTTGTGGGCTTTTTCAAGAACTAACTTCCAGTCAGTGGAAGTATCGTAAGCTTCCTGGACAGCTTCATAAGCTTCTTTGTTTTCTTTGTCAAAGCAAGCCCAGACAATAGAGTCTCTTAGAGTTCCTGCGCCTGTCCCGATTCTTAAGTCTGAGAGAAGGGTCCTGACAATGTATTTTGCTTCTTTAGGTGAAGCAGAGGTTAATAATTCTGAAATTAAAGCCATTTTTTTGTCTACTGTCCCTTTTCCTTCTAACGCAGGAAGTTTTTGCAGGTTTGTTAGTACTTTTTCTGTTGTAAGTTGGGAAGAAGAGAGAGTTGACTGCCTTTTTTTTGATGTTATAAGTTCTGCGACTAATCCTAAATCTCCTAATTTCTTCCAGTGCTTTTCTATTTCACCTGCAGATAAGCCTGTAGAGCGTGAAAGAGCTTTCATTACTAGCTGAGTTGAAATTCCAATTTCTCTATTATCATAATCAGGAAAAATCCTTCCCTGCAGGAGATAAATAATATCTTTATTTTTTTCACTCTTTATTTTTTTCAGGAAATCCGCTAGGATCTCTGTTTTTTCCAGTCGAGAAGCATGGCTTTCAAGAGCTTCGTATACTTCGCAGAGTAGAGAGTATTTCATGTTCTTTTTTATAACCTGATAATGGAAAAAGAGTTTATATATTTTACATTAGTGGGGGAGTTGAACCTATTGGATAAAAGAAGTTTTCGTAGCGCAGCTTTCCCTTGAGCAGATTTTGGCGCCGGTCTATTCAACGTAAGCTTCTACTTCTGCAATCTTATTTTTTATCTCTAACCTCTTTGCAAGATTAGGGAACATTTTTCCATTTTGCAAATCTATTAGTAAATCATCAAAGCAAGAAAGCCCTGGATAAGGATGTAAATCATAAATTTTTCCATCAAATTCCACGCCATTCAAAAAAATTGGACATTCATCAAGAATGTACAAAGACAATTTTTCTAATTGTTCAACATCTAAATTGATTGCCTTTTCTCCTAAATTCTCTTGAACAATTTTTATTATGAAATCGTGGAATTTGATATTTTCTCTAAATTCATCAAGAAAAATTTTTATTTTGTTTTGATAATAAAAGGACTTTCTTGCATCATCCCATTTGCAAATTTTAATAAGATGGTGTTTTTCTTTTGGTAGCCCACGTACTATTTTTTTAACAGATTCTTCAATTTCTAAACCCTTTCTTAATGCGACTTGTAGAGCTCTTTCATGACTGTAATCATTGAGAACTTCATAATTTATTGCGTGGTTTTTATCTGCGATTAAAACTAAAACATCTTCTTTAGTATTTTCCAAAGCCCAAAAAATATACTTTTTAATATTTTCTTTGGTAAAATACTTGTTCCCTAAACTGATACCTACAAAAATGTTAAACTTTTTTGATTTGATATCTTGCTCAGTGCAATTCAAGTAAGTCTTAATTCTCATAATAAGTTAAAAATACAATTGCATTTATATAAATATTGCTTATTAGCGCTCCAAAATTTATTTTGTATAACATTACCTTTAGGGGCATATAGCAACATTTATTCTAAAATTATAATAATTGCAAAAATTTAATAATCGGGCTTTCTTTGTCCGATAATGGAGAAAGGCAGGCAGGATAGACTTTTGTATATTGATAATATCAGGCTTTTTCTTATAATCCTTGTTGTACTTATTCATATTTCTATTATTTATGGAGGAGAGGGCATTTATCCTGCTAAAGAAGGGGCAAGCGATGAGATAAGCCCGATAATTCTTACTCTTTTTAATGCAATCTGCCAAAGCTTTTTTATGGGCTTGTTTTTCTTGCTTTCAGGATATTTTACTCTAGGGTCTTTTGACAGAAAAGGAGCAGGGAAGTTTTTGGGAGACAGGCTGATTAGATTGGGAATTCCTTTGTTAATTTATACAACTGTTTTTAAGGTAATAATAGATTATCTTATCTTGAATTTTTTTAGAGGCGAGACAATAACTTTTGTGAATGTAATTGCTTATAATTTAAAAGATCCTGGATGGTTTGTCGGGCCATTATGGTTTGTTGAAGCTCTGCTTATTTTCTGCTTTGTTTATGTTTTATACAGGGGTTTAATAAATAAGTCGTTTATTTGTTTTAAGGATAAATTTCCTTCTAATAGAACAATTGTAATAAGCATCTTTGTTCTTGCAATCTTAACTTTCTTTGTCCGTACCCTTTTCCCGGTAGGAGTGGAAATTCATATTTTTCAGTTGGCTCATTTTGTCAATTACATTTTTTGTTTCTGGATTGGAATCCTTGCGTACAGAGGGAATTGGCTTGAAAGCCTTGGGGCAAAACAGGCAAGGCTATGGAAAATAATTGCTGTTGTAGTTCTTGTGGCTCTGCCATTTATATTTGTATTTGGAGGGGCAGCAGAAAACACTGAAAAATTTACAGGTGGACTGACATGGCAGTCGTTAGTTTATTCTTTCTGGGAGACAATTGCATGCTACAGCATTATAATCAGTTTAATTTACATTTTTAAGAAAAGGCTTAACTCGCAGGGAAATTTAATTGCCTGGATGGCTCCTAATTTTTATGTTGTTTATATAATCCATCAGCTAGTAATTCTTCCTCTTGTAATAATTTTCCAGGGTATTTTTATTCCATCTTATGTTAAGTTTATTTTTGTTTCGATACTTGGAGTTACATTGTGTTTTGTAATTGGAGATTTGATAAGAAAGATTAAATTTACAAGAAAAGTGCTTGGATAGCTTCTTTTGTCTATCCATAATCTTTATAAATTAACTTCGCTCTATATAAAAAAAGAGAAAATGTTAGATAAACCGAATCTTTTAGTTTTAGGGGCATCTGGAGGGGTAGCTAATGCTTTTTTGCATCATCTTCCTAGCGAGAGAAATCATTTTAACAAGGTGATTTTACTGGATAAAAATAAAAAGCTTCTTAAGGACCCATATATAGACCATGAACTGCTAAATTATAAGTTCATACATAAAGAAATAGTATTGCCTGAGAAAGAAAGAGAATACATTAAACTATTGAAAGACAATAAGATTGATATTGTATTGGACATAACTGATATGAACAGCATAGAGGCATTAGAAGCTACTGACAAAGCAAAAATTTCTTATATTAATACTGCAATGAACGACGATAACAAAATGGTTTCTGAATTAGTTTATAATGTATATCCACGAAAAGACTCCCTGAATAATGCGCCTCACATACTCTGTACTGGAATGAATCCTGGCAATGTGAACATGTGGGTGAGATATGGCATAGAAAAATTCGGGATTCCGAAAGAAATAATTCACTTTGAATACGATACTTCTATTGATGCTAGAAAATGGAGGCCTATGATGACCTGGTCTTTGCATGAGTTTCTAGTGGAATCAGTAAGGGACCCTTCCGGATTTGCGGTTGGTAAAAATAAGATAAAAAAGCTTTTACCAAATGCTTTGGAAAATAGAAGAAGCATGAAGAAAATATTAAGCCCTATCTGGAAGATGGGGCAGTATCCCGAAGGAATGACAGTTTTGCATGAAGAAAATCTTTCTGTATCTTCTAAGTACGATATCCCTTCAAAATTTATTTATGGGATAAACCAGCAGACACTTAAATATCTAGTCAAAATCTATGAAGATAAGAAAAATATAACTAAAAAGGACTTAAGGATAGGAGATAATGCATGTGAAATTCTAGATGGTGCAGACAGCATAGGGGTGATTCTTGATTATCCTGACAAAAAAGTTTATTATTTTAATTCGGTTCCGAATCTTGCAACCATTGGAACTAATGCTACTTATACTCAGGTAATTGTAGGCATATTCGCCTCTATTTTCAGCCTGATGTTCAGCGATATAAAGCCTGGAGCAAATTTTGTGGAAGATTTATGGGATTCCTATTTCAGGTATTTTATGTTTGATAACATGAGAGTACAAGAATATGTTTTTAAAAAACAAAATTCCTTAAAACTGGCAAAATATAACCCAGATGTTAAACTAAAAAGGAATAAAGAGTTTCATCATCTTTACATTATTTAGGAGGATTAAATGATTCTAAATAAGTACCTGTGGAAATACAAGAAAGTTGCTTCTCCAATCTATATCTTATCTTTGATGATATTATTCTGGGCTATATTTGATGGAATCATGACCTACCTCGTTCCAATTTTATTGTCACAAAATAATTTTTCAATGACCCTTATTGGATTTATAATTGGGACTTCTTCTATAACTGGCGTTCTTTTTGATGTCTTAGTTTGCAGATTTTTCAGAAATACTAATTTCCGGAGAGTATTTCTTCTGATGTTTTTGGCATGTCTTATTTATCCATTAATTCTGTGGAAAGCTTCTTCTATCTTAGTTTACCTGGTTGCAATGGCTCTTTGGGGAATTTATTTCGATTTGTCTGGATTTGGGATTTTTGATTTTGTAAGCATTTACACAAAAAAGAAAGAATATTCTTCTAATTTTGGAATAATCCAGATAGCTAAGTACTTAGGAATAATCTTGGCGCCAACTATTGCAGGACTTTTGATAATTGATGGAATAACCTTCTTGCCATTTATATTCGGATGGATATTCCTGATTATTTCCATAATCTTTTTCATAACTTTAAACATTATGACTGGAGGTAAAGTGCGCAAGAAAGAAACTAAACGGGCGAACTTCAGAAATATTTTCCTGGAATTTAGGCTCTGGAGAAAAATAGGCAAAAAAATATTTCCTGTCTTAGCTGTTACTTTCTTTGCTTTTTTTATAGAGTCTTTTTTCTGGACTCTCGCACCATTATATGCTGAAGAAGCAATTCCTAAGTACTTCGGAGGATTATTCTTAACGGCCTATGCACTTCCAACTTTAATATTGGGATGGTATACTGGGAAAATTACTAAAAGATTAGGCAAGAAAAAGACAGCTTTTTTAGGGCTTTTAATTGGATGTTTTATTCTTTCTTTCTTTTATTTTTGGAGCACTCCAATAACAATAATACTTTTGACTTTTCTTTCAGCATGTTTTATTAATTTAGCTTTGCCTTCTATAAATGGCGCTTATGCAGATTACATCTCTGAAACTCAGATAGTTGAAAAAGAAATAGAATCCTTAGAAGACTCTTCTTTTAATTTTGCTTATATTTTTGGGCCAATGATAGGAGGACTTTTAGCAGATTTAATTTTAATTAAACTGGCTTTTAGTATTTTGGGAATCGCAGGAGTTATTATTGCAATTTTCTTGCTAATAATAACACCTAAAAAAATAAAAATCGATATAAAACCATCTGACTTAAAATAAAACTATTTGTCATTTTCAACTACATATAAATTTAAAAATCCTCTATCTTTTTAATGAGGATGAATAAAAAGGCAAGTTTCGCGGCGGTTATTATTCTTATTCTTTTAATAGTTGTTGTTATTGGGGGATATTATTTTATCAGGCCTTTTTTTGAACCTAAAGTAACTGGGGCGGCTGTTTCTGATTATTCTTCGACAACTCCTTCTAGTTCGGATTCTGCCAATTCTGTTTATGACAGTTATTCTGAATCAGGTTGTGGGGAGTATGGAGGAACCTGTTGTTCTGATGGAGTTTGTTATTATGGAGAATGCCAAAATGGGAAATGTATTCATTGCGGTAGTTTTGGTGAGGCCTGCTGTTATAAAGATTACGATAATCTTCAGTGTTTTCAAGGAGCAAGCTGCACTCTGGGAAGATGCAAAGTTAATTCTGATTATTATGATGATTGCGGGATGATTGGGTATGTTCCTTGCGATAGTGGCTGTTATTATGGGGTTTATAACTCCTACAGCGGGATATGCGAGGCTTGTGGAGATTACGAGCAGCCATGCTGCCCTACTGATTATCCGTGCGCTTATGGGCAGTGCATAAGCGGAACTTGCAAAAAAGTAGAAGCAGAGACAGTTTCAACACCAAGTCAGTCTAATATTGACAGCCAGGACACTCCTAACTACGACCCTTATGGCTACCAGCCTGATTCACAAGAATCTAGCGAATGCGGGCATCTAGACCAGGATTGCTGTAAAAATATGCAGCAGTTCACTTCTTTTTGCTATGATGGATTAGACTGCAGAGCAGATACTTGTGTAACTGGACCAGATTACGAGGCATATGATAGGAGTGATAGAGAGAGTTACTAAAAAGAGAGATTTCAACAACTTTTTTAAATAATAAGCTATTTGTTTGGTTATGTTTCATGTAAAAATAGAATTAAAGAAAAGTAAGATTCACGGAATAGGGTTATTTGCGGGGCAAGATATCAGCAAAGGTCAAAAAATATACACTGGAAATGAAAATCTAGATTTGTTCCTTTCAGAAGAAGAATGTTCTAAACTGGCTCTTGATGAGCAAAACACAATTAAACATTATGGATATTTTGATAAAGCCAAAAGCAAATGGCATCTTTCTTTTGATGACATAAGATTTTGCAATCATAGTTCTGATGGAAATATAACTTTAAAGGAAAAATCTTTAGTTGCTAAACGAGACATAGCAAAAGGAGAGGAATTAACTCAGGATTATAGAGAATTTGAACAGCTTCGAGAGAAACTACGTTTGGTAGATTAGTTATGTTTCTATTTCATACTCAAAGACTTTGTCATAGGGAATAAACCAAGAACAAGTGTCTTTTATGGAAGAATTTTCCATGATATGCCTGAACAAGCGGATGGAATTTCCATGTGCGGATATTGCTACATTAACATTATTTCTTCTCATGTATTTTTTTAGCCATTTAAGAAACTTTTTCACTCTCTTTTTCACCATTTTGAAGCTTTCTCCATAAGGTGGAGGAGTTGCCCATCCTCTGTGTATTTCTTCGTATTCTTCTTCTCCTAATAATCTTTCTATTTTTTCTTTTAACTTTGGCGGGAGGTCTTCTTTTGCGTCTCCATATGCTTTTAGGTCAAATTCTTTTTCTCCTATCTTTTTAATAAATTCCTCGTGGGAAGTACCTTCAAGAATTCCGTAGCTTCTTTCAATCATTCTGTTATCTTCAATCAGTGTTCTGCATTCAGGATGATATCTAAGGACATATTTTAGAGTGTCTCTGGAGCGTGAGAGCTTTGTATAGAAAGCTACCTGGAACTTTTTGTCCTTTAATTTTATAGCTATTTTTTTTGCATCTTTTATTCCCCCATCAGTCAGCTTTGCATCTTTCCAGCCAGTAAAAATGCCTTTAACATTATAAGTAGTTCTGCCGTGCCTAAATAAGTAGATTTTAAGCTTCCTCTTTTTTGTTTTCATGATTTATTTAAGAAATAAGGGTTTTTATATTTTAATCTTCTATATAAAATCTGTTCCTATATTCTGTACCGCACTTTCTTATAAGGTCATGTGCATCTTTATGTCCTGCAAATTGGCAAGTGAGTTTCATGCCAGCAGGTCGAGCATTAAATATCAAGTAAAGCCTTTCCATAAAGTCTCCTGCCCGATCTACTATCGAGTGTTCGGCTATTTCATTTTCCCTTAGTTGTCTTTCTTTCCATTCTGTAGCCGAAGTTGGAGGGTAAAACGAATTAGCTTCATTAATCCCGGTTCCAAGTCCGAAACTAAGATATAGAAAATGCCCTATAAACCTCATCGCACTTTTTGAAAATAACGTTGGAAAACTGCTATGTAAAATGCCTCTTTTTCTGGTAAAACCTTCTGGAACAGCAATTGGGACTCCAAAAAAAGCTCTTGCATTGGCTATGCCATTGTATTCTTCTGGAACTAAGGTAATTGTTCTTGTTCCTTCAACAACGTCGCCGTTAGCAAGAGCGTATCTGGTTCTAGCTTCTACAACAACCTCATCGCCTTTTATTTTTTCTAATTTTATTTTTTCTGTATCTATATTGGTTTTAAGTCTAAGATAAGGTATATCTTTAGGTTGTTCTTCTATTCCTGCTTTTTTTAATGCTCTGCACACTCCTCCTTCTAAGTCCGGAAAGTACGGAACAACTATGGTGTTTCTTGCCTGCCCAAGCCGGTGGAATAACCTATAACTTAAATGAGGTTCCATTTTTAGTTCCACTACTGCATTGTCAATTCTGTGCACAAATATATCCCCTGTAAGGTGCTCTAATCCTCTTACTTTTACACCATCTCTTTCTAAAAACAGTGTTTTTGCGAGAGCAAGCCTATGGCCAGTGTGAAGGTATCTATCTTCTAATTTAATCCAGTGTTTTCCGTCAGTAAAAACAATCCCTGTATTTGGTTCTGCTGGATAAATCCTAACGTTAACGGCGTTTCCTCCATAGGGTTCAATTCCTACTAACAGGTCAGTTACTTCTTTTATTGTCCTCTGTTTTGGCATTAAGAAAACTGGAACTGGTTGTTTTTAAAGATTTAGATATATAAAAAATATCATTCCTTTGTTAAAAATCTGAACAAAATTGGGAGGCGAAGAAGTACTTGGGGATTGGCTGCCAATGTTCTTACCAGATGGGAGAGACCTGCTCTTTGTATAACTGGAGAATCATGAATTGTTCCAGCTGTTGCGTCGTTTATACAGCTCTTATAATAATATGGGAGACCTCGAGGGAGATTATATGGTGAGAATGCCCTTATTTTACTAACTTCGTCATTCATTTTAATTTTTCCTCCTGTAACTTGCCCAGAATAAACATGATAGGTATTATAGAGAAAAGGAAAGGGATGTGGAAAGGATATTTTGTATGGGCCCCGATAAGTTGTTATTATTATTCCTAGGCCGGTTTCTTCTTCAAATTCTCTCTTTGCTGCTTCCTCTAGACTTTCTCCTGGATCAATTCCTCCTCCTGGAAGCTCCCAGACCTTTAAATCTCTTCTTTTTACTAGAATAACCTCTCCATGAGCATTAAATCCTATGCAGCGGACTCCTTCTTGGTATATTTTTTTTATAAGGCTCATGGTCAATTTACTTTTTTAGGAATTACTTTGGGTTTAATTTTATTTTATTTAACAAACGATCAGAACCAACCCATTCGATAAGAAGCACTCGTTAACAATTGTGCATGTCCAAGGGCTTCGCTCATTCTTTCGGTATTTATTGGAGAATTTCTGCCCTGATAAAAGCGGTTGAATCCTCCTGCTTGCCTTATTAGCCTTTTTGCTTGTTTTAAGATTACATGAGATTCAGTACAATCACCGAAAATATAGTTAACAGTTATATCCTGCATGCACTCTCTGAACTCTCTTTGGATTTTACGTTTTTTTAAAAATGGAACAATAGAATTTTTATATAAAGAATCTACTTGTTGATCTAACATTTTTATTTTCCTTGTCTGTCAGAAGCCATTACAGATGGCCTGCTTTTGTTTTCAGGGTTTTTTTTCAACAAGCCCCTGCTCTTTTTTCCTGCGCTTGTTAATCCCCTGAATACTCTATTCTTGTTGGAGGATTTACATATCCAGTTCATTGTAGGGTCGTTTTTAATTTCAGGCCTGTTTTTATCAACTAAAATAACTTCAAAGAAATAATTGATGCCATCTTTTCCAATTAAGTAGGAGTTTAATACTTCCATATTAGGGTATTTTTTTGCAACTCTTGCTTCTGCAATCCACCTGTAACTCATTTTAACTACTTTTCTTATAGTTTGCCTCTTGCTTCTCCTGCCTTTGCTTCTTGTAGGCCTTTTTCTTCCCCCTCTTTTAATCCTTACTCTTACAACTATAAATCCTTTTTTGGCTTTGTAGCCCAGGCTTCTTGCGCGGTCTAATCTTAATGGTTTTTCAACCTTGACTACTGTTTCTGACTTTCTCCATTGAATCATTCTTTCTCTTAGTACTTTTTCGTCTGGTTTTTTCCAGGCCTTTCTTAAATAATAATACATTCCTCTTGCCATGGTTTGTTAAGAAAAAGAGTGTTTTTAAAGTTAATTGTTTGGACACTTTGCTATTAAAATTAGGAGTGCATAAAAACCTTTAAATAAGGTTTTTATTTGCATTATATTGAATGAGGCTGTAGCTCAGCCCGGTTAGAGCACCGCATCCTGTCCTGAGAACATTTAGGCAGGAGGTGAGTCTGATAAGGCGGGGGTCCGCAGTTCAAATCTGCGCAGCCTCATTTTCTAATCTTATTCTGCGCAGATTTTTCAAAAGGTTTAATAATCCCCGGTTTTTAGTAGTAAGATGAAAGAAGAAAAGATGGTGAGAGAAAAAATAGTTGTTGAAGATGGGAATTCAAGAAGAAGTTTTAGATTTATAGTAGTTGCTCTTTTGGTAGTTGCGATCATACTTTCTTTGTTGAGTGTGGCTTTAAGGATAATTTCTTATGAAAATCCGGTTGAAGAGACAGAAAATGAGGGTTCTTATGGAGAGTTTAAATTCAGTGATTCTGATTTAGACAATAAAGGGATTGATGGCTTTTTTTCTTTGAATGGCTCAACAAGAATTAAGATGTACTTGCCTGCAGTTGACGCAGAAGGAAACGGGACAACTACTGTATTAACTGTTGAAGCTACTCTCGGAACAGGCAGGACTTTAACTGATATTGATAATCTTTTATTCTGGGCAGATACTCAACACAGCATAAGAATTGCCAGGAGAGTTGCTGAAAATATAACTGGAAAGAAAATGGGGGATTATGATATTGTTTACACAATTGAAGCGCCTAATGCTACACTTATTGGGGGGCCTTCTGCAGGAGCTGCTTTGGCAATAGCAACTATTGCGGCTTTAGAAAGCAGGCCTTTAAGAGAGGACGTAATGATTACTGGAGGGATAAATCATGACGGTACTGTAAGCCCGGTTTCAGCTATACTTGAAAAAGCACAGGCTGCAAAGAAGGCAGGAGCTACTTTATTCCTTGTTCCTTTATTACAAAGCAGGGACGTTATTTATGAAGAGAGCGAGCACTGTGAGACTTTTGGAAACTCAGAAATTTGCACAACAGAAACAAGGCCAAGACAAGTTGATGTAGAAAAAGAAGCAGGGCTACAAATAAAGGAAGTTGAAACAATAAGTAATGCTATGAATTATTTTTTTGAGGAGAATTCCATAACATATTAAAATAGTTTTCTAAAATTTCTGCAAGAACCTCACTTTTAATCCAGATAGAACTGTAAGATTCATCTTTTCTTATCCTTATTATCGCGAGTTCTTTATCGTATATAGAAAAACGAGTTGACTCAAGATTATGCGGTTTGATTTTTACTCCTGCTTGCTTTATTTTTTCTGCTCTTTCCTTTGTTTTTTTATCTATTGGCCCTATTGCCCTTATTTTAACGCCTTTTTTCGCTTTTTCAGACAATAGCCTCCAGAGTTCTGAATCAGCTGACCAATTTTCAGTTGTATAAGAGATTGATTTTTTGCTTTTAATCACTGATTCTTTCATTTTTTTAATGAAAGCCTCTTTGCTGCTGGTTATTTCTACTAGATCATTTTCTATTTGTGGAAAAATAAGATTTAATTTTCCAATTTCTTTTTTAATCCTCTCTAATTTTTCTTCTTTCTCGTTTATATCTGACTCTAGAATGACTTTGGGGTCATTTGCTTGATAAGTAAGTGGCTTTTCCAAGCTTAAAGAAATGTAGCCATGTTCATAAAGCCATTTTAAATTTTCATATAATTTACAGGCAGGAACTTTGGATACTTTTGCTATTTGCTGTATTGTTCCTTTTTTTATTTTTAACAGAGAGAGATAAGTTTCTATTTTATAGCTGCTCATTTCCATTTCAGTTAAGATTTTTCTTAGCTCTTCCATTTTATTACTACTATCAGTACTAAATCATATATAAATATTTCTAAAACTTAAAGTAAAAATGGAAGAGAAATCAGAACTTAAGAAATATATAGCACATTGGAGCATAAGAGGCGACGCGCCTTATTGTAACGATGAACAGACTAAGATAATTGTAAGCCCAGTTAAACCTACAGAAGAATTTCTTAGAGAACGGGGGTTAATAAACACGGTGAATTATTGTGCTTATACTGGATTGCCGCAATGTAATGATTGTAGCGGAACAAGATTAGATGATTTTTGGGTAGAGGAGTTTTCTTATCAGAAAGCATTAGAATTGAATTTGGTTCAAGAATAAGTAAATTTATTCTTCTCCCAGCTCTAGAATCAGTTTTCCTTCGTCAAACTTGTACTTAAGCAAAGGAAGGCTTACTGGAAGAAACTTGAAATATGCCTTATCTTTGGCAAAAGCTTTTACTTCAATGCTGTTTTCTAGTTGATTGACTATAATATCTTTGATGTCCTTGACTTCTGGAAGGTCTATTTCATATACAACTTTGCCTGAGAGCCTTCTTACTTTGCTTGTTGCTTCTTCTCTTGGCAGTTTTGCAAGCTTTTTTGCTTTTTCTTCGTCTATTTTTGGCAGCTCCTGCTTTTTTATGCCCGTTCTTCTAGGATTTTTGATCTGTGTTTCTATATCTTTAAATTCAGGCATATTGCCAAAGGATTTAACTCTTATGACCGGAGTTCCTGCCCCGCTTGATATATTTATGCTTATCCCGCCTTGTTTTACATAGGGATTCTTATTTTGTGGCATTCTTCTTGTCAGTTCTTTTTCTTTTCCTATTTCTTTGTCTAATTCCTGAAATTGCTTGTCCATTTCTTTCATTAGTTTCTTAAAGAGTGTGTTGAAGCCGAGTGGAAGCCTGAACTCGTTTGAAAAATTGTCTATCGTGTCGTTTTTTCCTAAAAATCCATAGTCTCTCTGCTCTTTTTGTCTGTCTTCTGTAAAGAGACCACAATGTGGGCAATATTCGAAATCCTTATGGATTTTCTTTCCGCATCTCTTGCAAGATTTTTTATTGAACATAGTCATTTATGAGGCGAAGAGGTTTAAAAAGCTTGTGGATATTTACTACTCTTTCTAGAGATAATTGGCATAACGAAACATTTTTAATTCTTGCTTTCTTAGTAAGCTGATAAAAGAGGGGTTAAAATGAATTCCGAAGAGATTGCTAAAAAATATGGTATTAATTTAAAACGACTGGAAGAGGAGCAGCTTAAGCTTGCAAAACAGATTCGGATTGAAGATTCAATTGACTTTAACTCTGTTGAAAGGATAGGCGCTATTGACAACGCTTTTTTTGAAAACAAGATTATCTCTGCTTGTATAGTCTTGACTCCTGACATGGAAATACTGGAGCAGGAGTATTTTTCAGACAAGCTGAAATTCCCTTATATTGCTGGTTTTAGGGCTTATAGAGAACTTCCTTCAATGATAGAGGCATTTAACAAGATATCTGAGAAGCCAGATGTAATCTTTATTCCTGGCCACGGGATAGCACATCCTAGACTCGGCATTGCAAGCCATTTCTCAATTTCTACTGGCATTCCTTCAATTGGGGTTGCAAATTCTTTAATTGCAGGGGAAGTAAAAGGAGAGGATGTAATTGTCAATGGAAAGAAAGTTGGCAAAGTTTTAATGACAAAGCCAGGAAGCAAGCCAATGTACGTCAGCCCCGGAAACCTAATTTCTATCAACACTGCTTATGAACTAGCAAAAAAATTCATTAAACTGCCGCATAAACTTCCCGAGCCGCTTCATCTTGTCCATAAATATTCAAGAGAAGTTAGGAAAGAGGCCTTTGGGAGTGTAAAACAAGATAAAAAAAACGAGGATTAAAATGAATAAATATCTTTATGCTCTTTTCCTTATTGTTGCCGCAATTATAATAGGATTTGTGGCTGGAGTGTTTTTAAATGCAGGTATAACCAGTTGTACTGAGATGGGATGCTTGTGTGAAAAAGAGGGAGAGATTCCTTGCAACACTTGCAGCAGCGAAGACCTTATATTTGCCTTGGGGGTTATAAACGTGGCAAAAGTTTGCAATGCAAAAGAGATTTTAATATGCAGAAACAACGAGTATATCAGCAGGAGATACGATGTTACAGATGACTGCAGAACTGAAGTTCACTGGTTTGATTTTGTGCTGCATTATGTAGAATAAAAAACTATAAACTTTATTTAAAATATTCTACTCTAATCTGACTCCTTGAGGAATTTCTTTACCATCAAAATATAATCTTCCTTGTTCATCTCTTGCATATCTTCCATTTGCAATATATTCTAGAGTGCTTGGAAAAATTACCCAATCTCCTTTTTCTTTTAGTGCATTTTGATACTGCCCTGCTACTTGGTCGATATCATCAGGAATTGGATAAGTTATTTCAAGTGGTGCTGATACCATTAGTATGGGACCGCAATCAACTTTTTCTATAACGATGTGTGTTGTTGACCTTATAGATGGCTCTCCTGCTTGTATAGCATCTTTTACAGCGTGGTCTCCTCTATATCTAGGCCTGCCATCTGGAGTTTTTAATGTCAAATCTGCTGGATGAACATTAACACCTAAAAATGAATTAACAAAAACAGGTGTTGCTCTTCTCATATAACCCGCATAAGCTGCAACTGCACATTCAAATCCTTTTAATGCCCTTAAACATTCTCTTTCATATTCTGCTCTTGTGCCCATATCCTTTATGGGCATTTCTCTTTGCCTATAAAAACTTTCTATATCATGAATAACAACAGGTACTGCAAATTTTGCTCCAATCTCGATTGCCTTACTTTTAGGATTATCGCTAAAAATTACAGCTACATGAAATGGCGATTCGCCTCTTGCTTGTTCTAATATTTGTTCATGCTCAATTATTTTAATTAAATTAGTTCCGCTTCCAGACATGAAACCAGCTACTCTTAATTGACCCGCTTCTGCAGCATTATATAATTTAGTTAACTTCATTTTTGAACTCTTTGTACATCCCTCCATGCAATATCAGTTCTATAGTGTAATCCATTATCTTCAATCGAACAACAGGCTATTCCTTGTAATGCTCGCATTCTAGCTTCGATTACATTTCTGCCTTCTGCAACAACACTAAAAACCCTTCCACCGCCTGTATAAATCTGTCCGTCTTTAACTTGGATTCCTGCACTCAAAAGATGTATTCCAGCAGGAATTTTTTCATTATCAATCCAAATTTTTTTGCCTTTTTGATAATCCCCAGGATAACCTGTAGAAGCGCTTATAATACAAACTCTTGAGATATCATCTTCTTCTAATTTAAAATCTTGGAGAGTCCCATCAACTGCATGACTTACTAAATCAAAATAATCACTTATTACTCCAGGAAGAACAACATGGCATTCAGGATCTCCCCATCTAGAATTAAACTCAACTACTTTTAAGCTTCCGTCTTTACAAACCATCCCACCTAGATATAATACTCCTTTATAAGACCGACCTTCTTCTAGCATTCCTCTTACTGCTGGAGAAATTATTTCTTCTTCTATTCTTTTCTCTAAACCGCGAGTAATTAAGGCAGGAGCATTTGCTCCCATTCCTCCTGTATTTGGCCCTTGGTCTCTGTTATTAACCCGCTTATTATCTTGTGACGACTTAAAACATTGGAAAGCTCTTCCATCGACAATAGCATAATAAGAAAATTCTTCTCCTACCATCGCTTCTTCAACAAGAAAAACTCTTGATGCTTCTCCTATATCATGAATTTTTCTTGCAGCTTCTTCTACTTCTTCTCTACTAAATGCAGGGATTACTCCTTTGCCAGCATATAATCCCGCTGCTTTAAAAAATACGCCTCCTTTTCTTGCAAGCAAATCACAAGCGTATGCTCTGCCCTCTCCAATATCAGAAAAAGATTTATATTCAGGAACTGGAATGCCGTGTCTTAACATAAAGCTTCTAGACCATTCTTTATCCCACTCAATCTGCGCAGCTAGCTTAGATGGGCCGAAAACTCTGAACCCATTTTTTTCTAACAAATCAACTGTTCCTGCAGCCAATGCGTCATCTTGAGCTACATCAACTAAATCTGGTTTGTATTCTTGAGCGACCAAAAGAATTGAAGAGGGGTCTTTTAAAGAAGAAGATTTATTTATTATTATATTAGCAGGTTCTCTATTTAGCCTGTTATTTATCATTCCATCATTTCCAGGAGTTACAAGAACTTCGCTAACATTTTTTGAGCGCATATAAGAAAGAGCAATCTCGTGTTCCCTTGCTCCAGAACCAACTATCATTACTTTTGCCATTTTATTTAAAATATTCTACTCCATTTTTAAATATTTTTATTCCGTCTGCAGTCTCTGGAATCTCGCTTCCCGCCCTTATAAGTTGTTCTCTTAGAAAAGGCCAATGAGGCAATTGCGTGAAAGCTATTGCTCTTTCAGGATGGGGCATTAATCCAAAAATCCTCCCACTTTCATCTGTAATCCCTGCTATATTTTCTAAAGAACCGTTAGGATTTGCAGGAAGACTTTGGTACTGGCATATTTCACCTTCTATGTATCTTGCAGCAACTAAGCCTTTTGCATTAATTTCTCTTAAAACTGCTGGACTTGCGTAAAAATTTCCCTCTCCGTGAGCTATTGGTAAAGAGATTCTTTCAATTCCTTCTACCCATGGGCTTTTCCCATTGAATTCTAAATCTACCCATCTGCAAGAGTACCTTGCAGAATCGTTATGATTTAAAGCAACCTGCCTTTGTCCGTACTCTCCATCTAATGCTGGAAGAAGTCCAAGATTTACCAGTACCTGAAAGCCATTACAGATTCCTATTATCAATCTATTCTCTTTAGTAAATCTTTCTATTCCTAGATTATTTCTTATTTTCCAAGCTAAAGCATTTCCAGAGCCAGTATCATCTCCGTATGAAAACCCTCCGGGAAAAGCAACGATTTGATACTTGTCTAATTTCTGTGGTGTTGCAATTAAATCATTAATATGGACTATATCTGCTCTTGCCCCTGCTTTATCAAACGCGAGTGCAAATGCTGTTTCATCATCGCAGTTTATTCCATATCCTGTTAAAACTAAAGCATTTGGATTTGCCATTTTTAATACTCCTTAAAAGTTGATTTATAGGATTGTGTCAGTTCTTCAACAGTAGTGTCTACTACAGTTGTGGAAGATTGCCCAAAAAATCCTGCAACAACAAATTTATTATCTCCTCTTACTTTTCCAACTAGCTTGTAAATATTTTCTCCCATTGCACTTTCAAATCTCTCTCTATTTGCAGGATTAACAGTAACAACTAATCTTCCTTGGCTTTCTGAATATAGTAAATGTTCATTTCCCATTCCTAACTCTTCATCAACCGGAGCTTTTTCTAAATCAATTTCCATTCCTAATTGACCTGCAATTGCACTCTTTGCCAGTGCAGTTCCTAATCCTCCTCTGCCAACGCTCATTGCAGAGGCAACTAATCCTTCTTCAGCAGCTTTAGAAAATGCCCTATACATGCTAAGGTTTTTCCTTGCATCAACTTTTGGAACATTATTGCCTATGTACTTTTTCCCTCTTTGCTCTTCCCCCATCATTGCAAAATATTCGCTTCCTCCAAGTTCATTACGAGTGCTTCCTAAAACATAGACTAAATCTCCTTCAAATTTTGGGTCAATAGAAACAGCTTTTCTGGCATCTTTCATTACGCCTATTGTCGAAACTAATAAAGTCGGAAGAACAGAAATTTTTATTGGTTTTCCAGCTTCATCAAATCCCTTGAAATCATTGAACATGCTGTCTTTGCCAGAAATAAAAGGAGTTCCGAATTCTGTTGCAACATCATAACATGCCTGGCATGCTCTTTTTAGTTGTCCCAATCTTTCTGGTTCAGTTGAGCTGCACCAGCAGAAGTTATCTAATAATGCCAAATGTTCCAAATCTGCTCCTGCTGCAACTGCATTTCTTATTGCAGTATCAATTGCGCATGCAGCCATATGATAAGTATCAATTTCACTATAAGAAGGATTAAGGCCTTGAGACAATACAACTGCTTTATTTGAATCCAGTCTCGGCTTTACAACCGTTGCATCTCCATTAACTCTACCTCTCCCTTGCAATGGTTTAATAACACTACCACCCTGAACTTCATGGTCATATTGTTGAGAAATAAATTCAAAACTTGTGATATTTTGTCTCTTTAGCATTTCATGCAGGGATTCTGTTAAATTATCTAAGCATTCAAAGTTTGGCTCCTCATGGTTTTTTCTTGTGAAAGTTGTCTTAATTGGTCTTGGAGGCAATCCATTATGCAAAAATTCCATGTCAACATCCATAACTCTATTTCCATTATAATCCACAACACATTTTCCAGAGCTTGTAAATTCTCCAATAACAGTTGCTTCAACTCCTCTTCTTCTCATTAAATCATTGAAACTATCCCATTTTTCTCTTGGAACTGCTAAAGTCATTCTTTCCTGAGATTCAGAAACCCAGGTTTCCCAAGGAGCAAGCCCAGGATATTTTAAAGGAACTTTATCCAAATGAACATAACATCCACCAGATTCTTTTGCCATTTCTGCAACAGAACAAGATAATCCTCCAGCACCATTATCAGTTATGCTTCTATATAATCCCCTGTCCCGTGCTTCTTTGATAAGAGCATCGCTCATTTTTTTCTGGGTTATTGGGTCTCCAATTTGAACAGCAGTAGCAGGGCTTCCAGAATCAATTGCTTCAGAAGAAAAAGTTGCTCCGTGAATTCCATCTTTTCCAACTCTGCCACCAACCATTACAATATAATCTCCAGGCATTGCCTGTTTTTCATGGCTCGGTTTTCCGTTTATTTCTCTTGGTATTAAACCGACTGTTCCTACGCCAACAAGAGGTTTTCCCGTATAACTCTCATCAAAGTAAACAGTTCCTTGAGTAGTAGGAATTCCAGAACAATTTCCTCCTACATTAACTCCATCAACCACTCCATCCAAAATCCTTCTTGGAGACAACATTTTTTGTGTAAGCCCTTTATCGCGATAAAAAACTCTCTCTTCACATGCTGCTACTGCTCTTTCTATTCCAGGATAAAGTTTTATTGTCTTTTGTGGCGCAAAGCAAAACCAATATCTATTTATTATTGGTTTTGCTCCCATTCCAAAACCCATAGGGTCCCTATTAACCCCTACAATTCCAGTTATTGCTCCGCCAAAAGGATCTAATGCAGAAGGAGAATTATGAGTCTCAACTTTATCACAAACTAAATAGTCGTCATCAAATACTATCCCCCCAGCATTATCAGTAAATACAGAAACACAAAAATCATTATTCCCTTTCGCTCTTCTTATTTCATTTGTTGCCCTTTTAATAAAATGCCTGAACAAACCATCTTGGATATCATCTATAGAATCTGCAAATATTGTATGCTTACAATGCTCGCTCCAGGTTTGTGCAATTGATTCTAGTTCAACATCAGTAGGATTTCTTCCTAAATCTCTAAAATAACCTTGAACAGCTTTCATATAAGCTAAATCCGGCTCTCCGCTATCTTTTTGTGGGACTAATGCAAGAGGTCCTCTTCTTACTTTCTCGAAAAATTTCCCATCGCTTTCAAAAAATTCTCCAACTTGGATTAGCTCCGGAGTAGCCTGAGAGGCGTATTCTTCTCTGGACAGCTCTTCGTTATGGTCGAATATTCCTGATTTTCCAATTATAGTTAATTCGGTATCGCTTGCGTCCAGTATCTCAACTAATCCTGCAACAGGTTCTTCATTAAGTCTAACCCTTGGGACAATCACATCCATCCCTCCATCTCTTATAAACTCATCATGACTTTTAACAGAAGCTCTTTGAATTACTGGATTTGAGAATGAGTCTCCAATGCTAACGGCCTCTTCTCTTGTTAGACCTCCTGATAAGAACATAACCTGAGAACTATAAACTGCTTGGCCTTTTAAATTCCTTCTAAATCTATCTTCTATAATTCCTCTTGCAGTAGTTCCAACGTTATCTGTTACACCTGATAAATAACCCACTTCAATTGCAAAATCAAATTGTTCTGGAGCTTTAGGAGTATTTATTCCAGTTTCTTGTGTTACTGGATTAGAAAGCATATACGCAATAGATTTTAATCCCTCTGCGTCAAAACCTTCTTCAAGTGTATAAACATCAACTAGATTAACTTCATTTAACTGAAGACCCATTGACTGTATTTTTCTTCTTCTAACTTCTGCCCTTGTATCCCCAGTTGTTGTTATCACTTCTATCCTACTCGCCATTAAAATAACAATAGAAATGGAGTTTAAAAAGTTCTCCGAAGAAATGTCATTAGATCTAAGTAATTAATTTTTAATCTTTTGCAAACTGTTCATTTTAAAATATGCAATATTGATAATAGGCGGAGTTGGATAGTTACTCTTGGAAATATCTTCGTAGTATGCTATATCTTCTATTGTCTTTTCTGTCAGTTAATTCCCCGAATACAAATGATGAAACTCTTTTTTGCTTTATTATCTCAACAACTTCATCAAACTCTCTATTATCAATAACAGAGAGATCGATAACATCAATAGTTTCTCCTTGTGCCCAATTACCGTCTCCTTGCATTGTTAAGCTTAATCTTCCTTCGCCTTTATACAAACTAAAGTCTCCTGAAGGATAAAAGATTAAACCTCTACGAGAAATCGGTCTGTAACCTTCTAAATATTCTAAAAGCTGTTTTAAATACTCTAGATTAATATTCTGGGCAGTTTGAAGAGGAGGCTCGAAAAAGAGAGGACTCAAAGCAGAAACTTTTATAGTTTCAGTTTCGATAACCCTGCCCTGAATATGCACTCTGCCGTTCAGTATTCTAGTGTTGTTAGCAATTAAAAATTCAGAAACTTTTTTTGTGAGAGCTTCTTCTTTCATTTAAAAGACAATAAATCAAGAGTTTAAATGAATAGGGGTAATAATAAATATCTATTCTCTTGCAAATAACTCTATGGAATTTATAACTTCATTAACTAAGTCCTTTGTTATAAACAAAGAGGATTTATGATAGAGTTCGTTTATTTTTTCAATAGCTGTTTTTTTGTCTATTATTTTTTCTCTAAATGCCCTTAATATAATTCCAACTGTTCCGTGAACTTCAATATTATATTTTATAGCAACGCTTCTTGCATCTAAATCATCTGCCAAAAAATAATCTGCTTTTTCTTGCATTGTCAGGACAATTGCAAATGCTTCTCCTAAATCAATATTTTCTTGATTAGATAATATCTTGATTCTATCTTTGAATTCAGGCAATATTTTTAAGACTTTTATTTTCTTTGGGATAGCTGTCTTGCTAATACCCAGCTCTTTTTCGACTTCTTCTGGGATTAGTGTTTGAGAAAAAACATTAAAAGCTTCGAGTAGATTAATTTCAGTTAGATGAATTATTGGTCCGGTATTAGAAACTGCCTTATTTGCCATAAAGCCCCCATTGAATATCGCTTTTTATCGCAGATTCCAATTGAGCAACTTTTTGTTTTTTAATTAAATCGCGGACAGCATCTCGAATAAGTTCTGATTTATTTGCATACCATCCTTCTTTAATGAGGCCTTCCATTTCATTAACTATCCGTTTAGTTAATTTTGCAGGAACGCATTCCATATCAGATTGATTTTCCATAAAGTATTACCGGAGTAATACTATTTAAATGTTTTGGTTTGAGGAGAAAAATTCGATTTTAGGTAACATGCCCCCACGATTACTTAATCCTAAGGATTAATGCCCTACAAATTTTTTATTCACTCTTTTGTAAACTCTTCTGCAAAATATTTTGGATTTAATGGTTCTTTTAAGGCTCTTTTTATCATTTCATCCCAGCGGTATCTTGTTCCTGGAGCGAAGATATTTTCAATTAGATATTCTCCAACTTCTTTATGTCCTGTGTAATCTGAATCTGGGTCTTTTGTGAAATTTTTCGCGATATAATTATGAATTTGAGATGCTAGGAGCTCTCCTAAAAGATAGTTATGATAATATACTGGAGCTGAAACAATATGATACTTAGATGCCCAGTCTGGAGCATCTCTTGAAAAGTCTATTAACTGATACTTTTTAACTAAATCCCACCATAATTTTCTTAAGTCTTGTTCTGGATTTCTGTATAACTGTTGTTCAAATCTAAACATCACCTGAATCCATCTTGAGCAAAGCAGTTCTTTTAACCTTAACAATTTCCTAGTATCTTCTTTAATCTGCTCTGCTTCTTTTTCACTAACTTTGCAATAGTTCCTTAAAAATTCTGAGTTTCTAGACATTCTTCCAAAGAGCATTGCAATTGCTTCTGTTGTAAACAGATGGGCAGAATCTCTTAAGATAAATGGTAATTTTTTGTCGTGATTTTCGCTGTATAGTCCATGCCCCAATTCATGAAGGAGAGTTTCCATCCATCTTTCTGAATTTTTTAGATTTTGGAGAGTTCTTACGTCTCCTTGCCGATCTATGTCAGTGCAATAGGCATGCTGATTTTTTCCAGGTTTTTCGTATAAATCGCTTCTGCTTAAGATGCCTTCTACATTTAATCCTATGCTTTTGTAATATGCCTTTGCTTTCTCTACAATATCTTCGCTATAGTAACTGTCTAAGTCGACTTCGTAGATTTCAGGCCCCTCCTGGAAAAAAGGGTCTCCATAATTCCATGGTCCTAGTTCTTCTTTTTTAATCTTGTATCTTTTGGATAGAAAGGAGTCCATTTCTTCCTTAAGCTTTTTGAATGGTTGTTCTGTTAATTTATCCAGATGATCCATTATTTCTTCTATCTCTTTTTCTTTTTGCTCTCCGACTTCCAGAGCAAATTCATAGTAATCTCTGAATCCCAGGCTTCTAGCTAGCTTGTTTCTCAGTTTTACTATTTCTAAAACCTCCTTTTCAACAATAGCTCCTTGTACTTTTATTGCTTCCCAGGCTTTTTTTGCTTCTTTGTTATTTTTACCATCTTTTAATATCGCTTTAATTTCATTTTCTGTATATTCCTTGTTGCCTATTTTTGCTCTGAAGGTATTGAACTTTTGTTCTGTTGCAGTGACCTTCTTTGTGATTTCTTCCATTAATTTGTAATCTCCTTGGTAAGAAAGATAGGCATAATAGAAGAGTTTTAGCTCCCTAGCTGTAATTTTATCTTCTATATCCTCTTGTTTCATTTGCTTAATTTTTTCAAAGTCTTCTTTATTATTGAAAAACTTCTGTAAAGCGAGTTCGTTTTTTCCATATTCATCGTAATCTTCTTTTTTTCCTGAAATAGAGGCTATCCAGTAAGAGGAATTAAGATTTTTATATAGAACAGAGATCTGTTTTTCTTTTTCTTTTATAAAAGATTTAATTTCTTTTAATTCCATAGAAGTTATTATAAAAGAAGATATTTAAGTTTTTACTTTTTACTGCCTTTATAGAAGAAGTATAAAGAGCCTAAAGCAAGAATTATTCCCAATATAAACAAAGGCCAGTTAAAATAATCTGGGATGTAAGAAGAAGTAAGAGTCAAGGCTAAATTCATTATATCTTCTTCAATTGCAATCTCAGAAAATTTCAGAACATAGGCTTTTTTTAACAAAAGATCTGAATAGTTCCAGACAAAAGAGGCATAAATCAAAATTCCTCCTATTGCTAACATCCATATTTGTTTTTTTGTAAACTTATTTTTATCTGAACGTAGAATTGCAAGGGCATAAAGAATCATGGATGCAGATACTATAATGGGGCAAATGACAGGAGAAGCCCAGGTTACAGGTATAAGGAATAAAACATCCCAGGTCATAAGAGAAGAGGGCCAGTTTAGGGTTACTTTCAGCCAGATATAGTAAAAAATATCCCAGACGGCAAAGGCATAGAAGAAATATGCTAGTTTTTCCTTGAATCTTTTTCCACATAATGCTGCTATTGCTACTAACATTATTATTGTTGAGGCTTCTCTTATCCATTCAAGAACAAGTATACTGGTTGGCATTGAAGTGTTAAGAGGAAAAAGGACATTATCTGGATAATATAACTTTCTTAGATAATAGACAATCATGGTCTCTACGAAAGCCATTGCTATAGCAAAGATTCCTATCCAGATAAGTTTTTTTATTTCCTCTTTTTGCATGGGAATATAGTGTTTTGTTGTTTAAAAAGGTATTTGAAAAATGCGATGAGCCTATGCGCCCATGTCGCATCTTGTTCCTATTTTACAGAAACAAGACCCGAACAAGATGCGCCAGCCGGGGCTCGAACCCGGGTTACGAGCTTTTTCCTAATATGGGAAGCTCGCGTCTTGCCACTGGACGACTAGCGCGTAAAAATTACAATAAAACAAGGTTTAAATATTCTTTTTTTCTTGACTTTACATGGCAACCAAGAAAAAATTTTATGTAACAACAACAATCCCGTATGCAAATGCGCCTCCACATATAGGTTTTGCTTTGGAGATTGTTGAGGCAGATGTTTTAGCTAGATGGCACTCCCTTCTAGGAGAAGATGTTTTCTTTTTAACAGGGACAGATGAGCATGGGGTAAAAAATTATAAGATGGCAAAAGAAGAAAACCTTACTCCACAACAATTTGTTGATAAGAATTCCGATTATTTTAGAGAGCTAACAAAAGCGCTCGATATATCTAATAATTATTTTATTAGGACTACAGATAAAAATGCCCATTGGCCGGGAGTTTTTGAACTTTGGAAAAAATTAGAGAAAAAAGGCGATATATACAAAAAATCCTACGAAGGGTATTACTGTTATGGTTGTGAGAGATTTGTTACTGAAAAAGACCTAATTGGTGGAAAGTGTCCAAATCATCCAAATTTAGCTCCAGAATTAATTTCTGAAACTAATTATTTTTTTAAATTGTCCAAATATTCAAATAAGATAATAGAGTTAATTAAAAAGGATAAGCTGAAAATATCTCCTGAAAAATGGAAAAATGACTTTCTTTCTTTGATTAAAGATGGATTAACTGATGTAAGCTTTTCGAGGGATAAAGAGCATCTTCCTTGGGGAATCCCTGTCCCTGGAGATAATAGCCAGGTCATGTATGTCTGGCCGGACGCACTTACGAACTATATTACAGGCATAGGATTTCCCGATAAAAAATATAAAAAGTACTGGCCTGCTGATATACATGTAGTTGGAAAAGACATGCTAAGGTTTCATACAGGGATTTGGCCTGGAATGTTGTTGAGTGCTGGCTTGTCTCTGCCAAAAGAAGTAATTGTGCACGGCTTTTTAACTGTTAATGGCCAGAAGATGTCTAAATCGCTAGGTAATGTAATTAATCCTTTAGATCTCAGGAAAAAATATGATGCAGACTCCATAAGGTACACTCTAATGCGCTCAGTCCCATTTGGAGACGATGGGGACTTTTCTGAAAAAGTGTTAGTAGAAAAACATAATAGTGAGTTGGCAGATAAGCTGGGCAACTTAGTTTCTAGAGTAACAGCTCTGGCTGAGAAAAATGGTATACAAAAATGTGAAAACAAGCTTCTTAAAAAATTAAAGCTTAAAGAAATTGAGAAATTTGTCAATAATTATGAGTTAGACAAGGCATTGAATTTAATTTTTGAATTTATTGATACATGTAATTTATATGTTCAGGAGAAAAAGCCGTGGGAGACAGGAGATCAGAAAGTGCTTTATGAATTAGCTGATAGCATTAAGGCAATTGCAATTTTGTTGTGGCCTTTTATGCCTGAAACTTCCGAGAAAATTGCCTCTTCTTTAAATTTTAAAATAGATTATAAGGAAATTAAAAAGCCTTATAAAGTGCAGGCAATTAAGAAATCTGAGATATTGTTCATTAAAATAGAGACCGAAAAAGAAGAAAAACAAGAAAATAAAACAAAAAAGAAAGAAAAGAAAGAAGAGAAAAAAGAAACTAAACAGAATAAAATTGAAGGAGTAATGAAAATGAGTGAAGTTAAGTTTGAAGAATGGCAGAAATTGGATTTAAGAGTTGCTCAGATAGAAAAAGTGGAAGATATTGGGGGAGCAGATAAACTGTATAAATTATCAATCGATGTTGGAGAATTAGGGAAGAGAGTTATTTGTGCTGGAATTAAAAAATATTACAAGAAAGAAGAGCTAAAAGGAAAGAAAATAGTATTATTTGCAAACCTTGCACCAAGAGTGATGAGGGGAATAACAAGTCAGGGAATGCTTTTAGCAGCAGGCTCTGATGAAAAAGATTTATGCGTTCTTATCTCACCAGAAAAAGATGTGCCTAATGGAAGTAAGATAAGCTGATGGATAATAAAGATATAAAACTATAAAAACTCTTTTTCTTTAGTTTATATTTGTTTACGGGCTTGTGGTTCATCGGCAGAACGTCTCGTTCACGAGTGCACACTGAAAATCGAGAAGGTACAAGGTTCAATTCCTTGCAGGCCCATTTATATTTTTTAATGTGTCCTTGATCACCATAAAATTTATAATGGATTTTTTGATATATTATTTTTATGACAACTTACTTTGTAAGATGTGATATCTTTAATAATAGCGACACTTTAACTTCTTGGGGAATAGTTAGCTTTTCTGCAAAAGATCCCAGGCATGCCGCAAGGAAATTAAGGGCAGGGCTTGATGGTTTAGAAAAGGGGGTAAGGAGAGTTTATATTGGAGAGGCAAAAAGGATACAACTCGATAGAGCGGTTTATGAGACTAGGGGGCAGGTTTCGGGGCTTAGAAGTGAGTATAAGTATATCGGGTTTATCGATTTATCTAGAAAGGTTAGTTGAGGAACTTTAATTTTTTTATTTTATCTCTTTTATTATAGCTGCAAGTGCCCTGGGCTTATTCTGACTTTTAATCTTGCAATAATTGAGGCATGCAGCTGGCTTACTCGTGATTGACTTAAATCTAGGACTGCGCCTATTTCTTCCATTGTCATCTCTTCATAATAATAGAGAGCAATTATTAATCGTTCTGCGCGGGCCAGGCCTTTTGTTAATAATTCTTGAAGGTCTCTTTTTTGAACTTCTAAAACTGGATCTTCTGCTCTTTGATTATCAAGCTCATCTACTAAATAAGTTTTTTCTCCGTCATACTCATCTGAACTGGTCGGGTTTTCTAAAGAGAAAAGTGCTGCTGCATCTGCGTCTCTTCTTAGCCTTTTATATTCTTCTCTGCCCATATTTAGCTCTTCTGCTAGTTCTTCGTCATTTGGCGTTCTTCCAAGGCGCATTTCTAGGGTGTGAGTTGCTTTTGTCAGCTGCTGGGCTCTTGCTCTCATCAGTCTTGGAGCCCAGTCCATTCTTCTTAATTCATCTAAAATTGAGCCTTTAATTCTTGGTGCGCAGTAAGTTTCAAACTTAACTCCTCGTTCGGGATCGTAGGCTTCTATAGCATTTATTAAACCGAAAGTCCCAGCAGAAATCAAATCGTCTAATTCTACTTTATCTGGAAGTTTTTCATGAAGTCGCTCTGCTGCGTATTTTACTAAATCTCGGTAGCGTTCTATTAAGTGATTTTTATAAACTTGCCCATCGCCTTGCGCTCTTCCTTGATGGTAGGCTTTCCAGAGATCTTCGATTGTTTCTGTGTCGCCTCCTTTTAACATGAATATCTTTTGCAGTCAATAAATATTAAGCTTAGGTTTATTAAGAAATAAACTAAAAAGTTTATTTTCAGCTTCCAAATAATTTTTTAAAGAAGCTTTTTTCTTCTTTAATTCCTAAAAGGCGCCTGGCTGTTTCAAAATAGGCTTTGCTCGCCTTGCTTCTTGGATGGGAATTGACTATTGGAGATTTAAGCATTAGAGCTTTTTGCATGTTTTTATCTTCGGGTATTAGTCCAACAACTGGAATTTCAAGCATATCCAGAATGTTTTCTACTTGCATCTCTGATTTTTTCCACCTGTGTCTCGTTAAAATAAAGCCTTTTACTGGTTTTCCCAGCTGCTCGCATAGCTTGATTGCCTTCAGAGCATCAGTTATAGCAGGCATTTCAGGTTGCGTCACTATTATTGCCTCGTCTGAAGCAAGTATGGCCATTTCTGTTTCTTTGCCCAAACCAGCTGCAGAGTCTAGTATTATATACTTGGAAAATTTTTTTAATTGTTTTACTGTATGTATGAGATTTTCGTGCTTTATCTTGCCCAAATCCTGGGTGGATAGCGAGGCGGGAAGTATTTTAAGTCCAGATTCGTGTTTGTATATTGCTTCTGTAACTTCTGCTCTGTTGTTTAGAATATGGTTGAGAGTTACAGGCACAATTGGAGCTCCTAAATGAATCCCTATATTAGGGGTGGAAATATTTGCATCCACAACGATAACGTCTTCTCCTAACGAGTTTAATGCGGCAGCTAGATTTATTGCAGAACTTGTTTTTCCTGTGCCTCCTTTGCCAGAAACAAGGCTATAAACTCTTGCCATTTTTTCTTATGATACAGAAAACATCTCTTTTTATAAGTGTTTTGTTTTCTGTCTCTTAAAAACCCTCTTAAAACACAATAGTTTTTAAGATAGATAGGCTCTTACGAATTTTATAAACCTTTCTAGAATTTCAGAGTATTCTTTTAGCTTGTCCATATCGATCTTTGTTTCTTTATTATCTATTATTCTTAAACAAACGTTTTTCCTGAATTCGTTTTCTTTCAGCTTTTGCGATTCCGGAACTTTTTTAAAGAACTCGTAAACATCAAGAGCTTCTATGATTATTGGCTCCTTTTTAAAAGATTCTCTTAAGGTGACGATTTTCATTTTTGGAGCTTCAGGAATGTTTTTTATGCTCCTTTTTTTCTTAAGCTTGTCAAGAAGTGCATCTACACACAAATCTATCATGCTTTTCCATCTTTCTAACAGGTTAAGCATGACATCACATGTTTTCGTATACTTTAGGCTGACATACAGCAGATGATCTGCTGATGTCTTTTCTTTCATAATCCTTTCCAATGGCATATTTGTACCACCACCTATTTTCGAAACTAAGGCGGGGCATTGGAAATTGAAGCAACCCATATATTTATACCTTTTGTATGGCCTTTCTATTCAAAAATATTACTAATAAGGGGTAAAATAGGGATTTTTACTGCTTATTCTTTATTGTTATTTCTGCTTTTCTTAGTACATCTTTAGAAAGAAGTATGAAATCTTTCATCTTTTCTACTGTTATAGTATCTGTATGGAGGGCATTGGTCATGATTACAATTTTATTGTTCCTTACAAACTCAAAAGGGCTGGTTTTATGCTTTTCAGCCAGTTCGAAAATGGTTTGTAAGCCTTTAACTTGCTCTTCTGTTATTCCAAATCTTGGTGCACACTTGTTCTTAAAAACAGACATGTTTTCTTGGGCATTTTTATACAAGTTTATTCTTTTATAGACGTATTCGTATTGAAGGATGGCATTTACTGTATTTAAAACTGTCAGGTAAATTTCATTAAGTATTTTTAAAAGCAGCCTTTTTTCTTTTATTAGTGGATAAGTCATATAAAGCAGATGGTCTGCTGTTTGAAGCATAGCTGCAGCTTTATTCAGGTTTTCTAAATACTTTTCCATGATTCTTTTCCCTTAGTAATTAAATCAAGCAATTAGAATTAATAAAATTATGGGTTATACTTTATTACAACAATCTTTTTAAGTTTAGATGGTTAAAGTCGGGTATGAAGAGAAGGGCTAGAAATTTAATAAATCGCATAGACTCTTCAATAAATTCGAGATACGAATTTGATTGTTTAGATGCTAGTGATGTAGAATTGGTTGTTATGCATTTTCCAGAACATTACTTTAAAAAATGGGGTGTTTCTTATTCCTTAAGATTAAAAGGCGGTGAGGAAATAATTAAAACCCGATTTTTTAAGCCAGTTGCTTATTTTTTTACTTATTTTGGAGCTTCGAGAATAGCAAGAGGGGTAAGGACTTATTATAGAGAAAAAGGCCTGAGTACACAAGTTACAGAAGTTGCAGCTTAAACTTTTATTTTTATATTCTATTATAATAATGCTTATTAACTCTTATTTCATTTATTTTTTATGGAGGAATTAGCATTAAAATTAGTAAAAGAAATTCTTGAAGGAAATAGAAGGTGTCCAGGAAGAATCGAAAAAATTGAATTAAATGTTAGAAATGAGATTATGCTCCCGCGTAAGGGAGTAGCTCCTGGAATTTATTATAAGCTAACAGTGGATCAAGGAGGACCTCAAAGTCTTGAATTTTCAGCAGGTTTTCATTGTAGGACTCATTCGGGAAACAAATATCGAAGGGCAAATGAAGTTGCCACAGAAGTTTATTCTTATTTTGCTGCAAGAAATATTCCAGTTAGTGTAACTGGAAATGCTTTTGAGGTTTAATTTTACTCACTTAATTCCATTATTGTAGAAGCAATATCTCCCTCGTTTTTTTCTAAAGCAAGAGCAACTTCTTCTTTGCTTTTTTTGGTTTTTTCCATTATCATCTCTATATCTTTTTCGTTGTTCTCTGTTTCTTCTCCTCCTGCTGTATTTTCTTCTTCACTGATATCTCCTGAAATCTGGAAAGTTTCCTGCCCCTGCATATTAACTTTTAACACAGAAGGATTATTGATTATTATTTTTCCATCTTCTTTTTCTATAATCACTCTTGTTGCGTCTATTTCTTCCTGTTTTATGCCAAGCTGCTTCATCATTGCCTGCATTTTTTTTGGGTCTAGTCCTGGAATCATTTTATGTTGAAGAAACTGGCATTTATAAAGTTTAACTTAAATTATCTCCTAATCTTTTTTGCTTCTTTTATCAGGAGCTTTAAAGTTAGACAAATCAGCTTTTCTCTTTCATCTTCGAAGAAATCAAAGGCCGGCTGGGCATTAACTTCTAAAACCAGCCATTTCTTGCCTTTTTTAACAAAATCTATACCACAGACTTTTATTTTTGAGACCTTTCTTATTTTTTTTACTAGCTTTTTTAGCTTATGATTAACTTTGAACTTATCAAATTTTTTTGCATATATTCCTGTTGCTTTCCAGCCTGACTTGTTTTGTTTTAAAGCTGTCTGTACTATTTTCCTGCCTATCAATGTTACTCTATAGCTCGGGGAGTCTATAAACTCCTGGGCAATTAACGGCTGTTTTTCTACGCTTTTTTTCCATAGTTTTTTGAGTGCCCTGTCTGCTTCTTTCATATTTTGTGCCATTTTGACAAATTCGCCACAGGTGCCTTCAACCCTCTTTAGAATTACTGGCCATCTGTTGAATTTTTTCAACTCTTTTTTCGCAAAGTTGATATTTTCGCATAAAAGGATAGTGTCAGGGGTTGGAATTCGGTTTTCCCTGCACTTTAGGAAAAACAGCCATTTGTCTTCTGTGTAGTAATAGGATTCTGAAGAATCTATCACTTTCTTGCCCCATTCTTCTAGAGTTTTCACATACTCTAATGCACAATCTTCTGCAGTATTGTTGAAAACTAGCTTGCAACCTTTTAATTTTTTTTCAAGCGCGTTCTCGTCAATATCTTTAATAGTGTTTATCATAATCAGCTTAATGCCTTTTTCTTTTGCTAACTTAAGAAATATTTTCTCATCTTTTCCTGGCTTGTTCCCGCTCCAGAGATAACCTATCACCAACTTTTTCATAGAAATAAGAGTCGTATTTAATATTTAAAGATGCGCATTTAAGCTGCAGAAATGTTCCAGAATAGCTTTAGGATTATTACAAAAATTATCACTATAGCAATCATTATAATTACATGTTCTGGTTTTAGCATCAGTTTGGATTCGTATTCTTCTCCGTACCTTACTAAACCGCCATAGCCTCCAGGGAGGTTTATATTGTTTTTAGCCATAAAATAAATGTGAAAGGTTTTTATTTAAACCTTTTGGTTTGGATTAAATTTATAAACTATAGAAAAGTCGCATTTTATGGAAAACAGATATGCTGCTGCAGTAATTTATAATGGAAAAGGCGAAGTTTTAATAGCCAGAAGAGCACCAACAAAGCACCCTTATCCAAATGCGTGGTCTCTTCCTTCAGCTTACATTAGAAATCCGCAAGGAGATAGGGTTTTTGAACCTCCTTTAGAAGAAGAAATGAGGTGGCAATTAACCTCGGAAATTCTAAAGAGACTTGGCGTGAGGGTTAAGTTAGAAGAGGTTGTTGGAGTAATGGATGGAAGACAAGCAGATTATTATTTGACTCTGACTGATTTTTTAGGGCAGATTGTTGAGGGAGAAATAAGAGCAAATCAAGCAGATTATTCAGAAGCTGGATTTTATGACCCTGCTGAAAAATTAGGCTCAAGGCCCAAGGGTTTTTGCGCGCAAATTTTAATGGGGATTTTACTAAGAGACCCTGATTTTTTAAGAAGATAGAAAGGGGATTAGTTTTCAATTATTTCTATTTTAATTTCTGCAAGAGTGCCTGGTTTTAGCTTATCTTTTAGAATCTCTGGGATACAAATTATTGCTTGATTGCCATGCTTGGCAATTTTCTTTGTTAGGGTGAATCGGTTTGTCATTTTATTGCTTTGTCTAGTACTTTTGGTTTTGAATAAATTTATTACAAGTTACAAAAGTGAGTTAGGTAGTCTCTTCTTAGTTCTTCTATATCAAATTTGTAATCTTCTCTATATTTTGCCCTGAACTCTGGAATTTGCATCATTTTTGCCCAGATTGGAGAGCCAGGAGTGGGCAGGATTAAATGAAACCCTCTTATGCTTGCCACTTGACAGGTTTCAGCAACTTTTTTTGCTAATCTATAGGTATCTTGTATAGTTTCTTGTGATTCTCCAATTAATCCAAGAAGATAATTATCTTGCAGTTTAATTCCTGCTTGGCCCAATAGACTAGTTGCCCTGAATATTTCATCATCACTGAAGCATTTTCCGTTCTCCCTTCTTACTTCCTCATTTCCAGATTCAATGCCTACATTCACCATGTCTACATTGAAGAATTTCATGGCTTCTATTGTTTCCCAGTCGATATCTTGTATGTGACATAATGCCCAGTAGTTTACAGGGAGCCTGCCTCTTTTTCTGTACACTTCTACGACCTCCTTTAGCCAAGGCTTATTCATAAAAAAGCTATCTGCAGTTTCATAAATATAGTTTACCCCGGAAGTTTCTACAAGCATTTTATCTTCTTCATATACTTGCTCTGGATGCCTCATTCTTCCGCCTTTGTAGATTCTTCCACAAAAAGAACAAGCATGGTTGCATCCTCGAATACTCTGTACATTGGAAGGTCTTCTCCCTTTTGCAAACTCGCCAATAAGAGGAATTTTGCTAAAATTACTTATATAATCCTCTAGATTTATTCCTCTAGATCTCCTATTTGGAATTGGTAATGATGTGAGGTCTAATAATTGAACTGGTTCTTCAACTATCTGGTCTTTACTTCTATAAGAAACATTAGGAATCCTGGAAAAATCCCTTCTTTTTGTGGATACTCTCTCGGCAATCTGCCTTAGTGCTTCTTCTCCATCATATCTTACAACCAAATCAATATTTTTATTTTTTGTTAGAAGCTGTCTTGATAAGTGTGTTGCAGCATGACCGCCGAGAACTACTAGGGCTCCATTACCCTTAGCTTTTCCAGCTACTTTTTCCATTTCTTTTACAGAAAAGATGTTAAAATTTATTCCTACTATTTCTCCGTCAATCTTTCCTAACATATCTTCATGAGAAATATGAGTTCCATCTAATATCTCTGCTTCGTAACCTGCTTGTTCGAGATAAGTGCTTAAAGATAACAGATTTAACGGAACCAGCCATCTATCCTGAGCAAGAGTCTCTGCTCTATTAATTACATTCACTAACTGTACTTTCATAGGTTTTATAGAATTATCTTAGAGTTTCTTCGTATTTCCCGTCTAATCCTACAATTGTGCGATTCATGTAAGTAGTCATCCTTTCTAGATATTTAACTACGTCTTCTCCCCGCTCCCTTTTCAATTCAGGAACTTCTTCTCTTAAAGTAATTCTTTCTAATTTATTTGACACTTTATTTCACCTTTATAACGCATAGCGGGATTATTATAAAAATATTTGTTGTTCCATAAGGAACGATAATTTTATATAGTCTAGGGGGCTCTTGTTTTTATGGATACTAAAATTTTCGAGAAGCTTGGATTAGCCAAAGCAGAAATAGACGTATACTTAATACTCCTTAAAATAGGTTCAAGCAATGCAACAAGAATATCTGAAAAAACAGGACTGAATAGAAGCCATATTTATGATTCTCTAAAGAAATTGATAGATAAGGGATTAGTTTCAACATATGAAGCAAATAACATTTTATATTTTAATCCTTCTTCTCCTGAGACTGTTTTAGATTATATAAAAAATATGGAAAAAGAGGTAAAGGAGATACTTCCAGAGCTTGAGAATCTTAAAGAAGCTGAAAGACCGCATACTAAAGTTCAGTTATTTCAGGGAAAAAGCGGATTAAAAGCAGTTTTACAAGACATAATACGAACAAAAAAAGATTACGTTGTGTTTGGGGAAGAAGGTCAATTTGAAGAGATATTTCCAATTTATATCCAGCAGTTTTTAAGGGATGTAAGACATTTTGGCATAAGGGAAAAATTACTTTCGAAAGAACAAATGAAGAATAAAATTGTGACTACAAAGAGTACCCAAATAAAGTACCTAGAGGATAAGTTTTTCTCTCCAGCAACAACAGTTGTTTATGGTAATAAGGTTGCTATTTTCATCTGGACAGAACCCTATAATGTTACATTAGTTGAAGATAAAGAAGTTGCAGACTCTTACAAATCATATTTTGAGGCATTATGGAAAATAGCTAAAAGATAAAATTTAAAACACATGATATCGTAGGAAAATTAGAATGGCACAATACAACATACAGGAAACAGAAAAAAAGCTGATTGAATTTTGGGACAAGGAAGGAATCTATAAATTTGATTCCAATGCCAAGAAGATTTTTTCAATTGATACCCCCCCGCCCACTGTTTCTGGGAAGATGCATATAGGGCATGCTTTTCAATATTCTCAGATGGATTTTATTGCTCGGTTTAAAAGGATGAATGGGTTTTCTATTTTTTATCCTTTTGGAACAGATGACAATGGCTTGCCTACAGAGAGACTGATTGAGAAAGAGAAAAAAGTCAAGGCATTCAGTTTAGGGAGAGAGCAGTTTATCAAGCTGGTCTTGGAAACTCTGGATAAAGAACTTCGTCCTAAATATTTAGAGGACTGGAAACGGGTGGGGATGAGTTGTGATTGGACATTATTTTATTCTACTATTAATGAACATTGCAGGAGAATTGCGCAATGGAGCTTCCTTGATTTGCATAAAAAAGGAAGAATGGAAAGAAGAGACGCGCCTGCAATGTGGTGCCCAGAGTGCAGGACCGGAGTTTCTCAGATTGAAATAAAAGACAAAGAGCTGGACAGCATGTTTAACGATATTGTCTTTAAGGTTAAAGAGAAAAATGGAGAAAGAGAGATTATAATTGCAACTACTAGGCCTGAATTACTGCCTGCGTGTGTTGCTGTTTTTGTGTATCCCGATGACAAAAGATACAAAGAGTTGGTGGGGAAAAAAGCAAAAGTTCCGCTTTTTGATTTTGAAGTTCCTATTTTAGAAGACAAGAGGGCTGACCCTGAAAAAGGAACTGGAATTGTAATGTGCTGTACATTTGGCGACCAGACCGATATGGAATGGCAGAAGGCTCATAAGCTTCCAATAAAAGAGGCAATAACTAAGGATGGAAAAATGAGCCATTTGGCTGGAAAATATAAAGGTATGACAATGAAAGAGGCAAGAAAGCAGATGATAGAAGATATGAGGTCTGTTGGGCTATTGAAAAATCAGAAAAGCATAAAGCACTTTGTAAATGTTCATGAGAGATGCGATACTGAAATTGAATTTATAAAAACAAAACAGTGGTTTGTTAGATATTTAGATTTGAGAAAAGACATGTTGAAGTGGGGAGCTAAATTAAAATGGCATCCTAAATTCATGAAATCGAGATATGATAATTGGGTAAAAGGATTGCAATGGGACTGGTTGATAAGTAATCAGAGATATTATGGTGTCCCTTTTCCTGTCTGGTATTGCGAGAAATGCGATAAAGTTTATTTGGCAGATGAAAATAAATTGCCGGTTGATCCTTTGAAAGATTCTCCTCCTAGAGAAAAATGTGAATGCGGAGGAAAATTAGTTGGAGAAACAGATATTTTTAATACTTGGTTCACTTCTTCCTTGACGCCTACAATCGCTGCAAAACTTAGACCTGAAATTGAAGAAAAAGTCAAGTTTATGGATTTAAGGCCACAAGCTCATGATATTATAACCTTCTGGCTTTTCAACACAGTTGTCAAAAGCAACATACATTATGGAAAAAATCCCTGGAAAAATGTAATGATTTCTGGATTTGTAACACTTGAAGGGCAGAAAATGAGCAAAAGCAAAGGCAATGTTGTTGAGCCGCAGGCTGTGACAGAGCAGCACGGGGCAGATGCTTTAAGATTCTGGGCAGCTGGAAGCAAGTTAGGAGAGGATTTAGATTATCAGGAAAAAGACATACTTACTGGAAAGAAGTTCATAACAAAATTGTTCAATGCAAGCAATTTTGTTTTTATGAACCTTGCCGACTACAAAAACAAAAAGCCAGCACAGATTGAAAAAATTGATTCTTTATTTTTAGAAGAATTGAATGGCTTGATAAAAACTGCTACATCTGCATTTGAAGAATACGAATATTCAAGGGCAAAAACTGAAGTTGAGAAATTTTTCTGGCATGAATTTTGCGATAATTATTTGGAGATAGTTAAGAAAAGAATATATAATAATAAAAAAGGAAAAGAGTCTGCGCAATATATTTTATACCATTCTCTCCTTGCTTTGCTAAAAATTATCGCTCCAATAATGCCATTTATAACAGAGGAAATTTATCAGGAGCATTATAGGCAAACAGAAAAAGAAAAAAGCATACACATAAGTCAATGGCCAAAAACTGAAAAAATAGAAACCGAAAAAAAAGAAAAAAAGACGAAAAAAGTGGAAGGAAAAAAAGTTAAGGAGGGAGATAAAAAAGAACTGGATGAATGGGGATTGTTCACAGATATTCTTGCAAAAATAAGACAGGAAAAAACAAAAATGCAGAAAGCAATGAACTGCGAGATAGTATTAAAGCTAGAAAAAGAACACATGAAGAAATTAGATGGGCTTCTTGAAGATTTGAAAGATGTTATGAATATTAAAGATATTAAAGAAGGAAAGTTTAAAGTGGAGTTTTAGGCAGCAGATAGTACATACCATGGTTTTGTTGCGCTTTGTTGTTCATAAAGGTGTTCTATATCATTCTGTGTTGTTGAAATTTGATTGAATAGCTCTCTATATTCTTGGTTAGTTCTCATCAATTGCTTATGTCTTTCAAAAAGTCTTGTGGCTCTTTCTGCTGTTGATGAATTGGTTAGATCTAATGGCGCCAATTTTTCTTCTAATCTCTTTTTTCTTTCTCTTAAAGCAGTTACTTTCTCTTCTTTCCGGGCAATCATTAAGCCGGTATAATCTATAAAGCCTTGAACGCTCATATCCTAAAGAACTGGTTAGAATTTATAAACATTTATATGCTTTAAAGCATCCTGTATTTTTCACTTATTTATCTTTCTTAATTCTTCTTATTATCTTTGTTGTTAATTTTATCAGGTAGTTTTTAAATTTCTTTCCGCCTAAAAGAGTGGCTCCTATAAGGATTAACACCAATCCCGGGATTATCGGAAGAAATAAACCTAAAACTCCTACAATAATCAAAAACCATGCAAAAGCAACCAAGCAGATCGTGCCAGCGGTAATTAAAAAAACTCCAAGGTATCTGATTATTTTGCTTGCAGTCTCTTCCTCACTTTTTTCTAGTTCTTCAATAATCTCTCTCTTTTTTCGCATTAGATATTTAAGTAACTGTGTTTTAAAAATCCTCCTTTCTAGTTAACCTTTATAAACACCTTATCTTTTATCCATTCATGGAAGAATCTATGCGGTACCAATTAGAAGAATTCGTAGCTGAGTTGGAGAAATACCGGGGCAGGCATACCGAGCTTGTAACTGTCTATGTGCCTGCAGGATATTCTTTGATTGCTGTAGCGAAGCTGCTGGAGCAGGAAAAGTCAACTGCGTCAAATATCAAAAGCAAGGGGACGCGGAAAAATGTCCTTGACGCCTTGGAAAGATTAACAAGACACTTAAAGCTTATACAAAAAAATCCTATAAATGGGCTTGCTTTGTTTGCAGGGAATATAAGCGACAATGAAGGGCAGCCTGAAATTAAGGTATGGAGCTTTGAGCCGCCAGTGCCGTTAAGGGCCCGGCTGTATAGATGCGACCAGGAGTTTGTTTTAGAGCCTTTGAAAGAGATGCTGGAAGTTGGGGAAGTTTATGGTTTAGTAGTCATAGAAGTAAACGAAGCAACTTTAGGGGTATTAGAGGGAAAACAAATAAGAGTTCTGCAGAAAATGACTTCTGGGGTTCCTGGGAAGACTGAGAAAGGAGGACAGAGCGCAGCCAGGTATGGGAGAATTCGTGAGGGAATGAAAAAAGAGTTTTATAGAAGAGTTTCTGAAGCTGTAAAGAATAACTTTTGGGACATGAAAAAATTAAAGGGAATTTTAGTTGGAGGGCCCGGCCCCACTAAAGAGGATTTTTTAAAAGAAGGGCAGATAGTTACCAAACTAAAAGAGATGATTATAGGAGTGAAAGATATTGGTTATGCTGATGAGCATGGACTTGATTTGCTTGTTGAATGCAGCAGAGATCTGCTTTCAGAACAGGAAATAATAAAGGAAAAAGAAATACTTGAAGATTTTATGACTAAATTAGCAAAAAACCCTGAGAAGACAGTCTATGGATTAGAGGATGTTAGAAAGGCGTTGGATGCAGGAGCTGTTGAACTTCTTATAATAAGCAAGAAACTCGACAGGAAATATATAACTGAATACACTGCGAAGGCTGAAAACATTTCTTCTAAAATAGTTCTTGTTTCAGAAGATACAGAAGAAGGAAGGCAGTTTGCCAGCTTGGGAAGAATTGGGGCAATTTTAAGATTTGATATTGGGTTGAGATAATTAGAATATCTCATTAAATCTATTTGAAAATAATCCCGTTCTTCTTGTTAGGTGGCTGGAAAAGTCTCCAGATTCATTACAGTGATAAACTTTATGGAGCACCTGATTTGAAAAACCATCGAAGTTCATCTGTTTTTTTATTAGTTCCTTATTGTTTTTTGATATTGCCAATTGAGGCGCCTTGAATCTATCTGGCTTTGTGCCAAAGCATTTTTCAAACTCTGTTATTCCTTCCTGCAAATAAGTTTCATTTTTATCCTCTGAAAACTCATTGTAAGTATGATAAACTCCGTGCATTGCTAGAGTTTTGTTTAAAGAAAGAATGTAATTGCACCATTCTTTATTTTCTGAGATAGGGGAATTGTTAAACTTTGGAATAACATATAAAATATCTGCTTTTTCTAGCAGTTGAGTGTCGCACTGAATTTGCGGAGAAACATCATCTAACTGCCTTGCAGAAAACTGTCTGAATAAGAATAAAAAGATAATTAAAGCTAATAGAATAATTAGAGATAACTTTATGTAATTTTTAACTCTCTTTTTCATACTATTTATAGGCATAGAAACCTTTAAAATGTTATGCTGCTCTTTTTTTCTATGGAGCTTACATCTGAAAGCCAAAACGAGGTAGATAATGCAGAGGAAATCAAGAATCTTAAAAAGGTTGAGGCTGCTTTGTTCATCTCTGGAAGATTCTTATCCTTGCAGGAGCTAGTTGCACTTACGGAAATTAACCCGCTTTTGCTTAGGGAACTAATTGAGAAGCTTATTGGTAAATATGATGATAGTTGTGCTATAGAAGTTTTGCAAAAAGAAGACCGATGGAAAATGGATGTGAAGCAGGAATATAGGAACATGGTCAATAAGCTGGCTACAGGAACAGCTGAATTTACAAAAGCAGAGCAGGAAACGCTTGCTATAATTGCTTACAAGCAGCCCGTAAAACAGTCAGTAATAATAAAAATAAGAGGAAATAAGGCTTATGACCACGTAAAAAATTTCATTGAAATGGGGCTGGTGAGGGGGAAGAAAATTGGGCATACTAAAGAGCTTTCTTTAAGCGATGAATTTTACGATTATTTTACTCTCAGAAACTCTGGTGAGGTTTCTGATGATCATCGAAATTCAGTAGAATTTCTAGAAGTTGGTAAGGGAGAGAAAGAAGTTGTGGAAAGAAAAGAGGTTGTTGAAAGTATAAAAGAAGAGGAGAAGCAAAAAGAAATAGAAGACAAAGAAGAAAAAGGGCCTGTTGAAAAAGAATTAGCTATAGAAACAGAAGAACAAGAGGACAAATCCATATTAGAGAACAATAATCCTTAAATATTCTTTTTTTAATGTCTATTTTATCAAAAAGCGGAACATGAGTATCTTGCCTATAATTTACCTTGTGTATATGTTTATAACCCTTTACTTCTTAGCCTTGTTTTTAACTATTTATTCTGTTAATAGGAAAAATATTTTTTCTTATCCAGTTCCTAAGAAGAAGTATTCTGTAAGTTTTGTTGTACCCGCTTACAACGAAGGAGAGACGATAGCAGATACTCTAGAGCACATATTTAATATAGATTATCTTCTTGAGGAAGTTATTGTGGTAAATGATGCTTCTACTGATAATACTCTGGAAGTTTTGGAAAAATTAAAAGATAAATATCCTAAGTTGAGGGTAATAACCCACAAGAAAAATTCAGGAAGCGCAGCGGCCTCTCAGAATACAGGATTGAAAGCAGCTAAAAGCGAGCTAGTTGCAGTAGTGGATGCAGACTCTTATCCTTCTAGAGACTCTATTGGCAAGATGGTTGGCTTTTTTAATGATGAAAAGGTTGGAGCAGTCACTTGCCCTGTTGTTGCGAGAAACACAGACATTTTTATTGAAAAATTACAGGCAATAGAGTATAAAGTAATTGCTTTTTCCAGGAAGCTTCTAGATTATGTAGATGCAATCTATGTCACCCCCGGGCCACTTGCGTTATACAGGAGAAAAGCGCTTCTGGAAATTGGCGGATTCGATGAGAAAAATATGACCCAAGATATTGAAGCTACTTGGAATTTAACAGCTCATGGATGGGATAGAAGGATGTCACTTTCTGCTAATGTTTCTAGCACAGTTCCAAGCAAATTTAAGGAATGGTACAGGCAGAGGAGAAGGTGGAATGTCGGAGGTTTGCAATGTATCTATAAATATAAGAGTTACTTGTTTAGTTCTAGGAAAGGATCTGCTATGCTCGGATTTTTTATTGTTCCTTTTTTTATATTTAGCACTTTTTTAGGACTGGTGGGATTATCTATTTGGGCGTATCTTATTGCAAGGAGGGTTATTTCTTGGTCTCTATATACTAAATATACCATCGTAGCTAGTACCCCCCTCCTTACCCTTGAGGATTTCTATATAACTCCCAATTTTTTGAACTATCTTGGAGTTGTACTATTTCTAGCAGGTCTGGTGTTCACATTAGTTATACTCGCGATTTTAAAAGAGAAAATATTGATGAGGGAAAATTTGTTAAACATACCTTTTTATATGCTAATTTACATCTCTTTTTATCCGTTTATAATGCTAGGTTCAATTTGGCATGCGGTTAGAGGCAAAAAAATCTGGAGATAGAAATGGAAATATTAAAATCACAGAAGCATGTTTTTTGGGAAGCTTTCTTAGTGACTATTCTTATATTTGCAATAGGAGTCATTGCAGGAGTTATTTTTGAAAATTGGAGAGCTAATAAAATAGATTATCTTTACAAGGAGTCTGAAATTACCCTGTCGGATATTAGGGCGCAGGGTGAAATAGCTTCTTCATTACCCCTTGATTGTGGGGAGGCTATATCACAGAACATTGCTTTTGCAGATAGAATTTTTAAAGAGGCCGAATTATTATCTAGATATGAAGGAGCCCAGACTCTTACAGAGCAAATAAATTTGGAGCATAAGAAATATGATATTTTAAGAGCTCTTTTGTGGTCAAATTCCATAGCCTTAAAGAAAAAGTGCAAGGCAGATTTTCATACGGTTGTGTATATTTATGATTATAACGAACCTTCAATGGATACCAAGGCCAAGCAAGGAGTTTTTTCAAGGATACTTGCGGAATTAAAAGAAGATAAAGGCCAGGAAATCGTTCTTATTCCTTTTGCAGGCGATAATAACCTTTCTTCTGTTAGTTTAATGATGGGTCTTTACAATGTTTCTGAGAGCGAGTTGCCAGTTATTTTAATTGACGAAAAAACAAAAATAAACGAGCTTGGGACAGTAGAAGAGGTAGAAAAATTCCTTAAGTAATTATATATTTTTTATGTCAAAAATCTTTATAAATTCAGATTTTTCATGCATCCTAAAGTTTCTTGAACGAGAGATTCTATGTAATACAAAGAAACTTTTTGATAACATATTTATTTAAAAATTAGTTTTCTTTACTACTTCTCAGAATGGCTAGGTGTTTTAGGTGCGAAAGAGATGCAAAAGAGGTTAAACTTAGTGACGCCCTTTATGAAAATGATTTGGTGAAGGTTTGCGAAAGATGCGCGATAACTGAAAACATACCTGTATTAAGGAAGCCTTCCACTTCCCAGCTTAAGGCTGCTGAGAGAAGCCTTGGAGTTTACGAAAGGCTTAAGAGACTTTCTGGTACTTGGGAGCCTGAAAAAAAAGATAGAAGCATGCTGGCAGAAATAAAAAAACTTGATGAGCATCCGGAGCTAGAAAAGCCCGCCTCAAGCCCGTTTAATCTTATAAGAAACTTTCACTGGCATGTTATGAGAGCAAGAAGGAATAGGGGCATGAGCATTAGTAGTCTAGCTAAGGTAATTGGGGAAAGCGAGACTGCTCTTAAGATGGTTGAAAAAGGCGAGCTTCCAGAAGAGCCTGAGAAATTAATAAAGAAATTAGAGCAATTCTTTCAAATTAGATTAAGAGAGATGGATGAAGAGGAACTAGAACAGGAAAGGAGGAAAAAGCAAGCGGCCTCCGCTCCAATTTCAGAGACATTATCTGAACCAATAGAACCCATTTTAGAAGAGGAATTAGAGGAAGGGGACTTGATGGAAGTTAAGGCAGAAGAGCTTAAAGAAGAAAAAGTAAAAAGACCTGCCAGAGTTTTAAAATTCCGTCCAGAATTAATGGATAGTATTACAATAGCAGACCTGAAGAAAATCAAAGACGAGAAAGAGAGAGAAGAAAACTTGCAAAAGCGAGCGTCAAGTGAAGCAGAGCAAAAAGAATTTAGGAATAAGGTTGGTGAGGAAATGAAGAGCCTTGCGTTAGGAGGGGAGGTGACAATCGAAGAAAAAAGGACAATGCTAAATAAAGCCATACAATGGATTGGGAAGAAGGAAGAAGAGAGAGTTCCCAGCATTGCTGAATTAGCAGAGAAGAAGAAAGATAAAGAAAAAGCAGAACTGGAAAAAGAAAAAATGGAAGTAAGAATGCTAGAGAAAAAATCAGAGCAAGAGCAAATAAAAGAGATTTTAAGAGGAGAGCCTGGAGAGCTGACTAAAAAAGAAGAAAAACCGATTGAGATTGAAGAAGAAAAAATAGAAGAAATAACCAAGGATACTGATTTCCAGAAATTATCAGAGCTTTCTGAGAAAAAGCCTTCTGAAAGCTTGTTAGGGGATGAGATAGAAGTGATTGAAGAGTAAAAGAGGCTTTAGTAAGCTTTAAAAATGCCCTTTTTCTATAGTTTTCATGGACATCAAGATTCTTCAAGATGATAAGAATGAATTAAAAGTAGAAATTGGTAGCGTGACTATTGTAGAAATTCTTAGAGTCTATTTAAATAAAGACAGCTCGGTTTCTTTTGCTGCTTGGAGAAGAGATCACCCAAGCAAAAATCCTATTCTTCATATAAAGACAAATGGCAAGGCAGCTAAAAAAGCTCTGCAAGATGCCATAGATGCTGTAGAGAAAGATACAACTAAATTTTTTAATGAATTTAAGAAGGCTAAGTAGTTAGCCTTCTATACGTTTTCTTAAGATGGTAGAAGGCTTAGATTTATCTGTAGAGAGCAGGTATGAGCTTTTAAGAGGGAAGTATGTGCTTTTAAGATATCCTGCCTTTCTAGAGGAGTACGGACCTGCTTGGAGAGTTGTAGAACTTCTGGAAAGAAATCTTAGTAATGGAAACAGGGAAAGAACTAGGAGGGGTCTCGCTGAGCTCGGGGTTAAAGTAGACGGATTGGATGATGGGGCAATTATAAGCGCTTATTTGTATGGGTTGAATCGAGAGAGGCTTACTAGAGCAAGGTTAGGTCCTAAGAGGGTGAATCCAAAAGAACAGAAGTTTAAAATTCATTATGGTTCTATGGCAATTATGTGTAGGGAGTTATAAAGATTTATTAACTAAGGTTTTCTTTCTTGCACAGGATGAAATACAATAAGCTAGTAAGGGATAAGATTCCGGAAATAATAGAGGGCAATGGAAAAACCCCAACAGTACATATCGCATCTGATAACGAGTATTGGGAAAAATTAAAAGAAAAACTACAAGAAGAAGTTGCAGAGTTTTTAAAAGGGAGTAATCCTGAAGAATTAGCAGATATATTAGAGGTAATTTATGCTGTAAAAAACTTTAAATTTGAAAAAGAGGACTTAGAAGCAATTAGGAAATCAAAGGAGGAGGAGAGAGGGGGATTTAAGAAAAAAATTATTTTAGATGAAGTAGTTTAAAGAAGATTAACTTTATTAATTCCTTTTTTCTTGTTTCTTTATGAAAGACTTGGAATATGTAAAACTGGCAAAAGAGGCAATTGCTTCTGAATTTTCAGGAAAGAAGGTTAAGATACCCGATTATAAAGAGTTGAAGGAGAAAAGAGGGGTTTTTGTAACTCTGAAGAAAAATGGGGAACTAAGAGGATGTATTGGATTTCCTTATCCGAACTATGAGCTAGGCGAGGCAATAATTTTGGCTGCAAAATCTGCTGCATTTTCAGACCCTAGATTTCCCCCCATTGATGAAGAAGAGTTTGTTTTATGCAAGATAGAAGTTTCTGTTTTATCTGTGCCTGTTGAATGTCCTGCTGCACCAGAAAAGATAAAGATTGGGAAAGATGGATTGATGTGTGAATACGAAGATTGTGGCGGGTTGTTGTTACCGCAAGTAGCTCCTGAGCAGGGATGGAATCAGGTGCAATTTTTAGAAGGCTTGTGCATGAAAGCGGGATTGCCTAGAAATTTGTGGAAAGAAAAAGGATTTAAGCTTTGGAAGTTTCAAGCCAGGATTATAGATGAAGAAGAGGTTATGGAAGAAAAATGAACGCCTTATTAATTTTTATCTGGATTTATGCTGCAATGATAGCCTGGGCTTTTGCAGAAAGCTCTTTTGAAGGAAGAAATTCTTGGGATAAAGGAAAAGTTGGATTTAAGATAAAAATAGGAAAATTTGTAGTATCTAGATATCATTTTTTTGCTTTTTTCATTACCTTTCCATTGTTAATAGGGCTACCATTAATTATTTATGGTTGGGACACCAGATTATTTGGCATACTTCTCAGCGCATATCTTACAAGCCTGATTATAGAAGATTTTGTCTGGTATCTTGTTAATCCTGTAGTAAAGCCAAAAGAATTCTGGACCAGTTTTTCAGATTATTATCCGTGGATAAGAATTGGCAAAAGAAAGATAATTCCTTGGGGGTATATTATGTATCTTGTTTTGGCACTGTTAATCTGGTGGTTTATTTGGAAATAGAATTATTTTTATCTCTCAAACTTGCTTAGTTTTCCTACTTTATTAAAAGGGAAAGGCCTTGTGTTTGTTACAAAAGTCATGTATTTTAAGAACTTATAAACTTCAGAATTCCAGTACTCGCAGAACATGGCAAGGCTTCTGCTTCTTTTTCCTGTAATCACCGCTATAAGCCAGTTTATTATTGATAGAATCTTAACTATAACTGACCAAACTGCCAGAATTATCCCGCCTATTATAAAAACTAGGATTCTAAACCATGCCTCTTTTCTTTCCACACTCTTTTTTGCCATTATTTATATAGGTTTCTAGGGTTTTTAAACTTAATTCTTGACTATAATAATCCTTATAACTCTGAATTTTATTATTATTCAATGAATGAAAGGAAAATAAGTGCAGGAAGCTACGATTTAAACCAGTGGCTTCATGGAGGGTATGAAAAAGATATTATTACTACTATTTATGGCCCCGCAGGAAGTGGGAAAACTAACTTTTGCTTATTGGCTGCTGCAAGCCAGGCAAAAAAGGGGAAAAAAGTTATTTATATGGATACAGAAGGGGGATTCTCTGTTGAGAGAGCAAAGCAGATTGCAGGAGAGAGGTGCAAAGAAGTTCTGGATAACGTGCTTTTATTAAAACCTACAACATTTAAAGAGCAGCAAGAGGCTTTTTTGCAGCTTTTAAAAGAGCTAAAAAAAGGAGAGGTAGGGTTGGTAGTTATTGATGGAATGACTATGCTTTATCGCCTGGATTTGGCAGAGGCAAAGCAAAAAGAAGAAGGCAGCGTAAAGGAAATCAACTCGGAGTTAGCTAAGCAGATGAGAATTTTAGCAGAAATAGCAAGAAAACAGGAGATTGCAGTAATTGTTACCAATCAAGTTTATGGGGAGTTTTTAAGTGAAGAAGATTTGAGGAGCGGGAAAGAGAGAAAAATGATGATGGTTGGAGGAGATATTTTAAAATATTGGAGCAAATGCATAATTGAACTGGAAAACAACAAAGGCAAAAGAAAGGCAATTTTAAGAAAACACAGAAGTTTGCCTGAAAAAGAGCTTAGCTTTTAAATAACTAACTAAGGAATAAGAAAAAAAGGGTGGATTTAAGCCACGTTAAGTTCTGTATCTTTTAGCCGCATCTACAGTAGCCCTTACAACTTCTGCGGTAACTTCTAATGCTCGGTCTTTAAGGTAGTAATCGCTTCCTCTTCTTACGAGGTAAGCTTCTGGTCTGTCCTCAAAATCAACATGTAATGGAGGCGTACTTGCCAGATCAACTAACCCTTTATGAGTTTCAAGCCCTTTTGTAAAACATCTTACTAATCTTCCATCACTTAGAACTGTAAATTCTCCGGTATAAGGAAGAGAGTGACTTCCTGAAAGGGTGTCATCAACTTGTAATTCAACATTAAAGGCAGGTCTTGCTTTTTTCATGACTTGCTTAAGAGCTGATTATATAAAAAGATTATTGCAACAGAGAACATATAGAAAAAAAGGGTGGATTTAGTTTTTAGAAGAAGTTCTATTCCTTCTTACACTAATTAACTCGCCTATTGCAACTCCTTCGTGAAGCCCAGAAGGGCTTATTGCATAAGCAGGGAGGCATACATTTTGAGAGCTAACTGAAATATCTATTGAATCCTTTCTATTACCGCTTCCAATATTAAAACACTGTACCCCATTTCTAACAAGCTCTCCTTCTTTGCATCTTGGGCATTTTAGTGTTTCATCTCTGTGCCTTAAAAGATACTCGCCAGTATAATTACATCCTGGACCGGTGCAGTGCATATCATATAATGGCATTGTATTTTCTTTTAGAAAGAGGGGTTTTTAAACTTTATTCTTCCAAGCCATTCTTGAATATTTTTTCGCCAATCCTGTAAATTCCATAGGATATGAAAAATGCTGCAAAAACATCTATGGAATAATGTTGATGCATTAAAAGAACTGTTGCAGCCATTACAAATGAGCAGATTAACATGAAATATTTCATCACTCTTTTTTTAAAAATTAGAAAGCCGAGAAAGGGCAGGGCAGTGTGTCCTGAAAAGAATAAATCGTTTTTGAACCTAAGATAAACAAAAATTGAGGGAAAATTAACTGGAATAGCATCTGGAGGAGTTGCTAAATGAGTTAGGATCATAGATATCGACCTTGTAAGAATTAATAAGCTGAACATAGTTACTGCCAGATGTATTTTCTCTGGCCTAAAAAAAACGGGGTATGCAAAATATATAAGTACTATCAATAGGTATCCCCATACAAAAAGAATTCCTAAGTTTATTGGCTTAAACAGGTCTAAAAGAAGGTCGTCTACATGTACTCCTTGAATTGAAGTTGTGTAACTCCCTGCTAAAAAATCTATAAAAGAAGCTATTGCCAGCAAAACAACCGCGAGTGTAATTTTATACTTATTTTCTTCTATCTTTTTTGCCCAGGAGTCAGACTTGCTTTTTCGCCTCTTTTTTACTGCCATCTTTTTATAATGCTTTTTTTATTTAAAAACCTTTCTTGCCCTTAATTTGAAACAACTTGTTTTCTCGTTGGGCATTCTGAATTAAAGCAAAATTTCCAAGGACGTTTGCCTTTTTTGATTGCTAGCATTAATGGAAAGTTACATTCAGGGCATTTTTCATTGGTTCTGTTTCCTTCTTTGTCTTCTATCATAGAAGGCTTCATCAGTCCATAAGGAGGGAGAGTGTAGGTATTTCTGCATTCAGGATAAGCAGAGCAGGCAATAAAGTATCTCCTGCTTGTTTTATTGTAGAGTATCCTTAAGTCTCCTTTGTTGCATTTAGGGCATTTTGTAAGTGTATTTTCCTGCCTTTCCTGGTCTCTTATATGATTAATTGAAGATAAGAGTTCCTGGCCTATTTTATCTTCTTCTTTTCTAAATTGTTTTTCTATTTCTAGTAGCTTAGTTTTTGCCTCTTCAATCACTTTTTCTGATTTCTCTTTCTGCTCTTTTTTCGAAGTTTGGATAGACTCCATCTGCTTCTCAAAGTCGCGAGTGAGTTTTTCATCGATTATTATTGGCGAATGTTTTTCTAAGCTTTCTATTAGGGAGATTCCTAGTTTTGTAGCTTCTATGCTCCTTCCTTTAACGTATCCTCTATCAAATAAAGTCTCGACTATTGCAGCTCTTGTAGCTTTTGTTCCTAGGGATTTTTTTTCTAACTCGCGGATAATAGAAGCGGGAGTATACCTTTTTGGAGGCTGGGTCATTTTTTCTTCAATCCGCACTTCCAGAACTTTGACTTTACCATTTAAGTCTGGTAAATCTGCTTCCTGAATTTTTGCGGGATAGACGTTCATCCATCCTTTTTCAAGTATCTTTGTTCCTTTTGTCATGAATTTTAAAGAATCAACAATCACTTCTATTTTTTTGTCTTCAAGTACAGCAGATTCACAGAAACAGGAAATAAATCTTTTTACAATAAGTTCATAGACTCTCTTTTCTTCTAGTGAAAGGTCTTTGTGATCTCCTGTTGGGTAGATGGATGGATGGGCCGGATCTGATTTATTTCCTTCTACCGGCTTTGCTTTTTTTGCATAGTCTGTAAAATTTTTATAATTTTTTGACAACTTTTTTAATATATCCTTGTATTCTATGCTCGGTGGGAGCTTTTGAGAAGAAGTACGAGGATAAGATATTAGTCCTGCAAGATAGAGCTGCTGGGCTAAAGCTAAAGTTCTTGAAGGATTTAATCCGTGGAATTTGTAAGCTTCTGTCTGTAAAGTAGTTAGGTCAAAAGGGGCTGGTGGGGGAATTTTTTCCTGTGCTTTTGATGTTGATGCTATGCCTTCTTTACCTTTTAATGTCTTAAATTTATCCAGCTCCTCTTTTTTTGTTATATCCTTTGGAAATTTAACCTCTATCTGATGGCTGTTTTTTACTGAGAGAAAAACTTGCCAGAAAGGCTCTGGCTTAAAACTCTGGATTGCTTTTTCTTTTTCTACTATTAAATGTAAGGCAGGGCCCTGGACTCTTCCGATGGACATTATCTTAAAACTTCCGGTTTTTTTAATAGCTTCCATTAGTGCTCTGGATAGATTAATTCCATAGAGCCAGTCTAATTTGTGCCTGGTTTCTCCTGCATAAGCCTGTCCATAGTCTATTTCTGGCATAACTTGCTCATAAGACTGCTTTAGTTCTGTGGGTGTAAGAGTCGAGAACTTCATTCTTTTGGCGTTGTTTTTTTTGCATATGAATCTCAAAACATTCCAGCCTATCACCTCTCCTTCTATATCATAGTCGCAGGCTATTATGTAAGAATCTGCTTCTTTGCACAACTTTTGCAGTGCATTGTAATATTTTTTGCTCCAGTCCTTTTTCTTGACTTTAAAATTAGGCTCCCATGCTATATCAAAAACCGGCCATCCTTTTCCTGACATCTGTTTTAAAGAGAATAAATGCCCTACAGCGCATCCAATCAGGATTCTTTTGCCATCTTTTTCTAGTTCATAATATGGAGCTCCGCCTATATTTCTCTTTTGTGCTTTTCCTAAAGCTGTAGCTATTTTTTCTGCTGCAGCTGGCTTTTCTGTTATAATAAGCTCGGCGTTTTTTGATACTTTTGGCTTTCTTTCTTTTTTTACTACTTTCTTGCCTTGCTTTTCAATTTTTATCAGCTGTTCTTGAGAGGGCTTTTTTACAGGAACTTCTATTGAAATCCTTACATTTTCAGGGGCTATTGGGATTTCTGTTGCTAGTTGATTGGCCATTTTTAAGCGAATTAAAGGGTCTTTTTATATCTTCTTATTAGACTTTTTTCTTAGAAATGCTTTTATATTGCATTTTTCTTTATATTTTATGGATTCAGGGCTATTTAATGTACTGGTATTTGTAATTTTTTTTGGCTTAATACTGGTTGTAGCCTATGTTTTGCTAGTGCCGATTGAAAATGAGAATGCATGTGTAAAATACTGTATAGGAGAAGGATTTAGAGGGGGATTTTGCGTTAAAGTTGCCAGAGATTCTCCACAAATATATCAGATTGAAATAAGCGAAAATGCTAATCTTACAGAAGGGCAATGCTTATGGAATCCTATTGCTCTGGATATGGTCACTTATCCCAGATGCTTTTGCAGAAATTGAAGATTATCTATTTTGTAATTACTATAAAATAACTACACTAGAAAAGTTTAAATATTGGCTCTTAATTTTGTTTTTATGGGCTTAAATCAATTTTTTGACAACTTCGGGCATTTGCATCCCTATGTTTCATATGCGGCAGGAGCTTTGGCTTTAGTAGCATATGGGTTGGGGTGTTATGCTTATGGTAGATTTCATAGACGTCTTGATAAGATGGCTACTAAACCTGCAGCTGTAGGAAATTATGTTCCAGTAAAACAAATTACTGACCCTGCGCCTGTACGAAGAAGTCTTGTAGATGCTTTGGGTGCTGATTCTGAAGAGCATTCTCTTGTCGAAGGGAAAGTAAGGTTCTGCCTTCCTTTTTTAGACGGGGGTGTTGGGGCAATAGTAGATAATAGCGGTTTAGTGCAGTTTTATTTCAGTGGAGAGACAATGGATTGTGAAGAGGCTAGGCGGAGGGCTCTTGGATTTCTGTCAATTTCTTCAAGAAACCATAACCCTGTAACAATGGAAGTACGCTCAGATGCTGATATGTTCGCTGTTTATAGAATAAGAGGAAAAATCGGCGGAGAGCCATTTGAAGTAAGTTGTGGTTAGATTTCTATAATCTTTCCTTTTTTGCCTACATTGATTACTCTTGTCTTGCCTATTTTTTCTTCCACACCTTCTAGTTCGTGGATATGGCCTGAGATAAACAAATCCGGCTGGAATTTTTCAACTGCTTTTCTTATTCCTTCGTTTCCTGGAAATCCTGAAAGCTCTGATTTTGTTCCTGCTGCGTGCATATGCGTTACCATAACTTTTTTTTCTAGATTTTTTACTTTCTTGAAGTTTTTTTCTAATTTCTTGAAAGTTTCTTCTTCTGTTTCTAGCGCTCCTCTGGCATTGCCCGCTCCAAAAATTCCCACGTCTTTGTACTTTACGTAGTAATTGTCGATATTTTTAATTCCATAATATTTGGAGAGGAAAGAGGCAGTATCTGGGTCGTCCCAGTTTCCAGGAACAAAAACTACTTTTTCATTGCGCTTGGTGAATGGTCTTATGAGATTCTCTGTTTCTATTAATCCAGTTATGTCTCCGTTGAGTATCACAAGGTCAACTTTCTCTTTTTCAGCTCTTTTTGCAAGATTTTCTGCAAGCTTTGTATCCCCATGCAAATCACCTGCTGCAAGTATCTTCAGTTTTTTTCTTTTATCTTTTTTTGAGCTAATCATAGAATTATTTATCTTAGATTATATTTAAATGTTACATTAAAAAAGTTCTTATTAGAAACATGGTTGTGCCTGCTGTTAGGGGGATTATTAAATTATCATCTAGTTGTATTCTTTGTATTTCTATTATTAGAGATTCGAATAACATGGCTATGAGACTTCCTGCGATAGCTAGAACAGGGCTTACAAAGAAAAGGGCTAGGAGGGAGCTTATTAAAAAACCTGCAATATTTCCTTCAACGTTTTTTCTTCTATCCAGGAAAGATTGGGTTTTCCCAAAGTACTTTCCAACCAGGTAAGAGATTGGGTCGGCAAAAATCAAGATTATTATTGAGGCAAGTGCAATGTCTCTTTCAAACAATCTTAGAGCTAGGAGTGTTCCTGCTGCTGCAAACAAAAAACCTTTTCCTGGAAGCTGGTGTTTATCTCTATCTCTTTCGAAATTGTTCAGGAAAAAATTAACTATCGGCAATTTGTAGTACAAGCTAAAAAGGCTTAGCATTACTGAGATAGCAAAAAGGATAAAGATGATTAAGGGGGTTAGAATCTCATAAATAATCAAGAGCAGTGCAGTTATGCCCATAAGTATGTGGAGAATTTTCCTTCCTAATTCTTGAATTTCTTTTCCATTAATCTTTACCATCTAGGTTCCTATAATCACCGCTTACCCAAAAAGGCTTATTCTAAGGGCTCATAAAGATGCACCTAAATCTCTAGAACTCCTATTTCTCATGTCTGAACTTTCATTATTGGGGTTGCTATCCCCGCTTCTAAAATAACCAATTAGATTTACTGCAAAACGCTTTACTGCCCTCATGCACCCTTTAAAATCTTTAACAAACTGGTAATAAGGCGGTTCTTTAGATGGCTCTGGAGCGCCAACGCCCATTCTTATTTCGTTCCTATTAAGATATATTGTATCATAGCGTTTGGATCGTAGAGCCATTTTACTTTTTGACCTGCTTAGCTTTTATTTCCTTGAATCCAGTATACTTCCATAATGCTTTTGGAATTTTTATTGAGCCATCTTTTTGCTGAAAATTCTCGACCAAACAGGCCATAGCCCTTTCTGTTGCAATTGCAGTATTATTAAGGGTGTCTGCTATAATCAATTTTCCGCCTTCCATATATTTAATATTTGAGCGCCTTCCTTGATAATCTTTTAATGTAGAACATGACCCCAATTCCCTGTATTTTCCTTGTGAAGGAAACCATCCCTCTAAGTCAATTGTTTTTGCGTCTTTTTTCCCAGTATCCCCAGAACATAAAATAATTAGCCTATAAGGAATTTCTAATGCCTTAAAAATATCTTCCAGGTTTTTTAATAAAAGATTGAATTCCTCTTTAGCTTGTTCTTTTTTGCATATTACTACTTGTTCTATTTTTTCAAATTGATGTATCCTAAAAATTCCTTTTGAATCTTTTCCATGAGTTCCAGCTTCCTTTCTGAAACAAGGAGATATCCCTACAAACCTGATTGGAAGCTCTTTTCCCTGTACAGTTTTGTCCCGCATATAAGCAACAAGCGGATGCTCAGCAGTTGCTATCAGATAAAGATCTTCGTCCTGAATTTTATAAATTGCCTCTTTGAAAGCAGAAACATGGACTGCTCCGGACATAGCAGCTAAATTCAGCATATAAGGGGGCTGTATCGGCTTGAATCCCCGCTCCATTAAAAGGTCTAAAGCGAAAACCTGCAATGCTTGATTTAGCTTAACTATCTGGTTTTTCAGATAATAAAATCTTGCTCCTGCAACCTTGGCTGCCTGCTCAACATCTAGACAGTCTAACTTTTCTAAAAGATCCTGATGATGTTTTGGTTCAAAACTAAATTTTTCTGGTTTTCCAACTTTTTTAAGCTCTTTATTTTCATTCTCATCTTTTCCAGTCGGGACATCGTCCTCTAAAATATTTGGCAAGTCCATTAAAATCAGATTACGTGCTTCTTCTTTCTCTTTCATTAGCTTTTCATTTTCTTCTATCTTCTCTGGAATTTCTTTTGCTCTTTTTAGCAATCTCGAAACATCCTGTTTTTTCTTTTTAGCTTCATTAATCTCTTGGCTTACCTTATTTCTTTCTGATCTTAGGCTATCATTTTCCTGTTTTAATTCGCGCCATTCCTTATCTAACTTTAGAAGTCCGTCTACCTCACCAATTTCTAGCCCCCGCTTTTTCATGTTTTCTTTTACAACTTCCGGATTCTCTCTTATAAGCTTTATATCTATCATAAGAAAACTAGAAAAAAAGGTTATTTAAAGGTTTTTAATAGATTCCCACTTTTCCTTCAATAATCATGTCTGTTACTTTGGTTATGTTGGCAAGCCAATAATCTGCTATTTTTTTCATTTTCATGGCTGTTTCTCTTTCTATTTCATAGGGGGTTTGTATATTTACTATTTGTGGCTGGTCTATCGGATTCCCTATTCTGCTAAGAATCTTGACATGAACTTCTTTTAAACCTAGATTTTTGACTATCTCGCTGGCTATTATGTTTGCTACTACATTATATATTTTTCCAACGTGTCTTGTTGGATTTTTCCCTGCTGCTGCTTCTAGGGTCATTTCTCGGTAGGGAGTTATAAGGCCGTTTATCCTGTTTCCTCTTCCTACTTGCCCGTCATCTCCCATTTCTGCGGAAAGACCAGTCACGTGTAAATAAATATCCTCTATTTTTTTAGCTTCTTCCTTTTTTTTATCCAGGGCATTAATTGTTATATCTCGACATCCAGATTTTTTAATGATCTCTTCTTTTACTTTTTCTTTCACCTCGTAGTATTCGTCGAAGTTATGAATATATTTAGAAACAAAAGCCATGCTTATTGTTAATTTTATATGTCTGCCTTGCCTTAAAGCCATTATTTTTATATCTTCTCCAACTGCAGGATATTTTTTTACGAATTCTTTGGAATTAAGCATTTTTCCTACTTCAAGCACAATTTTTTCTGTTTTCGAGAATGGGGCGTATCCAACTCCTATGCTTGTATCGTTAGAAAGAGGCATTTTTTGTGCAAAGACTTCTTTTAATATCCCAGAACCCTCGTTTATCTCTGCAATAATCTCGTAATGTTCAGGTTTCAGTGCGTGAAGCTTAGAAAGATATTCTTCTGCTGCTTCTTCCACTATCTTTTTGATATCTATTTTTTTATTTCCGACTTTCGAGGTTGCTCTTCCAGATATTATTATCTTTATTTTTTTAGTTAGCTTGCCGCCCCCAAATTCCGGCTTGCTTTCTCCTGCAACTAATAGGGCCTTGTCTACATTATGATGAAGAACTTTGCCAAATCTTTTAATGTACTCTTTGCTGAGCTCTCTGGAGACAGATTCGCATATGGCATCGCAGATTGTATCTGGATGCCCAGAGCATTTTCTTTCTATTATCTCTATATGATTCTCGTATATTGTTGGAGAAGTTGTTTGTTCAACTATTATGTTTCTCATTTTATCAATTTGAAGATGCCTTATTTTGTTTAAAAACATTTATTAATTCAGAAATATATTTTAGGATATGTATGAAGAAGAGAAGATAATAAAAGAGGCTCCTGTAAATATGCAGGAAATGCTACAGAGTGTTTATTCTTTTAATTCAAGGTTTGGAAACAAAAAACTTCTCGGGAAGATAATTAGTTCGATGGTTGTTTTGAACAGGAAATTTTTTGTAGTAAATAAAATAGGGGCATACGAAGACAACGCTTTGCCTATTGGGAAAGGGCAGACAATAAGCCAGCCGAGCACTGTTGCAAGAATGCTTATTTTAGCAGAATTAAAAGAAGGAGATAATGTATTAGAGGTTGGAACTGGAAGCGGTTGGAGTGCTTCTTTGGCGTCTCTTTTAGTCTATCCTGGAAGCGTAGTCAGTGTTGACAGGATTAGCAGTCTAGTTGAGAGGGCTAAACTCAACATTAAGGATGTGAAAGAGGAACTTAAGAAAAAAGGCTCAAAAGATTATCTAAAACTGGAAAACCTTTATTTATTGACTGAAGATATTTTTGCAGAGAGAGGCGTCTGGAAAAAAAGTTTTGATAAAGTAATTATAACTGCAGGAATTGCTGATGAGAAAAGCGAGAAAAAAGTTGAAAAGGCGGCAGAGGAGCTGTTAAAAGAAGGAGGCATTTTGATTTGTCCGTATGTTTCTGGGCCCATTGTTATTTACAGAAAGAATGGAGAGCTGAAAAGAGATGAAACAAAAGAACAGTATGTTTTTGTACCATTAATAGAGGGAGTTGAGGATTAGCGAGATTCAAATGGCAGATAGTTTTTTAAACTCCTTTACCTAGATAAACTATGAAAAAAAGAGTGTTGGTACTGGGTATTTTGTTAGTTTTGAGTTTAATTTCTGGAGTTTATGCTGCTTGTGTTGATAGTGATGGTGGAATAAATGAGGGGGTTTATGGATTTGTTTCTGGAGGCGGAGGAGATGATTATGATTTTTGCGGAAAATATCCTTGGAGTGTACCTGCATTTCCAGTTGATAGGGAAGATTTATCAAAAGTGAATTATTGTTCAAAGGAAAAATGTTATATTCTTGAAACTTATTGTAAAAATGATAGTTATGCAGAAAAAATTATAAGCTGTCCTATAGGTTGTGCTAATGGAATCTGTTTAAATAGTGGCCAGACTTGCCAGGAAAGTGATGAAGGAATTGATTATTATACTCTTGGAGAAGTCTCCCATGGGGGTTATAAGACGAGCGATGATTGTTTTGACCCATTAACATTAGATGAATATTTTTGTAATAGTACATTCATAGACTCTCAAAGAGTAGAGTGTAGTAACAAATGTGTTTTTGGCGCCTGTGTAGAAGAAGGAGTTACCTGCGTAGATTCTGATGAAGGAATTAATGGTGATATAAAGGGGAGTATTGGAGCATGGTCTAATTCCGGAAGTCCTTATTATTCTGAGATTCATGATTATTGTGAAATAGCAGGGCACACAACCCGTTATGGCGATGTAATCAGTTCATGCTCAGGTCAAGAAGATTGTTTTGTTGTAGAAAATTATTGTACAACAGACGGAAAGCCAGGGATAAAATATGTTGATTGCCCAAATGGATGTGTAAACAGTTCTTGCATTGGTGGAAGTGGTGAGGTAAGAGATACAAAAGAAAGAAAATGCAGTGAAAATTGGGAATGCGCTTCTTGGAGCAATTGTTTAAATGGACAAAAGACAAGGACTTGCACCGATAAGAATAATTGTGGAACCTTAAGTAATAAGCCAGAGACTTCAATGAGCTGTGATGCTGAAGGTAATAATCCCGATCAAGAAACAATGCAAGAGCAAAATCCGGGAAATCAAACACAGCAAACCCAACAACAAATCTGTCAAGCGGTTGCTCTCTTAAACTGCCCTTCTGGAAGTGAATTGCAGGAAGAGAAAGATGGTTTTGGATGCATAATTAGATACAGATGCAGTTACGTATTGTCTACCGGAGGGGATGTAGAAGTGCAGATTATGCCAGAACAGGCAAATCAAAAATTAACTCAAGAAATCGGAGAAGGAAATTATGAAGCAGAATTAAAAGAAGAAGTAATTGATGGGCAAAAAATAGCAATCTATGAGATTACTGGAGAAAAAGAAGCAAGACTTTTTGGTTTGTTTAGAATAAGAGCAAGAATTATTTCGCGAGTAAATGCTCAAAGTGGAGAAATTATAAACATCAATAAGCCCTGGTGGAGCTTCTTAGCTAGTGGTATCTGAGTGAGAGAAAATTCTCCATAGGAAATTTTGATTTATTTATCAGAAAAAAGTGGTAAATTATTTTACTACCAGCTGGTTAAATTTTTGTATAGAAAGATTTATAAACAAATTCTATTCCTCTAATATATAGTTTGTATTCACTATAGTGGATTAATATACTTTTGAATATATATAAGATACAAACAAAAGCTTAAGGGAAATTAAAAATGAAAGACAATTTTGATATCTTTTTTAGAAGAAAACCAGCCTTGATGTTGGTTGCCTTGAAGAAGCTAAGCAAGGCGAGATACGGCAGCATTCTTGCAAAAGAAGTTGATTGTACCTATAGCCATGCTGTTAAGATTCTTCAGACTTTAGAGAAGCTCGGATTAGTCACCTTTGAGAAAAAGGGGAGAATAAAGTTAATCAAGCTGACTAAGAAAGGCCAAGATATTGCAGAGAATATAGACTCTATAAAAAGGCTTCTTGGTTAAACTTCTTAATGCATTAGTTTTATAAATAAGAGTATCTAATCATACTTATGAGGCTAAAGCCGGATTTAAAAAAAGTGGTAGTTTCTTTGATTATAGGAGCAGTTTGCGCTCTGGTAATTGTGGTTCTGACTTTTTTTGGATTAGATTATGGTATAATTATTCCTGTAGTTGTGTTTATTGTTATTTCTGCGCTGGTTTATCTGGTTTGGAGCCTGACCCAGCCAGAGTTTTATGATTGGGAATAAAAATTAAATTTATGAAATAAGGGGTAGGAGACAAAATGTATTATGAAAGTACAGAAAAAGACAGGGGGTCGCTTCTTTTAAGAATTCTGTTAATACTTTTGGTTCTTGGCAACTTATTTGCTTTAGGGGTGACTGTCTTTATGGGCTTGTTGTTATTCCTTCCTTTTCTTACTGTAAACCTCATCTGTATATGGGCTATTTACAACTGGAGAAAATGGGGTTTAGACATCTATACTCTTATGGGGATACTTTCTTTCTTCTCAAGTTTGGTATTGATTAATCAAGAAACTGCAGTAATTTGTATGACCAGTTACGTTGTTGACATTATTCTTTTATACCTAGCAATGAGGCCTGTCCGATATAGATTTATTTAGATAGAAATTATTTATTTTGTTTCTATCTACTTTTTTCCACGCCCATTTTTGGGCATAAATTGTTTATTGGGCATTGGCTGCACAATGGAGAGACTGGCTGGCAGATGGTTCTTCCGAATAAAACAAAAATGCCATTGAATTCGCACCAGTATTTTTTAGGAAGGATTTTTTCTAGCTCTTTTTCTGTCTGTTCTGGAGTTTTTGTCTTTACCCATCCTAATCTGTTTGGAACTCTGTGGCAATGGGTATCGATTGGTAGGACGCACTGCCCAAATGCAAAATTAAGGACAATATTTGCAGTTTTTGGCCCAATGCCTTTAATGCTTAGTAGTTCTTCTTTATTATCTGGAACTTTTCCATTGTATTTTTCCAAAAGCACTTGAGATACATACTTCAATGTTTGGGCTTTTTTATGATAATGCCCTGAACTAAATATGAGCTTTTCAAGTCTTTTTGTCGGCATTTTTAATATTTCTTCTGGGGTGGAAGCCACGGCGAATAATTGCTTGCTTACTTTTTCTGTGTTTTCATCTCTTGCTCTTAAAGAGAGAAGGCAGGCGATTAGAATTTTGAATGCATCTGGCTCCTTTCTCATGCTATTTAAGGTGGTTCGTTCTGTATAATTGAAATGCTCTGCAAGAGTTTGCATAATTTCATCAATTTTTGTGTTTTCCATTTTCATTAGCTAAGTAAGTTGAAAGCCCTTCGATATGGCTTATTTTTTCTTTCAGCAAAAATCCTCTTAAAGTGTTGTCCATTTTTACCCCGCTTTCTGAGAGCTTGGATTTAAGAAGGAGATACATCTGCTTGCCTTTTTTGTCGAAGTCTGTAAGAATGCAGGCTTTATCTTTTTTGCTGCATAATTGTTGGATTTGCTCGATTTTTTCCCCAAGGGATTTTCCAGTCTCATGAATAACGAAGATATTCTGGAAGCCTAGCTCTTCTAAGGCACTTTTATCATTTTTCCCCTCTACAATTGTTAAATTGCTCTTTGCATGTTCTAGTTCTCTTTCTAATTTTTCATCCATTTTCTTTCAGCTTTTTTAGTTCTTCTATATCTTTATTTGTTAAGCTGGATTTATAAAGCTCATTAACTTGCCATAATCCACTCTTCCTTATTTTTTCTTTTGGAGAGAACAAGCCAAGCCAGTTTACTGAAGGATTGCATTCTTTGCATAACGACAGGGTCGATATAATTTTGCTTTCTATTTCCAGCCTTTTTTCTTTGTCTTCTATAATAAATACAACGAAACTTAAATTCTTTTGTATGTAATCTGTTACTTTCTTCTCTATTTGTTTCTGTTTCTCTAAATCGATTAAGTTTAGAAATTTGTTTTTCGATTCTTTTGTTGTAAGGTCAATTTCCCAATATTTGAGAAAAGGATCTTTTTCTTGACTTAAAATTGCCCTTCCTATATTTTTTCTGAAAATACTCCTATCTTTGTTTTCATTTACAAAATGCTGCATTAGCCTTGAGGGCAGCTGATTTTTTCCAGTATGAGTTCCCACCCTCACAATCCTGTCTTTTCCGTGGCCGCTTTCTCCTTTTTCAAATAAGACGTATACGCCATTTTTTGGAATTTCTCTCTCGTTAAATGGAAATCTGTACCTCTTCATGCTGTTAAATATTTCGTGGATTTCTTCGCATTTATTCTCTGTTTTCTCTTTTAACAGTCCAAGTTGCTTTCCTATCCCCAATCCTTCTAACGGAACTTTATAATTTTTTATTTGTGGAAGAAGGTATTTTCTATATTTTTCTCCTGCAAGAAAAATTATTTCATCATTTTCTAAATCTGCCTCTTTTGTCAGTTGGTTTAAAACCCTCCCTGCCCACTCTTTAATCTCGCTGTCTTTTTTTTCATTGAGCGTTTCATTATATGGATCAATTTCTTCATCCAACTTTAACAAGCCATATTTTGCAGATAAAATGAAAATTTTGTCTGGACTAAGAGACTGGGCATATTTCATATTCAGCTTAAATAAGCTGCTTATGTAGAGTTCTTTTGCTTTGGCTTTATAATTCAGCTTTTTACTAACGCAAGAAATTAGCACTATTTTCATTGTTTATGGATTTTGATAATTATTTAATCTTTGTTAAATCTTGATTTAAGATAATAGGGTCCATGGCAGTTAGCTCATCGTTTAATAGATTCTCTGGAATAGGGTTCATAAGATAGATTTTCTTATTTAATTCCCAAGCACGGAATATTTCTAAAAATGTTGCTCCGCCAATATAGTTGGGCTGACCATTTTTCTCAAAATTTAATACTAACAGAGCATCGCTTTCTCTAACTTTATGGGCCTGCAATTTTATCATGGTGCTTTTCCATTTAATGTGTTCCTCTTTGCTGATTTTTTTCATCTCTTCTTCTTTTAATGGCTCTTCAAAACTATTTGGCAGAATGATTTGATGACCTGCTTTTTCTAAAAATTGTTTTATCTCTGGAATTTTTCCATATAAATATTTACTACAGCATATGAATATCTTCATTTTATTTGATAAACAAAAATGGACCCGAGGGGATTTGAACCCCCGACACCCGGATTTCTTCAAAATTTGAAAATTTAAGAGTCCGGTGCTCTAACCGGGCTGAGCTACGGGTCCATAATTCAGCTAAGAATAAGTAGTTTAAAAATATATTCTAATGGTATTCCCTCCAAGTGTGCTTGCACTTGGTGCACTTGAAAAAGCGAGTTTCAGCTTCATCGCCTGCCCGCATTTGACCAGTCCAGAAATAAGCTTCTCTATGCCCGCATTTAGGGCAGGTGTTGTTGATTACTGGAAAAACATCAGTGTCCTTGTCTTTTATGACTCCAACTTGTGTGGCTTCTTTCATCTTTTCATTGGCTTCTATCTTCACTTTGCCTTTTGCAGTGTAATTACAGTTAATACATCCAAAATTTTTTCTTTTTTCCACCAAGACTGAGCCGCACCGTGGACAAAATTCCATTTTTATTCCTATGTTATCTATGCTTTTGTCTATAAAGGTTTTTAAAACTTTCTACCCGGGTTAATAGCTAGGATAACTACTTCTGCTATAGATTATTTTTTCATGTCAGAAATGCTCGTGAGGCTCGCATTTCTGAGCATCCTAAAATCCCATGAACGAACAAGAGGGATTTTTTGATAAGCGATTTAAAAGCAAATTTATTGTTTTAATTATGGCAATTAAAAAATTGGCGAATTCAATGGATGTCAGAGAGATTTCAATGCTTCAGAAGTTGGGATTGGAAGAATACGAGATAAAATACCTTGTTTCACTTAAACAGAATAATGAAGATGCTATGTGGAGAATGCGACTTTAATTTTATCCCACTATAGCTTTTCCAAGTTCAACGAATATTAGCTTTAACCATCCTAATTTGGGTATCCTAAAAACTGCCTTTCCAATTACTGTACCTTCTGGGACATTTTTCTCTATTGGTAGTTGAGCGTTGTTGTTGTCTCCTTTTGTTTCAAGTGTCCCGTCTTCTTTTATGTTAATGATTCTGTGTATTATTGGATGCTGAGTGTTTGCATTGAAGATTATAACATCTCCGACTTTTGGTTCAAATCTTCCGTATACTACCATAATGTCCCCTTTGTCGAAGCCAGTTCTAAGTGGCCAGGATTCAGCTTCGTTAATGCCTATGTCTCTTTCTTCATACCAATTCCCTTTCTCTTCCCACCATAACTCTACATTGTCTTCTGCTCCTATCACATTGCCCACAAAACTTCCAGGATGCTCCATCGAGGAGCTTTCCACTACAACTAATGGAAGTTGAGTGCCTGTCATTAGCGAGAGTATTGGAAAGAAAATGTATTTTACAGTTATGAAAGCAAGAGCTAAGGCTACGACCCAGCTTAGCAAGCTATCTGAATGCCAGAGCCAGTCCCAAAACTTGGCAACTGGATTTTGGCTTTTGCTTGTTTTTTCTTTTTCAATTTTGACTTTCATTTTATAGATAGATTATTTTAGAATATATATTTTGGGGTTTTTAAGGGTTCTTGTTTTGTCTTTTTGGTAAGAAGACTATATAGTTTGCTAATGAACTGTTTTTCATTTTTACTATCGTAATTTTATCTGGCTCATTTTCTGAACTTACTCCGGTAGCTCTTAAAATCTCAAAATAACGGGCAAAGTAAGGCGTATCTGTTTTAGAAACTGATGGCTTCACGAGATCTATTGAAACGTATCTTCCAGGAAACTCCTTATGCATTTCATCAGCTATTCCGCATTGTAATAAATCGCTGTTATCGTTATGCAATGCTCCCCCGTAGATAACTACTCTTCTCCCTGAATTCATGTCCGATCTTAACATTGCTAGGTAATTTTTAGTTGTTTCGAGTGCCATCATCAGTAGGGAGACTCTTTCAATCTCTTCTGGTGAAAAATCTTTTCTTTCTGCTCTAGCGACCATCTTGTACAATTCGCTTTTATCAGAGGGGATAGATAATCCTCTTACTTTGAAACCATTCCTTACAGCTTCTTTAGCTAGTTTAATAGAGCCTTTTGGATCTTTGTAGTGTGAAACCTCTCTGAAGATTGTTGGAGTAGAATCGGGGGTTAGTATTCCGGTTTTATCAAGAGCATCTAGTTCTGCTTGAGGAATAAACCGTTTTCCATTTTCAGTTTCATAAGGCAAATATTCTGTTCTTAACAATTCGTGAGGCTTGTTTCCTGGTTTTTCACCTCTTAATTTTGGAAGAATAAAATCTACGAAATCCTCTAGGGTTGTTGTTTCTGTTGTTTCTGAGTTTGGGCTGGAATGTTCCTCTCCGAAATGTATTAAATCATATTTTGAGATTTCTTGAATAAAACTATCCATATCCACTCTTTTTTCTATGCTGGGACTTTCTGTTTTATCCTGAATTTGGCCTAAAGAAGGCAGTGTTGCAACTAAAGGTATTGAACATATCCCTATCAAAAATTGTCTTCTATTCATATTTAATCAATTAACTTGGCCTTTTTAAACTTTTCATTTTTTGTTATTTTTAAGTAGGTACAAAGCTATAGAAACGTTTAAATAGTATATCCCTTCTGTATACACAGAAGGTAGCTAATTGAATAGATACATATTCAATTAAATGCCTCCTTTCATAAATACTGCCCGTTACGGGCGGTTTATGCTCGAAAAATGGATATATTCGAAAACCCGATTTTATGCAAGAAATGCAGAAAAGAAATGCAGAAAAAGCAGATTGAGAAAGATGGATTTTTATTGAGAGTAGTGGAATGTCCAGAGTGCAAGGCAAGGTTTATGCATCCGGCAGATGAAGCCGAATATAGCCGATTTAAGCAGCTAAGAAACAAGACTTTCAGAGTAAAAATGAGAATTATTGGAAATTCTTATGCTGTTTCCATTCCAAGAGAAATAGTAAATTTTATTAAGGAGCAAGAAAAGATTATGGATGATATGGTAAGAATGTGTTTTAGCGATTCCAGAAAATTGAGTTTATCTTTTGGGGATAATCTGGAGGAAGAAGAACCCGAGGAGGTAAAAGAATAAAATGGTTGAAAATGCAAAAGAAGCAAGATTAAGAGTTGTTGAAGCTTTGCAGGATGATGCTTACAAGGGCATTGCCCGTATTGACAGTGATTTGATGAGGCAGCTTGGAATTAATAGGGGGGATGTTATCTCTATTAAAGGAAGCAGAGAGACTGTTGCTATAGTTGATAGGGCATATCCAGCAGATATTGGAGAAGGAATAATAAGAGTAGACGGGATTATAAGAAGAAACGCTAGAACTGGAATAGGAGAAATGGTAATAATAAGCAAGGCAGATGTCAAAGAAGCTAAGAAAATTACAATTGCCCCTGCACAGCAAGGAATAATGATTCAGGCAAATCCTGAAATCTTTAAACAGGGGCTTTTGGGAAGAGTTGTTCTTAAGGCGGATATTGTTGTTTTAGGGGGGGCTCAGAGAAGAAGGGACATTATGGAAGATTCTTTTCAGGATATATTTGATGTTTTTGGAGAAGCTTTAGGAGGATTCATGCCTGCCTTGAGCCAGACAAGATTTGTTGTAGTTAACACTCAGCCGGGCCAGCCGGTCATTATAACTGAAAATACAGAGGTTGTTTTCTCTCCAAAAGCTGTTGAAATTGTCGAAGAAAAAGTTCCGGATGTTACTTATGAAGATATAGGCGGATTACAGGAAGAAGTAAAAAAATTAAGGGAAATGGTCGAGCTGCCTTTGAAGCATCCTGAAATTTTTAACAGCCTTGGAATAGAGCCGCCAAAAGGGGTTTTGCTGCATGGTCCTCCTGGGACAGGAAAAACTCTGCTGGCAAGGGCTGTTGCAAATGAAAGTGAGGCGAATTTCATACTTCTAAACGGACCGGAGATAATGAGCAAGTTTTATGGAGAGAGCGAGAAAAGAGTAAGGGATATTTTTGAGGAAGCAGAAAAAACCGCTCCTGCGATTATATTTATAGATGAGATAGACGCTATTGCACCTAAGAGGGAGGAGAGTTATGGGGAAGTGGAAAGAAGAGTAGTTAGCCAGTTATTGACAATGATGGACGGGCTGAAATCAAGAGGGAGAGTAGTTGTTATTGGGGCAACCAACAGGCCAAATGCGCTTGACCCTGCCCTGAGAAGACCTGGAAGATTCGATAGAGAGATAGAGCTTAATGTTCCTGATAAAGATGGAAGGCTTTCTATTTTGAAAATTCATACCCGGAACATGCCTCTTGCCAAGAATGTTAATCTAGAGGAACTTGCGAGAATTACTCACGGATTTGTTGGAGCAGATATTAATGCACTTGCAAAAGAAGCTGCTATGAGTGTTCTGAGAAAAGTGCTTCCTGACCTGAACCTAAAGGAAGATGAGCCAATTTCAGAAGAAAAGCTCAAGGAGCTAAGGGTAACTGCAAAGGATTTTCAGGAAGCTTTAAGGATAGTTCGGCCTAGTGCCATGAGGGAAGTTTTGGTTGAAACTCCTAATATTCAGTGGAACGATGTTGGTGGATTAGAGGGAACAAAGCAGGAGTTAAAAGAAGCTGTTGAATGGCCACTTAAATTTCCGGATTCATTTAAGAGACTTGGTATAAGGCCGCCGAGAGGTCTTTTGCTTTATGGTCCTCCTGGAACAGGGAAAACTTTATTGGCAAAGGCTGTTGCTAAAGAATCAGAGGCTAATTTTATACAAATAAAAGGCCCTAGCTTGTTATCCATGTGGGTTGGGGAGAGTGAAAAAGGAGTAAGAAAAATATTCGAGAGGGCAAGGCAAGTTTCTCCGTGCATTATATTTTTCGATGAAATTGATGCTTTAGCTGGCAGAAGAGGCGTTGAAGCAGGAACGAAAGTTACTGAAAGAGTGTTAAACCAGCTGCTTGCTGAAATGGATGGGATAGAAGACTTAACAAATGTAATAGTTATTGGAGCAACAAACAGGCCTGATATGCTGGACCCTGCGTTGCTAAGACCTGGGAGATTTGACAGAATTTTATTGGTTAATGTTCCTGACAAAGCTGGAAGGCTGGAAATTTTAAAAATACACACAAAAAACATGCCTATAGCAGTCAGCAAGGAAGAAGTTAAAGAATTAGAAAAAGATTTTGGCAAAGAAAAGGTAAGTATCTTATCAAAAATGGCTGGAGATGAGGCAGTCAAGCTATCGGATTTGAAAAAGGAAAAACAAGTTGATTTCAAGAATTTGCCGGATAAGGAAAAGCTGTTTTATTATCTTGCTGAGAGGACAGATGGTTATGTTGGAGCAGATATGGAAAATTTAGTCAGAGAAGCTGCCATGTTGTCATTAAGAGAAAACATAAATGCCAAAGAAGTGAAGAAAAAGCATTTTGATGCAGCAATAAATAAAGTGAGGGCTTCAATTGGAAAAGGGGACGTTGAGAAATACAAAAAAATTGAAGAGAACTATTTAAGAAGCGCCAAGTCTGCCATAGGAACTGAATGCGTAAATTATCTTGGGTAAATTTATTCTGGATTAAAATATTCTTTTCCTATTAAGAGATAAAGTCCTCCAATAACTGCGGCTCCTTCAGCGAGTGCTAGGGCAGCAGAACCCCCGCCATAAGCTTCGTTTGCTCTGAACTCATGATTTTTTCTTAGTTCTAGATCTCTTTTAGAATCAGTTAATTGCTTGTATTGGGATTCGTTTCGAATACTTTCTGAAATTTTCGTAGCAGTGTTTAAGTTTACTAGCCAGGCTAATGTGCCTATTGCTCCTGCAACAATTAAAGCCAGTGCTAATTTTTTTGCCATTGTATTTTTATAAAGAATGAGCTTTTAAAGATTTGTATAAAAACGAATATTTTTATTCTCCGCATGTCGAATAGTCAATTTCATTAATACTATAAAGAAACTTAATTGACTATTCGCCACCACCAAGGTAACTTTTCTCTTTGAGCTCTTTTAGTATTTCATTGATTAAAGACGCCTCTTCTTTTTTGTCTTTAATCTCCCCCTTGGATACTGCATCCATTATGCCTATTGCGCAGTTGAGAGTGTCGTCTAAAAGGTCCAAAACGTCATCATATTCTTTTGCTACTTCTTTCATCTTTATTACTGCTGCTTTTTTAGTCTGCTCTTTGCTGTATTCTTCGTATATCTCAACTAGCCTTACTCTTATTAGCTCGTAGTTCATCTCTCTAGTCTTCATTTTGTTGTAACCTCTACTTTACCTTTTTCTATTATTATAGTATGCTCTGCCTGGCTTACAGGGGCGTGGCTTTTTTCTATTAACTGTGAATACTGTTCAATAATCCCTGCTTTTTCAAGGAATATAAGAGAGAGTTTTGTCCTGCTTCCAAACTCTTTAGCCAACCATCTTTCACAAAATGGCAGAGTTTTATAATTCTCCTTTATGTATTCCAACATTTTTCTTGCTGAAGGGTCTCTTACGTTACCTTCTTTTTCTAGCCTGTAAATTCCAGACTTGCCGCCATCATAAACAATTCCCTGCCCGGTTGTGGAAAATGGCTCAATTGCATAGGCTCCGTCTTCTATTTTTGTTTGATTATTGTTCTCATAGTTGGGTATTGTCAAGCCAGCATGAACTGTATAAAAGTCGAGCTTATGGCCTGATAAGTTTCTTATTGGAGAAAATCCACTGGCAGCTATCGCATTTTGTATAGCTCTCCCTACATCGGAGAGAGTGGTGTCTTTTTTTATAGAGCTTATAGCTTCCTCGACTGCCTTTTCACTTGCTTCTATTAGTTGTTTATATCCTCCATTCTCACTTAAGTCTAAAGAGAATGCAGTGTCTGCAATAGCGCCTTTAACATGCACTCCAATATCAACTTTTAACAAGCCAGAGGCTTCTATTTCGTCATCAGAAGAAGGGGTGTAGTGAGCAGCTATTTCATTGATTCCAAGATTAACAGGAAATGCCAGCTCTCCTCCGAGCTCTTTTATTTTTGCTTCTATCTTGTCTGCTATGTCGAGAAGAGCCATTCCAGGCTTTATCAACTGCCTTGCATATTTTTTAGCTTCTATGGATATTTCGCCTGCTTTCTTGTAGTTGTCTATGTCTGCTTTTTTCATGTAAATTATTTGTTTTCTTGGGTATATAAATGTTTAAGAAATTGGAAATGTTAGAAGTATATGGCAAGGGTTCAAAAGAGACAAGAGCTTTTAGCTAGAATACACACTCTTGAGGAAGATAACTCTGTATTAAATGGACGTCTTGATGCAGCTCAAAAAGTAGTTGCTATGCAAAGGGCAGCCATGTATTCTAATTCGAGAGAAATTCAAAGGTTGAGGGACCAAGTGGAAGATGGAGAAGCTGTTTATTTAAGAGTCTATCATGGATTACTGCACCTTTTTAAATCCAAGGAAAAAGTGTCTGCACTAAGAAGAAAAGAAGGCCGGCTTTATTATAGATTGATACTTCATGGAGTAACTTCTTCAGAAATAAGCAGAATCGAGAAAGAAGATGGTTATAACGGCCTTAAAAGAGAGCTTAAAAGAATTGTTGATGAAGAATTAGCTAGTAGAAGGGCTGAAAGGGCAAACAGAAGTGAGGAAGAACAAGGGAAGGTGGACGATTATCTTAAGAAGACGTATAGAATCTAGGAATCAACCTTTAATTCTTCTTTCTTTTGGCATAAAATTAGCTATTCTTTCTCCGGTAGATTTGCCGCAGCCGATTAATTCATCTTTATATTTTAATATTTTAAAGGAGTTGTCCAGCTGGATTAGCAAATCCTGGCCTTTAAACCATTCCTGCGCTTGCTCGTCTGTAACTTCAAGTATATTTTTTGTTATTTGCTCTTTAAAGAGAGAGATGCCATCTATTGTTAATCTGATGCCATCTGCCTGTTGTTTTGCTGTATAGATGCCTGCAGCCTCTATCCTTAAATGCGCGTCCAAAATCAAAAGTTCATTGGAGGATAAATTTCCAGAAAATGCTCTTATCTTCTCTTTTCCAAACCTTAATAGGAGATGCGGCATTTTTTGTATCCCAAACTGCTCGTTTAACTGCTGCAATATTTTCTTTTTCTCGTTGGACTTTATTATTTGCATTTTAAATTATTTATAAAGTTGTTTATTTCTTGATTATTCTTTAATATTATATAATCTTTTTTATAGTCTTGTACAAATTGTTTATGAAAAATTAAATTGTCCTTTTTGTATATATAAGCATATTTTATGAGTAAGAAGGTATCTTTCCAGTTTTCTTTTTTTTCTGCACTTTTTATTTTCCTTTTTATATATCTTGCAATAACTCTCTTTAATAGAACTCTTCTTGGCAGGTCCAGAATTATTACAAAATCCGCTTTTTTAAACGCAGGAAATATCCAATCCCCCCTATGTACTCCTTCAATTATCCATCTCTTTCTATTTGCTGTTTTTTTAAGCATAGAATCTCTTTGATTATCTGAATATTTATTAATCCAATCTTTCTTGTACACAAATTCATCAGTAGTATAGAAGGGTATTTTAGTTGTTTCTGATATTTTTTTAGCCAAAGTGGTTTTACCACTTGCAGTACCTCCAAAAATGTATATTCTATTACAGTTTGTCAATTGCATTTTATCTCTCCCCTTTTCTTTAAGAATTTATAAATTTCTTTTAATAACTCGACATTTCCTGGAAGCATTTTAAGTTTAAAAGAATCTTTAAACTTCATGAATGCTAACCCTCCTTCGTTAACCTTTAGTGAGCTTATATCTGGAATTTTAGATAAAAAAACATTCATTATTACATCCCGGTTAATTTCTGGAATTATTCTCCTATATGTTTTGAATAATTTGTAATCTTTGATATCCAGTTCTAGCTCTTCTCTCATCTCTCTTTTTAATGCTTGTTCTGGCGTTTCTTCTCCTTCCATTTTTCCTCCGAAAAATCCATACTCCTCTCCATGTTTGCTGTAATTTTTTCTGTCTTGGAGAAGGATATCACCTTTATTATCATAAAAGATTATTACTGCAACTTTTCGTTTTACCAGTTTGATTTGCATTTTATTTTACTCCTTTTTTCATCTTGCATAAAAAAAATCCTTCGGTGTTGTTATCTTGGGGATAGATTCTATGCGCAAATTTCATTTTTTCATTTAATTTTTCTCCTTGCCACTCCACTAGGCCTGGTCGGGTTTTTATTGGCAGTGGGGATTCTACAATTTCTAAATTAAAATTGTCAACTAAGTATTGTACATTTAGCTCGTTTTCTTCTGGAGAGTGAGTGCAGGTAGAGTAAATTAGTTCTCCGCCTTCTTTTAATAAGGGGATTGCAGACTCTGCTATTTTTCTTTGCATCCTTGAAAGCTTATCAATAACTTTTTTATTCCACATCTTAAAAGTAGCTGGATTGCTCCTGATGTTGCCTTCTCCAGAGCAAGGAACATCTAAAAGAATTTTGTCAAAATTGAAATTTATTTTTTTCAGCTTTTGGCATAATTGTACTGCGTCGTGCCTAGTAATTATTATATTGGTAGCCCCTACTCTTTCGGTGTTGGCTGCCAGAATTGCAATCCTTCCTATATTTACATCATTGGCTATTATTGTTCCTCGGTTGTTCATTAGAGCTGCAGCTTGCGTGGTTTTTGAGCCTGGAGAGGCGCATAAATCTAATAAAAGTTCATTTTCTTTGGGCTGCAGAGCGAGCATGGGCATCATGGATGAAATTTCTTGTATGTAGTAATAGCCTAAAAGATGTTCTATTGATTTTCCAAGCTCTCCTGGTTCCAGGTTTCCTTCAATAACTATTATTTCCTTGCTATCGTAAGGCTGAGAAATTTTCCATCCTTTATTTTCCAATCTTTCTTTAAGCTTATCTGGAGAAATTTTTAGAGTGTTACAACGGATGGATTTTGGAATAGGCTTTTCAATTATTTTCCAAAATTCTTCAGCGTCTTCTTTGTTATTAAGAAGAGTTTCTATTTTTGCTTTAAATTCTTCTTTAGGAGCATATCTCATAAATAGCACTGTTTAATCAACTTTATAAAACTATTTTAGTGAATTTTTTATATTAAGAAAGGTATTAAGAGTCAAATTTAAAAGAGTAAAAATTGGCTCTTAGCCAGTTAGTGATTTTACATGCCCTGCAAGATAAGCCATTGACCTTTTCGCAACTTCTATTTGGTCTTGCTGGTCTTCTCTTCTTTCTATTCCAACAGCTTTATCTAAAGAATGGTCAAACCCTTCGTAGTCCACTGTTACATGACAATTATGTTTTTGGAGGACCCTAAGTATTCCCACTGTATGCTTTGCAATTTCTCCTGCTTCTTCCCATTCTGTTCTTGGACTATTGCTTAAATGCACACTGTAACATCTCCCTGCTTGGCAAGTTGTGTCAATTAATCTAAGCATTGAAGTTGCATCATTACCATTTCCTTCAAAATAATGCACTGTATCGACTAATATTCCAATACGTGGGCTATTAACTTTATCTAATAAACCTAACCAGTATTCTGGATCAGAACTCATATGCGTTTCACTTGGCCTTAATATTTCAAGAGCAGCGTAAGCTTGTTGTTTTTCTAATTCTTCTCCAATTTCTTTTAAACAGTCTATTAAATAGCCTCTTCTTGTTTCACCTAAGCCTTCTCTTTTCGATCCGTGAACTATCTGAAATGGGCCGTTTACAACTACTGGAAGGCCTTTTGGAGTTGCTGCAACTGCGTATTCTACTCCTCCAATGCTTTGTCTAACAGCGTGTTTTCTGACTTTCCTATCACTTGCTACCATACTTGGATTTGGCATTGGCCGAAAAATTGTAGTTACAGGAATAAGATTCTGTTTTTGTGATGCATTATTAACCATCTCGGCATATCTTAAATCAGGTTTTCCTTCTGGGTCACATACTGAAAACCCTTCGATGGAGCATCTTCCAGAAAATCCTGCTTGATTAAATATTTGACGTGCCAGTTGAAAAGTAGGTACAATTTCTTCTATAGAAATAGGGTGTTTAAAAGACCAGGCAGTTGCGCCGTATATTATTTCTCCAAAATTTGGTGGCATCTTTATTTTTAAAGTTTAATATCAAATTTATATTTAAAGTCCTTTAAAAATATTTAGGTATAGAAAAATATGTTTTTTAAAACACGTGGTTTTAAAACTCTCCCAAGGTAGCCTGTTTTTTCCCGTCAATAATCTCTTTTATATTTATCCCAAAAACTTCAATTATGTTTTCTACTGCAGGAATAATCTGGCGCTCTAGATAGTATTTTATGTTATACTCTCCTTTTTCATCTGGCAGCTTTACTTTCTCTCTCACCAGCTTTTTTTTGCCTTTTGTTTCTGCTATGAAATATTCCAGCAACATGCCAAGGTCTATTGGAAGCCCTTTTTCTTTTATTTTTCTTGCAGCTATAACATGGGGAGTTATTGCTTTATATTCATCCAGTGGCTTTTTTAGCTGGGTTCTTATCATAATATCTTTTTTCTCAACTTCCCTGTTTTTTATTTTCTTTATTGTTTCTTTTATTAATTCAAGGGCTTTTTTTTCGTTCCCGTCTTCTAAAATTGCCTGCAGGACTTTATTCTGAAGCTGCCTTGCAAGGTCACACCAGTCTCTTCTTACTGTTTCAAAACCTCTTACTTTCAGTTTGTTGTTATCATCAATTAATGCATATTTTTTCTTGGCACCGAAATCTCCTGTTCTTTTTTTTACCCAGATTCCTCTTTTGTAAAAGTCTTCTAGCTCTAATTCCATTATTCCTGGGAGTTCTGAATTAAGCTTTTCAAGAAATTCTTTAGTTTGTTCTTTAGTCTTGTTATTTAGTGTAAATCCGCAAGAGTCTGTATCCCCGAAGACTACTCCGTATCCCTGTTTGCTCACTTGGTCCATAGTCCATTTGTTAAATTTTCTTACAAAAGCTAGGGTGGAAGCTGCTGCTTCAATTGAATAATACCTCGCCCCGAAAAATCCCATATAGCCATAGTAAGCATTTGCGAGTAATTTATACGCATTGCTTCTTGCTTTTTTAATAGGGTCGGGTTTTTCTTTAAGCTCTTTTTTATATTTTTTTCTTAGTTTTACAATTTCTCCAAGAAGGCTTGGAAAAAAACCGGGGGTTTTAGAAAAATAGAATCTTTCTTTTTTCCCTTCTAATTCTAATTCAGGAGATTCAAAGCAATCTCCTTCTTTTTTTTCTAATAAAGTAGTTTTGGAGAGGTTGTAGGAAACAATAATGCTTGCATGCATGCTTGTAAAATCAAATATTGCAAGATTTTCATACAATCCGGCAGTTGGCTGGAAGACAAAAGCTCCCTCATATTTTTCTCTTTGCCTTCTTTTGCCTATTTCATCGTGTAGCGGCCTTTTTTCTTCTATCTCGTTGTATTTTTCAAGATTATGGAGAAGGTAGTTTTCAACATGCTGTGACATTGATGAACGGGTTATTTCAAATAATGGCTCTTGTATAATTTTTGAGAACTCCAGCATGTCTGGCCAGAGTTTTTCTGTAAGCTTATAAGTTAGAACAGAGTCTTGAAGATTGTATTCAAAAAATTCTTTCCATTCTTCTTTCTTGTTTTTTACATGCTCAAAAACATCAAAATCCTTTTTTCCCTCGCCTAAAAGTTCAGAAGCAACATCATTTAACCCTAAAGTTTCACTGGTTAGATACTGAGAGTATACAGAATCTATAAACCTGAAGATGTCTAAATGGACTATGCCGCATAAACTTGCACTTGGAATCCTCCCTCTTGCAAAAGCTGGCTGCCGGTTATCCAGCCCCAGGGCCAGCCTTACCTTGTTTTTTTCAGCCCTCGCCCTTAGATAGGGCATGTCAAAACCATCTGAGAAATATCCTGCCAAAATGTCAGGAGATTCTTTTCTGACATACTCAACAAAAGCTTCAATCATGTCTGCTTCGCTTTCAAAACACTCTACATACTCTAGATTTTGCGGACATTTTTTCCAGGATAAAACTTTTTTGAAGTTCTTTCCAACCAAAGAAATCATTAAAATCTCTCCTTTTCCTATTCCAAACTCTCCTGCTTCTATGTCAAAAGCAAGAATTTTTGGCTGAAATAAGATATCTTCTGCTTCTTCTATCTTCTCTGCTTCGTAACATTCATCTATATCTATTCTGTCAATGCCCCCAAATTCTAGGGTTCCGTTAAGCAGTTTTCCTTTTATTTTATACCAGCGAAGGGGAACGAGCTTGCTTTCTATTATGTACTTTGTGAGCAGAGGAACATCATAGCCTCTTCTTGCTTCTATTTCGGGGAGATCTAGATTATCGGCTACTTCATGGGCATCTTTATAATTGCTAATAAAAATTTTTATTGCCTTTACTGGCTTTCCCAAGAAATTTTTATCATGAATTTCGGTTTTTATTACTTTGGTTATTCTGTTAGTTCCTTTAATTTTTATTTTTTCAATATCTCTTATTGCCTCTTTTATTTGTTTTTCATTTACTCCTTTTTTGAGTATAGCCCACAAATAGGGATTAAATCTGTCAATAACACAGAGCCTTTTTCCTTTTTCATTTCTTCCTATGACCCTTAAGTAATTTTTGCCTTCCCAGTCAAAATAGTCATAGTCAATAGGAATAAAGAGAGTTTCAGCCATTAACCAAAAACGAGGAAAGATTATTTAAATTTAACATAAAAGATAAAAAAAGAAAAAATTAAAGGCAGTTGGATTCTATACCTTCAGTAGCCATACTTTCTAGCTGGATCATTGCTTCCATTGTTTTTGGAACTGCGCTTTTTCCATCTCTGTGCTTTATCCCTGTAACCCTTTTTGCAACAACATCTACAACAAAACATCCTTCATGTTCTGCCCCATCACTGTTTGTTCCTGCCAGAAATTCTTGGAAAGATGCATAGCATGGCTCTTTTCCTTCTTCTTGTCCACTGGTAAGGTCGTATTTTTCTGGGTTTCTTGCAACATCTAAGCAAGTTGCAATTTGCCCTGTTGATGCGGGAATATAAACTTCCTCTCCGCCTTGCCTTACTGCTTTTAGGGCAGTTCCCCTGTAATCTTTGCATACAGAAGCTAAAGCTTCAACAGCTTTTTCTCCGCCATATATTGTTTTTGCCATTTTATTACCTCTGAATATTTAAGAAAAACAGGGTTTATAAATGTTTCGTTTTGTTACTACTTAATAGATACAATAAAAACAAGGGTTTAAAAGCCTAAAAGCAGTATATTTTCATGGAATCAGGAACTAAAGGATTAAGCAGAAGGATGTTTTTAGGCTTAGCAGGGGCTGTTTTAGCAGGATGCGCCTTTCCTAATCAGGGAGTTGTTGAGACTTCTGGCTTTGGAAAACCTGCTTATGATTTTTTGGTTGGCGAATTTAAAAGAAAAGGGCTGCATAATTTGAATTCTCCGCTTTTTGATTTTAGCGATAAAGAAGTTAGACAAGCTTATAAAAGGATGAGAAATACGCCGCCCGGAGTTATTCAAAGGGATTTAGATTTAGCTGGAGAAATTGAGCAATCGGTTGAGCGGCATTTGGACAGTTATGGAGACAGAAGCTTAGTTTTAATTTCAGGGGCGGCTTTTCATATTTATGGAGCAGTAGGTAACTTAGAAAGAAGATTTGGTGTAGAATATCTGTCTATGACTCCAAAGAAATTGGGGTTTAGCGATGTTATTTTGCATAATACATTTCTTAGAATTGAAAGTCCAGAAGAAGAAGCGAGAGCAGCAATAGAAACTACTGGAATTCAGTTGAGGAGGGCTATTGGAGTTGTAAAGTATTATGGATATGCAGACTTAAGAGATTTTGTCAGGAGAGCTTCTAGGGTTAATGGAGCAAAAAATATTGCTGTTGGTATTGAGGAAACGGGATTACATGATTTGTACACTGAAAAAGAGATGGTTCCTGTTTATGAAGTTCTGGGAGAGTTTATTGATAGATTTAAACCCAGAAGTCTTTTGTATTTGAGAGAAGGCTTTCAATTGGATATTGATAAAGGCAGGATAGACTTTTTGAATAAAGCAAGTGATTTAGGAATTACAATTGCAGCTGGAGAATTCTAGTATTTATTAACTTTATAATAGTAACAAATAGAAAGGTTTAAAAACATCAGGGAGCTTAGAAGAAAGAGGGATTAAGATGACAGAGGAAGTTGTAAGAAGAAGCACAGCAGAAGAATATTTAGAGAGAATTCTTTTAGATACGACTCTTGCAGGTAGCCAACTTCAGATATGGGCTGGAGAAGAGCTCCCAAAGGTTAAAGCAGGGGCTTATGATGATGATATAGGTTTGGGAGTTACAGAAGAAGCAAGTAAAAAATATGGACTTTTAAGGCCCGCTGTTAATCTTTTGGTGGATGAGCCAGAAGTTTTTGCACGACTAGCTGCAGACGCTTATAAAGATTCTAGACTTTATTCAAGTCATAAAAAAGTAAGAGTTGAGGCAAGATTAGACCATGTTAGTTCAGGTTCTGGTTCTGATAGGTATAAATTTAGTGCAAGTCTTAAAGAGCAGGTTGGACCTGAGGGAAAAGATGTTTACAAGACTCGGCTGGAGTTTGAATATGATGTTCCTCAGAATGGGTCTTCTAAGAAAGATGAAACAACCGGAGAACATTTGGAGAATCTTATGACTTTAATAGCAGAACAACTTGATTTAGAGGATGAGGAAGGAATAAGAGTTTCAGGAAATTCTTTAATAATTGGGAAAACTAATGGTGGGGAATAAATTTTTATAATCATTTTTCTTCTATATTTCATGGGATTGCAGATAGGGAATATTGTTGCGAGAAGGGCAATTGATTTTTCTGAGCTGAAAGGAAAGAAAATAGCGGTAGATGCATTTAACACTATCTTTCAGTTTCTTTCAACTATAAGACAGCCTGACGGCACTCCTTTAATGGACCGGCAGAAAAGAGTCACGAGCCATTTGTCTGGATTGTTTTACAGAAATATTAATCTGATGAAACAGGGCTTGAAGTTAATTTATGTTTTTGACGGAAAAACTCCTCGATTGAAGGGGGGAACCAATGAGAAAAGGCAGGAAATAAAGGAGAAAGCTTTTGAAAATTACGAGAAAGCTGTTGAAGAGGAGGATGTGGAGGCAATGGGAAAATTTTCCAGGCAACTTTCAACACTGACTCCTGAAATGCTTGCTGAAAGCAAAGAGCTTCTGATGGCAATGGGGATTCCGGTTGTGCAGGCGCCCGGAGAGGGAGAGGCAGAGGCGTCTTTTCTTGCTTATAAAAAAAGAGCCTATGCAGTTGGCTCGCAGGATTATGATTCTTTGCTTTTCAGCGCCCCTATATTAATACAGAATTTAACTCTGGCTAGTAAGAGAAAAACTCCTACTGGATATGTTTCAATTGGTCCGGAGATGATTGAGCTTGAGAAAGTTTTAAACAGCCTGCAGATTGACTTAGACCAGCTTATTTGTTTAGGCATACTTTGTGGTACCGACTATAATCCAGGGGGAGTTAAGGGAATAGGGCCTAAGAAGGCATTGGATATTGTGAAAAAAAGAAAAGCTCCTGCTTTGATTTTTAAGGAATTTCCTGAACTTAATTTTGACTGGCAGGAAGTTTTTGAGTTATTCAAAAGGCCAGATGTGAGAGACGAGGAAATTGTTTTTCCAAAGCTTGACAAAAAAAAGATAAAAGACCTTCTGCTTGGGCATGATTTCAGCGAGGACAGAATAGATTCAGCTCTTCAGAAACTTGAAGAGGCAAAAGAAGAGGCTAAACAAACTACGTTATTTTAGAAATTTATTGGTTGAGTTATTTTCCTTCTAGCGCTTTTGTAACTTCCCCAATAGTTTTGACGTCTTTTCTTAGTAATCCTCTATTCATTTCTTCTTCTTTTTTTGCCATTTTTTCCTTTATTTTTTTGGTGAATGCTTCAATTTTTCCAGAGTAGCTATCGAATACTATCAGCCCCAGTATTACTAATCCTACAATTATTAGTTGCACCCACCAGATCTTAGATAGGGCTATTAAACCTATTATTGACAGGGCAATGAATTTTGGGAGCCCAAGCATTTGTATTGGTTTGTAATCTTTTAATATTGTTGATAAAACAATTGGAGAAATAAAAGCAGTCAAAACAAACGGGATTATAATGCTAGCTAAAAGCGCTACCAAGACATTTGTTTTTATGGATAAAAGCACTACAAATAATAGTATTGCCATAGAGAGGAACAGCCCTATTTTTATATCAAGCCCTTCGATTGAGAGGAGGGTCATAATTAGTAGGGTTATTGCGAATATGATAATTCTTGAGGATTCAGAAAAAACCGATAGTATTCTATAGAGGTATATAAGAAAAGTCAGCCAGATGAAGAATGTCAGTGCGAATAACCAACTCAGGCTCGGAGTCATTCCTATTGTATATTTAAAAAATACGTCTGTATACGGGGAGATTTTTGTATAAGCTTCGTAAAATGGCTTGAAGAATTTGTTTTCTTTGAATATAATGCCCCACTCTTTTTTTAGATATTCTTCACTTGTCAGATTATGGCTTAGGTCTGCAATTTTACCAATGTCTTCAGGAAGTCCAGTTTCTGGATCGACAGCCTGCAAAGATACTTTAGAAAATTCTGCATGCGTATTTGTGGCAAAAATTATCAAACAAGTTACAGCAAATAAAAGTATGATTAATGTACTCTTTTTCATTAGTCTAATAAGAAGAAGTTGTTTTTAAATTTTAAGGTTTTATTATCTGGTTGTTTTATTATCTGGTTCTTCTCCTCCCTCCACCAGCGGTACCAACATTACCTTGCCCTGCATCGGCTGCATGCTGGCCCGTTTCTACCAGGGTATCAAATCCTCTTTCCATGTCTCTTATGTTCTGCATTGCTCGGATATCTTTTGTTCCTGCTGTATGCCTAACCATTAGATTCATAAACCAGCCATTACCAAAGGTCATCAGTCCCGAGATAAGTATTTGAATTGCTAATGCGAATTTGTAGTATGCTGCTTGCGCGCTGTCTTTAGCTGGAAACACATAGCCCGCCCCTCCAGCAGCACTTGGATTAATAAACCATTTTATAATAGGCCAACTGTTCATTCCACTTGAATTGGCAAGGAACAATGCCAGTTTGAATACAAGATAGAAAAAGAAAACCCCCCAAGCGACAACTTGCAGAGTCATTAGGGTCCTGTTAGCACCACTTCTAGAAACTGACATATAAGTAAGCGCGAAAAAAATCAATAAAGGTAGGAGAGTTGCGATGGTCAGTGGAACAGCTTCGTAGCTTCTAAATACCCCCAATACAGCATCGGGAGTTATGTATGCAGTGAATATAAATGACGCAAGAATACTAATTAGAACAGAAAGGCCGGTTCGATTAGTTATTCCTACTAGAATTACCAATAATATAACTGCGACTAACAAAAAAATCAATATTTTTGCATCTAATTCACTTAGACTGCTCTTAAACCATCTGTCAAAAACACCTGATGTTTGTGCCGCCGTCATCCCAGCAACAAAGCTAATAAATATTATGCCTATAAAAATAAGTCCTAATATCTTCCGACTCTCTTTTTTCATGGTTAATTTAAAATCCTTATATTTATAAATCTTTCTCTCAATTTTTTTATTTCTCTTATCCAGTAAATTTTATCAGAATAAAAAAGAAATATTTATAAAGAGGATTAATGTAAGGAAGATATGAAAAGAGGGCAAATCATAGGAATATTTGTTTTGATAGTACTCATTAGTATGAGTTTTGTCGCTGCCCAAGCTGCAGATATTATTAAAGGGACCCAGGATGCAGTCAGGCCTTTTTTAGAGGCTCTTTTTGGAAGTTCTGATTTTGTCTTTGAGCAATTGTTATTTGGATTTATCATTATTGCTTTTATTTACATGGCACTCTCTCAAGTCGAGGTTATTAATGATAAGCCATGGTTAATGTGGATTATAACTTTATCTGCTGCTGTTTTAGGGATGAGATTCATTGCTTCTGAAAAGTTAGTAAAAGCTTTGATGTTTCCTCAGGGAATTTTAGGGATAACTTTGTTAGTGGCTTTTCCTTTTATTATGGTATTTTGGTTTATTGAATTTGGATTAGAGGGGCCTAGAACTAGGATTCTAAGAAAACTCTGCTGGGGGATTTTTGCAGTAGTTTTCGTCTACTTTTGGTTCAGACAATTTTATGTGCCTGCGCATACGGATATAACTTGGGCAGCTACTATTGTCGGCCCAATTCCTACTTCGGTGGTAAACGTTCCAGCGAGTATAGCGCCTTTTGGATATCTTTATTTGTTAGTCGCATTAGTTTCTGTAGTACTTTTGATTTCAGACGAGTGGGTACAGGGGACTGTCAGAAGATCTATGACTCAAACTCGAAGAGACCTAAATAGGGGGAAGGCCTACGCAAACCTAGAAGAACAGAGAATAAGATATGGAGAGCAGCTTGCAAAGGGAGCAATATCTGCTAAAGACTATAAAAATTTTATGAAAGAGTTAGCAGATGTCGAAAAGACATTAAAGTAAAATAGTTTCCTCTTGCAAATATTTTTAAACTTGATTTTTCTTTATAGGATATGATTAAAAAAAGATGGTTGGTAATTTTCAGTTTAGCTTTAGTTTTTACCATCTTTTTTATTCTATCTATTAGTTTGGTTTCAGCCCAAAATTGGGGGCTTGATTTAAGACAGGGCTCTCAACAAATTATTGATTGGGTTGTGGAGATATTTGAGCCATTTCTTCAGGCAATTCTTGGAGGGCAGGATTATACTGGCATGCTAGTATTTGAGAGGCTTCTTGTTTTCCTGCTTCTTCTTGCAGTTGTTTACGTCTCTTTGTCTAAAGTTAAGCTATTTGAAGATTACCCTTTTGCTTTATGGATCATTGCAATAATAGTACCTCTTATTTCTATAAGATACATGGATTTTGAATGGCTAAATACTATCCTTATGAGTTATCGAATTTTAGGGATTGCAATGCTCGGTATAGTTCCTTTGGTTATTTACACCCTTTTCTTGCATAATTTTACGGATAGTAGTGTTTTGAGAAAAATAGGGTGGGCCTTTTTTATTGTTATCTACCTTGGGCTTTGGCTTTCTGATAAAGACAATAGCTATGCCTATATTTATTTCTGGACAATGATTGCCTCCTTGATACTGCTTTTGCTTGATGGAACTATAAGAAGATACCTGGACAAACAGGAGAGAAAGGAACTGGACAAAGATAATAAGAAAGATTACGAGCGAGATCTTAGGAGACAGGTAGATAAGCTTAGAGATGATTTAAAGAATAACGTAATAACAGAATCTGAGTACAATCACATTTATAGAAAATTAAAGAAAAGATTGAAGGCATTAGACAAGGAATATTATTCTTGAGCAGCAGGTTTTTAAATTAGTTTCCTATATCATATCATGCCATCCTATGATTTTATTGGAAATATCGCAATTGTCAAGTTTAATGGAGAAAATAAAAAAGAGAAGAAAAAATTTGCAGAAGAGCTGTTGAAACATAAAAATATAAAAAACGTTTTGGAGAAGGCAGATAGGATTAAGGGAAGATTAAGGACTGCAAAACTGAAGTTTGTTGGTGGAGAGGATAGAAGAGAAACCATTCATAAAGAAAATGGGTGTAGATTCTTGCTTAATGTTGAAACTTGCTATTTTTCTCCTCGGCTTTCTGAGGACAGAAAATATGTCTCTGGAAGAGTGAAAAAAAATGATAAAGTATTAGTTATGTTTGGAGGTGTTGGGCCTTATGCAATTGCCATTGCAAGAATGGGCAGAGCAAAAGAAATAACAAGTGTTGAAATTTCCAAAGAATGCTCGAAATATGCCTTGAAAAATGTTGGGTTGAACAAAACTTATGATGTTAAGATTATACAAGGAGATGTTAAGAAAAAATTAACGGGATTAGGGAAGTTTGATTTTATTGTTATGGCAAGGCCTAACCTTAAAGAGACTTTCTTTAAATATGCTTTGAATGTTTCTGGGAAAGGAACCAGGATTTATTATCATCTTTTTTGTAACGAAGCTGATTTGCAAAAAAATATAGAAAAACTTAAGGAAGAGGCAAAAAAAGAAAAAAGAGAGATAAAAATAGCAGGAATAAGAAAAACAGGGGATATTGCGCCTTATAAGTTCAGATATGGGGTTGAGATTAAAGTAGAAAAATAATTATATAGCAATCTATTTAAAGGCTTCTTGGGTCTAGGTAAAATGGATGCCGAAGATAAGAACATGGACCCAGATAGGGCTAGTGCAAGAGCTACCGGTGTAGTTTCTAGAGTCGCCTCTTTGATTGGAAGAGGAAGACCTCCGGCAGAACTCCTAGCAGAGCGGTTTACTATAGCCGATAGGCAGGTGTTTATTGATTCGGTAACTCAACTAAGCCAAACAACTTCTAGAGTTCCAGACAGAGCGAAGTTTAAGATCTGGGGGCCAGGAGTTGTTTATGATACTAATCCTATTCACCTTGATGAACAAGCTGCAAGAGCTTTTCCATTAGCTAAATTAGAAACCACTCCCACTTATGGTACGATGATTATTGCTATGGGAGAACAATACATTCAGGAAGTATTATCCGAGATTAACTTAAGGCTTCCTGCAAAGATTTATTGTTTGAGGCAAAGAGCCAAGTTTCAAGAGCCACTTTATCCAGGAGAAAGATTGTCTTGGGAGTTAGATTCTGTTAATGGTAGTGAGGGCGTAGAATTAGTCACTAAAGGAAGAACTGAGGGCGGCAAGGAGATTGCTACTTTAACTGCTTCTTTGGGAACTGAAAGAAGAGTGGCAACAACTGCAGAATTGGAGGCAATCCTGTCTGATTTCGGCTATTACTGCGATTTTCCAGTAACTAGGAAGACAGTGGAAGACTTTTATGGATGCATCGGAACTCTAGATTTAGGAGAGGTAAGAGACTCTCTCCCAGTTGCGTTAGGCATAGCGGCTCTTCTCAACTTTTCACTTAAAAAGACAGGAAAACTGGATGGAATCTATAGAAGCATGGATGTTGAGCTTTTATCGCCTCCATCGTTAGGGACTTACAGAATCTTTTTATTGCCTCCTTCTGTCAAGGGCAGCGATAGAAAGGGTTACATCTCGCAAACAGGGGTCATTGGAGTTCATAGGGAGAGTAAAAGACCGATATATTCTGGGAAAATTACTGGCATCTCACAAACCTCTCCATTTTAAATCTCCTTCTCATCTTTTATTGCTACTGGAGCTTCACCGCCATGCCAGGTGAACTTAGGCCTTATTCTTACTGGATAAATTCTTTCGCTGTTATCGTCTAGAATTATGGCAGAGCCTCTTAAGTCAGGCAGGTCATCTAATTGTTGCCTTATGCTTTCCATTAAATAGGTCTGCATTATATTATTAAGGGCTTGTATATCTGGCTGGGCTGTAACCCTATGGCTGATTACTATGTCTGATTGGGTCATTACATCTTGATGGATAATTCCTGGCTGCTGGGTAGCTAGAACAAGGGAGATTCCTGGCTGTCTTCCTTCTCTTAACAGCTGAATTAAAGCGTCAGTCGCAGGAGTTTTCTCGTCATTGCTTATGAACTCATGCGCCTCATCAATAAATATCCAGACTAAAGGCATATGTTTTTTCTCTGAATAAATCCCAAGATTATGGATTGCTTCTATTTCCTCTTTTTTTCTTGCGGCCATCCTTTCAACGAAGAGCTTTCTTGAAACAAGACCTATAACTAGCGCTCTCACGTTAAATGACGCGACAGAAGAATAGCAGCTAGTGTCTATGATTGTTGTTTTTCCAGCTTCTATAATATCTTTTATTTCTGTTCCTTTTTCGCCTTTTTTTGCAAACAAGCCCCAGGTAGCTGATGCTTCAAATAGGGCAAGGGCTGCTTTTTTGGTGTCTTCTTTTTCGTCAGTTGCCTTGATTTTTTCGAGTATGTCTTCAATGTCAAAACTTTTTTTGTTTTCTTTTAGATTATTCAGCGATCTTTGGATTAGGATAGAAATGGGATCAGTTAGCTTAAGTCCAAAGGTTAAAAGCCAGTCTTCAATATCCAATTCAGATGCTTTTAACGCGAATTTTTCATCCACTGGAATCTGGCTTTTTTCGTACTCTTCAAATTTACCATAGGGTACAAATACCCTTACTGGAACATTTTTTGGAGAAAGATTCCATTCTCTTAGCAGCTCTTTATCTTTTTCATTTTTGTATTTCATTGTCCAGAAGATTCCCATTGTGTCAAATATCAAAGGAGCAATGTTTTGGCTTACTTCCTTAGGCAGGCAGGATAATTCCTCTGCCATGACTCCAATCGAGTACGATTTTCCTGATCCACGTTTGCCCGCAATCAAAACTACATGGCTTCTGGCTATGTCCATCCAGATTAAATTGGATAGAGAAGTATAATTGCCCATCTTTACGTACCCTTTTCCAAGGTAGATGAGTCCTTTTTTACCAAACTTTTTTTTGTCAGAATCCCCTCTTCCTATAATAATATCGTATGGCATATTTCAGAGAGGATAACGAGATTTAAAAAATCTCCTATAGATTTTTTAAGTCACAAAAATTCTAATTTTTAAGAATTTTTGATGTTTTTAAACTCTTTGAAAATCAAAAATGGACCAAAGAACCACAATATTTAAAAAGGGCAATTTCTTGCAGGATAAATGGAAGCTAGCAAAACAGAAACAAAAGAGCCAAAGCAAGAGGTTAAGGCAGTTTATATTTCTAAAGAGAAAAAGAACCCTTGGGTAATTTACACTTTTGTTCTTGCAGTAGCAGTTATTATTCTTGCTATTTTACTTTACAAAGGAGGAGTTGCAGGAACAGGGAAGGTTGTAGATAAGGACATGGCAGCTGAGAAGCTAGTCAATTATCTTAACTCGCGAACAGGCGGAGGAGTCGAATTAGTTTCTTCTACGCAAGAGGGAAGCTTGTATAATGTCATGGTTTCTTATCAGGGAGATGAAATCCCGGTTTATATTACAACAGACGGACAGTATTTTGTCCAGGGCGTTGTTCCACTAACAGATGAAAATGAGAGTGTGCAACCTCCTGAACCCACACCTACAGAAGTTGTAAAATCTGATAAGCCTAAAGTCGAATTATTCGTAATGACAGAGTGCCCTTACGGAACCCAGGCTGAAAAAGGGATTATTCCTGTTCTGGAATTATTGGGGGATAAAATAGACGGTCAAATAAGTTTTGTTCACTATTTCATGCATGGAGATAAAGAAGAGCAAGAAACTTATAGGCAAGTTTGCATCAGGGAAGAACAGCCTGATAAATATCTTGCTTATTTGAAATGCTACTTAGAAGGGGATGGAAAAGCCGATTCAACAGGTTATATTGCAAATGGAAAAGACCCTGGAGCTTGCATTAAGGAAGCTAAAGTCAGTGAAACTAAATTAAAAAGTTGTATTTCCAAGAGTTCAGAGGCATATTATAAAACAGATTCAGCAGCAAGCCAAGCAGCAGGCGTCCAAGGAAGCCCAACACTTGTGATTAATGGGCAGATAGTCAATTCTGGAAGAAGCCCTTCTGCATTTTTGCAGACAATATGCTCTGCATTTAACACAGCTCCTTCAGAGTGTGAGGAAACTTTAGACTCCACTAATCCAAGTGCTGGATTTGGATATTCTGCAGGTGGAAGCAATACTGCTGCAGGCTGTGGAACGTGAAAAAAGGTAAAAAATGAAAATTTCTGAGTTATTTGTTAGGCAAGGGAGTGTAGAAGTTGAAGGGACTATAAAGGAAATAAGCGAGACTAGGACCTTTAATAAGTTTGGCAAGGAGCTAAAAGTGGCAGATGCTATTCTTGAAGATGATTCTGGTACAATAAAGCTCACACTATGGAATGATGATATTGGGAAATTTAAACAAGGCGACAAAATAAAGATAACTAATGGTTACGTTAACGAATATCAGGGGGAGAAACAGCTAACCTCTGGCAAATTCGGTAAGATGGAGAAAATTGGCTCTGGCAAAAGCGTGAAAGGTGCGGAGGGAGTAGAAGAGGAAAAAATTGGAGAAGAAGTAAAAGCTGAAGAGCCTTTAGAAGGAGAGGAAGACTTTTAAACTCCTTTTGTTTTATATTTTAAACAGCCAAAGGAGAATTGGATATGAAAAAGGGCGTTATTGTTATAGTATTTGTTGCTATTTTTGTTGCTGCAATTCTATTTGCAAGGTTTACTGGATTAGTTGTTACGAGCGTTAATACCTGCACTGATACTGATGCTAAAGATTCTTCTTCCAAAGGAGAGGTATATGGTGTGTACTATATGTTCACAAAAGAAAATTATACTTTTGAAGATTATTGTGTGGATAATACAACTTTAGTGGAGTATTATTGCGTTCAGGATGGAGTGCATTCTTATAAGGAAAGCATGAAGTATAATTGTGAGCTTGGATGTTTTGAAGGGGCATGCAAAACAGGCTTATTAGTAGCCCCTGATGAAAGGCCTGCCCCAACTAAAAGCACATTTGAGAAGATAATAGACAGAATTAAGGCCAAGTTTAAGATTTAAGTTTTATGCTATGTCCTTCCTGTATAGTGTTGGCGTGCTTCTCCTATAAATGCAGCAATATCTGTATAATCTGCTGTTTTTCCCCAATCCCCGAATTTTCTACCTGCTAGAAGAACAGAAACTTGGTTTTTTTTGATTATCTGCCCTACTGCTACATTGGTCATTACACCTGGATGCTTATTTCTTAAGTACAGCCCAATTAAAGCCCTTGCGAAAGATAGTTCTCCTTTTGTGCTCTCGGATTGAACCGCTTCTGGAGAAATTCCTCTTTGTTCTAGTACTCCATATACTTTAGCAAGCTCTCCTCTTACTTGTTCTCCTAGAGCCGAGTCTGAAGGATTCCAATCTCCTAGGTAATTAACTCCTGCAGCAGGTCTCGTGGGGGCGTCTACAGTTGATTCTACTTGGATTGTTTGGGATTGTGTTTGTTCAAGCTGGTCTATGGTTGTTTCTAGTTGGGAAATACGCCTTCTTAAGTCATCAGTTAGTGAGCCTGTGTAGGATGAATTTGTAGTGAACACAACAACGTAACTATCGGGATCGTCATCATCCGGGGTTCTTTCTATTTTATAGACTGAGCCTACTCTTCTGGCTTCTTGTAAGAGCGCTTCTAGCCTTTGTTTTTCTGATACATCTGCTTTCATGCCTACAAATACTTCCCTTCTTCCTTTATTGCGTCCTATAGCTATTTTAATTTCTCCTGGTTTCATTTTTATTTTTTCTCAGCGATATTAATTTTTGAATATTCGTCCAAAAATTTTTCTTCATCTTCGCTTAAGTCCAGTTTTTTCCTGGATTCTTTTGTGAGAATGTAAGGCAGTATAAAGAATTCTCTTAAGGCTCTTTTCTTGCTGATATGGGTCATTTTTGCGAATTTCCCGGCTATGCTTTTTTTCTTGGCATACTTTTGATTTTGAAGCCAGATTTTTAATATCCTTTTAGGACGTTGATACATTGTAAAACTTGAAGCTGGCTTTGCCTTGCCTGAAGCAAAAGAAATGCCTGCTGAGAGAAGAAAGTTTTCGTAAACTAGAAATCTCCAGTGCTGCTGTCTGTGTATTCTGCCTCTAAAAACATCTGCTTTGCTTAGGGCGTCATAGGCTTTTGCGAGCGCTTCTCCGCGGTATTCATAGGGTATATTTTCTTCTATCCATAGAAATATCTCGTCTATAGGCATCTCTACACTATCGTATACACTTGTTATTTTTGGGTCGGACTGATTTTTAAATACTTTCTTCAGTACATGGAAAATATCTTCTTCTTTTTCTCTTTCGTGTATATCTTCTACAGTTATTTCGATATCTATAGCAGTTTGTAGATCATTTAAAGCAGCTCTTACGTCCCCTCTAGATTTGGCAGCTATACTTTTCAAGATATCTTCTTTAACCAGCTTTTTTTCTTTGGATGTTATATCTTTAACTATGTTTAACACTGTTTGGTAGCTCAGCTCTTTTATTTTAATTAGTTCTGCTTTTCTTCTTAATAGATTAAATTTCTGCTGCCAAATATTATTTGCTGTTATGATAATTGGGTGCGCGGTTTTTTCAATTAGGGCGAGAAGTTCAGGAAGCCCGCCTTTATCAACTGATAAACCATCTACCTCATCTACTAGAATAATCTTTCCTTTTTTTCCGAAAAGGGACTGTTGTTGAGTCGCTGGCTTCATTACTTCCTCTAACTTTTCTTTGTTTCTTAAATCTGAGGCATTTAATTCGAATATCTCGAGTTCTCTCTCTTGCGCTAATGCATAAGCTAAAGATGTTTTGCCTGTCCCAGCTGGGCCGTGCAGTAAAATTGCCTTTTTTAGTGGGAAATTTTTAAAGAAAGCCTGGATGCTTGCTATCGCAGTATCTTGCCCTTTAACATCTGCAAAACAGGTTACCCTGTATTTTTCACATAAAGGTATCATTTTCTTTTCCCTGTTTATACTCTAATTTTAGGGTTTATAAAAATTTATATACTGTATTTTAGAAAGTAAAACATTTTAAACTTGGTTTTCTTAGTTTTTTATAAAAAGGTTGAACATGAACCAAAAACTGGCGGAGATATTTTATGAAATTGCCGACATCCTGGAAATTAAGAAAGTTAACTGGAAGCCTCAAGCTTACAGGAAGGCTGCTCGTTCTATTGAAAATTTAGGAGAAGATGTTAAGGAGATTTATGAATCTAAAGGTGAAAAAGGATTAGAAGAAATTCCAGGTGTTGGAGAGGCAATTGTAAAGAAAATTGTAGAATACATAAAGACAGGAAAAGTTCATCATCTGGAAGAATTGAAAAAAACAATTCCTAAAGGAGTTGTGGAAATGATGAGCGTGCCTGGAATTGGGGCAAAAAAAGCAGTGAAACTTTATGACGAGTTAGGAATAAGCTCTGTAAAAGAGCTAGAAGTGGCTGCTAAGAAGCATAAAATAGCAGGTCTCGAAAGCTTTAAGGAAAAATCAGAAGAAAACATAGTAGAGGGTATAGAGTTCATGAAAAAAAGAGGAAAAAGAATTTTATTGGGCATGGCTCTGCCAATTGCTAGAAAAATTGTTTCAGAGCTAAAAAAGAGAGAGGGAGTGAAAGAGGCAATTGCAGGAGGAAGTTTGAGAAGAATGGAAGAAACAATAGGGGATATTGATATTTTGGTTGTTTCTTCTGATTATAAAGTCGTGGATTTTTTTACTAAAATGCCTATTGTTAAGAAGGTGCTTGCAAAAGGGGACACTAAATCTTCAATAATTACAAAAGATGATATACAAATAGATTTAAGAATTGTAAAACCAGGGGCTTTTGGCTCTGCGCTTCAGTATTTTACTGGGAACAAAGACCATAACATAAAACTTAGAGATATTGCAATTAAAAAAGGCTTGAAACTAAGCGAGTATGGTCTATTTAATGGAAAAAAGCAGATTGCTGGCCGGATTGAGGAAGAAATTTATCATAAACTTGGGATGCAGTACATGGAACCTGAGTTAAGAACAGAAACAGGGGAAATAGAAGCTGCTTTAAGGAAAAAGCTTCCAAAAATAGTAGGATATAACGAAATTATTGGAGATTTGCATGTTCATACTAAACTATCAGACGGAAAGAACACAATTGAGGAGATGGTCATTGCAGCTAAAAAGCTCGGATATGAATATATTGCAATAACAGACCATGGTGGAAAAGCAATAAGCCATGCAGATGAGAAAGAATTAGTAAGGCAGGTGAGAGAGATAGAAAAGATAAATGAAGAATCTGACAGTAACATGGAAGTACTTAAAGGTGTTGAAGTGGATGTTGGAGCAGATGGCAAATTATCTATAAACGACTCAACTTTGGAAAAAATGGATGTTGTTATAGCATCGGTTCATTCTGGATTTAAATTTCCTGAAACTAAACAAACAAGCAGGCTTTTGAAGGCAATGGACAATCCTTATGTCAACATCTTAGGACATCCTAATGCAAGGCTTATACAGACAAGAGAACCAATAAAACTGGATTTAGAGAAAATTTATGAGAAAGCAAGAGAGAGAAATATTGCCCTGGAGATAAACTCTGCTATCAACAGGATAGATTTGAATTTTAGCCAGGCGAGAGATGCATTGGAATATGGTTGTAAATTTGCTTTGGGAACAGATGCCCATACTACAGAGCAGTTGAACCATATGGAATTAGGAATTGGAACAGCGAGAAGAGGGTGGTTAAGAAAACAGGATGTGATTAATGCGCAAAGTTTAAATAAACTGAAAAAATGGTTGAAAAGATGAGCAAAAAAATAGAGTTTGAGAATTCAAGTGGCAAAAAATTAGTCGGGGATTTTTATCCTGCGAGCTCTGAAGAAGCAATTATAATGTGCCATGGATTTACAGGAGACAGGCACGAGTGGGGAAGGTTTGATAAGCTTGCAGAGGCATTTAATGAAACCGGATTCAATGTGCTCACTTTCGATTTCTCAGGAAGTGGCGAGAGCGACGATGATTCTATTTCTGTTGAAAAGGAAGTTGATGACTTAAAATCTGCTATTAATTTCATGAGGAAAAAGGGCTTTTTTAAAATAGGCTTGTTTGGGCTTAGTATGGGGGGGTTAATTTGCTTGAATAATACTGAAAATGTTTCTGCAATTGTCTTGGCAGCTCCTGTTTCCAATAAGGAAGAAAATTACGAGGAGGGAAGACTTATCCCAAAGGGATTTGTCAAGCTAGAAAATGGAAATTTTTTATTTAAATATAAGAAAGATACAGATGTTTTCAGAAGAAAGGTAGTTGTTGATAAAAAGATTATAGAAGAAAGAGAAAACATAAATCAAGAAGAATTGCTAAGAAATGTAAAATGTCCTGTCTTGATAGTTCATGGGACAGAAGACGAGTCTGTGCCTCTGCAAGACTCTGAAAATGCAATCAGGTACTTGAATGAAGATTCGAGATTGTATATAATAAAAAGCGCAGACCACGGGTTTAATGACCAAATAGGTGAAATAGCTGATTTATCAATGGATTTCTTCAAGAAACATTTGTAATTATCCTTTTCCTTCTCCAGCTAAGACAAAACTTGCTAAAAGAGATTCTAACTGGATGAATTCGTCACTTCCTTCTACTATCCTGAATTCAATATCCCCGGTTTTTTCAACAAGCTTGACTTTCAAGTCATTTTCTATTGGTAAATTCCAGATTTCTTTTTGAATTGCCTTTATGGCGTCTTGGCCTGAAATAGACTCCTTTAGCATAATATCCAGCAGTTTTTCACGTGATTTTATGAAGTCTCCACTTAAGGCATACTCTAAGGCTATTTTTACATCAGCGGGTTTTGCTGATGATACTATTGTATTCACTAAATCTTTAGTTATATTTGTAGATATAGAGGCGGTTGCCTGCATTAAATTAATTACTCTTCTGCAATCACCTTCACTTGCTTCGTAGAGTGCTATCATAGCTTCTTCGTTAACTGAAAGGCCTTCTTTCTCTGATATTTCTTTTATTTTTTTGAAAATATCTTTTCTTTCCAATAGCTTAAAGCGGAAAATTGCGCATCTGCTTTGAATAGGGTCTATAATTTTTGATGAGTAATTGCAACTAAGGATAAAACGGCAGGTGCTTGTATAGTTTTCCATTGTTCTTCTTAAGGCTTGCTGGGCTTCTCTTGTAAGCGCATCTGCCTCGTCTAGGAAAATTACCTTGAATGGCACCTCTCCTAGAGATTTGGTTCTTGCGAAGTTCTTAACTTCCTGCCTTACAACTTCTATTCCTCTTGTATCTGAAGCATTTAGCTCAAGAAAATTCTCTTTCCAAGTTTTCCCAAACAATTCTTTGACTATTACAATTGCCAAGCTCGATTTTCCCGTTCCTGCAGGCCCTGCCAGGAGCAAATGAGGGATGTTCAAGGAGACTGTTAAATTTTTCACTCTTTTAACTATCTCTTCCTGGCCCAAGATATCTTCGAATTTATTTGGCCTGTATTTTTCAGTCCATATTTCGCTTGACATTTCTTTTTATTTTTTCCTCCTTTGTTAGAAAATTCAGATAAAATTATCTTATAAACATTGCTATGATAGATAATATATTTTAAATTTTTTAACCTTTTATTCCGCTTTCTTCTATCGCTCTTATCTTATTTACTCTCCGAGCATGCCTTTCTTCGCTTTCGAATTCGGTGTTCAACCAAACTATTATTATCTTTTCAGCTTCTTTCTGTTCTATTAGCCTTCCTGGAATGCATAACACATTAGCATCATTATGCTTCCTTGAAAGTTCTGCAGAGCTTTCGTTCCAGCACACTGTCGCCCTTATGCCAGGTATTTTATTCGCAGTTATGCTCATCCCGTGGCCTGCTCCGCAAACTAGAATGCCTTTCCCGCCTGTTTCTGCAACTTTTCTGGAGAGCTTTACTGCGTAATCTGGATAGTCATCTTCTGGGAGATATTCATAGGCTCCAATATCTTCTGCTTCATAAGAACTATTCTTTAAGAACTCTTTTAATTTTTCCTTTAACTCGAGTCCTGCATGGTCGCTTCCAATGTAGAGCATCCCTTTATACATTAAATTACACTAGAATTTCTATTAATAAATCTTTTCAATTGTTTATTTGCTCCTTTGTCTATGCAGCTTTCTCTTTTTCTTTTCCTTTCTAAGGCGC
>CAZYZS010000003.1:0-8290 GCA_964651965.1 Candidatus Woesearchaeota archaeon | reverse complement strand
TTATTTGCTCCTTTGTCTATGCAGCTTTCTCTTTTTCTTTTCCTTTCTAAGGCGCTTTCTCTGCCATTTCCACCGCATCTGCCTTTTCTTCTTCCACCTTCGTGATGAGCGTTTCATAGAAATCTGATAAAATCAGGATTTATAAATGTTTAGCTTTAAAGTATTCTCTAACTTTCTCTAGTTCTTCCTTGCTGCCTATATCTGCCCAGAAACCATTAAAAATCTTCCCGTAAACATTAGCTTCTTTATAAAGGAAAGAGATAATATTGCCAAAATTATCTACATTTTCAAATTTGTGTTTTTTTATCTTTTCTACATCCCCTTTTTTTAGAAAATAGCAAGCTACTGAGAAGATGTTGCTCTTTGGTTCTTTTGGCTTTTCTTCATAAAAAACTATTTTGTTATTTTCTTCTAAGAATATATGATTACACCTTTTTATCAGCTCAAGGTCATCGGTTTTCCTTAAAATAACTGCGCTCGAATCTTTTTCCTTGGATAAATTTATCAGCTGGTTTAACTCAAATTCGAATATATTATCAGATGCTAATAAAAATACGTCATCTTCTTCCATAAATTTTAGGGCTAGCTTAAAGTCTTCAACTGCCCCCCTTTTTTCATAGTCGTAGTTAGTCCCATTATTCAGTATTTTAATTTTAAGGTGAGGATCTTTTTTCCTGTAACTATCTACCCATTCTAAAAAATCTATGTAAAACCGGTTGTTACTTAGGATATAGAGTGTTTTAACTTCCCTAATTCCTTTTAATTTATTTATTGTGTACTCAATCAACGGGATTTCGTTTATTTTTATCAAAGCTTTCGGCATATCCCTTGTTATTGGGTAAAGTCTTGTTCCAAAACCTGCTGCTAGAATTAGTGCTTGCATTTTTAAGCAGATTTTCTTTCGTAGTGTTTAATGAAGCTATCTAGACCAACACAAGCAAAGTCAAGATTCTCAGCAATTCTTTCAGGAGGAATACATCTGAATAATTCGGTTGCGTCAGTAATTAACTTTGCTTCCTTTCCATCAGGTTTTCTTTCATATACATTTCCTAGTTGGATTATTCCCATTAATTCGTAGGTTCCAACAGGTTTTTCAATGCAAGGAGATCTTTCTTTATAAGGATTTCTTCCAAAAACAAAAATCTTTCTTCCAGAAATGAGGAAGTTGTATTTGTGCCCCTTTCTTAAAAGATTATTATAAAGTTCATAGGTTCTAAATGGAGCATCTCTTCCATCGAAAACTACACAATCGATAGCGTAGTCAACCACTCTTTCTATTCCTCTTGCTATTTTTTCCCGTTTTGCTCGTAACAATGGATACTCAAGCTGTTTTCCCCTAGATTTTATTTCTTCTGGGTCCACAACTTGTGCGTGTGGATGTTTAATTGTTGCTCCTGCATCAAAAGTATTGTAAAAAACACTCTGCCCTGTTAGAATAGAAAATCTCATGAGGGTCTTAATGTCCTCTACGGTGGGGGTGTCTTGTTCTTTTGAAACATCTTTGCTAACTAATAAAGAGCTATAATTGTGGTATGGAAACTTATTTGGGGTGAAAGTGAAGCCACTAAAATCAGCAAGAATCATTCTAGGAGTAAGATTGTTTACACAAACAGGACAGTCTTGCTCGTGAATTCCGGTTTTATCTTTTTTATCTGCAGTATGCGGGCGAGAGTCTCTTCCAAGATTAATAACATAAACAAAATAGTCCAGCTGTCCTATTGGTTTGTTTGGATCGTCAAAATAAATTGGGGCCATGCAAACAAGAGGATTATAAGCCATTTGCCATACCTGTTTTTCCTCGCCATTAGAAGGCGGAAGGAACCCATCCCAGATCTCACGATAGCGAAACTTATTTGTCCTGATATCTTTTTCTATTCCAGCGTAACCATCAACAACTGCATCATAATCTTTTTCTTCTCCTAAAATAATTATCGGGTCTGGCTTGTTCATAATTAATCTAAAACGCTTTTCGACTTAATTCTTGTCCATATTTTTCCTTACTGCCTTGTGCTATATAGTGAAAATAAGAAGAATAGTGAGGAATATTTAGAAAACGTTATTTAGATTTTTATCTCTTTATTTTCTCTATTTTACAAGGTCTGCTAAACTATCTTCAGGAATACACGCTGCTTCTATACTAGCTTCTATTGTTTTGTAATCCAAATTTGTAAACATCTCTTCTGCGTAAACCACCCTATCTTCTGCTTGCCCTGGAACGTATCTTTCTACATTACTTGCTGTAATTACTCCTACTATGTCCACGGCAGTTACCCTTCTTCCTAGGGCATTTGAGAGTTCTCTCTTTCTATTTCTTGGCACAACATAAACTTCTATTCCATCTACAATAATATTATAAGAGATATCATCCGTTTGTTCTATTCCCTTAACTAGTCTATCTACCCTCCCTGCTGCATATTTATCATTAAAAATAAAAGCACTAGCAGGATAATTTTTAAGCCTATAAACTCCTGCTCGAATACTCTCCTTTTTAACGCATTTGTCATTTTTTATTGGAAACTCAAATAATTTTCCTTCATAATTTAAATTAGCTTTATCAAATACTAGTGCATGTAATCTTTCTGGTACTCTATTTCCTGCCCCTATAGAATTAAAAAGTACAGTTAGCCCAGTTAAATAGGAAAACTTTTGCCAAGTTACAATATCTTCTTGTTTTACTCCATCTTGGGGCCTTTTCTCTTCTGATATCAATAGGGAGTCATTAGGATTGCCTGGATAAAGGTTGGGGCTAAGGTAAAAATTTGAGCCGTCTGTTCCTCCATCTATTCTAGAGATTACCGCTCCCCTATTTAATAAGTCTTGTAAGAAATCCACCCCTGGTGGAAAGTTTCTTGGAGGCCTGGGATCCCTGGCTGTGTTTAAAAGAACAAAAAAATAAGGGGGATTTGTTTTGTCATTAGTTCTTTCAGCTTCGACGCTCGGTACTTCACTTAAAACCATTCTTTTAGCTACTCTTGGAATATAAGCTATTGACCAATCTTCGTAATGGGTATTAATTATGTGGTTACCACCGTCATGAGTTTCTAGAGGCAAGAACTCTTTCCACTTATTTCTTATCAATTGTTTATTGTGCTCTTTTAATTGCCAATTTCCAACAAAACTATCGATGCAAGCTCCCAAATCTTTTTCTTTTATTCCTCGGATTTCTATTGGGTCGGGTGCTGGCATAAATAATACACTCTTTAGAACATCTTAATTCTTCTCCATATTTTTCTTTACTGCCATGTGTACTATAGTAGAGATAGTGAGGAATATTATTTTTATTCTAGTTTGGTTCTTCTAAGCATTCTTCTAGTTTTCTTAATGCATCATTTGCAGCTTCTTTTACTGTTGTAGTGTCATCTTCATCTGCTTGAAAACCCCCATAGGGAAACTCCCACATCCGCATATCTGAAAGATGTCTTTGAATTCTTTGTGTCAGGTCTTTTCTCTGTACAGAAGTTAAATCTCCTGTTATTAGGGGAACTATCCCTTTCATTGCAACAATAAGAGTATTCGAATCTGCTGATAAAAGCATTGCTGCGATGTCTTCGTATGTTCTTATTGAGTCATATAAATGGTCGTATGCTTTTCCTCCGTATCTGCCGTAGACCTTGTCTCTTTCGCGAATCCTTTCTATTATCCTTGGGTCTTCTCGTGCTTTCATTCTTTTACGAATTTAGAATAAAGTTTAATTTTTGCCACTATTGTTTTATATTAATATATAAGATATGGGAAGTAAGGGAAGGATAGTGAAAAATATTTTATGGATTATACTCGCCGCAAAAAGGGCAATTTCTATCTCCCTCATTTTCTTGATTCTGCCCTATATGCGAGAAGGCATAATCAGCGTCTAGGCAATTTAGACAGAGGTGCCAGAAGTAATAATAACTATCAAAAGTTCCTTCTTCATGAAACCCGCAATAAACGTCCCCTCCACACTTTTCACAAGGCTCTTTAAGAATACGACCCGGCCCCAAACTTCTTTGTAAGATTGTTTGCTGTACGTGGTATAAATCTAAAATTTTCATTAATCTTTGTTGTCTTCTGCTATGGTCGGTTATGCCCCTTCGGTTTACTTCATCGATAGCTTGATTTATCTTAACTTTGAATCTTTTGCCTATATCTAATTTTAAAAATTCTTCAATTAGCATTCTTTATGCAGCTGCTACAACTATTTTGGCTAGTCCTCTATCTTCCCGCTTTCCTGCCTCTTCTCTTGTTAAGTCAATTGCATGGCGCCTTTTTGCTTCACTAGCAGAATAAGGTTTTACTTGTAAAACTTTGAGTCCTCCGCATTCACAGTCATCTTCACAATCTTGCCTCTCCGTGCCATAGAGAGGGCAATGAGTAGCGCCTATTCCAGAGCCGTCTTGCCACCAGGTAACAAACCACGATTTTACTGCGCTTCCACAATTGTATTCTACTTGCACTAGATATCTATCCGTCATTAATTATTCAGTTTTTCTTCTGACTTATTTCTTGTCCATATCTTTCTCTTACCTTATAGTGAGATATATTTTCACTAGTGAATATATTGTAAAAAGATTTATATATATTGTAACCTTATATATACTATGAGGAGAAAAATTATACGCCAAGGGCATAATACTCTCACTATCACTCTTCCTTCTGAATGGACAAAGAAATTTAATTTAAGGGCAGGCAGCGAGATAGAATTGATTGAAAGGGAAAATGGGCTTTTTCTTTCTACTGAAAAGAATGGAGAGAGTAAGAGGGCAGAGTTCGATATAACTGGTATGGATATTCCTACAATATGGAAGTATTTCATGGCAGTCTATCGAGAGGGTTATGATGAACTATTAGTAAGATTCCCTCCTAATTTAGAATTTGACAGCCCTTATAAGTATTTTACCCATCATAAATTAGATGCAAGGTACAAAATAGAGCGTGAAAAGAAGACTGCCTTTGGAGCCTTGCAGGGTTTTGTTTCTAGATTTATTGGTTATGAAATAGTGGAGCATGGCAAAGACTATATTATTGTAAGGGAAATGGGAGAGCTTACAAGCAAGCAGTTTGATAACGCTCTAAGAAAAATATTTCTTATCCTTCAGGAGATGGCAGAAGAGACTCTAGAAGCAATAGAAAAAAGCAACCCCAAAATATTAATGCAAATACATGACGTCGATGTTAATCTTGACAAGTTTCACGATTATTGCGTAAGGATATTAAATAAAACTTCCAATAAAGAGCCTCGCCAATCTGAGCTTCTTTTCTCTACTTTATATATCTTAGAACTTATTGGAGACGAGTTCAAGAACATATCCAACCATATAATACACGATTTTCCAAAGACGAAGTTAGGGGCAATAAAGGAGCTTGCCGAAGCAATTAAAGAACAGTTAGATGTCTATTACGACCTATTTTATAAGTTTGACAAGTCCAAAATAAGCAAGTTGTCTGAAATAGACAAAAAAGTCTATTTCAAAGTTCTTCCTGATATGTATAAAAAGGCAAATGACAAAGAAAGGGAAATTTATCATCATCTAAGGATGATGAGCAAATACATAAACGCGCTTCTTGAGCTTAGAATTGAGATGGAGTTTTAAACCCTAATTAGAATAATAAGGTTTTTAAAGGGGGATTTTAATGGGGCTATATGGAACCAAGTCAAGCCACACAAGGATACACTTTTACAGAAGAATATGTTTTTAGCTATTTTGGCGGAAGAATTGAAGTTCCGTGTGTTGTGACTAGTACCTATATAAGAAAGGGTTTTGGTCGTGCTTCAGGTACCTTAGATTTTTCACAGATGACTATAGATGGTAGCCTTCGCGGCGGTTTTTTCCCAAAAGTTTTTGATAATCCTATTAGTGGTAGAGATAGACCTGAAATAAGAAAACATGCGAGGCAAACTGCAAGAGGTATCGGATTAGGTATAATAAAACATCTTAGAAGTGATGGAAAACTGGTATTTTAGAATTGGCTAGTATTATTCTTAGAGAAGGGCATGGCCTTTTTTAATAGATAGGTTTTAAAAACCCAAAACGCCTATAAAAATTGCCAGAATTTAAAATTCAAAAATAGTCCCGTAGTGTAGCGGTCAAATTCTCAAATTAATTTTGAGGAGACTATGCATCACACGCTCTGGCCGTGTGGACCTAGGTTCGAATCCTAGCGGGACTATTTGGATTTTTTTGAAGAAAATCGTGGGACATTTTTTGCTCTGACCTTCAAAAAGACCTTATGCTTGCTAGTAACAGATACAACTGAAGAATTTTCTAGTTAATTGGAACAACCTAGATTATTCGCTTTAAAAAGACTTCTATAACTGAGAATAGAAGAGTTTTTAGTAAGATGTAGTTTTTGTTCTATGGTAAGGTTTATCATCTGGGAATTTATTTTGACTAAGTAACCAGAGATGATCATTAACATGAATTGAATCGATATAAAGGATCTTTGGTTCGAGTAATCTTTCTAAATATTTCACCGCCCAAATTGTGCATGCTCTAATTTCTACTTCTTCTTGGCTCCCCTTCATGATGGGGATTTTATGATCAATTTTATTGCTTAATTCTTTTGAATAAACCAATATCTCATTTTTTCTAAGAATTTTGGGTAGTTTGTAATCTGCACAAGCAGTTAGTTGAGAGGTATTTTTTAAATAACCATAACCATTTTGTTTAAATGCTTGATAAATATCTGCAACAAGTAATTGTGCTCTTTTATAAAACATTATTTCTTTTCCTTTATAGAAAGAGATATCCTTGAATGATGGAAAAGTATCGATTATAAGATTAAGTAGTTTTACCGCATCTTTTTCTCCTTCTTTTATTAACTGGCCTAATTCTCCATCATACTTTTTTTTAAGAATTATGCCTATTTCTTTAAGTATTTTCCATCTTTCCTCCAACAAAGGAATTTCAACATTTCCTCTTAAGATATATTTCAATTGATCTTTACTTATATTCGCTAGGAAATCCGCTTTTAAATAAAGTTTACCTTCTTCTATACCTTTTTTTAGTGCTGCAATCATTCCCCATGCACCATCAAAAAACTTTCCGTGATACTCGATAGTCCATTTTGGTTCCCCCCAATAACAAAAACTTATTGAGTTGAAGACTAAAAGAAAATTCAATCTTTCATCTGGATTTAATTTGGTTATATCAAATGGGGCATCATCTAACCAGTGTCTTATGTTTTCATCATTAGTGTGGTCAAAATGTCTACAAAATTCTATAAGCATATTTTTATTTATTTTAACATGTTTTGCATGGTCAACTACAAACCTCGTAGATTCCAAAATAGGATTGGGCATTCTTTCTTCGCTTAGGGTTATACTTAGTTTTTCCATGTTAAGAGTAGTTATTTAATTTATATATAATTTATTGCAGATTTTTTTGCATAAGTAAAGTTTATATAGTATTGTACATTAACAATGTAAAATGGACGTATTAGATAAAAAAATATTACTTGAGCTAACTAAAGATTCAAGGGTTCCGATTACGATTCTTGCTTCTAAAGTAAGATCTTCTAGGGAAGTAGTTTCTTATAGAATTTCGAACTTATTGAAAAATGGCGTAATCAAGGGCTTTCTTAGTGAAATCAATACTTCTAAAATGGGTTTTTTAAGTGCTGCTCTTTTTGTTAATATTAAATCTAAACGAGAAAAAGAATTCGAACAATTCATAAAAGAATGTAATTTTACTTCCTGGAGCGGGGAATTTTCAGGAGTTTGGCGTTTTGGTGTTGATATATATGGTAAAAGCAATGAAGAAATACATGAAGGGTTTAGAAAAATATATTCTTTATTTAAAGAAGATGTAATTGATCATCGACTTACCCTGTACAAAAATAAAATATTCTTTTATGAAAAATATCTTGAAGGCGATATAGTTATTAGAGAAAAAGCAAAAAAAGAATGTAATTTAGATAAAAAAGATAAATTAATCTTAAGAGAGTTGTCTAAAAATGCGCGTATTGAATATGTAACTCTTTCTAAAAGATTATCTTTGACAATTCCTGCAATAAGTCAACGAATAAGAAATCTAGAGTCAAGCGGCTATATCAATAAACATTCAATTTTCTTAGATCTATCAAAATTAGGTCTCTTTCAATATAGCATTTTTATTATTAATAAAAACATTGATGACAAAACTAAGCTTTTAACCTACCTTTCAAAACATCCGAATGTATCATTTATAGCTGAGTATATCGGAGATCCCTTCTTAGAGTTTGGTTTATTTGTTAGGGATCCATATGAGCTAAGACAAGTTTTGCAACATATAGAAGAATCTTTTCCAGATAATCGCATAAATGAGGTGTTTCTTAT
>CAZYZS010000002.1:104532-109502 GCA_964651965.1 Candidatus Woesearchaeota archaeon | reverse complement strand
TACCGGGAATAGAGTACCAAAGGGATATAGGGATGATGGGACTGAATGTTTCTGTTGTATTCCAAAGAAAAGGGAAAAGAGTAATGTTTAAAAAAGTTAAAAGAGGCAAATTCCCACAAAGGCAGAGAACAACTAAAAAAGAAATAATCGCGTTTTTAAAGGATAAATTCAATGTAGAAATACTGGAGGGCAAAAAGTAACACAATGAAAATCAAATATTTTCAAGCATTTAAATTTCAAGAAAGGAAGGGAGAAATTTAAATATGACCGCAAGCGACTGGAGAAAAACATTAAAGCAGCTGAAAAATAAGCCGGTAGTTATGCAGAAATTTCTAAAGCACTGCAAGCCCAAGGAAAGAAAATTTGGAATAGCATCTAGGAAATGTGAAAGATGCGGAAGATTTGGCGCTCACTTGAATCAATACGGCCTGCGTTTATGCAGGCAGTGTTTTCGTGAAATGGCGGTGGAATTGGGATTTAAAAAATACAGCTAACTAAAATGAGTCAAGATATTGTTGCAGATGCACTGAATCAGATAATGAATGCAAAGAAAGCAAGAAAAGAAGAAGTCAGAATAAGAAAACATTCCAAATTTCTTATAGGCCTACTGGACTTAATGAAGAAGCTGAGCTATCTAGAGTACAAGAAAGAAGGTTCAGAGATAGTTATAAGCATAAAGGAAATTAACGAATGCAGGGCAGTGAAGCCGCGGTTTAATGTTTCTGTAGCCAGGATAGACCGGTATGTCAGAAGGTTCCTTCCTTCTAGAGATTTTGGTTACCTCATCGTATCCACAAGTCAAGGATTATTAACTCATAAAGAGGCAATTGAAAAGAAGATAGGAGGAAGCCTGATAGCTTATGTCTTCTAATGAGAAAGAAATTAAACTCGATAGTAGAAGAAAAAGAGATACCCGCGGGCGTAGAGATAAGGATAAATGGGCAAGAGATAGCTGTTAAAAAGGAAGGCAAAGAAATAAAGAAAAAAATGCCAAAAGTGATAATGGAAAAGAAAGAAAACAAGATAGTTGTAAAAACTGCCGGAGTCACGAAAAGGGAAAGAAAACAAATCAACACTGTAATCGCACATATTTCCAATATGCTCGCAGGATTGGAAACAGATTATGTATACAAACTTCAAATATGTTCGGTTCATTTCCCAATGAACATTTCCGTAAAAGATAATTTCGTTGTAATAAAGAACTTCCTTGGCGAGACAAGAGAGAGAAAAGCCAGGATTTTGGACAATACAACTGTTAAAATAGATAGAGACATAATGACTGTTACTTCTCCGGATAAAGAAGCTGCAGGGCAGACAGCTGCGAATATTGAAAAAAGAACAAGAATAAGAAATAAAGATAGGAGGATTTTCCAGGACGGAATATATATGATAGAACAAGCTGGAAATAAGCTATAATGAAAAAAATCAAAGATTTTTTGCCTCTTAAACTCTTGGGAGGTTTAAGATGAGAAAGAAATTCCTAAGAGGAAAGTGGAGAACTTACGCAAAGCTCGGCAGAGGCAGAAAAAGCAAGCAAAAGTACAGGAAAGCTAAAGGAAGACATAATAAAATTAGAGAAAAGAAAAAAGGGAATCCGGTTTTAGTGGCAATAGGTTTTAAGAAACCGAGAAAGGAGGAGAAAGAAACTAGAATTATTCAAAATACTCGAGATTTAGAAGATACAAAGAAAGGGGAATCGGTTATCTTAGCAAAGATAGGGCGTAAAAGCAAGCTAAAAATTATTGAGAAAGCCAAGGAAAAGGAGATTAGAATATTAAATTTGAACATAAAAAAATTTATTAAAAAAGTAGAGAGAAAGAAGAGAGAGAAACAACTGGAAGAGAAGAGTAAAGAAGAGAAAAAGGCCAAGGAGAAAAAGGCTAAACCTAAAAAAGGAGAAAAGGAGAAAAAGGAAGAAGCTGGAATAGAAAAGAAAGTTGAAGAAACTCCGGGAGAGAAAAAATGAAGCTTGATAAGAAAAAACAACTTGCCGCCAAGGCACTGAACGTAGGGAAAGGAAAGATAATATTTGATGAAGACAGACTGGACGAGATTAAGGAAGCAATAACCAAGCAAGATATTCGCGACCTTGAGAAAGCCGGGGCAATAAGAATTAGGGAAACTAAAGGAAGAAAAAAAGTAAGAAAAAGAAAAACAAAAAGAGGGGCGGGAAGGATAAAAATGAATGTAAAAAAGAGAAAAGAGACCTATGCAAAAATAACAAGAAAATTAAGAGGCTACCTTAAATCTCTTAAAGAAAATAAAAAAATGGAACATGAAGAGTATAGAGATCTAAGGAAAAAAATTAGAGCAAGATACTTTAAAAGCAAAGCACAATTAAAAGAATACCTCCAAACAGAATGAGCAACAAAGAAATTTTAGATGAGTTGGAAGAGAAATTTAAGATCATGAAGAAAGAACTGGGCTTCAAAGCAAGCTTGGACGAGCTAGACGAAGCTTTTTTTATCAGAGATGCTTTACTGGCTGCGCATTTTGCGAGTGAAAAGTTATCTAGACAGATATGCTCTAGAATTATAGAGACTTATATGGTCTGGACCAATTATCTACACAGCTTGATAATGCCAAATCCGGGGCATATGCTGAATATGAACGAGAGCAAGATGTTCAACGAAGAAGAAAAAAGAGCCCTGTTGAGATTAATCAGCCAGACAATGGAGCTTACAAGCAGAAACAATTTGATAGGGCTGACTAAAGATAAAAAAGAAGAAGCAAAATTTATTGATAGCGCTTTAAACTTTTGGGTAAAGTCATTTAAACCCGAAATGATTAAAGTTGTAACAAAAATAAATGAAAACTGGAAATCAAGTTAAGGAAAGAAAATGAGAATTACCAAGAGAAGAAGAACAGAAAACAAAACAGATTATAAAGCCCGGCTTATGCGGCTTAAAAGTCAAATGCCGAGAATAGTCGTGAGAAAAACTAATAAGTATATTTTAGTGCAGCATGTCCAGAGCGAAGAGGCAAGAGATAAGGTCCTTCTTGGAATTAGTTCCAAAGAACTGCTAAAGCACGGGTGGGAAAAGGAGAAGGCCGGCAGCTTGAAATCTATCCCTGCAGGTTATCTGACTGGGCTGCTTCTAGGAATAAAAATTCACAAAAAAGTGAAAGAAGGGGCGATTTTAGACCTGGGTATGATCAGAAATGTTAAGAAAAGCAGAATTTATGCTGTTTTAAACGGACTTGTTGATGCAGGAGTGAAAATAAAACACAAAAAAGAAATTTTCCCAGAAGAAAAAAGAATAAGAGGAGAACATTTAAAAAATAAAATAAATTTTGAAAAAATCAAGGAAAACATTCTGAAAGAGGAGAAATAACTATGGAAGAAAAAAATATTGAAGCAAGCGTGCCGGAACCTGCAGAAGAGTTGCCAGAAAGAAGAACAAGAGAAAAGTTGAGTCCAGAAGAAAGAGAAAGACAAGAAGCAAAAAAGCAAATTGAGAACTGGAAGCCAAAAACAAAATTAGGCAAGCTGGTAAAGGAAGGAAAAGTAAAAAATATAGACGAAATTCTTAACAAGCATAAAATTTTAGAAGCGGAAATAGTTGACTCTTTGCTAAACTTAAAATCAGATTTATTATCCATCGGGCAGGCTAAGGGGAAGTTTGGCGGCGGAAAAAGAAGAGCCTGGAGGCAAACCCAGAAAAAAACAATGGAAGGCAATGTTCCTACGTTCTCGTGTATGACTGTTGTAGGAAACGAACAAGGATATATAGGACTCGGCTATGGAAGAGCAAAGGAAACTCTTCCTGCAAGAGCAAAAGCGCTTAGGAGGGCCAAACTAAACATAATAAAAATAAAAAGAGGATGCGGGAGCTTTAACTGCATGTGTGATGAAATGCATAGCATTCCATTTAGAACAAGGGGGAAGTGCGGAAGTTCAAGAATAATTTTATGGCCCGCGCCTCAAGGAACGGGGTTAGTTGTAGGAGACCAATGCAAGAAAATTCTAAAGTTGGCGGGAATAAAAGATGTTTACAGCAAGTCCTTTGGACAGACAAGAACAACTTTTAATGTTGCTAAGGCGTGTATAGATGCTTTAAAAAATTTAAATATCTTGAGTGGAGAAAAATGATTGTAGTGATTAGAATTGCTGGAAAAGTAAAGACGAAAGAAGATATAGAAGAGACTCTCTTTAGATTAAGGCTCAGAAGGAAATACTCGTGCATACTTATTGATGAGAAAGATACGAATAGTAGAGGGATGTTAGAAAAAGTAAAAAGTTATGTTAGTTATGGAAATATCGAGAAAGCTATGCTTGTTAAGCTAATTGAAAAAAGAGGAATAAGAAAAGATAAGAAGGAAATCACGGATGCAGATAAAATTGTTGGGGGGCTTGAAAAAGGTGAGACCCTGGAAGAACTGGAACTGAAGCCATTTTTTAGACTTAATTCTCCTAAGGGAGGAATAAAAAGTTCCAAAAAGAGTTATCCTAAGGGGGCTTTGGGGCATAATAAAGAGATAAATAAACTAGTTGGGAGGATGCTATAATGAAGCTCAAGAAAAGAACAAAACACAGCAGAATGAGGGGCATTAGAACTCACGGACATTCTGCTAAGCTCAATAAAGGAAAAGGAAGCCACGGCGGAAAGGGGATGAGTGGAACAGGAAAAAGGGCCGACCAGAAAAAAACACTGGTAATTAAATTATACGGGAACAAATATTTCGGAAAACAAGGTGAAACAAGCAAAAGAAAAGAAAGGAAAAAAACAAAGTCCGTCAATCTCAAGGATATTGCAGAAAAATATGAGGCAGGAGAAATTGATTTGAGAGGATATAAAATTCTCGGTGATGGCGAATTGAAAGGAAAGTACACTATTAAGGCAAAAGCTGCTTCTAAAACTGCGATAGAAAAGGTTAAAAAAGCTGGCGGAGACATTATACTATCAAAAAAATGATGCGCAGATATAAGCTAAAAGAGTTTGAATTAAAGGCGCTCATTTTTAGGATGC
>CAZYZS010000002.1:97680-104432 GCA_964651965.1 Candidatus Woesearchaeota archaeon | reverse complement strand
TGCTCGGAAATGGAGTCCGGGCATAAGCATTTCCGACAAAATAAAATGTCTTTTCAAGATTTACTAAAAAATTTGCCCGAAGTAAAGAAGCCAACAGAAAAAAAACTTGGTTTCAACATAAAACTTAAGTGGACTCTAATTATTCTTGTCGCTTTTTTTATTCTGGCCAATATTCAGCTTTTTGGAATTACTGCTGGGGCATTAGAAAGATTTGAGTATCTGGAAATAATTCTTGGAACTGATTTTGGGAGCATAATCACTCTGGGTATAGGGCCGATTGTTATGGCTTCTATCATACTGCAGCTTTTAGTTGGAAGCAAAATTCTGAACATAGACATGACAACAGAAGAAGGAAAGAAATATTTTTCAGGGCTTCAGAAGCTGATGGTTTTTTTCTTCATTATTTTTGAAGCCATGGTTTATGTCTTAATGGGGGGAATACAGGCTCTTCCAGGCCTTCAATGGATAGTTGTTCTCCAGCTGATTTTAGGCGGTTTTTTGATATTTTTCATGGATGATGTATGCCATAAGTGGGGATTTGGCTCTGGAGTAAGTTTATTTATTGCAGCAGGAGTTGGATGGAGGCTTTTCACCGGACTATTTGGACTAATGAGCCAGAACGGGCTAACCTGGCCTTTTACTTCCAATGCACCAGTTGGACAAGTTTTTGTATTGCTCTATTCTTTAATCTCTGCAACTCCTGACGCTCAGGCAGCACTTGGAGCCTTGGTGGCAATTTTAGCAACAGCGGGCGTATTTATGGTTGTTGTATGGGCGCAATCTCTGAAAGTAGAAGTGCCTTTAAGCTTTGATAGACTAAGAGGATATGGAATCAAATGGCCTTTGTCATTTTTCTACGCATCAGTTATCCCAGTTATACTTGTATCTGCGCTTACTGCAAACATGCAACTATTTGGTGGCTTGCTCCAAGAAAAAGTCGGACATCCTACAATACTTGGAAACTTTAATCAAGGACAACCAGAATGCCAGCTTAATCCGGAGCTGCCTAACAAAGGATGTGGGCTTGCTTACTGGCTCTCCTCTAGCCCTATATTGGAGATAGCAGTCAAGGCACCAGAATCTCTAGAAACTATGATGATATTTCAAGGACTGTCCCATATACTATTTTATATAATTTTTTCTGCAATATTTTCTGTATTTTGGGTTAAAACCTCTGGAATGGACGCCCAGTCCCAGGCGAACAATATTTTATCTTCTGGGCTTCAGATTCCGGGGTTTAGAAAAGATGAAAGAATTTTGGAAGCTGTGCTAAAAAGGTACGTAATGCCGCTTACAATTATGGGAGGGGCCGCTATCGGGTTACTAGCGGCAGCTTCAGATTTGCTCGGCACAATTATAGGGGGAACTTCCTTCTTGTTAGGCATAATGATCATGTTCCAGTTTTACCAGAGTATTGCGCAGCAGCATGCAGTGGACATGCATCCTGCAATGAAAAGGTTTATTGGATAAATTTTTATAGCCCAATTAATATACTTCTCTATGAAAAAGGGATGCTTTGTTTTAATTTTAGTAATCTTGCTATTAGGTTTTGTTAATGCGAAATCTTATTCGCTCGAGCATGCAGAAATTAATATTACCGTAAATCAAGATGGCTCTCTAGATATTAATGAAACAATAGAATTTAATTTTGTTGGAGATTTTAGTTATGCTTATCGTGATTTTGAGTTTTATGTTGGGACAATTGAGGGCATAAAGGTTTACGATGTAACTAACGGCATAATACCTTTATCCAGCGATATAACTTCTACAGGATCGCATAAACAACAGGTAAAATGGTACTATTCGGCTAGTAATGAAAAAAAAAGATTTTTGATAAGCTATAAACTAAAAAATTCCTTGAATGTCTATAATGATATAACTGAGTTCTATTGGAAGATTTGGGGAAATGGCTGGGCGTACCCATTAAAAGAAATTTCTGGGACCTTTGAATTGCCTGCTGCTGTTTCAAATCCAAAAGATGTCTATACTTATGGACATCCAGAATTAAACGGTAAAATCGCCATACTAGACAATAAAACAGTTATTTTTCAGGCTTTCAATATTCCTGCAAATCGATGGGTGGAATTAAGAGTGTTGTTCCCATCATCTTTGCTCAGCAATCCGGTATTTGTTAATAAGTTCAATTCAGACGGGCTCCAGAAAATCGTTCAAGAAGAAAACAGCTATAAAACAGATTCCGGGAATACTTCTGGCTCAGGTAATGACGCTTATTTTTATATATGGCTGGTTATTATGGCCGTAGTCCTAGTTGTGGCCCCTTTAAGTTTAATCATCCTGTTCCTAATCTTTTATTTTGTTGGGGGCAGAGAGCCAAAAATCAGCGAGGAATATAATCCCTATTATGAAAGGGATATACCTTATAACTATTCACCAGCAATTGTTTCTACTTTATTTAACCAGGCATCAAAAAAACCTTCTGCAAAAGATTTTGTAGCCTGCATTCTATATTTGTGCATTAAAGGATATTGCAAATTGGAGGTTGTTAAAAAAGAGAAGTTTCTTGGAATTTTTGGAAAAGACACTGATTATAAAATACACTTCTTAAAAGAAGATAATAAATTAGCAGAGCATGAGGCAAAAGTTCTTGAAATTATAAAAGGCTATGCAGAGAAAGATACGGTATTATTCAGCGAGCTTGAAGCAGCTGCAAGAAGCAGTTCCTGGACGTTTCAACACCAATTTAAAGATTGGCAGAAACAAGTAAAAGAAGAAGCTCTTGCTATGAACTTTTTTGAAAAAAACCACTATCATTTAATTTTTAATATAATTTGCATTGTTTACGTTATCCCTGGATTTTTTATATTTCCTCCGCTTGCAATAAGCGGAATTTTAGGGCTGGCTTTAAACAATAGCTTGTTAAGAAACGCCCTACCAAGAAGAACTCCTGAAGGCGCTATTCATTATCATAAGTGGAAAACATTGAGGAATTATTTAAAAGATTTCAGTCAGATGAAAGAGCATCCTCCAGAATCTATAGTTTTATGGGAGAAATATCTAGTTTATGCATTAACTTTGGGGGTTGCAGACAAAGTTGAAAAATCAATGAAGCTCATAATTGGCGACCGTAGTACTCGCTCTGCAATTTTTGTTAGCAGCGTGAATTATTCTTCATTGGGAGCTTTTGGTTTTGTTAGCTCAGTTAATAGTTTTAGTTCTTCGTTTGCAGGAGCTTCTGGCACTTCTGGCTCGGGGGGTTTTGGCGGAGGTGGCGGGGGAGGCGGAGGAGGGGGCGGAGGCGGAGGAGGGGGAGCTGGATAAATGGACTTAAGATTCTTAAAGGTTTAAAAACCCTTGAACCTAAATAACTTGAGTATATTAAACAAGAGGTTTAAAACATTTAAACATGATGAAAGCTCTTTTGGTTGTGTTTGCACTTTCTTTGCTAGTGGCGGCTCTCTGGAACCAAGTTCCAATGATTAAACAAGTAGTTCATGCCGTACTAGATCCTACCTTAGGAACTCTTTTAGATTGGAACGCGACTCTTGGCATGTTTATAATTGTAGCCGTTCTTTCATTTATAATGACTCTTGTCCAAAAATACGGGACAGATCAGGCAACTCTAAGGGAGCTCAAGAAAGAACAGAAGCTCCTTCAGGAAGAGATGAAAAAATATAAGGAAAATCCAGACAAGCTTCTTGAATTAAACAAAAAACAGATGGAATTTATTCCAAAAACAATGGAACTTACAATGAGGCCTGTCATGTACACCATTGTTTTCTTTGTTCTTTTCTTCAGGTGGTTTAATGATTATTTCATAACGGTGGAATTCCAGTTCTTAGGATTTTTGTCCTGGTTTTGGTTTTACTTTATTTTCTCAATAGTTTTTTCAACTATCTTCAGGAAAATAATGAAAGTTGTGTAAAAAGAAAAAAGATTTTCGTTCAAACGATAGTTTTAAAAAGAAAATAGTCCATTAGACTTTATGCTAAAAAGAGAGGGGAAAAAGGTAGCAGTTATTTTTGCAATTATTTCTATATTTTTAATTATATGGAATTCACAGACTATTCTCGCTCAATATTATGACATTTATATCTCTAATAATGGTGATGATTTGAACAATGGAGCAGTTAACAGCCCAATAAAATCCTTAGATAAGGCAAAAGATATTATAAGAAATTTGCAAAGGCCTTTAACTGAACCTGTTAATGTTTATTTGAGGCAAGGAACGTATATACTAGATGAAACATTCAAGTTAGATGATTTAGAAAAAGATTCTGGCTCTTCTTCTTTTCCAATAAACTACCAATCTTATCCAGGAGAAAAAGCAACAATAACCTCTGGAATCAAATTAAATTTGAACTGGCAACAGTATAACTCTAATGTTTATTATGCAGATATTTCAAGCCATGTTGCTCGATATGGCTATTTTAATTCTCTTTTTATTGGAGGCGAAAGAGCAACGAGAGCAAGGATACCAGATAAAGGAAACTATCCAATAACTAAATTTGACAAGGAGAATAATTCTGCTTTTTATTTTAATCCCGGAGAAATAAACTCCAGCTGGAGAAATTTAGGGAATATTGAAATTGTAGCATCAGGAAACTGGATTCAATCCAGATTTAATATTAAAAGGATAGAAGGGAATAAAGCATATTTATCTGGAAAGTCTAATCCTTATTATTTTAGCTGGGGGCAGGATAGGTATTATATTGAAAATGTGTTTGAAGGGCTTTCAGAAGGAGAATGGTATCTGGATAAAAATGAAAAAAAACTTTACTATTGGCCGAAGATGGGAGAAATCATTCAAAACTCTGAATTTATTGCCCCTACTTTAAAAACACTGATTGAAGCTGGAAACTATTCTAAATTAAAAGAAAAATCAGATATAGATTATTTAGAAATAAAAGATTTAGACTCTGTTGATAAAGATTTAAGCTTTAATGGTGATTTTACAATATCTATGTTTGTAAAAGTTCCTGAAACCGCGAAAACAGAAGGAGAGTGGATTTTAAGCAAAGGAGATGTCTGGAATTCTAAAGGTCTTGGAGTGTATATAGAACTTAATTCTACTTTTCTTATTATGAATGATGGCTCTAAGAAAACAAGCCCTTCAAAAGCTTCTACTTTTTATTCAAGAGATTATCCTGCTCCAGAATATGCATCTAATGTTGGTGAATGGATGCATGTTGCATGGACAGTAAACAGAAAATCAGGAGTTATAAAATCTTATGGAAATGGAGTATATCGTTCCGGGTTAGACATGAATATCTCTAATTTAAGAGAAATAACAGATATCGCATCTTCTTTAATAATTGGAAGATTAAATACTGTAGGATTTACAGGCTCAATTGATGAATTAAAAATTTATAACAGGGTATTAACTAATGATGAAATAAAAAAATTGTTTAATAATCAGCAAATTAGCAATAATAAACCAGAAGTTTCATTATCATTTGAAAATAATTTAAAAGATAATGGAAATGGTAATGTTCCTTTAGTTTATGGAAACCCCCTATTCACAGAGGGAAAATATGGAAAAGCTATTTCTTTTTTAAAAAAGAATATAAGCAACGAGAATAACTATGATTACTGCCTCAATAATGTCAATTTCAATAATCTTATGTTTTCTTATACTGATTGGGAATTAACAACAAACGGATATCCGGGCTCTCAATCAGACTATTACCTAGACAAGCCTGCTGTTGTTTTAATAACCAAGGACAGCAATTTTGAGTATAACACTATTTCACACACTGGAGAATATGCTCTGGCTTCTTACTCTAAAAATTTAAAGATAGAAAATAATAATATTAATGATCTGGGAGCAGGAGCTATAAGAGCGGGACAAATAGGAGAATATTGGAATTACAAACTGTTAGATAAAATTACTAACTCGCATATAATAAGAAACAATCTCATCACTAACACTGGAAAAGTGTTTAGAGCTTCTCCAGCAATAACAATTTATCACAGCGGCAATAATGAGATATCCAATAATGAGATATATAACTCTTCCTTTAGTGGAATATCCTTAAATTGGTTTACAGTCAGCGACTGGGATACTTTTGTTAAAGGAAATAGTATAAGGTACAACAAGATATCAAATGTTATGAGAGACTTAAATGATGGTGGAGGAATTTATCTTATTGGAAAACAGCCAGGGACTTTAGTGGAAAATAACATAATAAAAGATGTAAAGAAAACAGAAGAGCATTTATCAAACCAATTCTTATTTGGGCTGTATTTTGATAATGCCGAAGATATAATAGCAAGAAATAATCTGATTAAGAATGCTGAATACTCAGGGATAATATTTTATAAAAAACCAGACAACCCCCGCTCATACAATAAAAATAATACGGTTACTAACAATCTATTTATAGATTCTTCTGTTTACCAGACTTTTTTTAATTCAAGAGATGATAATTTTACTAAGAATATAATTTATTATAATGACCTACCAGATACTGAAAAAACACAATTAATATACAGTAATGATGCAGGAATAATAAAATACTCAGATAACAATTTATTTTATACCCCTAAAACTGTTCCCGTATACCGATTCTGGAATAATAACGCTGGAACTCATTTTTATACTATTAGCGAGGCTGAAAAGCAAAGCTTAATTGCAAATTATTCTTATGTATGGACATTAGAAGGGATTGCTTTTTACGTTTATGAAGATAAAATAAAAGGAACTTTGCCAGTATATAGATTTTATAACAAAAATACAGGAACTCATTTTTATACTATTAGCGAGGCTGAAAAGCAAAGCTTAATTGCAAATT
>CAZYZS010000002.1:0-97580 GCA_964651965.1 Candidatus Woesearchaeota archaeon | reverse complement strand
GGAACTCATTTTTATACTATTAGCGAGGCTGAAAAGCAAAGCTTAATTGCAAATTATTCTTATGTATGGACTTATGAGGGGGTAGGGTTTTATGTATATTCTAACTTAAAAGAATATCCTCTTAAAAATATGCTTGATTCGTGGAGGCTTTTGGGTTATGATAAAAACTCGATAAATGAAAATCCTATGTTTGTAGATTATTGGAATGAGAATTTTGAATTAAAAGAAAACTCTCCTGCATTAAAAAATCCAATTAATTTTAAAAATATTAATTTTTCATTAGTTGGAATAAATAATAAAAGCATAAATCCGATTTCTTACTGGAAATTTGATGGAAATGCAAACGATGCTGTTGGAACAAATAACGGCATTATAAATGGAGCTGTTTTAACATCAGGAGTTTCTGGGCAAGCTTACCGCTTTGATGGAGTGAATGACTATATTTCTACTCTTGAGAAAGACAAATTAGATAGTTTGCAAAAAGGCACAATAACTGCGTGGATAAAGTGCAATACAATTTGTCCTGTTGGAGCAATTGTCTCATATGCTTCTAAGTCTCAGGCAAGCAGCAATTTCCTATTAAGGGTAAACAATAATGTTTTAGAATATGCATGGAATCCTGGTGGTTCAACATCCTGGAATACAATTAATTCGCCAACAAAAATTAACGATAATAAATGGCATCATGTTGCTTTTGTTTCAGATGGCTTGACAAGAAACAGAATATACTTAGATGGAATCAAGCAAACAACTACTTTTTCAAAGCCTTCAGGCAGAGGTTATGAAAATGACTGGATAGCAGATATAAATGCAATCAGCTCTTCCGGGCATCATATTAGTATCGGGGTTTTAGACAGAGGCTCTCCGACAAACTGGTTTAAAGGAGATATTGATGAAATTAAAATATGGGATAAAGTTTTAACAGATTCAGAAATCAAACAAGAATATGAATCTAAAGCGTCAACTCTTTCAACATACGCTCTAGTTAATAAAGAAAATAAAAACCTCTTTTTAGACTGGCTAAAAAATCTGTTCTAAAACTTAAACGCTGCACTATTCATTAAGACTTATGCCTTTTTTGCATCTTCTTACTCTTCTTTCTGTATCTTAAAGAAGCAGTATAGATAAGAGAAGAAAAAAGAATTCCGCAAGAGTTTACCATTATATCTGAAATTGCAAAATGCCTGGTTGGAACAAATAATTGGTGAATTTCGTCTGAAATCCCGTAAAGCACGGCAATTATAATGCCCAATAAGATAAACCATTTCTTGTTTCCCTTGACTAAAGCTGGCAAAAGAAAAAAAGCTAAAAAGAAAAAAGCCAGAAAATGATAAGCAGTTGTTTTCCAGCCAAACCCTCCTCCTGCACCTCCAAAAGTTAAAGAAGAAATATAGAAGATAGCTATTGCTATTATAATTACAAAGATCCAAGAAATCCAGCTGTATTTTTCAAGTAATTTTATCATTCTTTACGTCTTTTTTAATTGATTTCTTTTGCTTTCTGCCCTTTATATTATTTTATATGCTCTAACAGATGTTTTTCAAGATGTCAAAACAAAAGGTTTATAACCTGAAAGAAGATGAGAATTTATGGCAAGAGAAGAATACATAATGCAATTAGCTGCCTTAGAGCAAGAAGCAAACAAATTTCAGGAGCAACTGCAGATGCTGGATGCTCAGGTGGAGGAAATAAACGCTATACAAAATTCCTTGCAGGAACTTGAAAAAAGCAAGGAAAAAACAATTTATGCTAATATAGGCAAAAATATTTTTGTTAAGACAGAAGTTACAGACAAAAATCTTTTGGTGGATGTTGGAAACAAGACTTTTCTTAAAAAAAGTATCTCAGATACCCTGAAAGTGGTGGAAGAGCAGCTTTATAAGATTGCAGAGGCCAAGGGCAGAATACTTGAAAAGCTGCAGGAGATGCAGCAACAGATGCAAGCCATTGTAGAACAGGCTGAAAAAGAAGTTGAGAAAGCAGAAGGGTAAAATGTTCAGGAACAACAGAGAGTGTAGGTATGCAGGAAAATGCCCTAGATATGACGCAGGAGATGAGTTTTGTTTTGAGGATGGAGGGAAAAGAACAGATGGAAGGCCTGCTGAATGTTACAAAAACATGAGCCCGGTTTATAGGGCTGCAAGATTTCTAAGACATCCCTTCAGGAACATTACCGAAGGACTTTCTTCAAGGGTTGTAGGTGGAATAATGAAAGCAGGAGGAATAGATGGAGATTAACTTCTCGTGGGGGCGCTTTTTCATCAGCGACGACAAAATGTTTTTGTAAAAAGGAGGCGTATGCAAATAATTGAAAATATTAAATTCTTTGCCAAAACCAACCAGAACAATTGCAAGAATGTATTAAGGAGTTACTGCAGATGACTTTTTTCTCCTAAAAATCAATATAAGTAATATAATTAAAACTAAAAATATTAGTACTATAGGGATTATAACCATCATTCTAAATCCTAAAATACTCAACCAAATATTTCTAAAAAATCCAATTTGTGGGAAAGAGTTACCAGCAAAATGTTCTTCAACATAATAACTGCCCCTTTTAATTAATCTTGTGCTTTCACAATAATTTCCTGTAGAAACTTCTTTTACTATTTGTTTATTATCTTCTGTTGTTAATGTTAATTTATATCTTGAATTTGATTTAAAACTATTAGACATTCCAGTAAATTTTGCATAGCCACCATTTTCAGCCACCCAATTTCCAGACATATCTTCAGCAAGAAACTTAACAGGAACATCAAAATCAACCATTACTTGGTTTGACATATCTTCTTTTAAATTACCTAAATCAATCGTAGTTTCTTTTGTAGTCATTATTACCTTATGCTCCGGGTCATAAGCATCACTTACCTCAAAACTATCGCCCTTTCTCATAATATTATAAGAATGATAAAAACAGCTTCCAGCAACATAAACATTCATAGAATTGTCTAACATCATACCACCAACCAACTTTTGAGAATCAAAACTATTAGTGATTTCAAAAAATCCATTATCATTATTTATTGTTCCTTGAGTTTTAACATCATCAACAATTGAGCCTGCATCATACATCAAATCAATTTTTCCATCAGATGTTCTAGGTTCTCCTTTAATTGTTAGAGTATACTTTTCTGCAGAAACAAATCCAAGAAGCATAGTTATTCCTAAAATAAAAGCAAAAAATATTAATAACTTTTTCATAATATATATCCGATTACCATATTTAAAAAGGTTATTCTTTGTAAATGTGCCTTAATTATACTTATACTTCGGAGTGTCCCTCAAAATTCCCCTTTTGGGATTGCATCTCGTGGGGGCGTTGAACTTTAGCCTTTTTTCGCTCTTTTTATAAACTTCCTGTAAGAAAGCAAACCAAACTCGCTTATTACTCCTTTAATATATTTCTTTTTTATTAATTCAAAGGCAAAATTAGCAATTCTTATCTTTTTTGCGTTCCAGATTTCTTCTGATGGCCTTTTTTCCAGTTTTATTTTTTTAATATACTTCATGGAATCTGCTAAGATGTAAACTGGAATCTTGTTGTATTTGGCTATCTGTGCAAACATTCCACTTCCTACTTTATTGATTGTGCCTTTTTTTGTAACTGCATCTGCACCCAGTAAAACCAAATCTACTTTTTTTGTTCCTTGCTCTTTTTCTAGGGCAATTGCGCCTGCAGAGTCCACAAAAAGAGTTACCTGGATTCCTGCTTTTCTTAATTCTTGAGCTGTTTTTCTTCCCTGATACAAAGGACGGGTCTCTGTTAGATAGACTTCAAGTTTTCTTCCCTTTTTCTTAGAATAAATTAAGGCTTGAACTAAAGTTGAAGAGTGACAGTGAGTAAAAACAACATCGTTTTTATTTATAAGACTAAAGACCTCCTTATTTATTACTTTCTGATTTTTCTTTAATCTTTCTTTAAGCTCTTTTACTGTCCAGTTGTCTGCTTGTCTCATTACATTAATTAAAAAAGGTTCTGTTGGGCGCAGGGAAAGAATCTTTTTCTTAACTTCTTCTGTTGGAAAAAGCTTGTAAGCTTCCAAGCCTGCAACTACGACATTTCTTGCTCCCTGGATCTTTATGGACTTGATGTCCTTGCATATTTTTTCAAACCTCTTTTTATTGCTCATTGTTAAGTTTATTTTTTATTTTATTTCGTCTAAAATTTCAGGCAAATCAGTTACTCCATCATTTTCTGTAAAATGCCCCTTATCTTTTTCTAAGACAACCTTGGCTCCTAATTTTTCCTGAAATTCCTTCTTGTTTTCTTGCACAAAATTGTAAGGTTCATTGGTAGATAGAAATACTGAAAGTGAGCTAATTTTTTGTTTAATTTTCTCAAAGTTTATGGGGGTTTCTAACCAAGGCTCAGCTATATTTTTAACGTCTTCATTTTCAAGATTATCTAGTTTAAACCAGCCTGCTACAAAAATTACTTTGCCGATTTTCCCTGTATAGTCTTCTTTTTCTAAAAATCTCATAACTGTCTGACAGCCGATACTGTGGGCAATAAAATACGTATCTTTATCCAAGTTTCCCACAGCTTTCTTCAGATGAATTACCCAAGGATTTATTCTCGGTTCAGAAGTATTTGGCATTTTTGGAATCTCTACTTCAAAACCCTTTTTTTCAAGTTCTTTTTTAACAGAAAAATACCAATCGCTTTTAGGAGTCGCGTCCCATCTGTGAATAATAAATACTCTTTTCTTTTTTAAGACTAGTTCTAGTATTTCTCCCCTTAATTTTCTCAGCCTTTCTAAGATATCTTTCGCCTCGCTAACTGAAACTTCCTTTGCGTAATAGTTAATGCTATTTCTAATCTTCCTTAATTCGTCAAACTCGTCGCCTTTAACACTTTCATTTAGAATCTCTTTTAAGAAAGAAGTATAGCATTCGTGATTATAAACTTTATATCTATTTTTTATAGCTAAAGCTTCTAAAAGCTCTCTTAAAGAATCATATAAAAGAGAGATTTTTGAACTGGAGGTTACATCATTTAATTCAAGCTGGCTTTCAGAATCGAGCTTGTTCTGGCTGGTTTTTAGAAGCGAATCTATTAGTTCTTTATCTTCACTTACTTCTTTTGCTATTTTCTTTTTTATGCAATCCTTAAAATCCATTATAGTTTTAACCTCCCTTCTAAAATATACCCGTTAATTATGTTATTTGCTAACTCTTTGTTTTTTATGTCTTCTATTGAGCTAAAAAAGAATAATTGAATCTTTCTTTTTAAATTATTCTCGAAACTTTTAAGATTAATCTCTTTTTTATGTCCAATTAGGCATATATCAATATCTGAATCTATTTTTGTTTCTGCTTTTGCCAGAGAACCAAAAAGAATCATCGAATTAATTGTAAGAGATTTATTTAAAAACTCAATTAGCTCGCCGAGTTTTAGCCGCCAGTAAATTCTGGACAAATCTCTGAATATTTTATTTTCCCTGTTCGCATAAAAAAAGATATAGTTTCTATCTTTGTCTATCTGCAACAATCCCTCTTTGCTAAATTCAAATAACAACTTAGAAGCAGTTGGTGGGGATAACTTAGATAACCTGGCATATTCCCTGACATTTATCCTTCTATAACAGTCTTCAAAGAACGGCCTTAAGTTGTTAATTATTTTTAACATATGTTAATATTATTTAACAGATGTTTATAAATGTTTCTATAAAACTACAGTTTAGATAAAAGAATTGCTTAAGAAATGTATTTAAACTTAATTTTTTATATAACTTAAAAGATAAAGAGGCAAACATGCTAGAAATGCTTATAAACCCAAAAAGGGCGCAAAAAAGGTCGTGGGAGATGTTTATCATTGGATTGGTATACGGATCTCTTTCAATAATCTTGGTCAACTGGATTTTTGGACAGGATGCTGTCTTAGCAAAATATTCAGGCATTTTGATTATCACTTTTTGTGTAATGTTCTCCATGCCTTATATGTATTATGCGATAAAACTAGAAGAAGAAAAAGACCTTAAGATAGAAGGAACATTTAAGCTTTTAAAGGAGCACAACAAGACTCTTTTCGGATTTTTGTGGCTTTTTTTAGGCTTTATTATAGCATTTTCATTCTTTTATATTGTTTTTCCTTCAGAGAATAATTTTAGAGCGCAAATTGAAACTTACTGCATGATAAACAGACCTGCAAATTTCAACGAGTGTGCAGAACAGTATGGTGTTAAAGTTTCTGGAAAAACAACGGGGTTTCTTACTTCTAAAGAAAAACTTATTGCAATTTTTACGAATAACATTTATGTTCTCATGTTCACACTTATATTTTCTCTAATCTTTGGAGCAGGGGCAATATTTATTTTAGCTTGGAATGCCAGCGTAATAGCCGCCGCAGTAGGAATTTTCTCAAAATCCAGCCTGGCTAGCCTCCCCTTAGGCATTATGAGGTATATGATTCATGGCATGCCTGAAATAGCTGCATACTTTATTGGAGCTATGGCTGGAGGAATTATAAGTGTTTCGATAATAAGACACGATATGAGGAGCGAAAAATTTTGGTCAGTTTTGCAAGATTCTTTAAATCTAATAATTCTGGCAGTTATCGTATTATTTGTAGCTGCGTTAATAGAAGTCTTTATAACCCCTGCTTTATTCTAGATTTAAAATGAAAAAAATATGCGAATTCAAAGCATATTTAAAATGAATAAAGTTTAAAAACATAGATTTTTATAACAAGTTAAAATGGGAAGATATTTTTGCCAAAAATGCGGATATAAATTTGAAAGCGAGAAGGTTAAAGAGACTTGCCCTTATTGTGGTAAAAAGACAGTTGAAGAAGAACAAACTGCTGAAGAGATTATGAAAGATGTTGAAAAGATTCTACAATAAAACTTTTGAATAAAATATGGAAGAAGTTAAAGAAGAGAAATTAAACGAAGGATTGATGAACGAGAGGAAAGAAAAGCTGATTGCTTTTTTTAAGAAATCGGGCTTTTGGGTAGCTATTGTCCTAATAGCAGCGATAGTTCTGGGTGTTTATATCAGGAGCCTGCCAATGCAGGACCATTCAGGAGAGTTCCCTTCTCTGGCAAAGTTTATCTTTACCCCCTGGAAGTCTTTTAGCGGAAAGCCGGGGCTTTGGGATGTAACAACAAATACCTGGACGCTCGGCCCAGACTTAGACCCGTGGTTATTCTTGAGATATGCTAAAGCAATTGTTGAGCAAGGAAGTCTTCCGGCAGTAGACACTTTCAGAAATGTACCTTTAGGATTTGAACCTGCCAAAGAAACAGTACTTTTACCTTATATGATTGCCTGGACATATGATATTTTTCATTTTATCAATCCGGCTATAAACGTAGAATTTGCAGGGGTTGTTTTTCCAGTCGTTATGTTCGCATTAACTATAATTTCTTTTTTCTTTTTTGTTAGAGAAATTTTTATAAAAAAAGAAAAAGAAAGCAGAACTAACGCTAACCTCATAGCCCTAATCTCTACTTTCATCATGATTGTCATTCCTGCTTTTTTATCAAGAACTGTTGCAGGAATTCCTGAAAAAGAGTCAGCAGGATTCTTTTTCATGTTTTTATCCTTTTACCTATTCCTTAGAGCATGGAAAACTGAAAATTTAAGGAATGCTCTTATCCTTGGCGGGCTTGCAGGAGTGTCTACTGCGCTTATGGACCTTGTCTGGGGAGGAGTAAGTTTTATATATGTCACAATAGCTGTGGCAACTTTTCTTGCATTTATACTCAACAAAGTCGGCAAGAAAGAGTTTTTTATTTACTCTCTTTGGCTTCTACTATCTTTTTTAATCCCTCTTTTCTTCTCTAAGAGGGGAAAACCTGCTGATTTTTTTATCTCTCTTGATAGCGGACTTGCTTTTATAATGTTCTTTATAATGCTAGTTGATTTTGTTCTATGGAGTACAAGACTAAAAGAAAGCAAGAGGCTGGAAAAAACAAGACTTCCCCATAACATATTATCCCTTATTCTTGGAGTAGTCCTTATCGTCTTGCTTGCTTCTGTAATTTTAGGGCCCGACTTCATTATAGGCAAATTAAAAGACCTAAATAGAATGTTCTTTACTCCGGTTGTAGGAAGATGGAATATAACAGTAGCGGAAAACAGGCAACCCTATTTTACAGAGTGGGAGGGCAGTTTTGGGCCCCATATTAAAGGAGTTGCATTGTTGTTTTGGTCTTTTTTCATAGGCTCGGTAGTCTTATTTAAGAAGATGTTAGCAAGCATAAAGAAAAAAGATGCATGGATTTTAACAGGGCTCTATGTTTTATTCTTTTTTGGACTCGTATTCAGCAGGTATGCTGGAGACAGCACTTTTAATGGGGAGAACTTTATAAGCAAATTTGTTTACTATGGAACTGCCCTGATTCTAGTTGGGGCGTTTATTTATTATTATATCCGATACTTTAAAGAAGGAAACCATGGATTTCAAAAGATAGACTATGAATACTTATTTTTATTTTCTTTGTTTGCGCTATGCTTATTTAGCGCAAGAAGCGCAGTCAGAATTATCATGGTTCTGGCACCAATTGCACCTATTTTCCTGAGTTTTTTAGTTGTCGAATCTTTTGAAAGATTCAGAAAGGCCAAAGAAGAAACGTGGAAAATAATAATGGGCCTCCTTACTATCTTATTTTTATTGTCAGCAGTCTTTATATTTTGGACTTACTATAACGCAGTTAAAGGTGAATCTTATAGTTTTGTTCCTTCTTATTATAACCAGCAGTGGCAAAAAGCAATGCAATGGGTAAGAGAAGAAACTCCTGAAAATGCGGTTTTTGCGCATTGGTGGGATTATGGTTATTGGATACAATCGATAGGCAACAGAGCTACAGTCACAGATGGGGGGAATGCTATATCTTTTTGGAATTACTGGAGCGGGAGGCTTACTTTAACTGCCCCTAATCAGAGCGATGCTTTGAATTTTTTATATTCCCATAATGCTACTCACTTTTTAATAGACTCTAGCGATATAGGGAAATACACTGCATTTTCCAGCATAGGGTCTAATGAGGCGTATGATAGGTACTCTTGGATCCCTACAATGGTCACTAATGACAAACAGATGCAAGAAACAAGGGACGGCACTATCAGAATTTATCAGGGTGGCGCGGCTTTAGACGAAGATATAATATATAAAGCTAATAACAAATCTGAAATTTTCTTACCCGGGCAAAGTGCCGCAATAATCGGCATAGTTGTTGAAACAAAGAATGCAAATGATAGCGTAACATTCAAGCAGCCAGAAGGGGTGTTTTATTTCCAAGGGCAACAAACGAGAATTCCTCTGAGATATTTGTACTTTAATGGGCAGTTAGTAGACTTTGAATCTGGAATAAATGCAACCGCTTTTGTTATCCAGAGGCTAGATCAAACAGGGCAGCAGATAAGAAAAGATGACCTTGGAGCAATTATCTACATATCTCCAAGGGTAATGCGCGGATTTTTGGGACAAGTGTACTTGTTAGATGACCCTCTTAATAATTTTCCAAACTTTAAACTGGTACATACTGAGCCGAACATTATTGTAGAGAGCTTAAATTCCCAAGGCATGGGATTAAACGACTTTGTTTATTTTCAGGGAGTGCAGGGGCCTATAAAAATCTGGGAGATTAATTATACAGGAACAGAAAAGTTCAACCCTGCGTATATCGATAGAGACAGAACTAAGTATATAAACTGGACCCTATAAAATGGAACCTTTATTGATTATACCTGTTATACTCAGTTTTTTTGTAACTTTGATTACAATGCCTTCTTGGATTAGAAGAGCAAAAAAAGGAGATATTCAGGGAAAAGATATCAACAAATATAATAAACCTTTAGTTGCAGAAAGCGGCGGAGTTATTGCAGTAGGAGGATTTATTTTAGGGATATTGGCTTATGTGGCAATAAAAACCTTTGTTTTAAAGATAAATGAAACAACTACAGAAATTTTTGCACTACTAAGCTCGATTATGATAGTAGCTTTTATAGGCCTTATCGATGATATTTTGGGCTGGAAAATAGGGTTAGGAAAAAGACTGAGGATTTTTTTAGTACTTATGGCCGCTATCCCTCTTATGGTTATTGATGCTGGAGACTCTATAGTCAGCATTCCTTTCATCGGAGAAATTAGTCTTGGTTTGCTATACCCTTTAATAATCATACCTATAGGGATTATTGGAACTAGCACTACTTTCAATTTTTTGGCTGGCTACAACGGACTAGAAGCAGGACAGGGAATTATAATTATGTCCGCATTAAGTATTGTTGCTTATTTAACTGGAAGTAATTGGCTTGCGCTAATAGGGTTGTGTATAATTGCTAGCTTGCTTGCTTTTTATATATTTAATAGATATCCTGCTAAGGTATTTCCAGGGGATATTTTAACTTATCCTATTGGGGCGCTCATTGCAATATTTGCCATACTTGGAAATTTTGAGAGAATTGCAATATTCTTCTTTATTCCCTATATTGCAGAAACCTTTCTCAAATTAAGGGCAGGTGTACGGTTGGATAAAGAGTCTTTTAGTAAACCAAATAAAGATGGCAGCCTGGATTTGCCTTATGACAAGATATACGGCTTAGAACATTTATCAATCTTTATACTAAAAAAAGTAAAAAAAAGTGGCAAGGTCTATGAAACTGATGTGGTTTACTTCATACATGGAATACAGATAATTATTATTATCATCGGGTTCCTACTATTCAAAAACAGCCTGTTAGCATAAAATGGGAAAGTTCTCAAAAGAATTTGTGAGGGGAAGCATTATACTTTTCCTATCTTTTAATGTATTTAATTTCTTAAACCTTATATTTAATTTCGTTTCTGCCAGGTTACTTGGGCCTGCAGACTACGGAACTCTAGCAGCATTGATGGGATTAGTCTTTCTATTTAGCATTCCTAACGAAACAATACAAACAGTTGTTTCTAGATACACCACGACATTTAATGTAAAAAAAAATAAGAAAAAACTAAAGGGGCTGCTAACTCGCGGAATTGGATACTTTTTAAAAATCGCTTTAATCTTGTTTTTAATCTTTTCTGCAGTCTCTTTTTTAATTTTGCAGCATGTCCTTTCTATCGAATGGACGTTGTTAGTTCTTACAGGAGTTTTTATCTTTGGAGCTTTATTGGTCCCGATTACAAGGGGAATACTGCAAGGAACTAAGAAATTCAACAGTTTAGGGTGGACTTATATAAGCGAAAGTGTAACAAAACTGCTTTTGGCTGTTGCGTTAATCCTTTTAGGATGGAAGGTTTATGGGGCTATCACAGGGGTTGTTTTTGGAATACTGATCTCATTTGCCCTTTCTTTTATTTCCTTGAAAGATATCTTAAAGCTTAAAGGGGGGGAAATAAAAATTAAGGAAGTAACGCCCTTAGCCTCCTTAATTTCTATAGCTTCTATCATGATATTTTTTACACTTGATATAATCTTCGCAAAGGCGTTTTTTAGCGATGAAATGGTGGGCTACTATGCGGCAGTTTCTAATCTCGGAAAAGTAATCTTCCTCGGTACCTGGGGAATAAGCAGAGCCATGTTCCCTCTCGCCTCTGAAAAACATGACAAAAAGGAAAATTCCAAGGGATTATTAGAACAGACATTTATTCTTGTATTTTTAGCATCGTTAGTTATATTGGCTGTTTACATGATTTTCAATGAGCAAATAATAACTCTTCTTTATGGCAGCCAGTATAGCAAAGTCTCTGGACTGCTTATTTACCCCTCTTTTGCAATGGCCATATTATCAATTGCAAATGTTTTTGTTCTTTATAATCTATGCATAAAAAAGCCTAAACGAAATTACATAACTATTTTGGCAGTAGCGGTACAGATAACCCTATTTTCCATTTTTCATTCAACTTTAATGGAATTTTCAATAGCACTAATCGTGTCCAACTTATTTCTTTTGATATCAGTAATTTTAACTAGCTTAAAGAAATAGTTTCTAAAAACTTAGAAAAAGTCAAAAATTCAAAATTATTTCTCTTACACCATAAAATGTATGCTTCCAGGTCTTTTTGAACTCTCGAGCCTGAATATCTTTTATCGAGATAAAAAGGTATTTTTAAATGGGCAAAATTATTAAATTCCCAAGGATGAAAATAAATATTGACAAATCCTGGATTTTTGAGACAAACTTTAGTTAATAACTTAAGATACTGTATTCCGAACAACCTAAAAAAGTTCCAATAAGGAAAGCGTATTAAAGGCGAGGTAGAAACTGGAATTTCGTAAATCCTTTCTTTTTTTGTCACGCTCCTTTTTTTAAAATAATTATTGTATCTGCCTGGAAGATAGGTCGGGGAAACAGAAGAATCATATATAAAACCTAGCTTGCCTAAAGAGAAATAATCTACTTTTTTTACGCGAGGCATTCTAAAACCATAAATCTTTTTTCCAATTACTTTTTCAATCATTGCCTTTGACTTAGATACCTGTTTTTCATCGTAATTTTTCACTTGGTGATTTAGATCATGGGAGGCCACCTCATTTTTTTCTGAGATACTTCGGATAACTGCCGGATATTTAGATGCAAAACTTGCAGTTACGAAAAAAGTCGCAGCTACATCCAGCTTATCAAGGATTTCCATTATTTTTTTAAGTCCCTCTAAACTAAACTCAAATTGGTCTTGCTTGCTTATTGCAATACCATACTCCTGAGGGATGTCAAATTCTTCGATGTCAAAACTTAATAAAATAGGCTTACCCATATTTACCGGAGAAATCGTTTATTCTTATCTTTAACAAGCTAAAGAACATACTTAAAGAATCGCGCACGAGCTTAACTTGTGATTTTACCTCTAAATTAGACTTAGAAACTTTGACAGGCAGTTCTGAAATTTTATAGCCTTTCTTTTTTGCTAAATAAATTATTTCAGTATCAAAGGACCATCCATTAACTTTGTTTATTGAAAAAAGGTGCTTTGCTGCTTTTTTCCTAAAGCCCTTTATTCCTGCCTGCATATCAGGATAGCTCAAGCCCAGCAGGTTTCTTGATAAAAAATTAAAAGTTTTTCCCGCTATTTTTCTTATTGCTGTCATATTGTGAAGATTCTCAGCAAAAGGGGCTCTCCAGCCCATAACCACATCGTCTTTTTCTAGTCTTTTAGAAAACTCTTTTAGGTAAGAAAGGGGATAGGCTAAATCTCCATCTGTAAAGCATATATGGTCCCCTTCTGCTTTCTCAACTCCTTTTCTTATTGCATACCCCTTGCCCATATTCATATTTAAGGAGACTAGTTTTATCCTTTGAGGCTTTGACTCTATTAATCGCTCTTGAAGAATCTTCTTGGTGGAATCGGTAGAGCCGTCGTTTACAAATATAAAATCGTAGTTAGGATTTTTTTTCGAGAAGTTCAAAACAGAATCAAAAACATATCCTGCAGACTCATCCTCATTATAGATTGGTAAAATAACCGAGACTTTCTGGTACATACTGAAATAGAGAAAAATAAGTTTTATAAACTTAATTTCACCACAATGTATGTTTTAAGATGAAAGGGATTAGAAAACCTAAAATAGCAGTCAATATAGTTCATGTTGACGGAGAAGAGATACTGAATAACTGCCTAAAGTCAGTAAAGAAAACAAATTACCCTAATTTCGAAATTAATGTTTTATTAAATGCCACTAAGGACCATAGCGAGAGAATAGCTAGAAAGTATAAATGCAGAGTATTCAAAAGCAGGAAGAATCTGGGTTTTGCCGGGGGGCATAATTTACTTGCAAAAAAGACAGAATCAGCCTATATTGCCGTACTAAACAACGATGTAGAAGTAGACAAAAACTGGCTGAAGGAAATGGTTAATTTTTCTATTAAAAACAATGCGGAAATCTGCCAGCCAAAAATAAAATGGCTTAGGGACAAGAGTTATTTTGAAGCGGCAGGGGCATGCGGGGGATTCATGGATAAGTATGGATATGAGTTTTACAGGGGAAGAATTTTTGAAAACGTTGAAAAAGATACTGGGCAGCACGATAAACCACTCAGAATTTTCTGGGCATGCGGCTCTTGCATGTTTATTAAAAGAGAGCTAATTGAGAAAATAGGGCTGTTTGACGAGGATTTTTTTATGTATTCTGAAGAATTTGATTTCTGTTGGAGAGCAAATATTTTTGGGTCAAAGATATTCTGTGTCCCTAGCTCTGTAGTATACCATTTGGGGAGCTTTAGCGTAAAATTAAAGAAAATGGGCTCTGAAAAAGAGTATTTGTTGCACAGGAATGTTCTAATCACTTTTTTGAAGAACTATTCAGATGAGAATATTAAAAAATATATCTTAAGAAGAGTGATGCTAGAGGTCTTATCTGGAATTGCCTTCCCCAAGAAGTTTTTTCCTGTAAGCAGGGCTCTAATCTGGATAATAAAAAACCGGCGCCGTATAGAGAAACATAGAAAGAAAATCCAAAAGCTGAGAAAAGTAGGAGATGAGGCGTATCAAGATTTAATACTCAAAAAAAGCATCGCCTACTTGCATTTTGTTAAAAGGAAAAATACTTTTAAGGATATAGAAAAATACTTCTAGCTTATTTATTGTATTTATAGACTATTACTGCAGGCTCCTGCTGCTGCGCATCAAAAAATTCTGCATGGACTACTGTAAGATTCTTTTCGATAGAAGCCACAAAATCTTTATACTCCTGGGTGTGCGGGGTAAATGCATGCATAATTACATAATCAAACTCTCTAGAACGATTTGCTTCTATTTCATCATGCCCAAGCGGCATCCTATCGGCGTAATAAATAGCATAGGGCTGAATTGCAGAACCCAAAATAATTGAATCTTTTGGCGTATTGTCTTTAATCCAAAGAAAAGCCTGTTTCATCTGGTAGTAAGAAGAGGCTCTCGAAACAATAATTTGGTTGCCGTAAGTATACTGAAAGTAAGCTCCAGATAGCAAGAGGACAATAACTAAAAGGAAAGCGAGTTGCTTGTTGTACTTCTTAACATAAAGGTAGACTGTATCAATACCAAACGCCGCTGCGAATAGGATAGAGATAAAGCACTCAAACATGTACCTGTCTTCAGCATATCTAATATAAAAGGTAAGGAAACAAACATTTAAAATAAGCAAGGAAAGAATAAAAAAGTGCACTCCTAATTTTTTAACCTTAGAAATTAAGCCAAATCCTAGGAAAAGCTGAACAACCATGACTGCTAATCCAATTATAAAAAGGGTAAAGAAAGGCTGCGCAAGTATATGAGAAAAGAAACCAAAGGTGCCATAATAGAAACTTGTTTTTGTTGCTGCACTTGCAGCATAATTAGCCATTGCAGGAAATAATTTTCCGTATTTTGCAAGATTAAAAATGAAAAATATAATCATTGGTACGGTACCAATGATTCCGCCAATCCAAAAGTTTTTTTGATTAAAAATCTTTATGTTCTTTTTATTGAACCAGATGCCTATTGCTAGAGGGATTAAAAAAAGTACCAGTGAGATTACTAAAGAAAATCCCAAGATAAATTTAGCTGCCCCCCCCAGTAAAATAGCCAAGAACAAGTAAAAGCCCAATCCCTCTATTAGAAATAAATAAAATATAAAGATAATTCCTGTTAAGCCATAAGTCCATCGTATCAAAAGAGAGATGAAAGCTAGAAAAACCGCCAGAGTAAAATCCTTAAGATTTAGTTTTTCTTTTTCTAGTGCCTTGAAAAAATAATAGACGCTAGCTATAGAAAAAAAGAGGCCGGGAATGTGAGTTAAAAGCCTCATTGAATAAAAAACATGTATCCAAGAGACAGCAAGAATAAACGAAGAAATAAGGGCAATCCTTTTATTATACATTTTTTCTGCAGCGAAATAAGTCGCTATAATTGTGAGAATAGATGGTATAAAAATAAGGATAAACTTATTTCCTAACTCTGAAACTCCTATTTTTATAAGGCCGGCCCATGCAACAGGCATTAACCAAGGACGGATACTTTCCTCATTAACTATGATTGGAACATTATCCCATGCATGAGTCAGAAGGCTCTTTGCAATTGACCCATAGCAAAGACCATCCCACCACACTGCCTGGTTTCTAGTTAGATAAAAATAATATATCCTAATTATTAATGCTACAATCAAAATGCCTATTAAAGAGGCAGTGTAAGGGTCTTTAAACCAGCTTTTCAATTTAGCTTCTAATTTCTTCTCCCTCTTCTCTAGTTCTTTTTCTTCTTTAATCTCTTCTTTTTTAACTTCTTCCATTTTTATCAAAAGTTTTTATTGCTTTTAAAACTTCCTCTGCAGAGATACTGTTCACCAATTCCTCTGAATAGGTATCTTGTTTCTCAGGGAAAAAATCATAAAGCTTAGTGGAAATTATTTTTTTCAAGAATCCATAACCTTCTACTTCATTAGGAGAGGTGCAGAAGAACAAGGCAATTGTTGGCTTTTGGAGCGCAAGAGAAACATGGAGAGCCATAGAATCTCCACAAACCATAAAATCACATAACTCAACTAAAGAAGCGAATTCCATATCTGTATTTTTCGGATCATTGGAATAAACTTTAAATTGGTTCTCTAAATCATAAACAATTTTCTTCTGTTTATCTATATCATCAGGACCTGCAAAAAGCAGGATTTCATATCCATTTTCCTTTGATTTTAAAACAAATTCTTTAATTTTCTCTACTGGCCAGAATTTTGAAGGCCATCTTGGAGAAGAACCTATATGAATACCAACAAGTTTCTCGGTCTTTAGACTATTCCTCTTTATAAACTCAGAAGCATATTTTTTATCTTTTTCTTTTAAGATAATTGGATGAAATTCTTTATTGTAAGGCAGTTCAGCAGCCATAAACATCATTTCCTGATAAGTTTTTTTGTTGGTTTTTTTAGTTTCGTCATCAAATAAAGTGTTAAGATAATACTCTGCTCCTAAATTAAATGCAGCAGCAAATCCCCCCTCGAAATAGAAGCCGTATTTTTTTCCTGCTTGAATTTTATTTGCCAATAAAGTAGCTTCTTCGTCAATATCAAAATTATAAAGGACATCAAATTTTTTATTATCATTATAAGGCAAAACAAAAACAGAATCTACACAAGGGCTGTTTTCAACAAACTCCCTATTAGAACTCTTTGTCAACCAGGAAATTTTTGCATCGGGATATTTTTTCTTTAAAGCTAAAGCTATAGGAAGAGTCCTAACAATATCGCCTTTTGCCCCTAACTTGATTATTAAAATTTCCATAGTTATCTTTAGTAAAGTTTATAATAAACATTATTTAAGCTTTATTAAACAAGGATATACTAATAAAATGAAAGCCTATATTGCCGGCAAGTTATGCACTGCATCGGAAGTGGAGTTTTTGGAGAAAATAGACAAGATTTGTGAAAAATTAGGTATAGAAACTTTTCTTCCCCATAGAGATGTTGGGCCGTGCAAAGGAATGAAAGACGTTAAAAGAGTATTTGAAGGAGACATTACTAAGGGATTTAAAGATTGTAACTTGATTATTGCTGACTTAAATGGTTTGCATGTTGGAGCAGGAACTGCCTGGGAGCTCGGATATGCTTATGCAAAAGGGATTCCTGCCATAGGCATAAAAACAGATGAGCCAGTAAAAGATGCCTTAGAGTATTTAAGCGCCATAATTATCTGTCCAACAAAAATTGTAACAAGCTTGGAAGAGCTGGAAAAAGAATTAAAAAAACTAGTCTAATGGCTTTGTTGAATTTATTTCTGTTTCTCTCCAGCCATCTGAATAAACTTCTTTTTGGTTTAGCTCTTTAAAAGCTTCTTTGTAAATATCTAATCTTGCCTTGTATAGCTGCATCGTCCAGACAAACTCTTTTGGTTTTCTTGGGTAGAATAAAGCAAAAAATGCTCCATGTTTTACTTCGTTCCAAAAAGATTTTGTTCTTGGCATATCTGGATACAATTTGGAAAGATTCTCATGGCCTTTTATATTCCTTATTTTTTGTTTTTTCCAGTCCTCTAGATTATCTGGATTTTTAACGTAAACTTCTGCATTTTCTGCATAACCTATTTTATAGCCTTTTTGCCAGAACAAGTAAGGGATTACAGAGTCTTCTGAAGCATCTGTGGGGAAACTAGTAATTACTCCTTTTCTCACTGCAAATAAATATCCAGAACATTCAAAAAATTCTTTTTTTTCTGCATACTTTTTCCTTGCTCTGTGCACTCCTGAGAATAACAAATGACTCCAATATCCAAATTTATTTTCTCTAGAATCAATTGTGGCTGGATGGCCTGTAACACACCCTATTTCCTTATCCTCAAAAACCTTTAGAATTTCTTTAACTGTGTTATCAGAAACATAAACATCTCCGTCAGTTAAAATGAAAAAATCATTTGTTGTTCCAGCAAGCTTTTCGAAAAGCAAATTTAACGCATAACTCTTTCCTTCTCCAGGGTCAAGGAAAAAACCTACTCTTTTATCTTTGATGTTTTCTTTAAGAAAAGTTTTAACTTCTGGAAATGGGTCACATACGACTATTCTAAACTCTCCTGGAATTTCTTGCTTAAGAAACGTGTTTACTGCTCTTAAAGTTGACTTTGGCTCGTTATACGAAGTTATAATTATGTCTATCATTTTAAAAGAATCATGGAATGTCAAAAGGAAAATCTTCCGGCCTTATTATAACAATCTTCTCTCCCTTTTCTGTTAAAGCTTCTATTCTTACTTTTCTTTTTCCTTGTTTTCCTATCTCAGAAATCTCAATATCCTGGACTACACACGTTTGACCTGCCAGTATAATTTTTTCACCCTTGGTTAGGTCTTTTGCTTGTTTTTTCATAGATGAGAGAGCAAGGAGGGGTTTAAAAACATTATTGAATTAAAATACCTATGAAAAATGCAATTGTTTTGTGCTCTGGGGGATTGGATAGCAGTGCAACTGCTTACTATGTTAAAAAAAAGCTGAAGTACAAAAAAATGATTATTTTGTTCTTTGATTATAAGCAGAGAACACTAAAACAAGAAAGAAAAGCAAGCAAAAATATAGCAAAAAAGCTCGGAGCAGAGTTTAAAGAAATAAAACTAAATGAAATTGCAAAAATTTCAACTTCTTTAATAAATAAAAGTGAGAAAGTGAGAAAAATAAAAAGAAAAGAGCTGAAAGATACAGAAAAAGAGTCTCTAAAGTATTATGTTCCGTGCAGAAACATTGTTTTTTTAACCTATGCCTTGGCTTTAGCAGAGTCCTTACAGATAAAAAACAAAGAAATCTTTGATATTTTTACTGGATTTAAATGCGAGGGAAGAGAAGCATATCCAGACACAACACTTGAGTTTGTAAAAGAGATAAACAAACTTAAAAAAACAGCCACGGGAATTAAAGGAAAAATCATTGCTCCATTGATAAAAAAAGATAAAGAGGATATTGCTGTATTGGGAAAAAAATTAGGAGTTAAAATGGAAGATACTTATAGTTGTTATATTGGAACAAAGAACAAAAGAGAGCATTGCGGAACTTGCCTTGCATGCCGCCTGCGGCAAGAGGCATTTTATTGGGCAAACATAAAAGACAAAACAAAATACAAAGAAAAAATGAAAGATTATAGAAAAGCTTAATATTCTTCTGGCGGCTTGGTTTTTTCTCCAAATAAATTCATATCTAATTTTTTAATTTGTTCAAAAATGTTGTTTATATCTTCTAATAATTTACTTATATCAGCACCTTTTTCCTTGGCTTTTTCCAGGGCAAACTCTTCTGTTTTCCAATAATCCCTCTTGAACTTGGTGTTTAAATCCTTCCATTTTATGTCTTTAAATGCCTCTGCAGATTCCTGATTGAACTTTATTCTGCCTTTTAACATCAAGAAAGCAATTGAAGGATACCCCAAATAGCCTTGCCAGAAAGAGCCATTATCATTGCACATAATCGCATTCATGCTTTCATTATACCTTACAGAATAAAATTTTCCTTTTGAAGAGGAGAAAACTTTCGCTTCATTTCCTGAAATTTCTATTCTTTTATCCCCAATACAGCCAAGAGCCTCATAAATCTTTATTTTTGGAGGAAGTTTCCATTTCATGAAAATAAAAGGATATTGAAATTTATAAATTTGTGGGAAGTTTTTGAAGAATCATCTTCTCTTATAACAAACAACATAGAATTCAGTTGGGCTCTCTTTTAGATTAAAACCCTTGCTTTTTATAAATTCGAAATCTTTGTTATTCTCTATCTCTACTTTTTCAGAGAGTATAAAATCTTCGGGCATTATTTTTTTCAGCTTTTTAAGAGTAAGATAATCTCCTAGGGCATGAGAGTGCCCTAATGTTTCTTCTTTATATTTTCTTATTGCTTGTATAATTTTAGCATATTTATGGGGGGCAGAATAGATAAATTCTGAATATTGGGGGTCTGCTATAACTATAAAACCCTCTTTCTTAATTAAACTACAAATTATTTTAAAGTCTTTAACGAAATCTTTGTAATCCTTATATGAAAGCATAATTTCATGAACTGATCTCAAAAATAATATATAATCTAAGCTTTCTTCTTTTAAATCAAATAAAGCAATTGCATCGGACATCTCCCCTTTTTTGGGATAGTAAAGGGTTTTGCTTCCTGACAGCTTTAATTTCTCGGCCAGTTTTTCTCCTTCCTTATAATTATCAGAAGGCTCTACACTGTATAATTCTCCAGAAATCCCTAATTGACCGAGGATCCATGCTCCAATTCCTGGACCTGCGCCGATATCCAGTCCCTTAACATTGTTTTTGCCGGATAAGTACTTACTTAATATTTTTTTAATACAATCATAAAGTTGGATATCTCTTTTTACAAACTTCCCCCAATATTCTTCTCCTAGCCGTTTATTAAACTTTTCATAAGACTTTACCATTCTATTATTAAAGGATATTGAAATTTATAAAACTAGTTACACATGATACCTAACTTTATCATACCAGACTTTAAAGGAAAGAGGCATGCTTCTAAAAGCAGGTTTTAAAATTCTTTCTCTTATTAAGTCAAAAATATAAAGGAGGCGCGTTGCTGTTATAGCGGGAAACTGGTTTTTCAGATTTCTTTTAACTCTTTCTTCTTCTAAAAGCCAGTTTAGTAAGAAACTTGGCATTAATCCAAATCTTTTATCGGTTGCTGGGCCTCTCATAATATTGAGGATAAGATTGAGATAGATGTTTTTTCCTTTGAGAAGGATGTGCTTGCTTCTGTCCCAATAATTTAGATATTGGGCAGTATCTTTTTCTGTCTTGATTGTTCCGTCCTGCATTGCTCTCCTGTATAATTGAGTTCCTGGAAAGAAGACAAGATTATTTACAGAAAGATAATAGGGCCTTGGAATCTTCTGTAGCAAACGGATAAGGCTTATTATCTGTTCTGGAGTTTCATAAGGATTAGAAGTTATAACATCGTACATTACTGCTAATTGCCTGTATTTATTTAGAATTTTGGCAGCGTTTAAAACTCCCTCGTCTGTCTGATTCCTATGATAAATTAAATGGTTAGTAGATTCGCTTCCCTGTATCCCAATAATAATGTCTGTGCACCCAGCATCAACAAGCAGCTTAATTTTTTCATCTGTTATTGTTTTAGGGTCTCCCAAACACTTAAATCGGAGATGGACCTGTTTTTTGTACATTTCACAGAATTTCTTAATCTCCTCTAACGGCCTCATTGAAAAAGTATCGTCTCTGATATCAAAATAACTTAAGCTAGGAAATTTATTCTTCATATATAAGATTCCCTTTATGATGTATTCTGGAGAATGAAGCCTTAAGATTTTTTTGCACTTTCCTTTATAAAGCTGATTAAAAAAAGAATTGGAGCAATAATCGCATCCGTAAGGGCAGCCCCTTCCTGTAAGAAAGAAAATCCCTCCGCCCAAATCTTCTTCTCTGAACTTTCTTAGATTCCCTTTTTCAAGAATGTAATGGTCTTCAATATCAAAATCAGGAAAAGGTAAAGAATCAACGTTCTCTATTAAATTCCTTATAGGATTTTTTATAATTTTATCCCCTTTTTTGATCCAGAGGTTTTTTATTTTATCGAAGGGCTTGTTTTTTTCTATTGAAAAAGCCAGTTCTATAATTGCTTCTTCTCCCTCTCCGACACAAGCTATATCTGAAATAGTTATTGCTTGTTCTGGCGAGATTGTTGGATGTACCCCTCCATAAACAATAGGAACATTTAATCTTTTGAGATAGGTTATTATTCTTTCTGCCCTTTTTGCAGTTGAAGCATAAGAAGCTATGCCGATAAGCCTGCTTCCTTCTGCTATTTTCTCAAGTTGCTGCAACTCGTATTCTGTGTAGTTTTTGGAGTAATCTTCACTCAAGGCCATAAAAACCAGATTAACTTTATGCCCTGCTTTTTTTAAAACAGCTGAAATTGTCCTTATTCCTTGATCAGAAGGAAAGGTAGAGGTAGAAATTAAAGTTATTTTCATTTTTTTCCTAATAATTTTTTATATTCATTTTCGTATTTTTTAGCTATATTATCCCATCGATAGTTTTGGGATTTTTTATAATTGGTTTCTCCAATTTGTTTGGCTAATTTCTTATTGTCTACTAGCTTTAAAATGTTTTCTTTTAGTTTTTCTATGTCTCCATAATCTGCAAAAAATCCATTGTTTGGAGATTTCATCTCGTATGGAACTCCATTGACCGGACTTGCTACGATCGGAAGATGAGACGCCATTGCCTCAAATAATGTTAGCGGAAGGCCCTCGCGATAGCTTGGAAGAACATAAACATCAGACGCCTGATACATTTCAGCTATCTTTTTCTTATCTCTGATTGGTTCTATATAATACATATTTCTGTGCCCTTTAATCAGCTGTTGAACTTCTTCTAGCTTCCCCTCATCTGGCCCCACCCATACAAAAGCAATATCTTTTCTTTTCTTGCTTATCTCAAGTGCAGCCAGTGCAAGTTTTTCAGGTCCTTTAGTTGGATTCAACCTTCCAAAAAACAAAACAATTTTCTTTTCCTTAATTTTATATTTTTTCTTAAAGCTATTTTTCTTCACTTTCTCGTATAAAATTTCATCTGCCCCATTTGGAATAACAGTTATTTTTTCTCGTTCTTTTATGAACTCTTCTAAAATTGAAACTTCCCAAGGGGTAATTGCCACAACCCTGTCTACTCCTTTAAAAATCATCTTGTTAACAAACAGGTTGTTTAGAAACATAAAAGGCCTTAGGATTAGGGGACGAAAAGAGGCATCTGTCCAGGGGCAGTGAGTTGTGTGAATATGTTTTGCTCCTGTTTTTTTGGCAAGATGTCCTGCAAATAATACATAATCGTGACCTGAAACATGGCTGTGTATTACGTCAAATTTTCCTTCGAATCTCCATAATAAAGAAGGCCAGACAAAAGTGTTTAAAGACAAACGAAACCAGTATGGCAGCCTGTGAACATGAACTCCATTGATAGTTTCTTCTTTTTTTTCTATTCTAGAATTTTTATCTGAATCGCAGCAAAAAACATGCACCTCATGCCCAGCCCTAACCTGCCTTTCGGCGAGTTCCTTCATTACTTGCTCCACCCCCCCAATGGTTGGATAATAAAACATGTTTATATGCACGATTTTCATAAAAAACAAGATATCTTGGCTGTTTATAAAGACTTTTATACTCTATTTTCAGGATTTTTATATACTCTTAATACATAAATCTTTAAAAGCAGTTTAGTACACTAGAAATTATGAATGTTAAAAGCGATACTGATAAATTTAAGGAGTACTATCAACAAAAGCGAGTAACGGGCACCTACGACGCACAGAGGCAAAAAAGTGAATATAGAAGAAGAAAAAGGGTATTGGAATTAAAGTATTTTCTAGAACTTATTGATAAAAAAGACAAAGAAAAGGTTCTTGAGCTAGGATGCAGCAGCGGCTTTTTAACAGAGTACCTTGGGGAAGTTACTGCAATAGATACCTCTGAAGGCATGCTTGAAATAGCGAGCAAGAAAAATCCAAAAGCTAAATGCATACCTGGAGATATGTTCAACCTTAAGTCTAAGCCTGAAAGCTTTGATAAAGTTGTAACGATGAGGGTATGGAATCATCTTCAGGAAAAAGACTTAAGAAGAGCGATAAGACAAGCAAGAAGAGTTCTCAAAAAACAGGGCTATCTTATTTTTGATGCTGAAGAGAAGAATCTGATAAGGAAGATAGTTGCTTATTTTTATCAAAGGATAACAAGGATTACTGGATATAAAATATACCAATACTCTCTTCGAGAGTTAAAAAGAATACTCGGACAAGAAGGTTTTAAAATAGAAAAAATAAGATTTTTAAAGCACAGGATTGGGAGACAGATAATTATAAGAGCTAAAAGGATTGATTAAAATGACTTTTAAAAGGTTAAAGGAAAAGCTTCTCAGGATTGAAGCAATTAATAAAACCAGCAAGCGGCCTTTTCCTCACTGGATTAAGCAGCACATCAAGTATCTTGAAAACCGAAGGGCTATGATAATAATTCTAAAAAAAGATAAAAAAATAAAAAAAAGGCAGGTGCAGTTTCCAAAATCAATAGCGATACTCTTTGTAGGGACCGGGATTTATTTTAATTATTTTGAAGACTTCTATAATAACATAAAAAAGAACTTTCTTCCAGAGATACCTAAAAAATTCTTTATATTTACAGATAAGGAATTTAAATTGGGCAAGGATACTGAACGGGTAAAGATACCTGATGAGAAGCTCTATGCGTTACTCAAGTATCTAAAAGATATCCCCAATATAAAAGATTTAAAAAATTTCGACTATGTAATGAAAATAGATGCGGACATTGTTGTGCCACAACAGCTAAATTCAGAAGATTTTTTTTATCACGATAAACCATTATTTGGAGTCAGGCACCCTAATTTTTTAAGCAAACAAGGCTCTTTTGAAACCAATCCCAATTCGAAAGCGGCAGTAATCCCTGGAGAAGATTTATCTGAATACATCCAATGCTGCTTTTGGGGGGGCAAAACAGATTACGTAATAAAAATGGCTAAGGAGATGTACAGGAACATAGAAAGTGATTTAAAAAATAACGTAGTATCCAAGATATTTGATGAGTCTTACTTAAACAAATATTTCATAAACCATAAGCATCTTTTTCATGTTTATCCGCCTAATTACGCTTATCCAGACAGGAAAATCCCAAAAGGGTTCAAGAAGAGAATAATCCACACTTTTAAAAAAAATCTTAAAGTAGACTATCAAAATAAAAAGGCAGATTATGCAAAGAAAGTATTAATAGAAAAAGGCAGTCTATGATTTAAAGAATTTTCTAAATATTTTTCTAGAACAAGCTTTAGTCCAGTGTTCTTTAAGAGTTATTGCTTTTTGGGGGCATACTTCGATACAGCAGGCACATCTTATGCATCTGTTATAGTCGCATTTAGGAAATGGGCTGAGTTTTATTGCTTGTACTGGGCATTTTTTCTCGCACAAATGACATTTCTTACACTTATTATAGTCAAAGATTATTCTTGATTTAGGGAATAATTTTTCTAGAGAGTGAAGAATAGGGGATTTAAAAAATAGAGACATCGGAGGCTTCTTAAAATTAAGTAAAGGGACTTTACCTATAACATTTATCTCATTCCTTTTTATTCCTGAGAACCTGTTTGTGTAGATACTATCTGTTTCGAAACCCATAATCTCTGATCCGATTATATCTGTTGCTATTGCATTATCTCCTGCCATAATTATATTGCTTCTGATGGGCTTTCCTTGTAGTGCGGGCCCCATCCCCTCCATCCCAATAACCCCATCTATAATATTCAACCCGGGTTTGATTTTTTCATGTAGCTCAAGAAGAAATTTTGAAAATGATTCTAAAGAAGGAAAGACTCTATGATAATAAGATTTAGCCATTCCCGGAATGCAACCGTATAAGTTTTTTACACATAACGTAGCTCCTGTAAATGCATGGGTCTTTAATTTTGAAACATTAATTATTAAATCCATCTCAAAAATAATTTTCGGAAGAGACACTTCCTTGACACTTTTAAACTTGAATAACCGCTTGTCTTGAGTCTCAAAATTTATTATCTTAGCATATTTTTCGAGTTTCCCAATACCAGAAACTTCAAAACCTTTTTTGGTCTCGTAACTAGAGCTTTCTCCAATGTAAATATCCGCATTATATTTTTTTAATATTTTACATAACTCCTCTATTACTAAAGGATTAGTTGTTATTGCTTTTTCTGGGGGGTACGGAGCTAAAATGTTCGGTTTTATTAAAACCTTCATATTCTTTTTAAAAATAAAATTAAGATTTTTCAGGCTTTTTTCAAGTGCTTCTTTTAATTCCTTATTTTCATAGGAGCTGCATTTAACAATACTCACTTTCATTTTGGTTCTAAAGTTTCCTTGTACCCATGACCATTACATTGCGAGTAAATAAAGACGGCTTTAATTCTGATAATTTATTAATAACCTTGTCCAAATTTATAAATAAGCTTTTCTTTATCCCCTTACCATGTTCAGATTTTCTTGAATACCAACAGTAAAAAACCTTTTGGATATCTATATATTGAGAGAAAAAAATTGTCACGTCCTTTGCCCTTGGTTGATGCAGATGCAAATGCTTTTCTACTAGCTTAAAAGGCTCCTGAACCGAAGTCTTCCTGCCCATTAAGAAATTGAGTCTACAATAAAAATTATACTCATTAGGCATAGACAAGAAAAAAAGAGTGTTTGGCTTAGAAAGTTTCAAAAGCTCCTTCATAACTTCATTGGGCCTTAGAGTATGTTCCAAAACCTCTAAAGCTACTATGATATCAAATTTTTTATTTATTTTTAGAGGCAATTTGTCAAGATCTCTTATATAATCCCTATCGCCTTTGTAATCTAAACTAAAATAGTTTATATTTTTTGGCAATAATTCTCTTAGGTGTTCCTCATCGCTGCCAACATCCAATAAAGAAAGCTCTCCTTTTAATCTACTTATTTCTTTAGCTACGTTCCGCATAACAATATCGTCATGTTTTTTTTCCATTATTAAACTCTAAACTAATTTTCAACTAAATAATTCCCGATTGCAAGATAATCAAGATTTGTCCGTTTAAAACAGCTAACAGCATCTTTAGGAGAACACACTAAGGGTTCTTCTTTATCGTTAAAAGAGGTGTTTAAAACTATGGGGTGCCCGGTCAAACCACCCAAGTTCTTTATCAAATCGTAATATCTTAGATTATGCTTTTTTTCAACTGTTTGCGGCCTAGCAGTTTTATCTACATGTATCACAGAAGGCACTTCATCCCACATTTCTTCTTTTACTTTGAAGCTAAGAATCATAAAAGGACTTGGGTAGTCCATCTCAAAGTAATCTTTTCTTGATTCATTCAACAAGCTTGGACAAAAAGGTCTCCAATTTTCTCTGTGCTTAACCTGCAGATTTACCTTATCTTTCATTTTTTTATCAGTAGGATTTGCTAAAATGCTGCGATTCCCTAACGCCCTAGGACCAATTTCCATCCTTCCTTGAAACCACCCAATTATCTTTCCTTTCGCCACTTTCTCGGCAGCAACCCCCGGAATGTCTTTATAGAACTTATATTTCAACTTGGTCTTCTTCAGCTCAGCCAGTATCTCTTCGTTAGAAAATTCCGGGCCCCAGTAGGCATGCTCCATCTTAAAACTGCTTGGCTCGCCTGTAAGCTTTATCCATTCCAAATATGCTGCCCCAATAGCAGTACCCGAGTCTGAAGAAGCTGGCTGGACAAAAATATCCTGGACAAAATCATTCTCGAGCAATTTTCCATTGCTCACGCAATTTAAAGAAGAACCCCCCGCTAAACAGAAATTCTTTACTCCTGTCTTGTCATAGAGTATTTCTGCAAGGTGCTGGACTACTTTCTCCTGGATGAATTGTACAGTTGCTGCAATATCCTGATGTCTCTTTAAAATTTGGTCCTCTTTCCCTCTTGGCGGGCCGTAGTTCGCCTTTAGAAGCTCTTTAAGAGAATCAACTTTTTTGCCCATTAATTTTCTTTTTATCCCATTAAGCATGCTTAGATATCTCTGAAAAGTTTCTAAAGAATATCCATTTTTTTTCATAATTAGTATATTGTTATACTTGAGGGGGGTTCCATAGGAAGCTAGCCCCATTACCTTTCCTTCATGAGAATGTCTTGTAAAACCGAGATAATCTGTAAAGCTCTCGTACAGCGCCCCGATACTATTTAACAAACTAAATTCCTTAAATACGGTTATGTCTTTGGCGCCTAGTCCTGCCCCCAGCAAAGTTGAACTAGATTCTCCTCTTCCATCCATTGTAATAATATTTGCTTCTTTAAACCCGGAAAGATGAAAAGCAGAGGACGCATGAGAGAGGTGGTGGAGATGATAGGAAATCCTCTTATCCTTAAAAAGGGGGCACTGCTTTTCTTTTTTGTAGGAGCTGGTCCAATTTTTATAATTCGGCAACAGTATCGGTCTTCTTAATGCTAAAAGTAGTTCCCTTTTAAAATGCTGTGCTGGAGAAGCCCAGCCTACGCCAATGCTATCGACCTCATTTAAGGTTATTTTAGCACAGCTGAGACAATATTCTATACTCTTCTCAGGAAAGGGAAAGCCCTTGCTATGTTTAACCCTATTAAATCTTTCTTCTTCGACAGCAGCCAAAAGAACTCCATCTTTTATCAATGCTGCTCCAGGATTTTCTCCCAAAATAGGCGTTATTCCAAGTACATATGTGATTTTAATTCACCCTCCATAACTGATTCTTTAGCCAAACAATCTTTTTTTAGACGCAATTTAAGTCGATATTATTAGAGCAGGCAAGCCCTATTTAAACTTTTTGTAAGATGGATACTTATTTTATGAGAATATATTTTAATTAATCTATATCTGAGATAGATAAGGTTTATATACCAAATATTTCTGAAAAGAAAATGTTAATAAATTTATTTATTAATCATAAATTAAAAAAGGAAAGGTCGCTTCTTGCTTAAAAAGAATCTGGACTTTAACTACAGATTGCGAGATATAACCCCCAAGTTTTAAAAAATGGAATTTAGAGGCTCTAAAAAGATAATGAAATATCACCATAAACTGGGTTATTTTTTTAATAAGCATAAAACTTTAGTTTCTGTTGAACTTGATTTAACAAACGTTTGCGATAACAACTGCCCAAAATGTACTGGAAAGAGAGAAAACCCTGTTTCGCTCACAATGGAACAATTAAAAAAATTTATCGACGAATTTGTTGAGGCTGATGGCAAGTCTATAATACTTGCAGGAGGGGGAGAGCCCTTGCTTCACCCAGATTTTATAGGGATATTGTACTACATAAAAAGCAAAGGATTGAGGGTAGGTGTATACTCAAATGGTCTTAGCCTTAATGAAGAAAAAGCAAAAGCAATTATTGATTGTTGCTCATTTTTTAGAATCAGCCTTGATGCAGGAAGCCCTGAAGGGTACAAGAAGACTCATGGGATGAGTAAAGAAGCTTTTGAAAAAGTTATGGGAAATATGAGAATGTTTTCAAGACTTAAAAAGGAATCTGGTAAAGATGTTTCTTACGGGGCCAGTTTTCTTACTGGCGAAATTACAAAACCAGATATTTTAAATTTTTTTAAGCTGTGCAAAGAATGCGGACTGGACTATGGGCAACTTAAACCATTTTTATACGATGAGACAGATGTTAGTGAAGAACTTCAGAAAGGCAAGGAATTGTACGAAGATGAAAATTTTAAGGTGGTTTCTTCTTATCACAAGTACCAATATTTTAAAGACGAGGATAAAAGACCTTATACAAAATGCTGGGGGCTGTTCTTCAATGCAGTCGTAACTGCGGATTTCAAGTTTTATCCGTGCGCTAATCAAAGACAGAACCCGAAATATTGTATAGGAGATTTGAATAAAAACTCAATAAAAGAGATAATGAATTCTTCAAGAATAATTGAGGTATTCAACAGCATAGATTTTAAAGACTGCCCATATTTCTGCAGGAATGACGATCTTAACAGAGAACTTGAATATCACTCTAAGGCTATTAAACACGAAGAATTTTTATAGTTAAACCTCTATTTAATTACTAACTTAAAATGAAAAATGCAGAAAAAGGAAAACTTTGGTTCAGACCTTTAACTGAATCAGATATACCTTTATTAAATGAAATTAGAAACGAGTGCGCAGAAGCGTATTTACATGATTCCAGAACATTTACTGTTGAACAAAGCTTAGAATGGTTTAGAACAACTAAACCTGATTTCTGGGCAATTACCTTAAATGACCAAATGATTGGCTATTTTAGGCTTTCCAATTATTCAAAGGTAAATGGAAATATTTATGTTGGAGCTGACTTGCATAAAAACTGGAGAGGAAAGGGGCTTGCCTATGGAGCATATCTATTATTTATCCCATTCCTATTTGAAAGATACGAACTGCATAAAATAACTTTGGAGGTCCTTGAAACAAACGCCAGGGCAATGCATCTGTATAAAAAATTAGGATTTGTAGAAGAAGGAGTGAAGAGAGAAGAAGTTTTGAAAAAAGGAAAATATATCGGCTCTATTGTGATGTCTGTGCTGCGCGAAGAATGGTATGGCAAAGCTAGGATTGAAGAGGGGGCAAAATAAAGAATGATAGAAACATTTAAAGTACATATGCCCCCTTCTGTCAAAGATGAGCTATTAAAGACTCTATTTTCGGGCTATATTGGGCAGGGCAAGAAAGTTGATGAATTTGAAAATAATTTTTCTGAAAAATTTAATGTAAAAAATGTCGTTTCGCTTAATACAGGTACGTCTGCTTTAAGATTAGCTTTGGTTTTATGCGGAGTGAAGCCTGGAGATGAGGTTATCTCTACTCCATATACTGCAGTAGCTACAAATACGGCCATACTTGAACAATTTGCAGAACCTGTATTTGCAGATGTGCAATACGAAACAGCCAATATAAGCCCTGAAAGTATCAAAAAAAAGATTACCCCTAAAACCAAGGGCATTGTATGTGTTCATTGGGGAGGATATCCTTGTGACATGGATGAAATTCATGAAATAGCTGAAAAATACAATATTCCAGTAATTGAAGATGCTTGTGAAGCTCTGGGCGCTAAATACAAAGGCAAACAAATAGGAAACATATCAGAGTACACTTGCTTTTCATTCCAGGCTATAAAACATATAACTACCGGAGACGGCGGCATGCTCGCTATACCGAATAATGAAAAGTATGAAGAAGCAATACGGAGGAGATGGTATGGAATAGACAGAAAAAAAAGGGATGCAGACATTACTGAAGCCGGATTTAAGTACCATATGAACGATATTGCAGCCACTATCGGAATTGAACAATTGAAATATTTTGATAGCGTATTTGAAAGAAGAAAGAAAATTGTGGAAAGATATCGTGCAGGTTTACAAAATGCCAAAAATGTTACTCTTTTAGAGAGTGCAAAAGACCGAATAAATTCAAACTGGATGTTTGCAGTTCATGTTCTAAACAGAGAAAAATTTATAGAGTATATGAAAGCTAACGGGATAATGGTTGCTGTCCATAACAGAAGAAATGATGCCTATTCTGTTTTTGGCGGCCCTAAAAAAGATTTAGTTAATCTAGAAAAGCTAGACAAAACTCTTGTTAATCTTCCCCTCCATCATGCATTAACTGATGAAGAAGTCGATTATATCATCGAGAAAATTAAGAATTGGAAAGGTTAAATAGCTTGTTGGCCTATTGTACGCGATTGCAATAAATGTTTTGCAGCTGTGGGAATTAAAGAAATGGGGTAATAGGGGGAGTGTTTTTTTAGGAATAATTTCTTATCGTGATAATATTTATCCAATAGTTTTTTGCTGAAAACTTCGTGCTCTTCTTTCTTATGCCAGGATTTTGCCTGAGAAGAGAAAATCTCATAACCTGCTTTCTTTGCTCTGAAACAAAAATCTGTGTCGACATAAAAATGAAGAAAGCCCTCATCAAACAAGCCGATTTTATCATAAACGGTCTTCTTGACCAGTAAACAAGCAGCCCCCATGGAGTCTAGTTTCCCAAGATTGCTGAACTGCCCTTTATCTATCTCGTCTCTTCCAAGAACTGCAGTTTTTCCTGTAAGTAGATTTATCTTTATATTTAATGCTCTTATTTTGTCTTTCTGCTTATAATAATAAAGGCGAGATGAGACTATGTCTCTATTTACCTCCAGTAACTTTGCAAGATAGTCTTTTTCTAAGATCAAATCATGGTCTGCCAGCACTATATACTCGCCTTTCGCCATTTTAAGCCCCTCATTTACGGTTTTTGTGAATCCCTGATTGGTTGTGTGCTTGTGATATTTATATCCCTTTTTATCTAAAATTTCTAGGGTTTTATCCTTGGAACAGTCATCAATTATAATAAGTTCAAAATCCTTAAAAGTCTGACTTTCTACTGCTTCTAGACATTCGTCTATGAATATCTCGCTGTTATACAGCGGCAAGATTAAACTAACTTTTACTTTATGAGCCATTAATAAAGTAATAAAAAGATTTGTTTAAAAAGATTTCTGTATTCTTGTACTGATTTTAGTTACATAAAGCTTTTAAATGGAACTATGAAAGTTATTTCTTAAAACAACTATTTTTATAAAATGATTAAATTTAAGGACTTTAATGAACAAGCTTAATTTTGGATGTGGAGAAGATATAAAGGAAGGATGGGATAATGTAGACCTACAAAAAAGCGAGAAGATTAATAAAAATTTTGACTTTAATAAATTCCCATACCCCCTTAAAGAAAATTACTACGATTTTGTTTATATAGACAATGTTCTAGAGCATTTGGAAAAACCAGAAGGGGTCCTTTTTGAATTATGGAAAGCATGCAAGAAAAACGCAATAATTCAGATAGTTGTTCCGCATTATAATAATAAAGGGGCGTACGATGACCTGACTCATTTGCATTATTTTTCAGAAGTCGCTTTCATAAATTTTGCTAAAGAACCTTACTTGATACATAAAAAAAGAAAATTTGAGGTTGTAAAGATTGTTCTTAGACCTACCAAGATAGGAAAATTCCTGCCGAAAAGCATGAGGGAAAAATTATCCTTGTTTATAGGGGGGCTTATATCCAAAGTAGACGCCCAATTAAGAGTTATTAAATAGTGCTTATTTATTCTTAAAAAATATACTCGAAAGTTTTCTTTTTATGTTCCGCGGATTTTTTAATACTCTAACATACCAGATAACCCATGGAAGGAGCTTCTTCTCGTAATTCCCAGTATACAGCATGTTGCCGCTGTCTTTAAGTCCTTTTATGCTATAAAACTCCTTTTTGGAAATAAAAGGGCCCCCTCTTGTCTTCATAAAAACCGCGCGAATGGCCTCGCTTGAATTTTGAGACTCGGGAGCTTCCTTATAGGTTTCTAGGTTAAGTATTTCATATTTGCATTTTCTAGCCAGCTCTCTCATAAACTCTTTTGAATAATAATACCTCTCGCTTCTGCCTTGCGGCGAATTTATAGAAGGAAGAACATGTATCATAATTCCTTTATCTTTGCATATATCATGGACATTTTTAAAAACAGAGTGCTGATTATTTACATGTTCGCTCGTTCCATAATCAGTAACTACTTTAAACTTATTAAGAAAACTTGAAGGCAATGGCAAATCTAAGTTTAATGGTAAAGCGCCATCTTTATTGTTTAAATCTATAGAAGTATGTTTAACACCTAACGAAGTGTAGTACTGCTTTCCAGTCATTTTTTTAAATGCCAATCTCTGATTACCTAACTCGCACAACTCTAGACCTTTATAATTAATATTTAAAGACTCAAAAAGTTCTCTCTCAAATTTAAAGGTGATTGGAGTAATGCCCATTTTAATATGTTAGTCCTAAAACAATATAAAAACCTTTCTAAAAAGGCAGTCTTAGGGGCGAAAAAATTCTTTCAAGCAAGCCTCTGTATTTTTTAGTGCTTCATCTTCGTAGTTACCTTTTTTCTGTACTTCAACTATCCTGGAGAAATTTTTTGAGATAGGAGTCCAGCGCTTTAAAAAAAGGTTATTTATATGCCCGGTGAAAATGGTGATGAATGGGGTGGAAAGTGCAGCTGAAATGTGCTGATTTTTTGAGTCATAGCTTATGACCAGATTGCTTTTTTCGATTAGAGCAGCCAGAGGGCCTACCTTTGATTGAAAAGTATAAATAGCCGCTTCAGTTTTGTTGTCTAAAAGATTTAAAGGTTTGTTCAAATCAATCTCAATTACTTCTTTCCCATTTTCCTTCATGTAATTAACCAGCCCTACATTTTTCTTGTCCTCGTTGATATCTGGAGACCTTTCGATTAAAGGTGTAATCCCTAATTCGATTAATTTGTTAATGAGTCTCTTCTCAAAATTAGGTGAGAGCGTCTTTGATTCAAACCCCGAAGTGAAGCTTACCAGTACTATCTTTCTTCTATTAAACCCCAAACAGTTCCAGGTGTCTTGTGCAATTTTTTTATCCCCTTCTGAAAGATAAATTTGCGGATAATGAATACTTGGAGCATTTAGGAGCTGACCGATATAATCGCTGCAAATAGTGGCGATACTCCTATTATCTTCATAATCATCCCTTTCTGCAACCGTATCTATAAAATAATGATTATTTTTTGAAAGCGGCATGGCGCCTGTTTGCGAAAGGCGAGTGTCTGCATCTATAATTATATATTCCTCTGGACTAAGGTTATTTGTTTCGATAGAGATAAACTCAGATAATATTGCAGGATATTCGAGTCGCTCTAGAATTGGAAGGCTCTTTCTACTCCACTTCAAGCTTAACTCCTCGCCATCTTTATTGACAAATTTATCCACTAGCTTTATTCTAGGATGGTTAAAGATCTGATTACCTGCCCCACAAGAGTCTACAAATATTAGCTCTGCTTCCTTAAAATGTTCTATTAGCGGAGGAAATAATACTCCCGCCGCCAGTATTTCTGCTCCGATGGTGCCTCTTGATAATATGATTATTTTTTTTATTTTGTTGATTTCGCTCTGAGTTAACTGTTTTTTCTGCGCCCTTAATTCGAGACTCTTTTTGTAGAGATCGTCTAAGGGGTCTGACTCTGAAATTTCCATTTTTTTAAACCAATCTTTAACTATTTCTGACTGCTCCCTTGCGGCTAAAACAAAATAAGGGAAAATTCTCAGATATGCGTCTCCCTCTCTTTTTTTAAAGCTATTTCTTAATCCGTGTATAAGAGTCCCAAACAGAGGTTCTAGCACCTTGTCAGAAACTTTTTTATTTTGATGGAATGCTAACTCTGAAAGAAGTTCTATTCTATCAAAAAGTAACTTCCCTTCGTTCATGGCCAGTACAAATTCTTCCCCTGCTTGACAGGCATATTTTTCTGCTAAGTCGGGGGATAATTCCTCCATTTTTAGGCTCATAAGATATTCTTTGTTTTAGGATTTTTAAAGATTATGTACAAGAAATTATTATTTCAAATAATTAGAGGCCGCTCTTAGAACCTCTTTTACAGTTATGGATTCCATGCATTGAGGAAAGCCTTCCGGGCATATATTTTTCTTGCACCCGCTACAGACTTCTGAATGAAAAAGAATTGACTTTTTATCTGTCCAAGGCATGGCAATTATTGGTTGGTAGGGACCAAATAGGTCTATAAGAGGAATCCCTGCTTGGGCGCCTATATGGGCTGTTGCAGTATCGATGGTTACCAATAAGTCGCCTCTTTTAAGCAAAGAGGCTTCCTCCTCTACTGATAAATTTGAAGGCGCATCTAAGGCCTTTTTCTTATTCTTTATTTTAGAGATAATCTCTTGAATTATGGGTTTCTCATTTTCCACTCCTGTAAAAACAATTTTTGAATTGTATCTTTTTATTAAACTATCTGCAACCTTTGCCCATCTTTCAGAGGGCCAGCTAGCTGAAGAAATACCCTTTTCTTGGGAAGATCTCGCCCCTTTTCCGCTCCCTGGGTGAATAAAGATTATCTTTTCTTTACCTTTTTTATATTTTTTATAAAATTCTTCTGCATATTTTTCTGATTCTTTTGTGAAATAAAAATAAAGCTCCCTATTCAAGTAGAAACCTAGTTTTTCGAAAGATAGGAACATTCGTATTATCCCTTTGTTATAGGGGAATATTCTCCTTGTAGCCGGCATCTGCCATTTTCTAAATACTTCCTTGATGTTTACCTCATCAAGACCCATTCTATAAGGAATTTTTGTATAATGCATATTTTTCAAGAAAACCGTATAGTTTATTAAAGAGTCTATCTTTTTCTTTTTTATAAGGTTTTTTGCTTCTGACAGGGATAAAACTTTTATATTTGGATTTTTTACAAATTTTTTATTTTTGTCAAGACACAACATATATATTCTTACTCTTGGATAATTCTTATTAAGCTTATTTAACATTCCAAGAAGCAGATAAAAGTCGCCAACTGTTTTTCCCATATTAACTACGAGGAGACTTTTTATTTTTTCTGGTTTTATTTTTTTAAATTTGCTGGGGTCGAAAAGAAGCCAAGAGAGAAATAGGCACAAACTAAAAGCTCTTTTTATCTGATTTTCTATTACTATAAAGTTTTTTCTTAACCCGTATCCTAGCTTCATTTTATAACCTCGAGCTCTGCCTCTACATCGACTGCCGGGAAAATAAATGCCAGATGTTTCTCATAAAAAAGGGGGTTTATTTTTGCGATGGGTCTCATAAAAAATCTAAAATGGGAAAAAGTTATCCTCTGGTTTATTAAACGAAAAAAGCCAGAAATATTTTCGTTTTTGAAGGTCTGACTAGAAAAGGGCCGTTTATGCTCTATATCGCCCCAAGCATTGTTGCTTGAAAAATGAGGCGCTTTAATAAAAATTTTTGCATGCGGTTTTGAAATCCTGCGAACTTCCTTCAAGATACTTAATGGATTTTCAAGATGCTCTAAAATATTTCTTAGTAGTATCTCATCAAAAGTATTGTCTTTAAATGGATAAGGGATCTTATTAAGATCATAAACCAAGTCTACTCCATCGAATTTTTTGTAATCTACGTTTATGAAATCCTTTTTAATGTCCCTACCGCAGCCTAGATTTAGCTTAGCGAGTTTTTTCATTACTAACAAGGATTTTTAGTAGGTTTAAATCTTTTATTGTAATTCCTTTAAGCATAATCAAGACTATAAGATAAACTGCTGCTGCGGCTAGGACCACGAAAATTCCCAGAAAAAGGTTCATATCTTTTATCAGGCTAGTCGCTATAATTAAAAATATAGACATAATAATAGAAGAAAAGAAGGGCTTGCTCAGGGATTTAAATGGAACAGTTATGCCCATATTTCTCTTAGACTCATATACAAAACCGATAAAATAAAAGAACCAGCTTATGGTGGTTGCTAATGCGGCTCCTACGGTCGCAAAAATTGGGGAGATGCGTAAAAAAAGTAAGATAAATACGAGGTTTAAGACAACATTCAGGACAGATGTGCATATAATCAGCTTTGCCGATATATTTGTTTTTTCTTTGGCTGAAAAGAGAGATAAGAACATATTTATGAAAACAACTGGGAAGACCAAAAAAGAAAGGATGTGCAAAGATACAACAGAAGGCAGGAATGGATAACCGAAAAACATTCGTACAAAAAATCTTCCAAGGATAATTAAGCCAAACACAGAAGGCACTAGGATTATCGAAAGCAGCCTGAAAGACTCATTAAATAGAAATTTAACTCCTTTCTTGTTTATTTTTGTAAAAAAAGGAAGTAAGACCGGAGTTGAAAATGAAAGTATCCCTGCAACTCCTAGTACAAGGGAATAAGCTGCACGATAATACCCTACATATTGGGGCTCAAGAAAAAATCCCAGAAGGATAGAATCTACATATGTAAAAAAGACCCCGGATACCGAGGCGATTATAAGAAAATTTATGAATTTTCTTATCCTCCTTTTGTCTATTTCTGCAGAGTTCTTTATGAAAATTATCGGGCTAAGTTTTTTCAGGTAAAAAAGATTCATAAAAAGCAGGATTGATGAAACAAGGGTGAAAGTGATAAAAAGGCCAGCTACCTGGCTTGATGACGCCACAAAAATAAAAATTCCAACGGCAAAGCCTATGCGGAGTATCTGTTCCAGGGCATATCTTAGGGTGGTGAACTCTGTTTTTTCTATTGAATAAAAAATACTCGCATAAAAACTCTCTATTGCCATTATAAAGATGTATAAAGAAGATACTAAAAGAGGGACAAAGAGGGCTGTATTTTTGAAAATATAATAAGAAATGGGATAAGCCAACAAAAAAACAAAGCAGGAAGTTATAAAGGCTAAAGTTAATTTGATTCTTAATAGATAACTATAATAAGAATAAACTTTTTTACGTTCCCTTGACAAGGCATAAGAAACATATCGTTTAAGAGCATTGTTTGTCCCGAGCTCTGTAAAAGTGTAAAAGATCATTGCTATTGAAAGAACAATAGAATAGATTCCAAAACCCTCTGGCAAAAGAAAACGCGTAAGAATTATTGTAAATACTAACGCTCCAACTCTGTTTACAAAAGAAGTCCAAAAACTCCAAAAAGAATTTTTGACTATACTTTTTTTTAAGGCGGCTTTCATAGCTAATATGCCTGTTTTGTTGTTTTTAATGTTTACGTAGCTTAATTATTTTTTATTCTTGTTGTTCAGATATACGTAAACAGGAGATAATTTTACATAAAGGGGGTCTTTATTTAAAAAAATATCTATGTAGTCTAAAAACATATGAAAGAGACATCCCAGAAAGATAAATATAAAAAAATGGAACCAAAAAGATAACAAAAGAATCACTAAGAATAACTCAAAACCGTGAAATACCAATATAGGGAATTTGCTTTTCTTCTTTTCGGCAAGAGATAATTTTCGCCATTGCACCCTATGCTCTATAAAAAAAGAGCATATCTTTCTAAAATTCAGAGTTTTTTTCTTGTAAACGCCGTAAGCATAGTGATCAAGGTCTATCAAAAAAGAGGATAAGAAAATCAAGAAGGCAGAAATCAAAGACACATCAAAGACGGCCAAGACAATTACAGAAAATAAGAATCCCAGCAGGATATGGGTTTGCGGTAGCATTCTCTTTTTTCAAATTTTACGATTGCTGTATTTTTTTTATCATATCTGCAAAAGCTGGACGGGTTATTAAGATGCCGACTGAAACCGAGATGATAGTAGTTAAGGCAAATCCCCTTAATAATCCTGCTCCTGCCCAGAATAATGGGAGCATTGCAGCAATTATTGTAAAAAAAGCTCCAACTATTATGAACAAAGCTCTTTTTATCCTTTCTTTAATGCTAGAAGAACCTGCGGATACAGACTCATCAATTATAACTATCTGGTCATTCACTCCTGTTCCCATGCCCGCAATAATGCCTGCTATGCTTGGAGCATCCAGATTCCACCTTATTAATGCGGCTATGCCAAGGGTTAAAAATGCTTCAGAAAACATGGTCAAAATTACAGCAGAAGTTATTTTTATTCTTCTATATTTTACGAAAAGCACTACAGAGACTGCAATAAAAACCACTAACCCTAGAACTAAAATATTTCCTGTGAATTCTTTGCCTAAAGAAGGAGAAATTGTATCCAACTTGGCAATCTCTAATTTATAAGGCAAGCTGCCAGTTATTAAAACAGTCTGCAGTTTCTGCATACTCTTTTGAGCAGCATTAAATGCATCTTCTCGCGATGCACCAGTGCCTGAACCCTGAATCTGTATTTGGGTAGTGACCCTGCCTTTTAAGTCCTCGCTTATAAAAAGAGAATCTACTAATTTGTCATCTAGATAAAGGTCCAGCTTTTGATCAAGATATCTTCCTTCTCCTGTAGCATTAACTCCAAGTTTAGAAGTTATATCTGCATGCTTTTTAGCTGCTTCTTCACTTAAGTGCACCACGAATCGGAATCTGCATAATTGCCCCCCTTCAACAGCATAACAAGCTTCTATTCCCGAGCAAGAGGCGTCGTTTCTGCATACTGAAGCTATGTCTTTTTCTCCTCCAATAAAGACTGTTTCATTTCCTATCTTTGCTTCAAACTTGCCCTGTTTTGCAACCAATTCCTCCAGTTCTGAAGGATTTGCTCCAGCTATCTCAATCAACATATAATTATTGCCTGATAAATCTGAAGTAGGTCTAATGATTATATCTGTCAGTCCGTAGACATTCAAGCGCTCAGTGGTTACTGCGATAAGGTCGTTGAGCTCGGAAGTGGAGAGCTGCGCTTCTGGCTTTACCAGGGCCCTAGAGCCTCCCGCAATGTCCAGCCCAAATTTTACGCTTGTAGAAGGTATTTTATCAACGGTTATTTGAGGGGTTTCGTTAGTAAATAAAGTATGAGTTTGATCTTTGGTGGTGATTATCAGTTTCGTTTTCTCTTCTGTTGGAAACTTTTCAAGCGCTTTTGAAAAATCTTCCATGGATTTTATTTCCTGGCCATCTATGGACTTTATTATCTGCCCAGAACGTAGGCCTGATTCAAAAGCAGTTGAATTGGAATCCACAGATTTTATAATAAGGCCTGACTCAAAATTAGGTTTTATTATTAGAAGGGCCAGGACTAGTGCAACGATCAAAATCCAAATTCTTATTGTAAATCTAGCCATTTTTAATCTATGTGTTTTTTATCACAATACCATTTAATTATCCCCACGTTTGTGAGCCAAGTGTTGAATAGGTCCGCAACCAAGCCAAGAGCGAGGATTAAAAAAATCTGTTTGAAAGAGTCTGGCAGGGTGCCCATCAAGAGCAAAACAGGAATGATTGCTGCTAAAGCAGTTCCAGTCATTAAAATACCGGTTTTAAATGCCCCATAAAGTCTTTTGTTGAGTGGGCCTTCTTTTTTCTTAAGAGCGCGGGTTGTTAACAGAATGTTATCATCTACAGCATAACCTATTAGCATAAGAAAAGCGGCTATGCCTGCTGCTGAAAGCTTGATTCCAAAATAGTCTACTACTGCAAGGGTTATAACTAAATCTGAAAATACTGCAAAAAGAACTGCTGCACCTGGAATAAAAGTCCTGAAGAGAATAAAGATAACTATCGCCATTAGTATAAAAGAGGCAATGAGAGCATAAATCAACTGCTTATAAAAACCCTGGCTTAAAGTTGCTCCAGTAAACTCTACGCTTGAATTATCAGAAGTCAAATTATAGCCGAGTTCAGATTCTACTGCCGACTTCAGCACCTCTGGGGAAGATGAGCTTTCTATCATAAGAGCTATTGGCTCGCCTGTCCTTAAGTTAGTTAATCTTCTAAAACTAACATCTGGAAAATTTTGTTTCAATGAGCTCTCAAAATCTGCCGAATCTACATCTCCTTTTAAGGTAATAGTTGTCCCTCCTGAAAGAGAAACATCCCTATACATAATATCCTTGTGTTTAGAATAAAACATCCCCAAATAAATTAAAGAAAGAACCATTATTATTATGGGTATTACAAATAAAACCTTGTACCATTTATTATACCAAGATTGTTTTTCTGTTTTTTGTGTTTCTTCCATTTTGGATATTCGTTATTTCAACAAGAAATAATCGGTTTATAAGGCTTTTTATATGCGCGGGCCGGGATTCGAACCCGGATAAATAGCTTGGAAGGCTATTGTACTGAGCCGTTATACTACCCACGCATATCTTTATTGTAAAATATGAACTTTTTTAAATGTTTGGGATTGGCCGGTTCTATATAAGTAAAGAATTTTTTGATTTCTTTCCTGTTGTATATAAACGCCCGATGTTCTCCAAGACCTACGTTGAATCCCAAAAAAGAAAGGCCTTCTTTAATCTGCATCAGATAATTTTTGTCTGCACTTGAGATTTCAATAACCGGCTCATTTATTCTCCTTGTGTAGAATGTTCCATCTGTATCAAATAGCCCTCTAAAATAAGAGGTTAGAAGGAGGTTACTATCTAAAATAGCGGGGGGGATAGTCAGACTTCCTTTTTTCTTGCCTTTTGGTAAATTATGGGCCTCGTGAAGCCAGTTGACTAAATCTACAGAGTAAGCCCTTAACTTGAGACAGCGTTCAAATTTTTCTACCTTAAATGCTATTCCAAAAACTTTTTTAAACTTCTTTTGGAGGTATCTAAAATAAACCTCATCTGTTTTAACATTTCCGATTACTGATATTTCGTGATTTATCCTGCTTAGATGGCCATCTCCATTTAAAACGCCAAAAATTTCTGCCAGGTCTTCATTTAAACTGGGTATTGTAAAAATCTTCCGATTATATTTCTCTTTTTTAAGTATCTTATATCTTTTGGGATGCTGCTTAGACAACCCAATTAGTTTATAGAACATTTCTTTAGGTAGTAAGTAATCTCCTCGGGAATATTTAAAAACCATATCTCGGCTTACCCCCAAAATTTTAGCAAATTCGCAATAATTTTTAGAAGAGTTAGCTTTTGCTTCCTGAATAAGGATTTTTCTCTCTTTAGCGTCAAGTTTTATAAAATAGGACATTATCTCTAAGAGCTTTTTTATTTATAAACCTTGCTATTATTACTAACCACTATACTACCAGCGCATAATTAAAGGTACATTTTAGACTTTTTTAAATGTTTGGGATTCGTTAGAAAAATTATAAACTTGTCTCTAATTCGTCAAAGACTATTTCGTAATTTCTGTTTTCTGCAAAGAGTTTTATTATAAAATCGATTAGCCATGCAGCAACTGCAAATCCTAGAAGGGAGATAACTCCCACTAAAGTGACTGCTGGGTAGTTTTCTGCTGCGAGATATCCCAAAACTAAAGAAATGACACCTACGCTTGCGATGATTTTAATTGACTCTAGATTCCTTTCACTTGCGCTGTTTTCTAAATCCTGCAAAGTAGAGATTGCAGAGTCTACATAATCTATTGTTGCGGACCATAGTTCCTTAATGTAACCTAGCGTATTTGTTAGGTCTTCAAAGCGATATTCGAACAGCACTCTGAAGGGCTCATCAACTTTAAGGTATTTTGAAAGAGAAGATCTTGTATTAACATAAGTGTCCATCTGATTAATCCTATTACGTATCAGGCCTACTGTCCTTCGATAACTTCGCAGCTTGCCCAATCTCTCGCTTATTTCTTTCCCTCTTATCTTGCCAGTTTCAATTACCCTATCAATCTCTTCCCAGACTTTTCGATGTATCCTCAGATATTTCCAGAGTTGCTGCTTAAACTCCCTGAAGAAAATCTGCATTTCATTCAATGGCTCGAAAAATTCCTGTTTTCTTTCAGGCAGAACTATAAAAATATAATCTTTAGTCTTGGAAACTGTAAAATCTCTATAAGAAATCTTGCTGTAAACTCTTCCAAATCGTGGATCAACTGAATAACTCTTGGAGTTTTCTTGGAGTACTTCAACTATTATTGAATGAGGATATCTGATATTTGAAAGGATTTTCGGAGTTGGGGCACCTAATGAAAAAATATAATTTATAGCCGGTGCGAATCTTTTCTCGTAATATTCGCTTAATATTTGTTTAGATTTCTTCACATCCGAAGAAGCTATCTCAAGAAGATAAAGCCCATCCTCATAATAAGTTATCTTAATACCTTCTTTCGTTATTGCTTTTATTTTCTCTAGATTACCAAATTCCCTCTGGGCAGAGACGAGATTAAGGCTATCTCTATACGCGAGCAGTTGGTCTTTTGGGAAATTCTCAAGCGAAGTTCCTTCAGAAAAAAAATGAAACACTTCTGAAAGATGTAGGGTCGTCCTTTGGTACCATCCACCAAAAACTACCTTTACTATGCCTCTTTTTACCATAAGTATCTTAATGTCTAACGCTTTAAAAATCTAACGATAAAGGGCAGAAGATATTCAAAAATTATTCTTCTTGAAAATCATAATTTCCTTAGCTCTCTTGCAGAAGCCTTTGGAAATTCTCGAACATAAGCTTGAACCATCTGTTCCATTGTATCCACGCCTTTAACCATTAAGCTTAATGCTCTGTCAGTGTCTTCGAGCTCAGAATAAAACTTAGAAGGTTGAGTCAGCAAGCCCTCTAATTCTTCAAGAAAGCTTAAGTCTACATCCCCCAGCATTTTTCTTAATTCTTCTCTACCTCTGACTCTCGGAACAACAATATCCCCTCTTCTTAGCCATATGAGGAATTTGGGAAGTTTAGCTAAAGTTTCTAAAACTTTTTCGGTTCTTTCCCGAAATCTGTTCGGATCAGTGTTAATTGTATCAAAAGAGTACAAGAGATTGTTCCTTGCTTTCCTTAAATTAAACGCGGCATTGTGAAGAACCCCTGATTTAAAGTCCAATCCATTCAAATCTTCCAGATAATTTGGACCTGAAAGTACCTTGCCTACTCTCCTAATCCAATCAGTGTAATCTTTGGTATATGCCAAGAATCTTCCGTCTCTACAAGTTCCCTTGTCTAGTAAATTAAACTGGGTTTTTACCCTATTTTTGCCTAAAGCGCTTGCAAGATCTGCTGCAAGATCCAATACTTCTTCTTTAGGTGTGACAATTCCTGAATTTAATATCAAACCTCCATCAATATCGCTCCTGCCATAATTGCAGTTCCCATCAATATATGAACCATAAGCATAAAAACAAATATCAGGATGTTTCTTTCCCAGTCCTCCAACTAGTTCCATAACAAATCCATCATAATTTTCTTTTGTTGGTATGTTTCTCATTTTGAATGCCCTTAGAAATAATCTAAGGTGAACCTATCACCTCAAATTAAACGCCCGAGGTAGGATTTGAACCCACGACCCCAAGGTTAGGAACCTTGTGCTCTATCCAGCTGAGCTACTCGGGCAATACATTTTTAAGCAAAAGATTGTTTAAAAAATCTATGCTAGTCAAATTATTGGGTATTTTGGATATTTTTATAGCCGTATGTTTTTGGATATTCGGGGTTTTTCATATACTGCCTGAAAAATTTATAATGATCTTAGGAATAATTCTACTTGTTAAGGGAGTTATTTTTATAATAGGATTGAGTATAGCGAGCATAATCGATATAGTCTGCGCGATAATTATTATAATTGCGACTTCTGTTAATGTGCCACTGGTAATGATTGTATTAGTAGCTTTATTTCTTGTGCAGAAAGGGCTTTTTAGCTTACTTTCTTAATTCCTATTTTTTGATTTTCTCTTTAAGAAAGGAAACCAGCTCTTTTTCTGGGGAACAATTACTGGCGGGCGAATAAAAATGACGCTTAGGCCATAAGCTTGCGCAGATTTAGCCTGAACTAGGTCGGCAGTTACTAATGTTGCCCTATTCTTGAAAGCGAGATCTCTTATTAAAGCATCAATTTCTCCAGACTTTGCAAACCTTATATGCTTCATTTCGGGCCTTTGGCCTTGAAATTCCAAGGAGAAGCCATACCTCTTCTTTAAGGTATGCAGATTTGCCACTTGGTCCAAGCCTACAAATCCTGCTTCGTTACCTTTGTTTGCTAGATTTTCCAGCTCTGCCATGACTGAATTTGGAACTATAATCTTGCCTTTTAAGCCTTTTTCAGCCAGGCGCGGCAAAAACTTATTAATTATTGCAGAAGTATCAACCACATAATTCTTCTTTTTTCCGTCTACCTTTCCATTAAGGTTCCTTCTTGCCTTGCTTTTAATTTCTTGAGTTTTGGAAAGAGAATTCCCATTATGAAATAGCCTGTTCTTTCTTGGTTTTTTAATTGTCATGTTAAAGGTTGATTTTTACCATTTATAAATCTATACTAGAGAGAGATGCGGGGGCCCGCATTTACGCTTTGCTGTCCTTTTGTATTATTTAAAAGAGTAAGTGCGGGGAGTAGGAATTGAACCTACGCAGGCACTAAGCCAACAGATTGCTCAAACGTTTTCTTGAGTTTGGACCCATATTAAATTTATGGTCTGTCCCGTTTGACCGCTCCGGCATCCCCGCATGGAATTAATTAGAGACGACAGTATAAAAAAGTAACTGTTTCTAGAATAGAAAAAGACAGAATAGGTCAGCGAACAGGTAACACCTAAGTGTCGAACTGAAAAAAACTGATTCCCCCTGTCTTTTATACCTTGGGGAATTTGGAGTATATAAGTGTTTCTAAAAAATAGCGAGGACAGCTTCATGGTTTCCCCTTAATCGAGTATTCCATGAACGTAATCAGCTTAACTGCTGTGTTCGAGATGGGAACAGGTGTTTCCTGATTACTATGGCCGTCTTCAAAAAGCACAGAATATTCAGGTTTTTAAACCTTACTATCTTAAAAATCCTAAATGGAAAAGATATCTAAAAATGAAGCAAAAGAGAGAATTGAGGAATTTTTTAAGGATATTAAAAATAAGAGCCCTAAAGAAGTAAGAAAAATCAAGAAAATAGCCATGCATTACAATATAAAGTTAGGAGACAAAAGAAAAGAGTTCTGTAAAAGGTGCTATTCTGTTAATTTAAAGGTGAAAAGCGTGAAAAACAAGATAAAAACAACAAGGTGCGAGGGCTGTGGAACAATAAACAGGTGGAAGATAAAATGAAAATGAAATGGGCTGTTGTAATTTTTATTGTGATAGTTGTTTTAGTGGGCGTTTTCTTTTTCAGGGCAAAAGAGCAAGAGATTTACAAAGTTACAGGAAATACTCTGGCTTATTCAGAAGAAAGAGGGAAAACAAACTATGAGGTTATTAAAAAATGGGAAAATGATTCGGTAGAGATAAGAGAAATAAAGTTCAAAAGCAGGCCTTTTCAAAACCAAGAAACTTATATTTATGGATACTTGTTTCTTCCTAAAGGAAAGGAAAATGTTCCTGGGTTCGTTTTCCTTCCTGCAGGAGAAGCTACCAAGGAGTCAAGGGAAAAACTGCTGATAAAGCTGGCAAAAGAAGGCTATGCGTCTCTGGCAATTGACCAAAGAGGAGTTGGAGACACTGGAGGAACATTTTTATGGATTGACCAAGATTATCAAATTTTTAAACAAGGAGACGAACCTGTGCAACATTTAGCTGTTTATGATGCATTGAGGAGTTTTGATGTTTTAAGAGAAATTAAAGAGATTGATGAAAAGAAAATAGGATTTGCAGGCGAGAGTATGGGGGGGAGATATGCTCTAATCGCCGCATCGATTGAGAAAAGAAGTAAAGGCGCAATAGTTATTAGTTCAGCGGGCTTTAATGTACCATTAAATCCAATGCAAGAAGCAAATGATTACCTCTTATCAATAGACCCAGATCACTATGTTTCTGGAATTTCGCCCCGCTATTTAGCAATGCTTCACGGAACAAATGATACGGTTGTTCCAATAAAAAACGCGCAAATTACCTTTAACAAAGCAAAAGAACCTAGATCATTTTACATTGCAGAGGGATGCGAGCATGGCTATTGTGAAAAAATGTGGAATGAACTTGTTAAAGACTTGGGGGTTATGTTTGGATAAATAGATTTTTAGAACTTGTTAAACTTAGAGGTTAAAGGAAGCAGGTCAACATGCCCTAAGAAAACGGCACGGCAACAATATCTTTCCAATCCCAGCGCGTCTAAAACTTTTTTTGCGTTTTCCCCAGATTCCACCCTCTTCTTGAACTCTTCCCATAAATGAGCTATTGGCTTCCCACATGACATACATCTAACCGGAATTATCATAAATATTTATTAAAGAGGAGGTTTATAAACCTTTGTTATTAGCGGTACAACAGCTATAATCTAATATAAAAAACATTAAAAACCAGTTTTGAGGCATATTGTCATGAAATTGAAATTTCTTACATTGATGTTTTGCGTTTTATTGGGTGTTTCTTCGGCTTATGCGCTTACGATAAACTCTGTTTTAACAAATCCTTCACAAATTGCTCCTGGAAGGGTTTCTATAATCGAGCTGAGTTTGGAGAATAATGGGGAAGAGAAAATTACAGATGTTTCTGTCTCTCTCGATCTTGCGAATGTTCCTTTTGCCCCTGAGCTTTCCTCTTCTGAATTTAACTTTGATGAGATTAAAGACGGAAGAATCGAATACGCTACTTTTAAAATCCGCGCGCTGAATGACGCTCAAGCTGGGATTTATAAGATCCCTATAAAAATTACTTATAATGAAGAAGGCACTGTGAAACAATCAAGTTCTTTAATAAGCTTAATTATAAACTCTCCGCCCATTCTTGATGCCAGCATAGAGAAAGGCTTGTTATTAAAAGGAAGCGAGAATGCTGTTTCAGTTAAAATAATAAATAAAGGCCTTAGCAATGTGAAATTCTTGGAAATTGAAATTGGAAAGTCCTCGTATTATTCTATAACCTCTCCAGAAAATGTTTATATCGGGGACTTGGACAGTGATGACTTTGATTCTGCAGAATTTAATGTTTATTTTAAAGTGAATGCTCCTTCCACATTAAACGTGCCAATAACTCTTCGGTACATGGATGCCTTGAATAACAAGAGTGAAGAAACCTTTAATTTAGATGCAAGAGTATACAGCCGAGAGCAGGCCATCCAACTGGGTTTAATAAAGACAAACAACACTTACATTTATGTTATTGTTGTTATAGTTCTAATTGTTATCTACATTATATACCGAAGGATCAGAAAAGCTATTAAAAGAAAGAAAGAAAAAGAAGAGTGAAATACACAAATCTTTAAAAACCTAAAAAAATAGTTCTCATTAAAGAAAGAGGTTTACAATGAAAAAGTGTATCTACTGCAGGCGCGATATTGAAGATTCCAGTGTTATAGACTTCTGCGAGGTATGCGGGAGAGGTGTGTGGGGAGAGAAAATGTTCAAAGCCATAGTCAAAAACATGGAAGAGGCCAGAGACAAAGGAGATTTGAACCAAGGTTCTGTTTCTTTTTAATCTGCTTTTAATTTCTTAGAGAAAGATTTATAAAAGGGAAAATTGTATATATTTTATGGAAGTAGAGACTAAGGGAAAAGACCCAAATAGTCGTGACAATAATGGCGAAGAGCTTAAGCTTGGTGGGAATATAGTGCTTGTGGGTTTTTCTCTGGATCCGGCTGAGATGATTGTTGTTAAGAAAATAGTTGGACACTACGCAAAAAAGATTAGCGAGCAAACAGCTTACAGCGAGTTAAAAGTTAGGTTAAGACAATCAAAGAAAACAAAGTCCTTTCTACATGAATTGGACGTTGATGTTTTTACGGGCGGCGGGATTTTAACCTCGAGTACAGAAGATAAGAATCTCTACAGCGGGCTGTCAGATGCCTTGGAAAAAGTCTATAATCAAGCTCTACATAAAAGTTGAGGATTAAAAATGCTTAAAAGAAAGAAAATACGAGAACGGGGAAAGCTAAACTTTAGTAGGTACTTTAAAGATTTAAAAGAAGGGGACAAGGTAGCAATAGTAAGGGAGCTTTCATTAGAGGGCAGCTTTCCAAGGACAATTCAGGGCAGAACCGGAATCGTAGAAGGCAAAAGAGGCAATTCGTACATAGTAAATTTAAGGATGATTGGAAAAGAAAAAAAGTTTATAGTACACCCAGTCCATCTAAAAAAGCTAGAGTAAAATGATAAAAGAAACAACCGCACTAAATATGGCAGAGGTTAAAAAGGCACTTGGGGATGTGGAAGAAAGTGAAAAGAAAAAGCAGTTAGAGGTATTTATTAAAAAGTTCTCAAAGATACCGATAAAGAAATCTGAAGAGCTGAAAAAAGAGCTACAAGAACTAAATTTGCTAAAACTAAAATCAGAGCATATTGTGAAGATAATCGATATTTTGCCAGAAGACGCCTCAGATTTAAATAAGATCTTTGTTGATGTCGGCTTAGATGAAGATGAAACAAACAAGGTACTGGACATTGTTAAAAAATACAGGTGAGGAGAAAAATGACAGACAAAGAAGAATATGCGATTGTGTTAGATTATTTGCCTTATGGCTATCCATTGGAAAAAAAGATGATGCCTATAGCCCAAGCCATAGGCCTTAATAATTTCACACTTCTACAACTGGTTCCAAGGAGGGGAGTCAAACTGGAACTAAAAGAGAAGGTTTATATCGGCGAGGGAAAGCGAGAAAAAGTTTATTACATTCTTGGAAGGTTACCCAGAGAGAAAATTACAGAAACTGCAAAGCTTCAGCTCCAAGAATTTGTTTCGAAAGTGGTAGAAGAACAGGAAAGGAAATTCGTGGATTTTTTCAATAAATCAGAGGCCATAAATACTAGATTGCACCAAATTGAACTGTTGCCCGGTTTCGGAAAAAAGCACATGAAAGCTGTATTGGCAGAAAGAGCGGAGAAAGAATTTGAAAACTTTGAAGATATTAAAAAAAGAATCCCGAACTTGCCAGACCCTAAACGTGCGGTTGAAAAAAGATTACTGCAAGAATTAGAAAACATGGAAAGGCACAACCTTTTTATTGGATAATTCTGTAAACGCAATCTTTAAAAAAGGCATTTTCACCATAAGTTAATAGTTAATATAAAAATGCAAGAAAAGAAATCTAAGGAAGTCGAGAGAAAACCTGGAAAAGAAACGTCCAAGATAGTGAGAATAATGCAAACAGACATCCCTGGAGAAAAACAAGTGTATGTTGGATTAACAAAAATTAAGGGGGTGTCGTGGAGCTTTGCAAATGCTTTATGCTATAAGCTGGAGATGGATAAAAAAAAGAAAATCTCTGATCTAAACGCAGAAGAGATTAAAAAAATTGAGGAATTCATCAAAAGTCCAACCCTCCCAGCATTTTTGTTAAACAGAAGGAAAGATTTAGAGAGCGGAGAAAACAAACACTTCATTACTACCGACCTTGATTTGAGAAAAGACTTTGATATTAAAAGGCTTAAAAAGATAAGGTCTTACAGAGGATTAAGGCATGCGACAGGGCAGCCTACAAGAGGACAGAGAACAAAAAGCCACTTCAGGCAGAAAGGCAAATCAATGGGGGTTATTAAAAAAGCCAAGATAGGCAAGAAGAGTTAAAATGCCAAGAAGAAAACATAAAAACTACAGCAGGCCAAAAAGGCTTTATGACGCTACAAGGATACGGGAAGAGAACGTTCTTATTAAGAAATATGGCCTTAAAAATAAAAGGGAAATATGGAAAGCAGATTCCGCAATAGAGAAAATGAGAAACCAAGCAAAACTTCTATTAACAAAAAGCAAAATAGAACAGGACAAGTTTGTAGACCGATTAAGGAAACAGGGTTTTAGTGTTGCCAGCATTGCAGATGTCTTAGCACTGGACAAAGAAGATTATCTTAAAAGAAGGTTGCAAAGCATCGTGGTTGAAAAAAAGATTGCTACAACTCCTCGCCAGGCAAGGCAGTTCATTGTTCATAAAAGCATAAGCATTGATGGGAAGAAAATAAACGTCCCTGCATACCGCGTCCCAGTTGATGAAGAAGACAAAATAAAATTAGAACTGGTGAAAAAAATTAAAAAGGAAAAAGAAGCAAAAATAGCCCTAGAAGCTGTTCCAGAGGAGAAGAACAATGAGCAGTGAACCTACCGTAGCCAAAGAAGAAATTGCAGAGGAGAAGAAGGTTGATAAAGAAGAGGGGGCAGAAGAGAAAAAATCGATAAAAGAAAAGAAGAAAGAAAGAGTTGGAATAGCCCACATATATACTTCTTTTAATAATACCATTCTTCACATAACTGACATGGCTGGTAACACCATTTCAAGGGTTTCTGGAGGCATGGTGACTAAACATGACAGACTAAAAGCGAATCCAACAATCGCCATGTTCATAGCAAAACAAGCTGCAGAAAAAGCAAGGGAACAAGGAATAACCTCTTTATATGTAAGAATAAAAGCTCAGACAGGGAATCCCGCCCCGGGTCCAGGAGCTCATGCAGCTGTAAAAAGTCTTTCTAGAGAAGGAATGAAGATAATCAGCATCGCAGACACAACCAAAACGCCAAGAGGAGGGCCAAAAGTAAAAGGCGGGCGAAGAGGAAGGCGCGTGTAGAAGTAGAAGAGTTTAAAAATAAACAAGGACATTAAATAAACATGATAAAGATAATATCAAAGAACAAAGAAAAGGTAAGCATGATTACAGATATGTCTGAAAGCCTAGCAAATACCATAAGGAGATCTGCATTAGAAATACCCGTTCTAGCAATCGATGAAGTAGAAATTTACAAAAACGACTCTGCATTGTACGATGAAGTCCTTGCTCACAGGCTGGGCCTTGTACCATTGGTAGCAGAAAAAACAATCAAAGAAAAAGAAAAATGCAGCTGCAATGGAAAAGGATGCGGAAAGTGTAGCGTTAATATGAAGCTGCAAATAAAAGGCCCTACAACAGTTTATTCTAAAGACTTAAAAGGTGGGGCAGATGTAGTCTATGAAGACATTCCGATAACTCTCTTAAATAAATACCAGGAACTGGAATTGGTTGCCACTGCCCGACTAGGGAAAGGAATTGAACACAGCAAATACTCTCCTGGGTTGGTATACTACAGAAACCTTGCTAAAGTTGAAGTAGATGGCCAGTGTGATGAATGTAAAAAATGCGTAGAAGCATGCCCGCAAAAAATACTGGAAATAGAAAAAGGCAAGGCCAAAATAAAAGATGTTTATAAATGCGATTTATGCGAAGCATGTGTTGAGGCTTGCAAAAAGAATAGTCGCAACGCAATAAAGGTAGAGAAGGCTCCTGAATTGATGTTCTTCATTGAATCATGGGGCCAGATTAAAGCAGAGGAAATCTTTACCAAAGCTATTGACCAGCTCAACGATAGCTTAAAAGAGTTATCTAAAAGCTTAAAGTAAAGCTTTTTAAAAGCCTCGCGTATTGTTTTTAAGTACGCGGGGATGCCGGAGCGGTCAAACGGGCATGGCTAAGGCAGCTTGTAGAAACCATGTGGCTTAGTGCCTGCGAAGGTTCGATCCCTTCTCCCCGCACTCCATAATTTTCAACATGACAATAAGCAAAACAAAAATAAAGGAAAGAATAAAGAAGAAAACAGACAGCGAATTAGTTGAAACTATAAAGCTAGCCAAAGACAAAGGGCAGATGGAAATAGCAAGCTTATTATCTATACCTACACGAAAAAGAATAAAAAAGAACCTTTATGAAATTAACAAAGAAGCAAAAGGTGAAGCAGTTATAGTTCCAGGAAAAGTGTTAGGGAAAGGAGAAATAGACAAGAAAATAAAGATTGTCGCTCTTAGCTTTTCTTCTTCTGCTCTGGAAAAATTGAAAAAATCTAAAATCCCTGTCTCTACTATTAAAGAAGAGCTTGGAAAAAACAGCAAAGTCAATGGAGAGATATTAAGATGAAGACCATAATTATTGATGCTACTAATGCAACCTTGGGAAGGCTATCTAGTTATGCAGCTAAACAGGCATTGCAGGGTAAGAAGGTAGTGGTACTCAATTCAGAAAAAGCGATAATAACAGGCAAAAAGATAGGCATAATCAAAACATACAAAGAAAAAAGGTCCAAAGGAGGAACTGCTTTGAGGGGGCCGAATTTTCCAGGGACAGCTGAAAGAATAGTAAAAAGGACTATAAGGGGGATGCTCCCAAATTATCGGACAGGAAAAGGAAAAGAGGCGTTTAGAAGAATATTATGCTACAAAGGCATTCCAGAAGAGTACAAAAATGAAAAGCTAATAAAAGCTGGAAAAGAAAAACATACAGCTTATATTTCAGTTGAAGAGGTTTCAAAGAAAATATAACAAAATGGTAAAGAAACAAGGAAAACTTATGGTAGTAGGGAAGAGAAAGACTGCAGTAGCCAAAGCGCTTATCCAAGAAGGAAGCGGGAGAGTTACAATCAACAAGAGGCCATACGAAAATTTAGATGAATTCCACAGGCTAATGATACAGGAGCCTATCGAGATAACTAAAAACACGCGAGGCAAATTTGATTTTGATATAGATGTAAAAGTTAAAGGCGGAGGACAGCAAGGACAAATAGAGGCTGCAAGGCTTGCAATAGCCAGGGCAATAGCCAATTTCACAAAGTCTGTAGAATTAAGAAAAGCATTTCTCAATTACGATAGGAATCTTTTGATAGCAGATGTTAGACGTAAGGAGGCCTATAAACCAAATGACAGTAAGGCAAGGGCCGCAAGACAGAAGAGCTACAGGTAAAACTGTTTGGGTGCCGTGTTGCACTCCTGCGGGGAGGACCTTTGATTTTTTCGCGCATTTTACAAAACCAGTAGCATTCTACGAAGTTGGGAATGAGCGTCGAGAACTTCTAGATAGGCTAAGAGACGATCTAGAGGGCAGCTGTTTAGTAATCGCCTATGCAGGGCACTCAAGAAAGCCCAATTTTATAAGACAAAGACAACGGGAACTAAGAGAAGAGTATGGTCCATATATTCCAGAAGGTCTTTCTATTGTTGTTGGAGATGCAGAAGATATATTGGGGCCAGAGTTTCATGGCGTAGTTATCGAGCCGCCTGAAGAAAGCGCTTATAAAAATTTTTTAAGTATTAACCCAAATGGAAATCCAGAGGAGATCGCACAGGCATGTATAGATTTATTAGCAGATATAGCAGTAGTCGATGAGGATGAAGTTTATATTTAGCTATTTAATTAGCCAAGAGGTTTAGCAAGAACTAAAACAACTACAAAAAAAGCCAAAACCACATTTTGTCTATATTGGCAAAAAGAATATAAATGAAGATTTAAGATTAACTACATGAAGATCATTAATTTTCAAGCAGAAAAAGAAAAGCAGGAGAAAGAAAGAAAAAGAGAAAAGTTAGAAGAGAGATTAGATGGAACTTATAGGCGAGAAGAACCTAAAATAATTTATCTTCATCCTTATCTGCATACTCGTTCTGGAGAGTACGATGGAGTCTTGGAAGATGAAAAACCGCTATCTTATCTCCCGCACGGAGATGGATGGCAAGTTTTAGGATTATACGAGTGGTTGAGACACTCAATGACTGTTGGATGGGATACTTTTTGGGGCTTAAAAGGCCATACTAAAAGACACGAGACAATACATTCATGGCAAAAATCCTATGATGAAACCCAAACAGACAAGGCTGCGGACTCTCCGTATTTTTGGGCGCATGCAGCATAGAAAAATTTAAAATGGGCAAATACTTAATAAGAACATGGAATCTAAAAATACAGACAGAGATATTGCAATTAACTATTCTATAAAGATAATCATAAGCGCGTTTCTCTTGGTTGTTGCCTATTACGCGCTCCAAATGGTAATAATAAAAGGAAACCTTTTTACTATCGAACCTGTTTTAATGGGTTTATTTTATGTAAATTGCGCAATAGTTGGATTTAAGATATTTAAGAAATAAGCTTATTCTTTCATTAAACTATCAATTGGGCTTTTTATTTTCTTTAGTTCTTCATTAGAAATATGAGTATATATTTGTGTTGTGCTGAGGTCGCTGTGTCCAAGTAATTCCTGTATCATCCTTATGTCTGTTCCATTTTCAAGAAGGTGAGTGGCGAAAGAATGTCTGAGGGTATGGGGATGGACTTCTTTTTCTATTCCTGCTTTTTTCGCTGCTTTTTTAACAATTTTTTGTACGTTTCTTGAAGATAACCGGCCTTTTGGGCCTGTGAAAAGATACTCTTGATTGAGTGATTTTTGTTTTTCTGCTCGCTGCATCAAGACCAAAACAAGAAATTCTGGGATATTAAAAGTCCTATCTTTTTTTCCTTTCGCCTGCCTTGCATGCCCTACTTTATTGTTGAAATCTAAATCTCGTATTTTAAGGTTAACTAACTCAGAAACCCTAAAACCGCAGGCATACAATAGGCTTATCATCAGCTTACTTTTTGAATTGGTTATTGAAGATAGAAGCGCTTTTATCTCTTCTTTTGAGAGGACTGTTGGTATTTTCTTTTCTTTTTTTGGGCGTTTTATTCCTGCTGTAATATCTCGTGAAAATATTGTAGAATGGGCATATTTAATTGCCGCAAGAAAAAGTATAACTGAAGAAGAAGATTTTTCTGTCAAATGTTCTGCTATGTAAAGTTTAACGTCATCTAAAGATAGTTCTTCTGGAGTTTTTTTAGAAAATTCAAGAAGGGCGGCGTTGTAGGCAACATAATTGCGAATGGTGTAAGCAGAATTTTTAGATATTTTTAGCTCGGTTTCAATCTTTTTTAAAAATTCCTCTTTATTCATAAAGAGAGTTGTGCGAACCTCTTTAAATAGGTTGTGAATTATACTTTTTACTCCATAAAAGCTTATAAACTGAAAAGGGCATGAAAAAAGATGGATGAAGATGTGGTAGAAATAAGAGGAGAATTAACAATCTCTCCAAGAGAAGGGCTTAAAGGAAAAGTGACTTATACAGCTCATGGACATAGAGTATCTGTATACCATGATGGAAAAAATAGGGACGGGGGCGCACGGACGGGTTATTTTGTTGTAGGAGAATCTGCAGACCCGAATGATAGGGAGAAGGTAGAAGAAAGTTTAGGGGCGGGCCAGGCAATGATAGAGCTCCCCCAAGAATTGATTCCATTGGTAGCTTGGCATATAAAAATGACCAGGTGTTTTCAAGAAGGGGGCTATAACCCTCCTTCCCTCCAAATAGAACAAGGAGGATACGACCCGCGCTTAAAAGAGGGTAAAAAATCCTAAACGAGTCTTACAGAAAACTTGCTATTTTAAAGGCAACTATCGAGATAAAAAGAAAACTATCAGGCCCATGCAAAGAATGGAGTGCCTTAAATTTAATTACACAGGCCTGATTCAGAGGTGTTATTTTTTCTTGATTGAAAGGAGGGAGCGGGATAAAGAGTGGTGTAAACCCGCTCCCCTTTGAATTTTATACTTATTTAAAATAAATCTGCTTTATAAAGCCTCAGAAGAAAAAGTAAATAAATAAGATATATACCAATAATCTATATTTCCTTATATAAAACTTTAAATAAATAAAAAGTGACAGAAAGGTATGTACTTATACGACTTTGTTTGGGCAAACAAAGAGACATTCAAATTAGTTTATACCTTAATAATAGGCCTAATCTGCTTTTTGATAGTCTTAAGAACCCACCGACTATTTAAGCTAAGTTCTCATCAGGGGATAAGGTATTTTAGAAACGCGTTCTTTTTTTACGGCTTGGCATTTATCATGAGATACGTTCTAAGTATCTTTTACTTTTTAGGTGAGCCCTACTGGTTATACCAGTTTCTTATAAGAGGGGTATTTGAGTTTTTCTTGATTATGGCTGGATTTTCTCTCTTATATAGCCTGATATGGAAGAAGTTCGAGCCAGAAAGAGGCATACATAGCTCTTTATTCAACTTGAGATTTGCTGTATTTTATTTGCTCGCCTTAATTGTTGTTGTACTAGATTATTTGTGGGCAACTTATCTGTTTATGTTTTTATTGCAGATTATTTTATTCCTCTCTGCCTCGATAATAAGCTATGAGAACTATAAAAAATCTAAGAAGAGCGGGTTTCTCAGACTATATCTTATAGTCATTATCTTAAATCTTATTGCTTGGCTTGCTAATTTCTTAGTCGCCACATTTTTCAATTGGCATAAGGGCGGGGTTGTGGGAATTTATATTTTAAATATCCTCATCTTCTTTTTATTTCTATATGGAGTTATGAATGCAACAAAAAAACAAAAGAGAATAAAAAATGGCTAAGAAAAGGGAGCGTTTAGATGTAATCAAGGACATTCTAATGGCAATCAGAGAGAGCAGGAATATCAAACCAACAAGGCTGCTATACGCCTCTAACCTTTCTCCTCAGATGTTTAAAGAATACATAAACGAATTAATTGGAAAAAATTTTATAAAATTGGATGTGAACAAAGATGATAAAAAAACATTTTCACTCACCCCGAAAGGAAATAATTTTCTCGAGGAGTATAGAGTCATTGAAAATTTTATTAACAATTTCGGATTATAAACCGAGATGGGCTTGTAAGGCTCTTACTGGCGATTTTATTTGATATCTTCTGAGTTCGTCCACCGACAGATCTAAATGAAGAGGGTCCTCTAATTGCCAAACAGGCAGAAGTTTTCTTCTCTCGTGTGAGTAGAGTGTCTCTTCTGGTAATCCTAATAAGTAGGAAGCGGCCCTATGAGCTAAATTTGTTAAAGGCTGATGAGAATCTAAATGTCTCCCACAATAAACATGAACTAATCTCCGAGGGATTCTCGTTACGCGATTTACTGCGATTTTTATCATGCCTTTTGAAGGATCGTTTAATTCTCCATCAACATAAATTTTGATACCATTAATCCGGTCTACGGGTTCTCTGAACAGGAGTCCCGCCAATATAACTGCGATTCTCTTTTTAGGATGTATCCTATTTAAGTCCCTTGTACTAACAAGGCAAAAAGAATGAGCCCTCTTCTCCAAGTTTGCCGCCAAGGCCTCTTTGTCTCCTAATCTTTGAGGGAGGCGTTCTTGCCCTATCTCCACTTCAGTCGGGTCTCCATCAAGGCCTACCCCGCAGTATAAAACTTCTTGATGCTTTCCTTTTCCCCTATAACGCTCATCTACTGCTAAGGCGGTCCAAACTCCTTCCATAAACTTAAAAAAGGCAATTTGATAATAAATCCATTTATATATTAGAAAAAATATAATCGAGTATATAGTTTAAAGCAATCTTTATTAATCTGCTTATTTATTCCTCTTTTAAAATGTGGAGCTTATATGAAAAAACTGGAGAAGAAGAGAAGTTTCTTGAGCCTCTGGCTTTTTCCAATGGAAAAAATCAGGAAGATATAGTAAAGGAAATCGTGGAAGAGATAAAAAAAGGAGCAAGAGTCATATTTATAAGAGGGGTATGCGGAACAGGCAAATCAAGCATTGCACTTAACATAGCAAAAGAGCTCGGAAGAGCAAGCGTTGTTGTTCCGGCAAGAGCTCTGCAGAGGCAATATGAAGAAGATTATACCAACAGGAAATATCTACTGAAAAATGGACAGAAATTAAAGATAAAAATAATAACTGGCAGACAGAATTATTCCTGCCCTTTTTTGCAGGAAGAGAACCTAAAGATAGAGAAGACTGAAAAAAATGCGAAGCTGAGCGAATTGGGCATTTTTGAGAATTCTATTGTTACAGAATTTAAAAGCAAGAAAGAGGAATCTTGCGATAATCCCCTTCTTCCTTGCACAATAGAAATCAAAGAAAAAAACTTTAAAAAAATATCCGGCTATTTAAGCAAGAATCCTAAAGTTAGGCTCTATAATTTCAACAACGTCAACATGGTAAGAAGGCTATCAATAGCGCCTATATGTCCTTATTGGAGTCCAATAATGCCGAGCGAGATAGTTACAAGCCTGCTGGAAGATTCTTTCAAACTAAACTATAAAGGGCTGCAGAACAAAGAGTATACTATCTACAAAAGAAAAAAAGGATGTGGATATTACGACCAGTTTGAGTCGTATGCTGATTCTGATGTTATAATATTTAACAGCGAAAAATACAAGCTAGAGAGCCTGATGGACCGAAAGCCTGCAACAGACGTGGAAATAATAGACGAATGCGATGAATTTTTAGACAGCTTGTCAAATCAAGAAAAGCTTAATCTTAACAGGCTAATTTTTGCACTGGGCTCACTCTATCCTGAAGGCGCAGAGATAGGCGAAGCTATAAGCGAGGTAACAAGGCTAGTGAGCCTAGCGCTGAAAGATGAGGAAATAACAAGATATATTCGCGAGGATAAAATAATTCCCCTAAAAGAGACAAAAATTTACCTTATATTAAAACAGTTTTTGGATTCAGGATTGATGAATTCAGTGGAGTGCGATGAAGAGAACTATTGTTATCATTGCGATAAAGTGGCTAAGACTTTTTTTGGATTTTTTAATGAAACTTACGTTTCTTTTTACAAGGAGGAAAAAGATATTCTTGTCAGATTAGTTACAACTAACTTGGAGAAAAGATTTCGCGAACTGCAGGAAAAAAACAAGGCTTTAGTGCTAATGTCAGGAACATTGCATTCCGAAGAAGTTTTAAAAGATATATTCGGTATAACGAACTTCAAGGTCATTGAAGCAGAAACCAAGATGCCTGGGAAAGTAAGCGAGTTCAAAACAGGATATGAAAGAGACTGCAGTTATGAGAATTTTAAAAGGGGAAGGGTAAATAGGGGGCAATACTTGTTTGCACTATCCAGATGCGTCGCACAGGCAAAAAGGCCAGTTCTGGTGCATGTAAATGCGTTTAAGGATTTACCGACTGAAGAAGAGGCGAGGAAGTATAGTCTAAACCTAATGACCCAAGAAAGATTAATTGAAGAGCAGAAAAATGCAGAAAAAGAGGTAGAAAAGTTCAAGAGGGGGGAAATAGACCTACTTTACACAACCAAATGTGGTAGGGGGGCGGATTTTCCAGGAGAGATGTGCAACAGCACAATACTTACAAAGTATCCTTATCCAAATGTAAGCTCTCTATTCTGGAGGGTTTTAAAGAAAACCAATCCAGAACATTACAACAGCTTTTATATCGACAAGGCGAGAAGAGAGTTCCTTCAAAAAATATATCGAGGATTAAGAAGCAAAGACGACCACGTTTATCTTCTTTCTCCGGATTCACGAGTTTTTCAGAAAAGGTAAAAAACAAGTTTTAAAAGGAAAAACGGAAGATTTAAATACTAGTGTTATTTATTTCTAACATATTGTTAATTAAATATAACATAAAGTTAGAAAAATGAAACAAAAATCAAATAAAACAGCAAGGAGAGACAAGATAAGGCTGATAGCTATAATGATCGTAAGCTTGTTTGTAATCGCAACAGGAATTTTGTGGGTGATAACCTCTTCTATGGATGGAGATTTTACTGGGGCAGTGCTGGGAGCAATTATTGCAATAACTATACTTGTGTTTGCCATCTTTGTTTTTGTTAGAGGAAACAGAGACTTAAGAGAAGGGTATCCCATAAAGGACGAGAGAAGCAGGAGAGTAATTGAAAAAGCAAGCTCTACTGCATTTTACGTTTCGCTTTATCTGTTTCTGGCAATAGGTTACTTTTCACATGGGCTAATAAGATTCAGAGATGTAAGTCAGGCAGCGGGCGTTGGAGTTGGAGGAATGGCTCTCTTATTTTTGATATTCTGGCTGTATTATAACAGAAAAGAGATTTAAATCCAAAAGATTAAGGGAAAAGATGAAAACGCGAATTAAAGAATTTAGAGCGAAATATAACCTTACTCAAGAAGAGCTAGCTAAAAAAGCAGGAGTAAGAAGAGAGACAATTGTCTTTCTTGAGCAAGGGAAATACAATCCTTCTTTACAGTTGGCGCATGAAGTTGCAAAAGTTTTAAAAACAACGATTGATGAATTGTTTATATTCGAAGAAAAAAAGGAAAAGAGAAAATGGATATTCAGAAGATAAAAAAAATTGAAAAGGCAATAGTTGCAGTAGCAACAGTCGATGAAAAAAATCAACCTCATAATATAAGTGTTGCTTGCGTAAAAATAAAAGACGATAAGATAATCTTAACAGATAACTACATGAAGTCAACAGTCGAGAATATAAAGAAAAATCCGAATGTTTCTCTAGTTTTCTGGTACGGAAAAGAAGGAGAAGAGAAAGGTTATAGGATTAATGGGAAAGCAGAATATTTTGATTCTGGAAAATGGGTAGAATTTGTTAAAGAGTTAGAAGAAAACAAAGGCTATCCTGCAAAAGGGGCGATAGTAATTGAAGTAAATGAGATAAAGGAATTGGGTTAAGATGGAAGTATTAAATAGAAAAATTATTTGCCAGAGTTGTGGGATGCCGATGAAAAAAGAAGAGGATTTTGGCAGAGAGAAAAATGGGGAACCAAGTGAAAATTATTGTTGTTTCTGCTACAGGCAAGGGGAATTCACAGACAAAGGTATAACTCTCAACGAGAAGATTGAAAAATTAGTTAAAATAAGTGTAGAGCAGCTGGGCATGACTGAAAATCAGGCAAGAACTTTGGCAGAAACAACTCTGCCTAACTTAAAAAGATGGAAAAAATAAAATGGCTAAAATAAATTGGAAGGTTCTTATTGCAAGTTTGATTATTGTTTATCTTGTTGCAGCAGCAGGAAGCATTTTTACTGCCGGAAATACGAGCGGAGAATGGTATGAATCTATAAAGCCTTCGATAACCCCTCCTGGGCGGGTCTTTCCAATTGTCTGGAACATTTTATTTTTCTTAATTGCACTATCCTTATATTTTGCGTGGAACAGCGCAGAGGGGAAGAGTAAAAAGAAAGTCGCACTTGTTTTTGTAATAAATTTCATTCTTAATATTGCCTGGAGTTACTTTTATTTTTTCTTGAAGAATCCTGCGCTCGCATTTGCAGATATAATTCTTTTAGAAGCCTCTATTGTTGCGATGATTTTAATTGCACATAAAATAAGCAAAAAAGCGGCGTATCTTTTAGTTCCTTACTTGTTGTGGGTAGGATTTGCTTCTGTTTTAAATTACCTTTCTCTATAAGAAATAGGTTTTAGTCTTCACATTCGTCAATAGTCACTAAGTGAATATTCTCGTAGTCTTTTTTTCTCTGAGCCGAGCATTTATCACAGTACTTGCGAGGATACCTTGACTTAGGGGCATCGAATTCTTTTTTGCAGTCTCTACATACTTTTATGACCATGGCTAAATTAGAAATTGGGGGTTTAAAAGTGTTGCTGTTTGTTTAATTTTCTAAAGAATGTTCTGCAGCACTCTCGGCATGAATCCTCGCAGTATCAAATAATCGCGTGTTTACGTCTTTTTGAGAGACTACCAGCGGGATTTCTGTGCAGCCGAGGATTACTGCCTCTGCACCATTTTTAACCAAATTTTTAATAATTTGAATAAATTGCCTTTTCATGTCTAAGTTTGTTTTTCCTTGAATTATGCTGTTTATCCCCGTATGAACTGCCTCTTTTTCCTTTTCTGTTGGAACAATAACAGTAAGCCCGTACTTTTTCTCTAATCTCCCTTTATAAAATTCTTCATCCATGGTAAGTTTTGTTCCTAAAAGCCCTACTTTCTTAATTTTTTCAGCTTTAATCTTTTCTGCTGTTGCATCTGCAATATGCAAAATAGGTATTTTAACATTTTTTTGGAGCTCTTCATAAAGCACATGCGCGGTATTACAGCAAATAACGATAAGATCGGCTCCTCCTTTTTCTAGAGATTTTGCAGCATTTATTAAGATGCCGTCGGATTTTTGCCAATCTTTTGTTTGATGTTCTAGGTCTATTTCATCAAAGTTTACAGAATAAAGAATTATCTTTGCTGAATTCCAACCGCCCAATCTCTTTTGGATGGTTTCGTTTATTATCCTATAATACTCTAGAGATGATTTCCAGCTCATGCCCCCAAGAAGCCCTATTGTTTTCATGATAGGAAATCTAAAGGTGGAAAGTATAAAAATATTTGTTTTTTGAAAGTGTTTGTGGCGTTTAAACAGCTGTTTAAACAGCCAAAAAGTTAAACAAAAAGGAAAGGGGGTAACTTTAGATACTTTTTCTATAAAGATAAAATTGGAAAAGAAGGATTAAAGAAATTATTGCTCCTGCGATTTGAGGAATTATCAAATACCAGTCAGATATCGAAACCCCATACATGGACCAAGCAGAATATGCAAAAAAGATTATAATAAAATAGATTAGAGATAACCCTCTGCAAGATTTTCTTTTAAAATTTATTATTACTTGCGAAACTAATCCGATAAACACTAGCAATATTGTTAAGATAGAAGCGATTAAACCTAGGATTTGCATGTTATGAAAGAGAGTATATCTTTATAAATCTTATTTAAACAACAGGTTTATTAACAGACAGCGAGTAAATTTTTACATGGAAAAAAGATTGTTTGTTTATACAGATGGTGGGGCAAGAGGAAATCCTGGAAAAGCCGCTATTGGCATAATAATTTTAGATGAAAATGACCAGATGATTGAAGAATATAAAGAGTTTGTTGGCATAAAAACCAACAATGAAGCTGAATACAGGGCAATAATTAGGGCCTTAGAACTGTGCAAAAAATATGCTAAAAAAGTGCATATTTATTCGGATTCTGAGCTTGTTGTCAGGCAACTGAATGGGGAGTATAAAATAAAGAAAAAAGAGCTGAAGGAGCTGTTTGAACAGGTTGAAAAAGCAGAAAAAGAGTTTGAAGAAGTTTCTTATCAGAATGTTCCAAGAGAAAACGAACATATGCAAGAGGCTGATAAACTAGTGAATAAAGCATTGGACGAAAGAGGGAAAGATAGAAGAATTTATTAAGAACGTTGACTATTGTTTTCTATGGATTTATATGCATTAGCCAGAACATATCCGATTGTAACCTTGGTAGTAGCTGTTTTGTTGTTCATAATAGGACTTAAGATTGCTAAAAAGTTATTTTGGATTTTAGCAGCAATAGTCTTGATAATTGCAATAATTTTGTTTTTTGTTTAGGCGATTAAAAGTTTTAATGGGAAGTTTTATTAAGTCTTTTTGTTTACTGTTCAAATGAAAAAGAAGTGGAAAATTGTTTTGATTATAGTTGTTATATTAATTGTGGCTGTAATCTTATTTTTTGCTTTAATCCCTGACTCTATTAAAATAGAGCCCGAACATAAAATATGCGAGACAGATGAAGACTGCGTTCATGTAGCTACCCATTGTTCTTGCCATTGTGGAGATGCTGTAAACAAAAAATATTTAAAGATATATGAAAATAAAGCAGGGTTACTATGCTTGGGCTATACAGGAAAAATGTGCTCGATGATTTGCAATAAGGAAGTTATATGCAAAAACAACAGGTGCGAGTATTTTGGAGAATATGACTCCTGTAACCTTAATTCTGATTGTGAGGTAATTAATTGTTCAGATTATGAACAACCAGGGTTATTAGAAGGATTTAAGCCATATTGTGTTGAGGATAAATGCAGATGTGAATGTAGGGGATGTGAGTAATAACTAATTAAAAGTTTTAATCAAAATGGATGAACTATCACAAAAAGTCTGGTTGATAATTGCTTGCGTAGTTGTTGTAGCTGCTGGAACTTTTACTTACACAATCACTAAAAAACTCCTGGCGATTTTGATTACAATACTGATCGTTTTTATCTTGGTTGCTTTTATTCTTTGGTAAATTTTTTGGATTTTTCTGCGATTAAAAGTTTTAATCGATGTTATAACAAACTTGGAACTTTCTTTAATTCTTCAATTTTCTTTTTTTGAAAGTCTAGAACTCTGTTCCAATTTACTCCTTTTCTGAAAATGTACCAATGCATTTTCTCCTTTAGGTAATGGATATTTCCCCATGGCGACTCTCCTAGCGTTAATATCCAGACTGCCTCTACTTCTGGAAGATAATTTACTATCTTGTCTATTCTGCATGAACAACATTCCACTGCAATAATCTTACTTTCAGACTCTGCAAGAACATCTGGGCGAGAGCCTAAAAAAGCTCTCTCAAAAAAGATTTCTGAATCTTTAAACCCTTCTTTTTCCAAGAGTATTTTTGCTAGATATTTATCTGCTCTTTGTACTCCTTTGATGCTTTCAAGTTCACTTTTTTCTGGGCTATTAATCTCTGGAAAGTGCCTTTCTTCCAAAGAAATTGCCCCATTTAACAAAAACTTCGATAAAATTATTTCACTTTGAGGATCATTATACCTTGAATCACCCTGATTTAGTACGCTATATACTATATCTAGTGCTTCTCTTTCTGTTTTTGGAAGAATTTTCATTTTTTTAAAGAGCCGAGTTTCTCTTGAACCTTCTGGAATAGATCTTCGCTGAGTAAGGCCTCATGTTTCCCTGCACTCTCTTGCTCTGCAAATTTAACCTTGCCAAGGTAAGTAGTATTTTTAAGAAGCTTCTTAATTCCGGAGGTAGTAAATCCATGGGCTTTGGCTAGGCTTGTTAAAGAAATCTCCTTTTCAGCAAATTCTTGGTATATCTGTTTAACCTGCTCTGCTGTTTCACGGTCTATTATTAGTTCTTTATTAACAAGCTTATATCCACAGGGGGCCTTTGTTATAAAACCCCCTTCCTTGGCTTTTCTCTCCATACCGAATTTAGTCCTATCCCCTATTATATTTCTTTCAAATTCCGCAAAAGCCGAGATAATATGGAACATAAGCTTTCCAGAAGCAGAAGCGGTTTCTATTTTATCTTGCAAGGAAATAAAGTCTATACCCCATTCCTTTAGTTTGTCGATTGTTAAGATTAAATCTTTTAAGCTTCTTGAAAACCGGTCTAATTTATAAATAAAGATTGCCTGAAACTTCCTTTCTTCTGCATCCCTAAGTAAATGGCTCATTTCAGGCCGTTTCAGGTCCTTGGCAGATTTTCCCTCATCTCTATAAATTTTATAAACCTCATAACCTAATGCTTTTGAATAGTTAATCAAAGAATCTTGTTGTGCATCAAGAGAAAATCCATGCTGTGCTTGATCTTGGGTGGAAACTCGAACATAGATTGCAGCTAAGGGTTTTGCGAAATTTTCAGTCATTTTTTACCTCTTTTGTGGATTTAGGTGTGAACTTAGGGTATTTAAAAGCCGGTTCACGATTACTTAGGGTGCCCTAAGTATATAAATCTTACGGTGTTTTAGTCACTATTTTATGCTAAAAAACATGCTTGCAGGAAGTTTTAAGCTTTGATAAGAAGATTTGACAGGCTTAAATAGGTAGAATCTCTTGTGTTTCTACACCGTATTTAGCCGCTCTCTTTTGAGCATACATTCTAGCGAGTTTTTCTGCTCGCTCTCTTGCCAAAGCTTCTCCAGTATCTTCAGCAGGATTATCGATTATAGAAACTAATTTTGATTTTTCTGCTTTCCCATTCGATTGAGAATACTGCATCACGATATAATGCTTGGGGGGTTTCCCCGATTCTTCGGGCTCATGAAAGGGAATAGATACAAATGAATAGATAGAATCAAATACCCCCTTATTTTTTCTAATTACTGTACCCCAATTTGAATGGTGATTTGAATCCCTCTCGTAACCATTCAGGTGGAACTCCGCTCCTGGATGAATTAAAAAAACTTCATAATTCGCTTTACTCATAACTCGTTTAAAAAATTCAAATTATTTAAGCATTTATGTTGTTTAAACAATGTTTTTGTATAAACAACTGGAAAAACAACAAAAACACCATAAAAAAATGCGAAAAAAGCAGTGGTTTTTATGAATTTTGACTATGCTAAAAGTTTTAAGCAATGATTAAAAGAATTAACAAGGATTTATCGGGAAGGGCGGCGCTTCCAAGAACCTCTTCCTGAAATATAAGGAGAAGCGCCGAGGGTTTGACGAAGGCTCTCTTTCAAATCTTCAGACAAGACTCCTTCTCCTACCATTTTCTCAACAACCCCTAAAACACGACCCATTCTATCTCTTAACATCCCAAGGTAGGTCTTAACATCTAATGGGTAAAAGTTCTTTGCGAAATCAGGATTTAAGCGAGTTGGAACCTTCTCGTAATAGGCTAAAAAGCCGCCACCTTCTCGCCTAATAAAATGCAGATTTCTCACCGCATTTGCAGCAGCACTTGTTGAACTTCCAGGAAAAACGCCTATGTACCATCCTTCTTTAAGAGGATGACCCTCCCCATCCAAGTATTTCTCTTTTCTCATAGCCCATTAAAAATCTTCTTGTTTTTAAACATTTATGTTGTTTAAACAATGTTTTTTAATAAACAGCTGTTGAAAACTGCAAAAAAGCAATGGTTTTTAGGAAATTTAGGCTTGCAAGAAGTTTTAAGCATTGATTGAAATATTTAACTCTCTCTTTTTTTTGCTCTTTGGGCTAATTCGTCCTCCAATACCAATTCTACCCCTAAAGCTTTTGCTCTTGCAAGCCCATGTTGATAGGCCTTATTAAGCACCTGGTCTGGATTAAACTCCTGGTTTGAAGAGTCATACTTAAAAAAAGTGTTCATGGTCCTTGGATCCTTTTCGCCCGGATAATATTCTACTACTTGAAGAACATACAGCTTTTCTCTAAGTTCATGAACTAAACTTACACTATTTTGGCGATTTTGCTCCATAGGAAAAAATATCTCACAAATATTTAAGGTTTGCTGTTTTTGAATATATATTTTAGCTATTTATGGGTTTTTGAAATTTTTAGGCATGCAGGAAGTTTTAAGCTTTGATAAGAGGTTTTATTTAGGGTAAATAAGCTCGGGTTAGGGCTAGACTAAAAAGAAACTATCAAGAAAGTGACTTGATTAAAGATTAAAACAACAAAGCTTGCCTAAAAAGAAGGCAAAAAGGATAAAAATAGAAACTTCGGACCGGTTCTACTAGCAAGACTGATTAATTTGGGTGCTGGATAGAATTTTTGTTCTTTTTGGGCACTCACTAAAAATTTTTATAAAAATTGAACAGACTTTTAACAAAATTAATCCGATTTTTTTATTATTTTTTAAAAATTTAACAAATTTATGCAGGTTATTCTCCAATTTAAACATTTAAGCAATGATAAAAACTTTTAATCGCAGAAAATTGAAAAAAAGATAAGCTTTTTTGCAATTTTTGACATAAAAAAAACAAAAAATTATTGAGCAATGCAAAAAATTTGCAAATTAAAAAACAGATATTCAAAAAATGAAAGAAAAAATTGCAAATGATTCAATAAAAAAAGCAGTTGCAAGTTGTTTGTTAAAAATATTAAAAGACTTAAAAAAGATGAAAAAAATTTATGCGAAAAATATAAAAAATTGAAGAGATTTTATAAAAAGTGTAAAAAAATTTGCCCCTATCCTGCTAACCCCTTAAAATTTTGTCGAGATCTGTTGGATTATGTGTTGGATTTTGCGGAAAACCCCGTTTAAACAGCTGTTTTTTGTTTTATCGTCGGAAAAAATATGGGCTGTTTATGCTTTAAACAGCTGTTTATAGCTGTTTAAGAGTGTTTGTTTACAAAAAAAATCAAAAAATAAAAAATAAAAACAAGAAAATTAAGAGGTATGGACAGAAAGGTATTTAAAGGGGGTCTTTCTAGGTATTTCATGTTTGGTTGGTTTAAGAAAAAGGCAGATGTTGATGATGTTGAAAGATTAAGGTATGCTGTTCAAACAGGCTTCAACAATGTTAAACAGGATTTTTCAAACACCTCTACCTGGATTAAACACCTAAACCAGAAGGGAGACCAGCAAAAAGAAGAGATTTCTGAGATATACGATGAATTGTCCTCGATAAGATCTGAGATAGAAAACCTAAAAAATATGATAGATATACTCGGCAACAAAAAGCTGTTTAAACAGCAACAAACAGTGTTTAACAAACAAACAGCTGTTGAAGCTGTTCAAACACCTGTTCAAACAGCTGTTCAAACATCGTTTTTGGACAATTTTTTAGATAATTTGTCTGTGACTGAAAGGGCAATAGTGTGGGTCATGTTAAATTCGGAAATGAAATTGAGCTATGATGACCTAGCCGCAATGTTAGGAAAAGAAAGGGCAACAATAAGGGGGCAAGTAAACAGCATAAAACAGAAAAGTGATGGTTTGGTAGAAGAGATAATGGGGAAAAACAACAAAAAAAGATTCTTCATACCGGATCAGATAAAGGGAATGATGCTAAAAAAGGCCAAAGTGAGGATAAAAAGGAATGGAAAGGGAAATGATGTGGGTTTTAGTGAAAAAAGAGCAGAAATGGCTGAAGAAAGCTTAAACTAAGCTAAAATAGGGTTAAAATAAGCTAAAAATGGGAAAAGGGAGGTTTTGAATAGGGAATTAACCTTAACCGAACTATTTTATAGCTTATACGAACCTTTTTTATGAAAAAAAGGTAAAAGTGAGAGTTAAAAAACAGGGAAAAACAAGTCTCTTTTGGGGAAAACAGAAGTATTGCAGAAAAAGAGAGAAATAAGGACTTAGAAAGAAGGACGGACAGGGGAAAAGGGAGTATAAAAACCAAGAAAAAGGGCAAAAATAGACCAAAGTGAGGGTTTTACTGGCCCGAGGAACTTTAGAATTTAAGCTGAAATAAAGAGAAATTGCGGCTTAAAACCAGTAAAATCAGGAAAAGGAGAACAAAGGGACGAAAGTGAGGAAAAAAGGAAAGGAAATAATTATTGATAATAACAAAGTGAGAATTCAAAAAATAGCATATTCAAATAAGGAGAGCCTTGTTTAAGCAAAGAAAATAACTCAACAAGGCTTAAAACCCCTAAAAAACAGAGAAGGCAGGGGGTTTATCTTAGTTAGCAGCGCATTTTAATTTCGTTACACCGAAAATATTGGTCTTTGTTAAATTTATCTGCTGGCGAAGAATTTAAAGGCTTCTAAGCCTAATTATAGTGTCTAAAGTGGCAATTTTCTTGAGTTCGGGAGAAATATGAAGGATAATTTTCTTATTATTTAGCTTTTCTTTCTCTATGGGTATGCCTTTTTTTACTATTCTTTGAACATAGTCTCTTATGGAAGATTCACTTAAACTAAGCTTAGAGGCTATTTTTTGATAGTCTGCATCTGGGCTCTGCTCTTCTAGGGTGTAAATTGTCGAAAAAACGAGCATTTCCTGCTTAGTTATGGACTTAAACTTCCTCCTTATTTCTCTCTTAATATTATCGAGGGATGCGAGGATTTCAGAGGCTTCTGAAATCTGTTGCTTTATTGGTTTGGAATCTTGGAAGATTTTTTGAGGAAAAACAAGGGTATTTTCCTGGGCATTTTCTCTACTTTTATTAGTAACTACATTTAAGGCGGAAGAATCTAAAGTGGATGATTTTGTAGTGGCTAAATGGGGTATTTCAGGTAAAAGATGTGTCTGTTGGACTGTCTGTTGGTTTGTCTGTCTGTCTGTTGGAACCCCTTCATTTCCTGTGGAAGTCTGCCAATTTTGGGTATTCCACCCCCCTATTTCCTGTCCATGTGTCGGATTATATGTTGGAGTCACAGAATTTGACGTATTTTGAAAGCTATCTGTTGGACTGCGTGTTGGAGTGCTTGTCTGTTTGACTGTTGGTTTGTCTGTTAGTTGACTAGGGGATTTTTCAGCTTCCCTAAGCATAAGGTCTATCTTTATCCGAGTGAGCTCTTCATCCATCCGCCTTATCAATCTTGCTGTTTCTTGCATCTCTTTTTTTATCTCAGATAACTCGCTTCCTAGATTAAAGATCTCTTCTTTTACCTTAAAAAACGCTTCTTTTATCTTTACTTCGTCCATAACCTACAAAGGGGCACTGTTTATTTAAATATTAACTTATTAGAAAGCATATATTACTGGTGAGATTTGTAGGCTTCATAGGCCTTATTGCCAATTCTCCACTTAATCCTTCTGCTGAAAGTGACACCATTAGAATTCTTCTTAATTGCTACAACCAGATTATTCTTCCATAATTCCTTGAGAAGGTTTTTTGTAAATTCTTCGTCTCTGGCTTCTAATTTACTGATTTCGCTAGTAAATAGAGCTTTTGGAAAGCATCCGTAGAGATGTGCTAGAATGTTAGATTTAATTCTATTCTTTTTTTCTTCAGAGATTCGCACCATTTTTAAAATTCCCAGTTCGGGATGATATATTGGTACAAATTTTTGAGGTTTTTATATTTATCTTTGTTTATAAAAACAAATTTTTCATTAGGATATTGCTCTTGAAAAAATTTCCATTTTTTTAGTTCTGAGCGGTTTTCCCATCCCTTAAGTTCGTGCCACTCTTTCCCATCAACTAAAAAATCGGGAGTATAAGTGGCTTTGATCCCTGAGGGCAAAGTTATAATGAATGTTTTTGGCTCATATTGATATTTCCTATTGAGCCACAAAAGAAACCTGCAATAGTTGGCTTCCCATTTTGAACGACAATGGTGCCCGAGGTCTTTTCTGAAAGAGTGTTTCCCATGCCTTGCTAGTTTTCCAAAATGGGGGTTTTCTTCTCCAAATCTCCCATACATAGGATTCTTTTCTCCTTGAACCTTGTTTTTCATTAGCTCTGAAAGTTTTTTCTTGCATTTCAGAGCTTTTTCTTTCCCAAATATCTCTTCATAAGTTTTGCCTTTTAATCTTGTAGCAAGTTTCCTCTTAGTCTCTTCTGTATGATACTTTCCTAACATCCCCGGCTCTAATTTGCCCTCTTTGTACAATCTTCTTTGTGTTTCTGCTTTCTTTTCGGTGTATTTTCTTACTCGGGGGTCCGCTTTTGTAAGCCCTGTGTTCCAAGCTTTATGCCCTTTGTTTGCTTTTGAAATTTTTCTCCTAGTTTCTTCTGAAACTCTTCTTCCTCTTTGTTTTTCGGCGATTCTTTTTCTTATTTCAGAGGGCATTCCCACCTCTTTATTCCATCTTAAACAAGACTCACGAATTTTTTGTTTATGCTCTTCAGAAAGTTTCTTTCCCTTATGCAACTCAGACATCCTTTGTTTTAGAAGAGGATTACTCCACCTCTCCTTCATTATTTTAGAAAGCTTTTCTCTAACCTCTTTTGGGATTACTTTTTTCATTGTAGATAAATCAAAGAGTCTCCACTTTATAAATATTTTTGTTATTCGTTTAACAGAATATCAAGCCACATTTCTTGCCATTTCTGCTGTAAATAACAGGGAAGTATTCATATATGTTTTGAAATGAAACAATCTTTATAAAATCCTAATAACTAAAAAGACTATGCTGAGCGGATTACTTAAGAGAAAAAAGAATTTGGAACAAGGATTGGAAATAACCAGACAAACAGATAAATCCTATATCCCTGGAGAAGGAGGAGCTGTTTTATTAAAAAGAGAAGTAATCTGCGCAACATTCCAACAAAGAAGGGGGGTGCGGGGAAGATTGAAACATTAGGGTATTTTGGGATGTATTATCCCGGACAACAGGCTTTAGTAATTTGTCGAAATTATTTATCTTTGACTAAAGAAATACCCGAGCTAGGATTAGATAGATTTATGCAAATCTCCTTTACACCCCATCCAAGTAAAGTTTGGATTAGAGATTTAAGAAACGGGGAGGGGAACTTACCTGAAAGTGCTTATAATAATCCCAAAAGCAATGCTTTTTTGAATCCTAGAATGTTAGATGTTAGTAAGGCCTATGATAAACCTTCTTCTTGGTTAATTAACAGTGAATTTTATAGAGCTTTTTTAAGTGACAGCCCTCTTTCTGAATTGATTGAACAATTCCAAGGAAAAGTAAGAATGGGTTGGCCAGAGAATTAATTAAAATTGAATAGGTTTTTAAAGGTTAATACTCAATAGATAAAAGAGATTCTACTTGGATAAGAATTAATGGTGTTCTAGGGAAATAAATTAAAGGAGATTTAAAGATGATAGAGCGTATAAATAAGCCTAATTCAGATAAGGAGATACTCAATTCCCTCACCCCTTTGGTAGGAAGATGGTTTAAAGAGAAATTTGGGGGATTCACAGAGTCTCAGAAATATGCTGTCATTCCAATAAAGGGCAGGAAGAACATACTTGTAAGCTCGCCTACTGGAAGCGGCAAAACTTTATGCGCTTTTGCGTCTATTCTAGACTACCTGATGAGCTTAGAAGAAAAAGGCGAGCTAGAAAATAAGACTTATTGTATTTATGTCAGCCCCCTCAAAGCGCTATCAAGAGATATTGAAGTCAATTTAAATAACCCATTAAAAGAGATGGAAAAAATTAGGGGCAGGAAATTAGATATAAGGGTAGGATTAAGGACAGGGGACACTTCTACCAGTGAGAGAAGCAAGATGCTTAAAAAAGCGCCGCACATACTTATTACCACTCCGGAAACTTTGGCAATTGTCCTGACTACAAGAAACTTCGTGGAGCTGCTAAAAGGCACAGAGTTTGTTATAGTGGATGAGATACATTCTTTAGCTAACAAAAGAGGGGTTTATCTAAGTTTAAGCCTGGAAAGGCTGGAAGAGATAAGCAAGATAACTCCTGTAAGAATCGGGCTTTCTGCTACAGTTGCTCCCTTGGAAGAAATTGCTAATTTTTTAGTAGGACAGAAAAGAGATTGTCTTATTGCAGATGTTCAGTTTGTCAAAAAAACAGACATAAAAGTAATAACCCCTGTCCGCGATTTGATAGATGTAGAAGGGCAATTCCTTCATTCTTCTCTTTATGAACTTTTGGATAAATTAATTCAGGAACATAAAACAACAGTAATATTCACAAATACAAGAAGTGCTACAGAAAGAGTTATTCATCATTTAAAGGAGAAGTTCCCTGATAGATATATGGAAAATATAGGGGCGCACCACTCTTCTTTAAGCAAAGAGCATCGATTTAATGTAGAACAGAGATTAAGAGAAGGAAAATTAAAAGTAGTTGTTACAAGCACTTCTTTAGAGCTTGGAATTGATATTGGATACATTGACCTTGTGATACTTTTGGGAAGCCCGAAAAGCGTGGCAAGAAGCTTGCAGCGAATTGGGAGGGCAGGACATAAGCTGCATGATGTTGCCAAGGGAAGATTCATTGCAATGGACAGGGATGATTTAGTGGAATGCTGCGTTTTAGCGAAAGAAGCAATGGAGAGAAAAATAGACAAAATTCAGATACCTCAAAACTGCCTGGATGTTTTAAGCCAGCAGATATTTGGAATGGCTATCTATAAGGTATGGGAAGAAGAAGAAATGTTTTCTCTTATAAGGAAAAGCTATTGTTACAGGAGTTTAAGCAGAGAAGATTTTCTTAATGTTCTAAGTTATCTTTCTGGGGAATACGAATTAGAAGCAAGAAACGTCTATGCAAAAATATGGTACGATAAGGAAACCAAACAAATAGGGAAAAAAGGAAAATTAGCTAGAATGATTTATATGACTAACATAGGGACAATACCTGAAGAGAGTTTTGTCAGCGTGATAGTGGCTGCTGGAGATGGAATGGGAGAAAAAATAGGGGTCATAGATGAGGCCTTTCTTGAAAGAATGAAAAAAGGGGATGTTTTTGTTTTGGGGGGGCACAAATACCAATACATGTATACTCGAGGGATGAATGTTTATGTCAATTCCTCTGTTAGGAGACCTCCGACAATACCTTCCTGGTTTTCAGAGATGCTGCCGTTAAGCTTTGACTCTGCAAATGAAATCAATAGATTTAGAAAGTTAGTGGAAGAAAGGTTCAGACAAAAAAGTTCTCCTGAGGAAATCAGGGGGTTCGTTCAAGAATATCTATGTTGCGAAAAAGAGGCTAGCGAGGCTATTTACAATTATTTTTACGAGCAATTCAAATATGCTTTAATACCTCACGAAAAAAAGATAGTTATTGAACGCTACAAGGGAGAAAAGAACTATGCTATATTTCACTCGCTTTATGGAAGGAGAGTGAACGATGCACTGTCAAGAGCAATGGCATTTTTGGTCGGTAGAGCAGGAGGGAGAGATATTGAAGTGGGGATAAGAGATAATGGATTTTATCTGGTTGGAGAAAAGCTAGAGATAGAGAAAGCACTTAAATTCTTAGACAGCAAAAATGTGGAAGAAATACTGGAAGAGGCAATCAGCAAGACAGAAGTATTAAACAGGAGATTCAGGCACTGCGCAACAAGGGCGTTAATGATACTAAGGAGCTATAAAGGAAGAAGGAAGACCGTTGGAAAGCAGCAGATGAAGAGCCATTTTTTACTTGCTTCTGTAAAAAGGATTTCGCATAATTTTCCTATCTTAAGAGAGGCGAGAAGAGAAGTTATGGAAGATCTAATGGATATTAATAATACAAGAGTGGTTTTAGACTGGATTAAAGAAGGAAAAGTAAAAATAGAGCAAATAAATGTAAAATTGCCTTCACCCTTTGCACTTTCTATTGTTCTAGAAGGATACACTGATTTATTAAAAATGGAAGATAAGATAGAGTTCTTGAAAAGAATGCACCAAGAGCATTTGAAAGAGATTAGTGAGAGATAAATATATATCCTGCATATTGATAAAGGTTATAAAGGCAGAAATTTCTGTTAAATTATGGAAGAGGTTGCCCTTATAGTTGATCCTAAAAGTAAAGGATACGATTTCGCGAAGGGGATTTATGATTATTTAAAGATGAAAGAAAGCAAAGATTTTTCTGTGAGCATTATTAATATGAACAAAAGCACCTTTAAAGACGGAGAGTTTAAGATAAAAATAGCTGAAAACATAAGAGGGAAGAGATGCTTTTTAATCCATGATTCAAATAAAAACCCTTCAGAATGGTTCACAGAACTAATTTTTGTGCTAGAAGCAACTACTTTTTCTTCTCCTAAAGAGGTAAATATTGTTTTGCCTTACACACGGTTTGCTAGACAGGACAGAAAAGATGAGTCGAGAGTAAGTGTTAATGCCAAGGCATTGGCAGATACTGTTTCGCTTTACGCAGACAGGGGAATGACTGTAGATTTGCATGCGCCGCAGATACAGGAGTATTTTAAGATTCCCTTTGATAATCTTTATTCTTTAACAAGCCTCCTTAATTACCTTCAAAAAAATCACTCGGATTTTCTAAAGGACTTGATTATTGTCTCGCCTGACCTTGGAGGAGGAAAGAGAGCAGATTATTTTGTCAAAAAGCTTAAAGAAAGGGGTATAGAATCTGGAGTTGCATTTGGGCATAAAACACGGGAAAAAGACAATGAGGTGGCTAAAATAGTAATCATTGGAGACGTTGCTGGAAAAAACTGCTTGATTGTGGATGATATTATTGATACTGGAAATACAATGATAAAAACAGCGGAGAAGCTCAAAGAGAATGGGGCCAAGAAGATTTTTACCTATGGGACTCATGGATTATTTACAGAAGGTGTTGAAAAATTCAAGATTTTTGACAAGGTTTTTGTTTCTGATACTTTAAATCCGCCAAAGGCAGAGAACATAGAGGTAGTAAGCATGATAAAATTATTTGGAGAGGCTATTTACAGGACAGCAACAGGGCAGTCTTTGAGTGTTTTGTTTGACAATGTGCACGAGCACGGGCAGCATTCTTTAGGAAATTATGATATTTAGAATTGTTTTTAAAGTTCTTAAGCTACATGTTTATTATGGATGATTTTAAGTTTATAGGCAAAACCCTGTATTTTCCTGTGCAGAAAATCCTGGTTTTAGGAGATTTGCATCTGGGATGGGAAGAAAGTCTGAATGAGCAGGGAATTTTTGTTCCAAGAAATCAGTTTGAAGAAACTGTAAAAGATTTGAACAAGGTTTTTGAAGAAATAAAAAAAGAAAATGAAGGAAAAATAAAAGAAATAGTTGTTGTTGGAGATTTAAAACATGAATTTGGAGATATTTCTGAGCAGGAATGGAGAGAGGTGAAAGGAATTTTGGATATTTTCAAAGAAAAAGCTGAAAAAGTTGTGCTTGTTAAGGGAAATCATGATACTGTTTTGGGCCCAATTGCAGAGAGAAAAGAGCTGAGCGTAGTGGACTACTATGTAGAAGAGGGGGTTTGTTTCGTTCATGGTGATAAAATATTTCCAGAATGCCTGGATAAAGGGATAAAAATGTTGGTGTTGGGGCACAGGCATCCTGCTGTTGTGCTCTCTGATGATTATAAAAAAGAAAAATACAAATGTTTCTTAGTTGGGAAATGGAAAGATAAAAAAGTAATAATCCTTCCTTCATTTTTCCCGTTTGTCGAGGGCAGCGAGGTAGCAAACCTTGAAGATAACAGGATGTTTATCCCTGAGAGAGAGCTACGAGAGTTTGAGGCTTATGTTGTTGGAGATGAAGTCTATAAGTTTGGGAAAGTTGGGGAGCTTGTATAAATTATTAGGAGGACTATACCACTCCTTCTAAACTAAAAGGGCATAAGCTTGGATCGCCGGTATGCTCAAATCCACAATAACCTTGGCTGTCTCTTTTCTGACAATATATTTCTACTCCAGTCGAAGAAACTCTCCTGCGGGCTCCTTGTGTAGCTGTCATTCCTCCATAAGCCCCACAACAATTAAAGTAGCCTCCTTTATTTCTTTCTTCTAGCCCGGCCTCTCTAGGCGCACCTTCAACATGCACTTGGGCATCTCCTTGAACTTGTTGGGCTTTTTCCCTCTGAATTGCATCGTATATTTCTCTGCGATGAACTGGTATGCGTTTAGGGTAAGTTATCCCAAGACGGACTTTATCTCCTCTAACATCAACAATAGTTATTTCTACTTCATCTCCAATCATTATAGACTCGTCTCTCTGCCTGCTCAAAACTAACATATCCATATAATAGAACTGAGACTTATAAGAATTTATGTCCTCTAAAATAGATGTTGTTATAGTAACGCCCGCTGTGCCTGCGCTTCTCTTAATAAGATAATAAAGAAACTAAGAAGTGCACGCCCAGACCAGGATTCGAACCTGGAAGTCCCGAAGGACGCGGTTATCGTGTTTTCAATTCGAGACCGCTCGAGTAAACCATTGTCGCATCTGGGCATAAAATAGTTTAGATAAGAGGGTTAATAAAATTATAGGATTTGTAAGTTGAAAAATTTGTGCTAGTCTCCCTCGCTGGAGTCGCTTGATGCACTACCAATATTTGCTGGGCGTGTTTCTCTTGCTCTTGAAGCGAAATACTTTCTTGCTAATTCTATTTCTCCTGGTGATAGTCTGCTAGGCAAACTCTTTGGAGCATCACAAAAATGAGTGTAACGCCTAAATTGATCTCTGGACTGAAAGGCTTCTAGCTCGACTTTTCCTATGTATTCGCATAATTTTGAGGAATATCTGCTTTCTGGCATGAGGTGTAGCACGCGCAATTATTTTTAATTATTATTGCGATGGAGAATGTGTTTTATAAAGAATGCTTTTATCCTGTATAATTGACTTTTCCTTCTTGCTCTTTGGTGATTCTCGGGAGCGGAATGTGCGGAGGAAGAGAAAATTCTTCTTCTAACTGCAGAGCTCTTAAATTGCATTTGGTCATAACAAAGTTAAAAACCAAAAAACGAACTTCCTCTGGGAGCTTCTTTTTCTTCCAGTCCTTGAGCAGCTGCTTGGTATCGTAACCTTTGTCTGGCTTTATCAAAACGCTTCCTTCGAATGCGATTATTGCATGGTTTGGCTCGTAATTTATTGTGTAAACAAAAGAAAATCTTAAGATTTCACCTGCAATATCTAAATCTTCTTTTTCTACTTTCTCTAGGTCCATGTGGGTTTTTATTTGCAGTTTTCCTTTTAAATCGCTTTTTCTCTCTGCACTGATTTTTTTAAAATTAAAGCCAATTATTCTCATTTTTAAAATGCTTTGTTTAAGTAGTTTGTTTAAATTATATAGGAATTAGTTTTTAATAAGATTTAAACCAAGTCTTCTTCACTTACTACAACAAAGTCCCCTATAGCAACGATTGCCGAATATGGAATAAGAACCTCTCCTTGCTTTGTCTTTTCCAAATTCAGGTTTCTTGTGTAAGCAGTAGGGTCTTTAAGAGCTATTTGAATAAGCTCTCCAGTTCGCGTTTCGAAGGTTATATCTTTCACTAAGCCCAATCTCTTGCCCTCTTTTGTCACAACCAATTTTGCAATTATATCTTTGAGCGGTTTTTTGTCTATCGCCATATAGTAAGTATAAGGAATTCATTTATAAAGTTTTCTGTGATGAAAAGGATATTGAAAAAGGGGGCTAAGAGTAAGAAGAAAATACTTTTTTGATATAATCTTTGCCCCTCGCAGTAACAGTTACATCGCAAGTATAATGGCTGCCAAAAGATTTTCCGGATTTGTGCGAAATTTTGATAATTACTTTTTCTATATCTTTTAAATCAATTTTTAGCCTAGCGATTTCGGAAAGAAACCACTCTCTATATTTATCTATAGTGTCCTTGAATGTCTTATCCATCAAGTCTTCGGGTCGGATAGTTTCTTTTAATAGATCGATTTCAAATGACTTTGTTTTTTCAGTGGGCAAAAGTTCTAGGTACTTAAGGAAGCGAAGATTAGTTACACTAACAAAACTATCAGCTAAATTATTCGCAATACCTAACAACTGATTAATTTTGCCCGTTAATTCTATAATTAATTCGACTTTATAACTTTTTTGAAATGTGGTTTTGTTAAGATTTTTACCTACTACAGAATAACATATTTGTGCGAACCTTTTTTAAAAGAAAGACTGGAAAAGAGGAAAGAAAGACCCTCACCCTAAGGTTTCTTATGGAAAAGATTAGAAAAGTTTAAAAAGGCAAAAGCGGCTTCTTTTTTTCTATTTTTTATTTATAAAGTTTTCTATATTATATTATATATATTATATTAATATTTATATAATATATAATAATAAGAAAGATATTATATAAAACAGCTTTTACAGAGAATATAATAAATAATAATCTAATTTGCATAGGAAATAAAGGTGTTCTAATTTTTAGGTGATTACACTTGTTTTTAAGGCAATATTCTTTACTAACTCGATGATATCCCGTTTTTTTAGTTTTTTGGTTGCACAGGAAATATACGTGTCAGGTGTGGCGAGAGAAAATTTAAGTTGTGTGTATATAATAGAGAACAAGAAAGTTTATAAAAGAAGGTGTTCTAAAAATTCTGTTTTCACAGAGGTGGCAAAAAGATGGTAGTAAAGTTAGACAAGATTTTTGATTCTGCAACTAAGAATACGATTTTCAAGGACAAGTCCATGCTCCAGTCCAATTATACTCCTCAAACAATACCCCATAGAGATAAGGAGATAGAGCAGATAGCAGCAATTCTAGCACCTGCGTTAAAAGGAGAAAGGCCAAGCAACCTGTTTGTTTATGGGAAAACTGGCTGCGGCAAAACACTATCGGTGCAGTACGTTAGAGAGGAACTTTTGAAAAGAGTGCAAAACAGCGGAGTTAGTTTAAAGATAGAGTATCTGAATTGCAAGCTTAGGAAAGTTTCTGACACTGAATATAGGATTTTGGCAGAATTTATCAAAAAGCTTGGAGGAAAAGTTCCTGCTACCGGGCTTCCTACTGATTCAGTTTACAGCCAGTTTTTAGAAATAATTGACAAAGAAAAACAGCTCTTAGTGTTAGTTTTAGACGAAGTGGATCAGGCAGTCAAAAAGATAGAAGACGGTTTTCTTTATAATTTGACTCGATTAAATGCAGAATTAAAGAACGCGCAGATATGTTTAGTAGGCATTAGTAACGATTTAAGATTTTTGGATAACTTAGACCCGAGAGTAAGAAGCTCGCTATCGGAGGAAGAGATTGTTTTTCAGTCCTATAATGCGCTGCAGCTCAAGGACATTTTAAAGGAAAGGGCAGAAGGCGCGTTTCATACAGATGCGATGGGGGATGGAGTGATAGAAAAATGCGCGGCCTTTGCAGCCAGGGAGCATGGAGATGCTAGACGAGCGTTGGATTTATTGAGGGTGGCTGGGGAGATGGCTGAGAGAGAAGGGGCGAACAAAATCGACCTAAAACACATAGACATTGCTAATAGCAAGATAGAGAGAGACAAAATCTTGGATGTAATAGGGTCAGAGCCCAAACAATTCCAGCTGACTTTATTGTCCATGCTGGAGCTTCTTGAAAAAAGCGAGAAAGTTTTTACAGGGGATGTTTATCGAGCTTACAAAGAACTGTGCAAAAAGACAAACACCGAAATTCTTACGCAAAGAAGAGTAAGCAGCATAATAAGCGAGTACGATATGCAAGGTTTAATCAACGCCAAGGATGTTTCAAGAGGAAAATACGGCAAGACTCGGGAAATAAGGTCAGAAATACCAAAAGATATTGAGCAACAGGCTAAATCGGTTTTGGTAGAAGCGCTGTCTCTTGGATAAAAAACAGCCGAAGAGATAAATTGCGGAGGGAAAAATGCAATCAGAACATTTAAAATTTTTTATTGAAAGGGGGTTTCTTTTAGACAACGAGATGCTGAAATTTTTTAGCGAGCTTAGCGACGAGAGTGTGGCAAACCAGATGCTAGACAAAATAAAGACAATTTCTAACGAAAGAGTTATCACCAAGTCGCTGATTGATAAGAACATCGGACAAATTCAGGAACTTTTTTTATCTTTGGAGGAAGAGAAAAAGCAGTTAGTGGAAAGGTATTTTGTGAATCTGAGTTTCAATATAGAAATAAAAAAAGAAAAATATGTAGAAGAGAGGAAGAGCCTTGACGAGTCTACTAGTTTGAGAATAATTTCTCCCAGCATCGTTCCAGCAAGAAAAATAGAGGTAGATGATTTTGTAAAACATTTTAGAAATAGGTATATGGAGCTCAAGCAGATTTTGCAGGAAAGGTCCGAGCTTCAGAATCTGACGTCTATCGATAGAATTAACGGACAAAAGCAAAACATGTCGGTTATAGTTCTTGTTTCAGAAAAGAGATTAACTAAAAATAAAAACCTTCTTTTGGAGGTAGAGGATTTAACTGGCAGAACTCATGCCCTTGTAAACCAAAATAAAAAAGAGCTTTATGAAAAGGCTCAGGGAATAATAATGGATGAGGTTATCGGATTAAAGTGCACTGGAAGCAGAGAAATGCTTTTTGTTAATGATATTGTTTACCCTGATGCAGCTATCTTTGAAAAAAAGAAGTCAGACAATGAAGTTTATGCTTTGTTTACTGCAGACGTGCATGTAGGCAGTGATAAGTTTTTGGAGAGCAATTTCTTGAGATTTATCGATTGGGTTAACGGCGAGATAAACCCTACTGAAGCTATAAAGAAGATAAAGTATCTATTCCTTGTGGGAGACAACGTAGATGGTGTGGGAATTTATCCTGGGCAAGAATCTTTTCTCTCTATAACGGACATGAAAAAACAATACGACCGGCTGGCGGAGTTGCTTGGGAAGATAAGAAAGGACATAAGGATAATTATGTGTCCTGGGCAGCATGATGCAGTAAGAGTTGCAGAACCTCAGCCAGCAATCGGAGAAGATTATGGGGCAGAACTTTACAAGCTAAAAAATTTAACCCTTGTAACTAATCCTTGTTATGTTTCTCTTGTAGAAGGGTATGATATTTTAATGTACCATGGCGCCAGTTTTAATGGAGTTATAAATGACATAGACTCTTTAAGAGTTATTAATGCGCATAAAAAACCTACACTGGTTGTAAAAGAGCTTTTAAAGAGAAGACATTTGGCTCCTTCGCATTCTTCAGTTATCTACATTCCTGGAGAAAAAGACCCTCTGCTCATAAGGAGGATTCCAGACATAATAACAACAGCGGATTTGCATAGGCCCGATATAGATTCTTATAATAACATACTGATGATAGCCAACTCCTGTTGGCAGAGCCAAACACCTTTTGAAGAGAAAGTTGGGAACATTCCTGACCCGTGTAAAGTACATATGATGAATTTAAAGACGAGGGAATTAAAAATACTGGATTTTTCCTAAAAAAAGAATCAAAAAATGAACACTGAACGTTACTTTAAAGATTTGCAAGATAAAGTAGGGGTGTGTTATAGTGTGGCACAGCAGGCGAGAGCACAAGGATTAGACCCCTTAAGCAAGGTAGAGGTGCCTTTAGCGATGAGCATGGCTGAAAAAGCTGTGAAGTTAATTGCTACAGTATATCCTCAGATAGATGATGATAGAATTGTCAAGAGAATACTGGACCTGGAAAAAGAGTACGGAAAACTGGATTCTACGGTTTATTTTAAGATTGCAGACGAGATAGCTCATGAGAAGTTCTGCAAGTTTGAGTCGCTGTTGCAGGCAATTGATGCGGGTATAAGGGTGGGATTTGCGTATATTACACTTGCAGTTGTAAGCAGCCCTATTGAGGGATTCACAGAGTTAAAACTTGGCAAGACCAACAAGGGGGAAGATTATTTCATAGCCTATTTTTCTGGGCCTATTAGGAGTGCGGGCACAACTGCCAGTTGCATGGTTTTGATGCTTATTGATTATTTAAGAGAGACTTTTGGTTTTGCAAAGTATGATCCCACAGAGGAAGAAGTCAAAAGATACATAACTGAGAATATGGATTATCATGAGAGAGTAAACAACTTGCAGTACCTCCCAACAGAAGAAGAGATGGGGTTTCTAGCCAAAAATATGCCTATACAGATTGCAGGCGACCCTACAGAGCAGAAAGAGGTGTCTAATTTCAAAGATTTGCCCAGGGTGGAGACTAATTTTATTCGTGGGGGGATGTGTCTTATTTTTTCTGAGGGCCTGGCGCAGAAAGCAGCTAAGGGATTTAGGCTTTATAACAATGCCAAGAAAAACGGGCTGAAAATGACTGGCTGGGACTTTTTGCAGGAATATATAGAAATCCACAAGAAGAGGGAGACTGGAAAAGGGAACGTTGTTGCTACGTATATCAAAGATATTGTTGCAGGAAGGCCAGTTTTCGGGCACCCTTCTGCTTCTGGGGGATTTAGGTTCAGGTACGGGAGGAGCAGGGTCAATGGATTTTCAGCCACATCGATACATCCGTCGGTCATGGCTATAACAGACTCTTTTTTGTCTACGGGCGCACAGTTAAAATTAGAAAAGCCGACTAAAGGATGTGTTGTAACAAGCTGCGACAGTATAGACGGTCCGATTGTAAGGCTTAAGGACGGAAGCGTGAAAAGACCGACAAGTTTTGAAGAAGCTAAGAAAATTTATAATGATGCAGAAGAAATAATCTACCTTGGAGACCTTTTATTCCCAATTGGAGACGTTGTAAATAGAAACTCTGAACTACTTAAGCCCGGATATGTTGAGGAATGGTGGGAACTAGAACTCAAGAAAGCAGGTTATACTGATAAAGTTGAGAGAAAAATAAGTCTAGAAAAAGCTGTTGAACTTTCTGAAAAATATAATATCCCCCTACATCCCGGGCTTATTTATTTTTGGAGTCAGATAGATTATCCGCTTTTTCTGGCTTTTTTAGATTGGTTGGGGCATTCTATGATAAGAGAAGGAAAGTTACTGTTTCCCTACAACAAAACAGAAAGAGAGCGCTTTGCTAAGGGAAAGAGGGCTCTTGAGCTTTTGGGAATGGAGCAGGAAGTTGCTACCGAAAACGTTGTTTTAAAAGAAGAGGATAGCAAGGCCCTTCTTCTTAATTTGGGGATAGCTTCAGAGGATTTGGGAAAAGAAGTGGATGAGATTTCTAAGAAAATAAAAGAAGGCAGTGTATTGGAAATAATCGGCGGCCTTAGTAAATATAAGATAAAAGATAAGGCAGGAGATTTTGTAGGAGCTAGAATGGGGAGGCCAGAAAAAGCAAAGTTAAGAAAATTAATTGGCAGCCCCAACGGACTTTTTCCAGTGGGCCAAGAAGGCGGGAGAATGAGAAGCGTCTTAGAAGCTTATAACTTTGGAAGTGTGAAGGGAGACTTCCCAATTTATTATTGCCCGAAATGCCAGCAGGAAACGATTTATTATATATGCGAGAGTTGCGGGGAACAAACAGAAAAGCTGAACTTTTGTCCAGAATGCCAGCAAAAATTTGTCAAAGAAAAATGTCCCCAGCATGGCAAGGGCCAGCCATTTTCAACAAGAAGAATTGACATAAAGCATTTTTTTGACTCTGCTGTTAAAAGGCTGGGGCTGGAAAGGAGCGAAATTCCTTCTATGATTAAAGGAGTCAGAGGAACTAGTTCTTCAGGCCATACGCCAGAGCATCTTGCCAAAGGGGTGTTAAGAGCCAAGCATAGGTTATGTGTTAATAAAGATGGTACAGTAAGATATGATGTTACAGAGCTTCCCGTTACACACTTCAAGCCAAAAGAGGTTTCAGTCAGCGTAGATAAGTTACGGGAGCTAGGATACACAAAAGATATCTATGACAAGGAGCTTGAAAGCGAGGAACAAATTTTAGAGCTGATGCCTCATGATATTATTCTTCCGTGCTGTCCTGATTCTAAAGATGAGAAAGCAGACGAGGTTTTCATAAATGTAGCCAAATTTTTAGATGATTTGCTTATACGATTTTACAAGTTAAAACCTTTTTATAATATCAAGAACCGCGAGGAGCTAGTCGGACATTTGGGTGTTTGTATGGCCCCCCATAATTGTGCAGGAGTAATAGCAAGGATTGTGGGATTTTCTAAAGTACAGGGTTTAATGGCTAGCCCTTATATGCACGCAGCAGTAAGAAGGGACTGTGATGGAGATGAAGTGGCTTGTATGCTGCTTTTAGATGTTCTCATAAACTTTTCTAGGAAATTTCTTCCTGCGCACAGAGGCGGAACTCAAGATGCCCCTCTTGTCTTGAACTCCAAGATTAATGCAGGGGAGGTAGATGACCAAATTCTTGATTTTGAAGTTGGAGAATATCCCCTGGAACTATATGAATTAGCGGAGCAAAGAAAACATTCCTCAGAAATTAAAATTGCCAATGTAAAATCCAGATTAAAAAACGGAGAAGACCCCTTCGTAGGCATAAAATTCACCCACGATTGTTCGGATTTTAATTCAGGCACAGTAAATTCTTCTTATAAAACTATCCCAACTATGCAGGAAAAAGTAGAGAAGCAGATGAGGCTTGTGCAAAAATTAAGGGCTGTTGATACGGGAGATGTGGCGAGATTAGTTATTGACAGGCATTTTATCAGAGATATAAAAGGAAACTTGAGGAAATTCTCTCAGCAAGTTTTTAGGTGTGTTAAGTGCAATGAGAAATTTAGAAGGCCGCCTTTGACTGGAAAGTGTACAAAATGCGGGGGAAAAATAATTTTTACAATTTCAGAAGGGGGCATTATAAAATACCTGGAGCCTGCTATAAGTCTGGCTACTAACTTCGATGTCCCCCCCTATGTTAAGCAGAATCTTGAACTAACAAAAAAATATATCGAAAGCATTTTTGGAAGAGAAACAGAAAAGCAAGAGGGCTTGGGGAAGTGGTTTTAATGTATTTTGCACCATAATTTAATTTTTAAATAACCTACACTTTTTTAACTAATGCAAAGGAAAGTTTTGTCTGGAGAGAAGATTTCCAGACTTTGTGAGCCTCCCACTCATCAGGTTTTGAGCAGCTCTTTTCTCGAGCTTGGGGACGGGGGTTTTGATGAGGGAAGGAGGGGATTAATCGCATCTGCTGTAGCTCCTCCGGTGCAAGAGAGTATGGTAGAAGGTTTAGATCATTTGACTCCTTTATCTCATGATAGGGGCCTTATTGTTAGGCCTTTTCGTCCTGAGAATCTTGATTTGACTTCGCTAGATTTGACTGTTGGTGCGGAAATTTACGAGTGTCCGGTTATTTACCCGGACATAAGTATTGAAAGGTTGAGAGATTTAGCAAGGGGGGGTGATGCTAAGAAGCACGGCCTCAATCAAGGAGAGGAGTTTATTTTTTATCCAGAAGTTCAAGGAAAATGTAAGATATATTATGTTGTTAGCGAGGAGGAAGTAACGATTCCGGAATCTTTTGGAGTTTTCATTGATTCTAAAAGTACTCTTGGTAGATTGGGATGCATCTGTCATGGCGCAACCAGTCCAAATCAACTAAGAGGGGGATCTAAAATAGTTGCTGCAGTTAGGCCATATTTTTTCCCAATTAAAGCTAGGGCTGGAAAATCTCAGTTATTCCAAGCCGCTTTTACGGTAGATGGAGATTCACATATGTCCAGAGAGCAACTGCTTGAGTCTAAAAAATTTGAAGTGTATATTGATAGACAGAAAAAAGATATTGCGGAAGTAGCCCAAGAAGATAAATTAAAACTTACCTATTCTACTCGTAGATTTTATGTTTCAAAAAGTATTTCTAAAGCTCAGCTTAGGGAGATAGAACCAATAGATGTAGATGCAAGAGGACTTGATTGGGGGCCTTATTTTGAATTGCAAGAAGGTAATGGAGAAATAATTACAAAACCGCGAAGGCTTTATTTATTTGGGACAAGGGAAGAACTTAGATTTAGAGGGGTTTGCGGTAGGATTGAAAGAGCTCCTGGAGGGGAGTTAAGCGGGTCTTGGGGGCAATTTGCAGGAATAATCCAAGCAGGATTTGATGGAAGAATAACTATGGAGTATATGACACGCGAAAGAAGGGCAATATCTAATGGAAGTTTAGCTGGATGCGTAGAGGTTGATGAGATTTCTGGGGACGTTAATTTAAGGATGGCACAAAGAAGTTATTGCAATCAAGATGCTCCTGCTTTAGCCAAGGTTTTTGCAGCTTAATTTGTTTTTAATGTATTCTGCAATATAGCATTGTTTAAAAAGAGCTATTTCTGTGAGATATAAAGGAGAAAAAAGATGAGCGGAATTTTTGGCATTGTTTCTGACAAGGATTGCATTGGTGATTTATTTTTAGGTGCTTTTTATTTGCAGCATAGAGCACAGGACTATTGCGGGTTTGCTTTCAATGACGATAAGGCTTTGGAGTGTTATACTCATAGGGGCCTTTTAAGGCAGCAATTTCCAAAAGATATTCTAAAGGGAATGAAGGGCGTGATGGGTATCGGGAGTGTTTCTAGCGATAGACAGCCAGTTTCTGAACTGTCAAAATCTGGGGCCCTAATTCTTGCTTTTGATGGAAATATCATCAATTATCCTGAATTAAAAGAACAGCTTCTTAAGGAGGGGGCTAGTTTTTCTGGATACAAGTCTCCTGAAGAAGTTTCTGATACTGCTTTAATCTCTAAACTTATTGCTAGGGAAGATAATTTTGTTTCTGGTATTAAAAAACTTGTAACTATTATAAAAGGGGATTTTGCTGTTGTTGCGTTAACAAGGGATGGAATTTATGCTGCTCGAGGTTGGGGAAGAAAGCCCTTAATACTTGGTCAGAAAGAAGGCAGCTATGCTGTTTCTTCTGAGAGTAACTCTTTCGTAAATACGGAAATTGAAATTGCGAGAGATGTTGAACCTGGAGAAATTGTTTTTTTAAGTAAAGAGGGCATAAAAAGTTTGGCTAAATTAGATCTGCAGCCAGTTAAATACGGTACTTTTGAATGGATCTATACTTCCCACCCTGCTTCATTAATAGACGGAAAAAATGTTGCAGAAGTTAGAATGGAAATCGGTAGACTTTTGGCAGAGAAATATCCGGTTAATGCGGATTTGGTTTCGCCTGTTCCTAATTCTGGGAGGTGGCATGCTTTAGGTTATGCTAAGGCTTCTGGGATTCCTTATGCAGAGGTTTTTATAAGATATGACTATTCTGACAGGAGTTATACTCCTCAAGAACAGACAGCGAGAGATGAAGAGGCCAGAACAAAACTTATAACAATCAAGCAAATGATAGAAGGAAAAAGAATAATCTTAGTGGACGATAGTATTGTAAGGGGCACTCAAACGTTGAATAAAGTTGAAAGATTAAAACAGCTAGGGGCTAAGGAAGTCCATGCCATGATTGCTTGCCCTCCTTTAATGGCTGCTTGTAAATATGGCAAATCAACAAAAAAAGATGAGGATTGTATCGCAAGGAGAATGCCTCTCGAGCAGATAAAGGAGAAGTTAAGATTGGAGAGCCTTAATTATGCCACTGTTGAGATTCTTGAAAAAGCAATTGGTTATCCAAGAGAAAAATTATGCTTGGACTGCTGGGCAGCTTAGTTTTATAGGGCAACATTTAAAAATATTGGATTTTTTAAGGGAAAATGGAAAAAGATGTCGGATTAACAATTGTTGCTGCTGCAGATAAGGCAATTAAATTTCAGAATAAGAATCCTAAAGCTACAATTGAAGAGGTAATAGGGCATGCGATGAATACCGGCGAGCCAAGTGAAACGGGGATAGTGGCAATTGCAGCCGCAACTGAAGTTTTTCGTTTTAAAGAGAAGCATAGAAGAGCAAAAGACAAAGAAGTTTTAAAGTTCATTGTTACAAAAATACCTGAAATAATCAAAAATATGGAAGTTGAGGTTTAGCTCAAAATATGGGTTTTATTACATATTTGTTTAAAAACTCAGATTTTTTCTTTCTTTAAAATGATTGGCGCTTCTGAATTCTTAGATGAGTTGATTGATGAAGAGTCATCTTTAATTGAGAAATTTGTTGAAGAAGGTTTTAGGGGGTGTTTGGCCTTAATGGTATTAAAAACCAATTTGGCAAGGGCTCTTTGTAAAAAGATGCATGAGAAAATTGGAACAGATAAAAGATACTGGAGCAGTAATAAATGGTATGATAAAGAATTAATAGGCGGTTGGGTTTATGAGCTTAGGAATTTAGGAGTTTCTGATGAGAAAATTTATCGCGAGATTTTGGATTCGAAGGAAAGATTCTTTAAAGACAGAGGATATTCTGGAGAAGATTCAGAAGAGATCTGCAATCACCATCATTCTCATCTTCTTTATGATTATATTGCTACTTCGTTGAGAGGTTTAGTTCAAAGCAGGTAGTATAAAATTGTTGGCAAAAGCAAACAGCCCATTAAGTGAGTTCTTCTTATGTTTAGAAAAATGCAAGTTAAGCCTAGAAATGTGGAGACGAAGAAAACAAGAAATCCAAGAAAGCCGCTGAAATAGATAACTATGGCTGAGACAAACAGCAAGATTACTATGGAAAGCTTGGAGTAATTTACTTTTGAAAGAAGTTTAACTGATAATTTTGCAAGGAAAATTGTCAAAAAGAAAGCAGCTATTCCTGATAGGAAAATTGCTCCAAGAATAAAGTATAGATCGCTTCTTGTTAAATCCGGTATAATCTTGCCGGCGAAAACTGCTGTTCCTGTGCGCGCTTTTTGTATACTATAGAGGGTAATAAATGACAAGCCCATGACAAGAGTACTCACCGAGCCCAACAATACGAGGAACTCCTTTCTTTTTAAATCGCCTGTTACTTCGCTGCCTATAACAGCTGCCTGTCCAGAGCCCAGGCCGGGGAGAAAAGAACAGAGAGGAGAGGCGATAAGAGAAGCAACTAAAACCTGCAATAAGGATTTTTTCTTCACTCTTATTTTTTTTAGTTTTGTAATTTTCTGTTTTGGCATTTTCTGTTTTTTCATTATAGAGGTTATTAAAGAAGATGCGCCGAATAAGCCAGAAAGGAGCGGGAGAAGAGGCTCTTTAAGACCCAGATTAAGAGAAGCAATTCCCAATATGCCTGACAAGAAGAAAATTATTATTGCCCATATTCTTGTTTTTTTATCGAAGTAGAAAAGGAAAAAAGAAGTTAAAAGAAGGATAATGAGCATGATTGGCTTCAAGAAACTGTAGACTTTTGGGAGAAAAAAGACAAACAAAGGAGTTAGGAGCAAAATCATGAAAATTGCAGCCATGCTTCCGTAGAGAGTTAAAATCACTGCCTCATAGCCTTTCCCTTTAATTAACATTTCGTGCCCTGGAAGAACCGCCAAGACAGAATCGTCATCTGGGGCTCCAAGAAAAATTGAAGGGATAAAATCTACGAAACTGTGAGTTATAGACATTGCAACAATAAAAATAGCTAAGGCTAGAGGAGGAAAATAGGCAAGGAGCAAAGCAGATATTCCAAAAAGGAGTGCCGCCACTAGATTTATATGGATGCCTGGAAGAAAGCCGGTTATGCAGCCGGCTATAATTCCTACAATAAGGGCGATGAACAATGCTAGCAATAAAATCATTAGAAATCTTTAGAATTGGCTATTTAAAACTTTTATTGCGCTCCAGTTTATATCACTAGTTTTTCATGGACTTTTAGCCTATAATTTTTTGGGAGCCGTTTGTAAATTGGCTGTATCTTCTTATAGAGCATTTCTGCATCCTGACTTCTTTTTTCTGCTTTAGCCGCTTCGAACTCTTTGACCAACGCTAATATTTCTTTTTTATCTATTTCTACTCTTATCTTTTTTATTTTTTTTAGAAGATACCTTTTTCATCCTTCTGGGATCAAAGGGTAAACTTCTTGTATTTTGTGGTAGTTCTCTTTTGCAACTATTGCGTCATTTTTCTCCAAGGCGCGATTGGCTTCTTTTATGTAGTTGAAGATTCTTATTACATTCTCCTCTTTTTTCCACTGTGCTATCTTTCTCTTTCTCAAGTAAAACCAGAAAAGATAGGCTGCAACCACAATACAAAAGACGAACAAGAGAACATATACTAAATTGTAAGATTCGATATCCAGAATAAAAAAACCAGTTATCTTATTGCTCACTGCAAATTCTTTGAAGATAATTGTTTCTGTATCTTCTATCTTTTTAACATCTATTGATTTGTTTATATAATAGACTATACGTTCATTTTCTAGGTCGTCTACAGAAATTGCAAAGACGGGGTCTTCTTTTATTACTTCATTTTTTGTAAGAAAAGTTATTTCGCTGGCATTTTCGATTATTTCTTTTGGTACCACTTCTAGGAGAGTATTAAAGGTATCATTTTTTATCTCTATTTTTTTGGTTATAAGAGTTATCTCGTTAGTTGATGCCATGTAGCTTATCTCGATTTGTTTTACAGAGGTGGAGACTACGATATTATTTTGGATATCTGTATTTAATTCTGCCAGTTTTTTTACTGTTTTTGAGTCTGCTTTTATTCCCTTAGAATCTATATAATCCTGTACTATCCCTTTCATGTTTTTAGCCAAGCTGTTCTTTACAAATTCGTGCTTCCCTACTATCTTTATGTCTATTGGCACCTTTCCCTTTATCTCTTCGATTTGGGCTTCTTTTTCTTTTATAGTTTTTTCTTTTAGGGTTTCATCTTTTATAAGGGCGACATGGTACCCTAAATCCTGATCAACTTGCTGCAGGATTTTCCTGTAGGTATCTAAATCCTTTGTTATCCCCAGATCTTCTAGAGCCTCCTTTTCTTCTGCACCATAGGAAGCCTCTTTTTCTATAAATGCGTCTATTTTTGATATCAAATCATCTACTTCTGGTTTTTTCTCGTAGTAAGTTGCATTTTCATCTGCTGAAGACAAAGAAGATGCCGAAGAGTTCAGGTATACGGTGAACTTCCTGTAATAATCCAGATCGTCGTTGCAGTTGCTTGAGTTGTCGCAGCAATAGACATTCCAGGAGTATTCCCCTATTCTAAAATCTTTTAGCGCCACTTCTATTGTTTTATTGTTTTCTAAATCTTCTTGCTTTTTTGAATAGTCTAGAACCCCCACTCCCCCAGTGTAGTTGTAAAGCTCAAAAGTGCAATTTTTGATCTTTACATTATCTTCTGCCTTGTAAGAAAAAGTTATTATATCTTTGCTGATATTTTCATTAGCAAGGGGGTAAATCAGGGTTATAACCGGTTTAGTTGTATCTTGAGAGTTTTTTATGTACATGCCTTTTTTTGTCACTTCAAAATACTGGCCTTTTACGGTTATATCTAGAGTAATAGTGTAATTTCCTGGAGTCGAATATTTATGTTTAAAGTCTATCCCTCTTGAAGCAAATCCTCCTTGTCTATATGAAATGTTACTATCGCCGTCACCAAAGTCTATGATTAACGAATCTATATTTTCAGGAGAATCTATACCTGCTCTTATCGTCATTTCCTCATTTGTATATGCTTCATATTTGCTGAAACTTAAGTTTGCTTGGGCAACTGAAAACGTGTTGTTTATTGAAATGGGTTCGGCAGTCCTGTTGAAGATCGTTTCTGCAGTATAATTTCCTTTTTCTCGGATTATAGTCGAATCGATAGTTCTTGAATAAGGAGTTTGTGCAGTTTCTTGATAAATTTGAAGGGAGGGCCGGACGATCCTTATAGTGATGCCTGCATTTTGATTAGAGTTTGCCTGCAGATTTCCAGTTCCTCCGATAAGATTGCCCGCCCCGTCTATTAAGTAAATCTTCTTTGAAACAGATGCCGAAAAGTTCTCATTTATATTAAAATCTCCTATTGAAACGCTTTCTATTGATAGATTTGTTATGTCTGTGCAGTTAAGCATCCAGTTATGCTGTCCGTTTGATAACTCCTGTTTAATTCTTTTATTTTCAAAGTCATTAGAAAGGAGGTCTCCATCTACAAGGAACTTGCAGTCAAGATTTTCGGTATTGTTACTAGAGATGTTGAACTCAAAATTTAGCGGGTTGCTATTGCCATTGGGAGATTTTAATGGGCTTATTACAGGGTCTGTATTATTATTGCCCTCTATTCTGAAGTTTAGAGAGATGTCAAAAATATACTCATAGATTTCGCTGTTGACTATGAGGCCTGCAAGAATTATTAAGATTATCATTGAGATTATTACTGCCCCGGCTTTTGATTTTCCATTTTCCATTTTTATTTCCCCTTTTTGATTTTTAAAAATCCCTCGTTATACAGCCAGAGGGTTAGAATTTTCCCAACTACGTCCTGCTCGTTACTCCCTATAGTCCCTATTAATTTTTGTATCAGCTCCCGTTGGTCTCGCGTTATTGTTCCCTTTACAATTACCGTCTCTGCTTTGGGTTTGTCTTTAAGACTTATTTGGGTATATTTAATATCCTTTTTAGGCATGAAATAAGTATTATTTAGGTCTTTATAAACTTTTGCCTACTTTACCTTTTTTCCTGCTTTGGCTTCCTCTTTTCTGTCGTTTAAAAAGATATTTAAATCAAGTTAGGGATACTATATCATGGAAAGAAAGAGGTTAATTATAATTGGGATTTTCTCCTTTTTATTAGCATTAGGCTTGCAGGTTTCTTGTTCTGCAGGTACAGTTACAGAACTGAACATTTCAAACACTCCGCCTATGCTCATTCAAATTATACCTAACTATTCCTGGGCTATTGGATATAACCTTACCGAGGCGTTTGACTTAGACGATTATTTTGTGGACTATGATGGAGATGATATAAATTATTCTAATTCCCCTGTCGAAAATGTGAGTATTGTTATCGACTCTCTAAACCGCGTTTCTTTTTATCCGGACTATGGTTTTTCAGGTATTAGAAATTTAACCTTCTATGCTTCTGACCCTACCCACAATACCAGCAGTAACTTAGTCTTTTTGTTTATTGGGGAAGATACAGAACCCCCTCAGTGGCGTAACCCCGGGAAGAATAGGGCTATTGTTTACCAGAGTTCTTATGTTAACTTCACAACCAGTTGGACAGACAACTTTGCTTTAAGGAGATATTACTTTTTGATTGACCAGGGCGGGGGGTGGTCTAACTATTCTGCAGTTAGTTTTTCAGGTACTAGCAATGTTTCAATATTCACAATCCAAATAAGTGCTCCACCAACTATTGTAGTTTATTGGAGATTTTGTGCCGATGACACTTCTTTTAATGTTAATTGCACAGATCCTCAGAATTTTACAGTAGCTCAAAGGACAATACCGCCAGGTACTACTCCTCCTGGTCCGCAGCTTATAGGGGGAAGGGAAGAAGTTACCGTTAGTGATTATGTCTCTAGGATAATTCATGAAAAAAAGATGGAAAATTTTACAATAGAGCCCCCTTCATTCAAGATTTCGCTTAAACAAGGAGCTACAGAAACTCGCGTAATGAAAATAACCAATATTGGAACATCCAACCTCTCTTTTAACCTTTCTATCTTGGATTTAGAGAAATTGGTGTTTTTAAGTGAATATGAATTCACCATACCTAGCGGGGGATCTAAAGAAATAACAGTCGACTTTATAGCAGCTCTTGATACTCCGCCAAGCCAGTACTTTGGTCTGATTAAGGTAGAGGCTACTGAAACGAAATATGTTCCTATAATGCTAGATATCAATGCCTTAAATCTGGGCTTTGGTATTGATGTCGAAGTGCCTAGAGAATACAAAGGGGTGATGCCTGGGGAAACGGTCTGGGCTAACATATCTTTACTAAATTTAAGGGATATCGTAGAAACGAACATGACCCTTTATTATGCTATAAAAGATTTTTATGGGAATATTTATGATTCCGGAGAAGAAAGATTTACTTTTGATTCTTCTTTATTCTTTAAGAAGAACTTGACTGTACCAGAATTTGCCAAAGAGGGGCCCTATATTTTTTACGCCCGTGCGTACTGTGAACAAGGGCTCGCTTTGGACTCGGATACTTTTGAAGTGGGCGCGAGGTTTGTGTTTCTCTCTTCTTTAAAGTCTTCTTTTGTTTTTATACTTATTTTTTTATTGTGCATTATTGCTTTAATCTTGATGGTCGTTTATAGCAGATCTAAGGAGAAAGAGAGACTCTTAAGCCTTTATCTTATGTTAAATGAGCTTAAGAATCTCATAAAGGAAGATAAGTTTGATGAGGCTGTGAATTTATATGTTAGGATAAAGAAACTTTATGGCGAGCGCGTTTCTAGGGCGGCCATCCAGGACAGGGAGCATTTAAAAGAGGAAATAAAAAAACTTTCTCTCAAGCTGAAAGAAGAGGTTAAAAAGGCCGAAACAAAAAATCCAGAGGACAACAAAAAGGTTGAAAAAAAAGAGATAAAAAAAGTTGAACCCAAAAAGCCCGGCGATCTTAAAAATACCGAGATGAATAAAATCGAGGTTAAGGATGCTGTAGCAGAAAAACCCGACGAAGATAAAAATACTGGAGAAAAAAAAGAGGAAACAGAAGAAACGGTTATTCGCGAAGAAAAAGCTAGTAACATCCCAGAGGAACCTAAGGAGGTAAAAAATGAGATCAAGGTTTAGCTCTCTCGGCTGCGCATTTTTTATAGTCCTTTGTATGCTTTGGATGTTTTTTTCTTTGCAGTTAGTTTCTTCCCTAGAATCTGCTTACGGTCCAAAAATTATTGGAAATGGCTACACGATTTCTAGGAGTAAAATAGACCGTGTTTTGAGCGAGGGCGATATTTTTACAGACTTTGTAGACATTAGCAATTCAGGGCCCAGGGATTTGCAGATTTCCTTTTCAGTCAGTGAGGGGATTCAGGATATCGTTGAATTTGAGTCTGCAGGCATTGTTGTTGGCCCCAACAATTTCACAAGATTTAACTTTTTAATCAAGGGATACGGCCCGAATAATTACTCTGGAATTATGGAGGTAGGGGGAGATTTGAAAGAGAGTCTCCCTGTTAACATCAGCGTTGTAGAAGACACAGTCGCCTCACCTATTTTGCTCCAGGTAGAATTTATCAAGAATAAATTCTATATTGATAGGTCCATAGAGTTTAGTCTAAATGTCGATAAACTCAAACCAGAGAACGTTTTAAATAGTTCCTTTAGTTACAACCTACTTGGGGAGAATAACAATACTTATTTTCTTGGTTCAGAGAGCCGAGATATCTTGAATAGTTTTCAAGTTGTTAAACGATTCCAACTTCCGAAGGGGCTGGAAGAGGGTAACTACATACTTGAGATAATCGTAGAGCACGATAAACGAGTTATTGTTAACAGAACTGGACTTATTTTAAAAAGGGCTTTTTTAGACATAAGAATCTTTGGTATAATCCCTTTATGGGCGTTATTCTTAGTAGGGGGTTTTATTCTTTTAGGGCTTCTTATATTCTTCTTTTTGAGGAGGCGGGCTCAGAAAAGAAAAAAATACCAGATGAAATTGGACTTAAAGACATTGCCGCAAAAAAATCCAGATTTTCTTTTTTTAGGGAAAATCGCTGAGACAAAATATCCTGCTTATCTGGATCCCAATAGACTGACTACTCACTCGATTGTGGCGGGGGCTACAGGAGGGGGGAAAAGCATCTCCGCGCAGGTAATTATCGAAGAATGTTTGCTTCATAACATCGCTGTTTTGGTCTTTGACCCCACAGCTCAGTGGAGTGGCATGCTAAGGAAATGTGATGACAAGAAAATGATGTCTTACTATCCTTCTTTTGGGTTGAAAGAAACAGACTCGAGAGCTTTTAAGGGCAATGTGCGACAGGTGAAAAATGCAAGAGAGATAATTGATATTAAGAAGTATATGACCCCGGGACAAATTCATATTTTCTCGCTAAATAAATTAGACCCAAACGCTATGGATACTTTTGTTTCTAGCGTAATAAGGCAGATTTTCCGTTCAGACCCGCAGGAGTCTCCTGTTCTTAAAGTTATGCTTGTTTTTGATGAAGTACATAGGCTATTGAGCAAATTCGGAGGGAGTGGAGAAGGCTTTTTGCAAGTTGAAAGGGCTTGTAGGGAGTTTAGGAAGTGGGGAATGGGGGTAATGTTAGTGTCACAAGTATTAAGCGATTTTGTTGGAGAGATTAAAGCTAACATCTCTAGTGAGATTCAGATGAGAACGCGAGATGAGGGAGATTTGAACAGGATAAACACCAAGTATGGCTCTGATTTTCTGCAGTCGCTTGTCAAGGCATCGGTTGGGGTGGGGATGTTTGTTAATCCCGCATATAACCATGCTCGCCCGTATTTTATCAATTTCAGGCCAATACTACATAACACTAGAAGGCTATCAGATGAAGAGCTGGACAAATACAACAAATACAACGAGACAGTGG
>CAZYZS010000001.1:68811-118052 GCA_964651965.1 Candidatus Woesearchaeota archaeon | reverse complement strand
TGAACCCCCGACACCTGGCTTTCATCAGTATTTTGGTTTCCATTTAAAACACTGTGGAATACTGTAAAAGGCCAGTGCTCTAACCGGGCTGAGCTACGGGCCCATGAATAAGCCAGGAACAAGGTGTTTAAAAATGTTTTTAGAATATATTTTTTCTATCCAAAAAGCCACTTCCAGAATCTAACCCAAGGCGACATAGATGGCGCAGCAACTTCGCTACATTGGCTTGTATCGTAATTAGAGCAATCTCCTAAACAAGCCAGTGTGCCACTAACAAATCCAAGATCAGTGCATGTCTCTCCGGCTAGATCAGTACCATCACAAACTTCATCTCCTTCTTTTACATTATTTCCGCAAACTGAGATAGAAACGCAGCCAGAGTCTGCAGTGTCTACTAAAAGATCGCAATCATTGTCCTTACCGTCCTCACAGTTTCCATTTGTCAAATTCTCTTCTTTTGTTATAACATTATACTGGCATCCATTTGTTGAATTGCAGGAATAATCTCTAAATTCTGTTCCATAGCATTTGTCTTCCCCACAATCGCCTTCTGAAGTGCAATTAACGCATTTTCCTACGCTGCACTTTCCTATCGAGCATATGATGCCATCTGTTTTGTTAATATTACTAGGGCAAACTCCTGAAGAACCAGTGCAGTTTGAAGGCATATCGCATTCAGAAACATTATTTCTGCATATCTGCGCAGAAGAGTTGTAAATTGCCTGGCACCTGCTTGTTGAGCTGCAGAAGCCTATCGAGCATATGTTGGTTAAGCTGGTGTTGCTAAAGCAAGTGCTGTTGCTTGAGCATTCAGAAATAACAATGCATGTTCCGTTAAAACATTCCTGTCCTGTTCCGCACATTGTTAAATTAGTTCTATGTAAGCATCTGTCTGTTCCAACGCTGCAATTATAGCTCATGTTTCCCTGACAGGAAAGTCCTTCATTTGCACATTCGTCAAAACATGAAACAGAGCATTGCCCTGTTGAGTTACATGTTCCTGTGCTGCAGTTCCCACAATTAACTGTTTTGTTGCAAAAAGTCCAGTTTCCGCAGTTTTTACCTAAGCTGCTGCAGGAATCCGTGCACATGACAAAAGTTGGGTTTGTTGTGTTTGTGTTATTTACAGGAGGAGCAGGGGTAGATTTGAAAGTAAAAGAGATCGAAACAGAAGTTATATTCTCAAAGCTGCTAAGGTTTGCAGAAGTTGCGCTAATCTCATATTCTTTTGTTATGCTCGTAGTGTAATATCCATACTTATTGTTCTTAGCGTCAGAAAAAATAATTTCAATAGACTCCAGAGCACTTAGATTTACGCCGTCTGATAGAATAACATAAGCAGTTTTTTCATCTGCTATTTTGGCTTCTTCTATATTGGCGTCTTTTGTCAATTCTCTCTCGCCTCCATTAAGCATTACAATAACCGTAATCGCCACAACGAGGAGGATAATTAACAACAAGACTACTGCAACAATGATTATAACCATTTTTAAGGAGCCAGATTGTTGGTGGGGGCTAACGGGTTCTTGCCGCTTAACCGGCTTTTCCGACTCAGAGCTAGTTTCTAATTTATCCTCTTTTGAAGAATTTTCTGCATTCACTTGCTGAGATAAAGCACTATCTACAGATTCTTCATCCTCCCCTTTTAAATCAACCATGAAATATATAAAAAATAGGGCTTAATAAATCTTTTCAAGCGTGTGCTATTCATGAATCACATTAATAGCTCAATTGGCTCCTCTTGCTCGCCAATCTCGCAATTTATTTTTGCAAATTCTAGAGATTTATTAGCGAGACCAAAAAATTTCGAAAAGAAATTTTAGGACCCAGAAATTCTTCTAAGAATTTCTTGGAAACTGAACTCTGAAGTTTTCTAATATAGAATCGGCTCTTTAATAGAAAATTAACAAACTATAACTTTATTTTATATGTTTCTTTATTTTTTCTTCTATAACTTCTTCAGGCAATGCTCCCACAATCCTCTCAATTTCCTGCCCGCTTTTAAACAAGATTAAGCAGGGTATTGAAGAAACATCAAATTTTGAAGAAAGAGCATGATTCTCATCGATATTCACCCGCGCAAATTTTATTTTTGTGAATTTTGCAGCAAGCTCTTCAATAACCGGGGCAATCATCAGGCAAGGCATACACCATTCGGCATAGAAATCTACAACCGTTAATCCATTAGGATTACTGATTGTTTCTTCGAACTCTTTCTCTGAGATGTCCATTGCCATGTCATTGTTTGCGACCATGTTCTAGATGCACCTCTGCAAATCATAAAATGTAGAGAAAAAGTGTATTTAAAAGGTTTATGCTTTTGAGAGTTATTCCTGCTCTCCTTCAACTGCTGCCCATATGGCTTCCTGTCTCTCGTTATTGAGTTGTTCATGAGCTGCATCATCCCACCAAGGCATAAAGGAAGTAACTCTCTTACATTTTGCAAAAGATTTACTCTCCTCAGAGCACCCCAATTGATAACATTTGGGATTTAATAATGGATGCATATAATCTGGCAACATCTCCCTAAGGAGTATCGCTTCTTTGTGTGTTATTTCTCTCATTTCAGGCTCTGCAGTCGAGCACATCCTTAATGGGACAAATCCCCCTGTTAATGCGTTATAAAGATCATATGTTTTTACCATCGCTAGTTTAATTAGTCTTGAAACAACGTATATGGCATCGCTTTTATCTATCCCAGTTTCAATCAGTCTTCTGGAAACAGATAATCCTTCTTCTGCTCGATCTGCCCATATTTTTAATCTCTCGGAATCCCTTGCTATTTCTCCCGGCATTGAGAGAACCAATCTTAGGTACTCGGGATCAAAATCATGCCCCTTTAATTCTCCAGACGAGAATAAAAATTCTTCTGTTCTATCTCTAGCATGATAAATTGGCTCTACCACTTGTCTGACTGTCCTGTGTCTTTTGTCTTCTCCCCACACCCTCCAAGGAACAAATTCTGCTATTGAAACACTAACTGATGGAAAATCTCCTGCAATCGCCCTTGCCATATCGTATATTCTATCTTTACTATCTCTGAAACTCTCTATTGACTTATGTGACTCTTCTATTAGTGCCACATACTCTCTTATTCTTCTTTCAAGTGCTTTTGATGAAGGAACGTTTGTACGTAATGGAATAGGATCTCCCTTGCTTTCATAAAGTCTACCCACGAGTTCTGTTGCTTCATTTTCATCATCTTCTCTAAAAATAGAAGTGTTGGGATAGCAGATTCTTGGGGCTCTTTTCCTTGCTTCCAATAAGACTGGTGCTCCATTTTCCCTACAGGCTTGTTCTAATTGTAAGATCATCTCTTTGCACTCTACTGGAAGTGGCTGCCCCATTTGAAATCTTGCAAAGTCGGCTATAGTTTCAACTGAGAGTTTTATAGACCCTCCCCCCCTAATTCCGTAGTGCAATACTTTAGCAGCTACTTGTTTTTCAACCCCCATGTCTCTCAGTCTTTTGTTTGCTTCAAGATGATTTCGCGATGCCTCTAGGTACATTTCCAAAACACTTCCTCCTGCACTGTAAATTGAGGCGGGGACTACAATTTCCTCTTCCTCTGAACCTACATTGGTTCTTCTACCAGAAGTCATATGCGCATTTGAAAACGTTGCTCCTGTAAAAGCAGAGTCCCCCATTTTAGAAGAATCTCCTTCTATGCTGAACTCTCCACCAGCCATCGCGGCCATTGAAGCATGGGCTCTTCCTGTAGTATTTGCAAGGCTTTTTTTCGTCCTGGTTAAATCAACAGCATTCCTCCTTGCCAGTTCTATAGATTCTCTTAATGCTTGAGCATTTTTGTAAATTACCTGTCCTGAAAATTGTATTAGTTCATCAGGACCAAGAACTACTCCATCTCCTAAATCAAGTTTTGGACCAAAATCGATAACTTTTATTTCAGGCTTAACAACTTTATAATCTACCATTTTAACCTTTTTTATAAAAATAAACAAATTTTTTTCTTTTTAAACTTATGAGCAATAGAAAAGTTATTTTTTATTATCTATATTCCTGTTGAGCCAAAAGCTCCGCTTCCTCTTTCTGTTTCGCTCAATTCAGAAACTTCTTTTATTTCTGCGTCTATAATTGGCTGAATTAACAATTGTGCTATTTTCTGTCCTTTTTTTATCTCATAATCCTGCGAAGAAGTATTTAACATTACAACTTTATATTCTCCTCTATAATGGCAGTCAATTACTCCCCCCATTGTCTTTATCCCTTTTGCAGCTATTCCAGATTTATCCCATATCAAAGCAACATACCCTTCTTCAAGTTCAGTGGATATTCCAGTTGAAACCAGTTTTCTCTCTCCCGGCTTTAAAACAAAATCTTCGATAGAAAATAAATCCAAGCCAGCATCTCCTTTATGCGCATAGCTGGGTATTTTTGCTTCAGGATTTAATTTTTTTACTTTAAGGATCATTTTACATTTTCATTCTGATAATCATTAGCATCTTGAAAATCCACAATTGCTGCTGCATTTCAGGCAGCCTTCTACTCTTATTAATGCCCCCCCGCATTCGGGGCATTTTTCCCTTCTTTTATGGTTTTTTGCACGTATTTTTAGCGCGGATTTTTTGACTTCTGATTTTGGAGGTCCTTCCTCTTTCTCTAGAAAATCTTGTCCTCTTTTATAGTTCTTAAGTAGCACGCGGATGCCTCCCTCTCCATCTTCACCTTGCCTTATCATATCAGAAACTTGTTCGCTGAATTGGTCGTAGTCTACTCTTCCCATAAGCATGTCTTCTAATGGGAAATATTTTCTTGCAACAAGAAATTTTAATGCCGCCTTTGCAAGCCCCATTGCTAAAGAGCTTACATGTCCAGATCTTGTTGAGCGAGTAATGCCTGAGCCAATGCCAATGAGCTGGTCTACTAACACTTCTAAATCTCCTCCGCTTCTCATATGAAGGGAGCCCAATCTTCCAAGAGCTTCTAAAGTAGCTGCTTCCTCTTCTCCAGATTGTCCCAAAAGGCTAAACATCTCTAATGGGCGATAATCATTTGAAGGGTCAAATACAAGCATCATATGCAACTGCCCCCAAGGAGTCTCTTGACGTATTCTTATTGCAGGCATCATTTCAGGAACTTTTAATGGGTGGTCTATTGTTCCAACAAGTCTTCTTACAAGAGGACCTTCTTCGAGCTTCTTGCCAAAGATTATTGGCTGCTCTTCATCGCTTCCGTTTCTATACACTGTTATGCCCTTGAGTTTTGCCATATAAGCGGCCCTGTAAGCTCTGTCTACATCTTCAACTGTTGCTTCTTCCACCAGGTTAATTGTCTTGCTTACTGCATTATCAACATGCCTCTGGAAAGCAGCCTGCATCTGGATTTGCTTTTCTATTGGAATCTCATGAGAGGTAACATAAACTTGCGCAATATCTTCAGGAACTTCAGGTATCTCGCTGAGTTTTTTACCTTCAAAAAGCTGTTTAAATACCATTTCTGAATCAACACCTCTTGCTTCTAACGCTCTCTTAAGCTCTGGCCCTTTTATCTGCCTTATATTTCCTTCTGCATCCCTATGAGAGTAAGCATTGCCAAAAAAAGGTTCTATCCCTTGAGAAGCTCCTGCAATTAGCGCAATTGTTCCAGTAGGTGCAACAGTGGTTGTAGTAGCATTTCTTCTTTTCTTTCCTCCCGCATACACGCTCCTATCAAAATTAGGAAATGCTCCCCTTTCTTCAGCAAGCTTTTCAGTTTCCTTTGTAGCCTCTTCGTGTATTACACCCATTACTTTTTCTGCTAATTCTATTGCTTCCGGAGTATCGTACCTTATTTTTAATGCAGCAAGCATATCTGCCCACCCCATTACCCCGAATCCTATCTTCCTGTTTCCTTTTACTATTTCAGTTATCCTTTCATCTGGGAAAAGATTCATCTCAATAACATTGTCCAAAAATCTCACCCCTTTTCTTGTGAACTCTCTAATCCTTTCATAATCTGGCACCCCATCTTTTATCATTAATCCAAGATTGATGCTTCCTAAATTACAGGCTTCATAAGGCAGAAGCGGTTGTTCTCCGCATGGATTAGTTGCTTCAATTCTTCCTAGGGCCGGAGTTGGGTTATCCTCATTGAGTCGATCTATGAATGCGATTCCTGGATCACCTCTTGCATGCGCATTTTCAATAATATTCTGCCACAGCATTCCAAAAGTGTAAACTTTTTTTAAATCCTTATCTTCGGCCTTATCCACAGGGATTAAGTCGCTTAGAGTATAACCCATAATGTCTATATCAGCAGGCACATAGTACTTCTTACCACCTCTTGGATTTGTAACAACCAAAGGAGCATCTGGGCTTGCAATGAGAGTATTCATCCATTTGTCTGTAACCTTGACAGAAATGTTATAATTCCTAAATTCATCCATATATTTTTTAGCGTTGATAAACTTGAGAATATCCGGGTGCTCTACAGAGAACATTCCCATATTAGCTCCTCTTCTGAATGCTCCTTGCTGGATTGAGTCTGTTGCTACAGCATAAACTCTCCAAAAGCTTATTGGGCCGCTTGTCGTTCCTCCAGAACTGGATATATAATCTCCAGTTGGTCGAAGATGGTCAAAAGTAAATCCAGTACCTCCCCCCGCTTTCTGAATCATCGCTGTTGTTGTTACCCCTTCGAAAATAGCAGAGATACTATCTTCAACTGGCAATACAAAACACGCACTCAACATGCCCATTCCGCCCTCTCTTCCTGCATTCATAAGCGTAGGAGAATTTGGCATAAATTCTCTGTTTGCTATCATCTTATAAAAATTTCTTGCAGAAGAAGTATAAAGGTCCTCGTCTCCTCCGCTGTAAACAAAATCTGGATAAGCTATGTATGCAGCCACTCTTGCAACAAGGTCCTTAGTAGTTTCCAGAGGATTTCTATTCTCATCTTTCCTAAGATACCTCATCTTTAAAATAGAAACCGAATTATCATTAAATGGGGGTTCTGCTTCTGTAGCTACAAGCTTGTCCCTTACTCTTGTGAATACTTCCTGATTGTACTTTCCAGAATATAATGGCATCTCTTTTCCGGGTTCATAGCCTAATTTACCTTCTAATTCTGCCATCTCACTCCACCTCTTTTATCTCTCGTTTAAAATCCCCAATGTCCTTGAATTCCCTGTAAACAGAGGCAAATCTTATGTATGCAACTTTATCCAATTTTTTCAGCTCTTTCATAACTAATTCTCCAATCGCGCTGCTCTCAACTTCTTTTCCTTTAATCTTATCCCTAATTTTCCTTTCAATCTCACTGACCATGTTATCTATTTTTTCAGTTTCAATTGGCCTTTTTTCGCATGCTTTTTCTATTCCTATTCTTAATTTTTCCCTGGAAAATGGCTCTCTTGACTTATCCTTTTTAATTACAATAAAATTAGGATCTTCAACTCTTTCATAAGTTGTAAATCTTTTTTTGCATTTCAGGCATTCCCTCCTTCTTCTGGTCTCTCCCTGGCTGTCTCTTTTATCAGTAACCTTTGTTTCGCCTTCGCAAAAAATACATTTCATTTTCCCCCCTTTGCCCAAAGTTGTATTTGTGCAACTTCAGAGTAAATACAATATATTGTACCACATTTTTATTGTTTATACAATATGCAGTAGCATACAAAAACCAGGACTTTATAAACATTTCTGTGATAAAAAATATGCTTTGAAATTACACTAGATTATTGTTTGTCGAATATATCATAACAAAATATTCTTTGCATAATCCTTTTTTCAAACTATATTTCACAACATTTATAAAGGAATATTTCTTTATCTTCTCAACTAAAAGAGGAAAATAAAAATGGCAGATACAAACTCAATCACAGCCCTCTTAGGAGAAGGAATAACAAATATCCCGGTGGAATGGTTGATAATCTTAATAGTCATTATTATTTGGAAATTGGTTTGGTATGGGATTGCTTTGTACAAATCCCTCGATAGAAAACAAGTAGTCTGGTTTACAGTGCTATTTGTATGCACTTTCATTTTAAACGATCTGGGATTAATAGCCATAATCTATCTTTTGCTTAATAAAAATCCAGAGCCTAAAGCAAAAACGGCTAAGAAGCGCAGAAGATAACACTCAAATAAATGGGGGGTAAAAAGAAAATGCCAAAAAGAAAAGTGAAAGAGATAAAAAAAGAGGTCAAGAAGTCCTTTGCTAAGCTAGTAAACATCATCGGATGGATTACAGGAGTGATTGTTGCTTTAGCAGTGGGATTTAGCATGGCAAACGGAACTTTAAGCGTACCTTGGATTCAGCCAATAGTGCCTTTAGCAGGGTGGATTGTTATTGTACTGACAGTAATAGGGGCAATAATGGCTATTATAGACGCTTTAAGGTAATTTTTTGTTTTTTCTTATAATTCTTGATTTTTAGTCTATTTAACCTGTTATTCCGAGGGGGAAGTAAGATATATTTATAAATGCCCGGTATCTATTATATCGTCAAAAAAATGGTGCAGTTCAAACAAGCTGGGGGCAGTACAGTTGATTTTGGTTCTGAAGGGAAAAAAAGGAATTTTGGCAGAAGGGGAGAGCATAAAGCAATATGTGATGAGTGCGGGCAGGAATGCCTTGTTTATCAAGCGTATACTAAAGGAAAGCCAGTAATATGCAAAAAGTGCAAGGAAATAAAGGAAAAAGAGGTATTTGGCAGATTTTAACGTTTAGAAAATTTAATCTTTTTCCCTAACAGTCTGGTCTTTCTTCTCAATAATTTCTTTTCTTTCCTTAATAATTTAGTTTCTTTCCTTATTATTCTATTATTATCTAGCTTCTTCTTTGTTTTTTTCATAAGCAATTTTACCTCGTCCATTAATCTCTTTTTTCTGATTAAGAGGGCGCCTTCAATTATAATTATTAATGTGCATATTAGCGCCCCAGCTACCTGATAGAAAATTGAGACCTTGCCAAGATAAGCAACAAAAAATGCAAGTGGAGCATAGCCGATCAAGGTTGCTATTAAGTAAGTGCTTTTTTTTATGTTGGTGAATAAGCCGAGAGCATAGTTTACAATATCAATGGGCATGAAAAGCCTTAAGATTACAACATTGAGGAAAATATGTTCTGTAGGAATTATCTTTTCGTACTTCTCCAGTTTTTCAAGAGAAACTAACTTTCTTATTAACAGCTTTCCATATTTTTGGGAAATGACAAAGACAACGAAGGCTCCAAGAGTCCAGCCGATTAAAGTATAAATTGCAGCCTGCCACCATCCGAATACTGCAGCGGCAAGAGGGATGAGGGGCATTGTGTTAATTGGAGCAATAATTGCTTCTACCACAAGTATAGCAAGGTAAAAGAGGAGGATAACCGCAACATTATCAGAGAAAAAACTTAAGTCAATTAACTCATTCTGAACGAGATAAGAAAGAAGTGCAAAAATTGCGATTATGCCAACCAGTACTACAACTGCTTTTGTCCCATCTTTTATAGATTTTCTCATTTCCTCTTTTTAAGTTATTCTTACGAGCCACTTACGGTATTTAAACCATTCTGAACTTTTCAAATCCCTAAATTAAAAACGTTGAGAAGAATAACAACAATGCAATTATTAATGCAACAAAATAAATTGGTTTGTTCCATCTGTAAACATCCCTGCCATCAAAAGGTCCAGCTGGGATAAGATTAAATGCAGCTAAAAGAGAATTTATTGTAAGGCCATAACTAAAAAACAACCCTAAAAGTCCCTCTTTAAAAAATAAAAATCCAGGTAAAAACAATAAGGCAAGAACAATATTTGTTAAAGGTCCTGCTAGAGATATTTTTCCCCTTTTTTCCATGCTTAATGGTTTATAAGTCCTGCTGATAACTGCACCAGGAGCTGCAAAAATAAATCCAAATAAAGAGCCGATTAAAGCAAACCATAAGCCAGGATAAAAAGCCCTGAATTCTGCCCAGAGCCTGTATTTTTGCGACATATATTTGTGCATAAGTTCATGAAGCAAAAAGCTTATACCCACAGTAATTGCAGAGATGCCAAAAGTAATAATAAATGCAAATACAGTTGTAAATTCAGAAGAAAAAAGCCATTCTATTCCGCCACTGAAAAGTATGGCAAAAGCTAAGGAAATCATCAGCCATGCAAAAAACAAATCTTTTATCTCCTTTTGTGAAAATCTCATAGCATATTATAAAACTTATATTATTTAATACTTTCCCAAAGTTCCTTAATCTCTTCAGTTGTGAAAAGCTGAGAGGTTATTCTATATAAGACTTCATCTTCGTCAGCTATATGCGCCCTAAGCTCTGTTAAAATAACTGGAACATTTTCATCAAAGACTTTTTTCATTTTAGCCTCGCTGCCCGAGTCTATTGCGTCGTATATTGCATCTTTATGCTTGGCAAGTTTCTGATGCTCCAGCATCATTTTTTTAACCGGCACTATAATCTCATCTTTTTTAAGAACTTTAAACAATTTTTCTTCTCTTTTCTCGTGTCCGTCCCAAAGCACATGCAGCTTTTTGAACGTATGAGCCAGATTTGGAAGGTTAATTTCAGAATCTTCCTTCATTGTTTCAAGCTCTATGAGCTCTCTCTCAATATCTTCATGTTCTTCTTTCAGTAAGTCTATTGGATTCATTTTGTTTTTTATCTCCCATTTTCAGTTCTAGATTACAAAATGCAACCTAACTGAAAATGCTCGACCTCCTTTCATCTTACACCTCTTATATATGATTCTTTTTATATTTCAGCTGTACATTTAAAGACACCTTTTTTTATAAAGCGAGGGGTTAAAGAGTGGCTGAAACCCCCCGCCATATGTAACAAACTAATTAAAGAACATTATTAAAGTTGCCAAAAGAAAATGAATGATAGAATTATTTGAAAACTTAAATCAAAAATTATTAAAATAAAAAAAATAAAAAAAACGAAACCTATTTGCTCTTACTTCTTAAATAAGAAGTATATGGTGTATAAAGCAGCAAGTCCGACTAAAACGTAGATTATAGTAGCTAACACAGGTATACTCCCAAAGATCAAAGCAACAATGTCACCAACGCCGATTCCTACAAGTCCCCAGTTCAATCCGCCAATTATCAGCAGTACCAGAGCTATCCAATCTAATACACTTTTTGCCATTTTATTGTTTCTTAAATCTACCTCCTTTCATATGCTTTATTATATATATCAGGTTTCAACTATTTATAAGTTCTTCTGTTTTAGAAAAGTATAAACATATTAAGTTAAATATGCAAGAATATTCATATGAAATGTAATTCATACTACTATTTAAACTTTTCGGTTCCTACAAAATTCTTCTAAAGATGAGATATTTAATAATTCTGCAGCCTTGTCCGAGTATATTAAAAAGTAAAAGGACAAAGAAACAGTTTTCTATCCAATGCAGCTTTTATTCTTGATGCATCTTCTTAGATATAGATAAGAAATGACCATGAAGAGCCCGCCGCCCAAAATAAAAAGAATTATCTGCTGGAAGATTTCAAGCTTGCCCGCAAATGAAAAGAAAAATGCAAAAGGGATTGAGGATAACAGGTTTGCAAAGAAGAAATGAAGCTTTTTCATTTTGGTAAGCACTCCAAGTGCATAGTTAAGCAGGTCAAAAGGAAAGAATATTTTTAGTAATGTGATATTAAGAAAAAGGACCTTCTGTGGAACCAGCTCCTGAATCTCTTCAATTTTCTTTAATGATGCAAACTTGTTGACAATTGGCTTGCCATAATCTTGGGCAATTGAAAATGCAATTAAGCCGCCAATGCTCCAGCCTATAATAGTGTACATTGCAGTGTGGCTTGCTCCAAAAATTGAAGAAGCAACCGGAATCAAGGGGATAAAAGTAACAGGCGCGAATACTACAGAAGCTATTACAAGCAGGATATAAATGAAAATGCTGGTTAAGTTATCTTTTAATATCTTTTCAAAATGGATTTCTCTCTGCAAATAAGAGACAAGAACAAAAAGAAATAAGATGATTATGACTGCCGCAGTTAACTCTATAAAATTTTTAGTTTTCATCCGATTTCTAAAACTTTAAAAAAATAGACTGGCGGCCTTTAATTAATTTGCGCTACCCTACATGTAGTCATTTAGTATCTGCAATATTCCGTACGCAATCAGCCATATTCCAATTGCGTAATTAATGATTTTAGGCCAGATAAAGATAAGTATGCCTATAAGTATTGCAAGTATTGCAGTTATTGTTAAAACAACAGCCATTTTATCTTCCTCCTTTCACTTTTTCATTTAACTTTAGATGTTTGTAAGTTTCTTTGTCAACGATATGCGCAGCTTCTTTTTCTTCTAATCCCATTTCTACAAGTTCTTTAAACTTCTTTTCATCTTTATCTTCATAAGGCTCCTTATACAGCATATACTCTTCATCAAAATGTCTTCCATCTTCCTCTTCCAGACTTAGTTTGTCTTCTTCCATCTCTTCTTCACAGGCTGTTTCATTCACAAATTCGCATCCATACTCTCTAAATTTGTCTTTCATCTTTAATTATTCTTCTTTATATTCCCATGCCCCGTGAAGATTGCAGAAAATCCTGACTTTCAGGTTATCAGGCATATCTTTCAGGTAAAATATGGCTTCTGATTTGGACATTGGGCTTAGGCACACTTTTTCAATAGGCACCTCTCCATCAATAATTTCAATCCATTGTATAAAATGGCCTGGTTCGCTAGGATGCATTTTCTCCCCGACTTTTACATATATCTCTACTCCCTCGTTCTCATTCACTTCTACAATAGGTATATGCTTTTCTTCAAGTTCAGACTCGTCTTTCTCTGACCATATTTTATTAAATGGTGGTTTCATCATGACTATTCATCCTTCATAGCTAAAAATCATGCTAAAATATTCTATAAAATCTTCATGGAAGTTGAGTTCCCTTAGTGCTCTCATAGATATATTGAAATAGCAATAAGAGCAGACACTCAGATAGTCTTCTCCGCATAAAATGCACTTTTCTTCGTTTAGTCCTTCTTGCGGCATTTTTTTGCTTATTTCATCTAGCACAACACTTCTGGCGTTCTTGTTAAATCCCATAGATTTCAAAAATTCATCAACTTCTTCTTCGTAGCATCCTTCACATACAGGATTGGTTATTGGCTGGAGGCATAAAATACAATCTTCTTTTCCCATTTTTTAAGAGGTTTTAAATTTATTTATTAATGGAGATAATGGCCCGAGTATCATAGATTTCGTCTTGCCATTATCTCAGAATAGCTAAGGACTAATGATATATAAGCGAGTGCAGTTTATTTTAAGACATCAGTCTGCTACATAAAGTTTAAAAATGGGTCCTTTCTATTGTTGAAGCAAAAAATTGGGCTCAAGTAGAAAAATGAATAGCGATTTTAGTTTTGATTTTGGAGAAGATTTTTTTACTAATAATCTTATTGACAAATTTGAAGAATATTTTCAAGAGATGATGAAAAGCGCATTTCAGGAATTAGATTTTCAGGATACTTGCCAGGAAGAAATGCAGTGGGGAGGAGAAGTATTATTGGAAAACCAAGAAACAGATGCAAGAGTTTTTCATGTACCTCCAAATTCTCTCCCTCACGGAAGGTCCTGGAGGGCTCTTGGGATTTATGTTCCATACGAGCATACAATTTATATTTCCAATGGTCTGCCGCCTCGTGTAGAAAAATTTGTATATTTCCATGAAGTTGCCCATTCTCTAGGAATAATGGATGAAAAAGAAGCAGATAAATTTGCAGCTAAAAAATGCGGCTACTATCTTGATCTTGGAAGACCAAGGGGATTTATATTGAGGTATTAGTTTTTTCAAACTTCAGGGTTTCAGAGTTCATGCAAAATCTAAGGTTAGTTGGTGCAGGCCCGTCTGTAAAGACATGGCCGTGATGGCCCTCGCATTTTGCGCACAGCACCTCTGAGCCATTTATTCCTGCAGGAAGAGGCAAAATTATTAGGCTGTCTCTTGAAATAGGCGCATAAAAACTGGGCCATCCCGTACCAGAATCAAATTTTGCTTTTGATGAGTATAAATTATTCCCGCAGGCAGCGCACGAATAAACTCCTTTTTCTTTGTTATCAGTAAGTTTTCCTGCAAATGCTCTCTCTGTCCCGCCCTGCCTTAAAATCTTAAATTGCAGGGGATTTAATATTTTTTTCCATTCCTCGTTTGTCTTGATTAATTTTTCCATCTTAACTTCTGCAAGACAGGCCCGCACGCCTCTCAAAATATTTCTGATGATACTCTTCTGCCTCAAAAAATTCACCTGCTTTCGTTATCTCTGTTGCAATTGGCTTATCAAATTTTTTTTGCGCCTCTTTTTTTGATTTTTCAGCTTCTTTCTTCTGTTTTCCATTCAGATAGAAAATTCCAGACCTATAATTAGTGCCTATATCTGCTCCCTGCCTGTTTAGGGAAGTTGGATTATGAATCGTCCAGAATGCCTCAAGAATTTCTTCATAACCTGCTTTTGCAGGGTCAAAAGTTATCTCTATTGCCTCGGCATGCCCGGTTTTCCCTGAACTTACCTGCTCATAGGTAGGATTTTTTACATGTCCGCCAGTATACCCCACTCTTGTTGCAATAACCCCTTTTACTTTTGAGAATGCCCTTTCCACATGCCAAAAACATCCCGCGGCCAAAATTGCAATTTCTTTTTTCATTAAACTTTTAAGTTGCCCAACTTAAATAACCTTTGTTGTTTTTTTCAAGACTGCTCTTTTTTTTATACTTTTATTTACTCTGTTTTTAGGGTATTAAAATGAAATTAAAATATAAATTTGTCTGCAAAGATTTGGAGATCCCTAGTTGCGATTTTGTTGCCTATGGCAACAGAAAAAAGGATATTGTTAAAAGAGTTGAGCAGCATCTGATTGAAAATGGATTGAAAATGGAAGAGGTAGCTGCTCCTGAAATAAAAAATAAAATTAGATAGGTCATAAGAAAGTCTCAGTATATTTGAAATTGCATAATCAAGGAGGAGAAAAAAATGCCTAACAAAAAAATAAATCAAAGTAAAAGCAATAGTGAAAAAGATAACAGGAGCGATAATAAAAATACATTGATTTGGGTGTTGCTGATAGCGATACTTCTTCTTATAGCCCTGGCAGGCCCGTGGATGCTTTGAAATTTTGGAAATTTTGGAGAGTGGAACATGATGGGCATGATGTATGGGGGAAATTATGGCTATGGGATGATGTTTTTTGGCTGGATAATTTGGATACTGTTTATTGCACTTATAATTGCAGCAATTTACTGGCTTGTTAAAAGTGCAAATAGAAAATAAAATTTACCTTTAGACTTCGCATTCCCCATAAGTCCAGTATTCTACTTTTTCATCCGCGCATGCAACACAGCTGTTGGAATAAGTTCCTGCGCATGGCGCTCTTATGCACTGGATGCTTGAATTGAAATACCCGCATACAGGCTGATATATAAGAATGCATGCATCAGCTTCTCTTGATTCTGCTGAGCAGAAATTCTTTTCTTCTCTTGAAAGCGAGTCTAGCAGGCTGTCTACATCCTGGTTGGTTTTTATCTCTAATCCCTTTCTTTCTGCAATGTTCTTTAATAACGTCTTGACGCCTTTATCTGTTAGGGTTCCGTCTGCAGAAGTTATGTAATTTGGGTCTCCTTTTATAAGCAATAACTCTCCGTTTTGCAGCTGCCATACTCCCCCTATTGCCTCTGCTCCATTAAAATCAGAATCTTTAAGCCCCGGAAATGCGCCTTTGAAAAGAGAAGGGTCAAATCCTTCTATGGGCATAGCTCCTCCGTTGTTCTCTACTCCTTTTTCCCAGAATTTTTGAACAGAGTAATTCTGCACTGATTCAGGTATTTCTGTCCTGTTAGCTTCTGTATTGTTTATCACTTCTACAAAAGTTTGCCCATTTGCATTGCACTGCCGCGGATAAGATTCCATTACCGGAAATCCTGCTTTCACGCAGGATTCAAAGTCAGTTACAACCGGTTTATTAGCAGGATAGTAGTATAAAACTGCCAATAAAGCAATTAAGATAATCCCCAATAGGATTACTATAGCAATGCATAAACTTTTGTTTTCCATTTTATTATTATGAGTTATTTTATTTATAATGTTTTGCTGTTTATTTTAAGACGTCAGCTACCTGAAACAGCCAGCTTTTTAGCATCTTTCCACATAAACTCAAAATAGTTCTTATAAGATTCTGCCACATCTTTATTTTTTATCTTAACTGCGAGCATTGGCTCTCCAAAAATGAGAATATAAACAGTGTCTCCGCATATGTTCGTTGAAACAACTGAGAAATATTTGTGTGAAACGTATTTCGCTTCAGTAAACTTCATCTTGTTTAATTTTTGTATTCTATCCAAAGCCCCTTCATCGTATATATGCCTCATTACTACCTTATTTTTTATTCTTTCTTTGTGAAAATCTTTTAAGAACCACTCTCCAAGAGACTCATAAGCTTTTTTAGAAGCCCCAAAAACTTTTATTTCTTCTCCCTGCCTAAGCATCTCTCTTAAGGCTTCTCTTACTGCAAAAACTCCTTTAGAGACAGATATCTCATCTTCTTTTTTATCCTGTGAAGAGAACTCTTTTAAGCCGGGAATTATGCTGTCAAGCTCTAACTCTCTGTTTTTTATAAAGTCCCTTATTTTTTCAGGCTCCCCTGCTTTAAACAGCTTTCTTTTTTCTTCCAAAACCTCGCTTATAAATCCTCTTTCAACCAGCTCCCTTAACGCATCGTAAGTATTTGAACGATGAATCCTTGTTCTTTTGGAAATATCCAAGGCGCTTGAAGTCCCATGCTTTATCAAGTCCAGATATATTTCAACTGCGTTCTTATTTACGCCAATTAGTAAGAGTATTCTTTTAAGTTCCTCTTCCATACATCCTTATGGTTTTGAAGTTTTTAAAATTTTCTAAGACTGATTATAAGAGTATATACAAACTTATAGAAATATATAATCTTTTGCAGCAATATTTAAAAGCAAAAAAGCCGACTTTTATAGGCATTTTCTCTCTCAAATGCATGAAGATGGTACGAAGAAACCTAGTAAATATCTTGTTGGTTGACGATGTGCCGAATATGTTAGACACTCTTAGGAGGGCTCTTCTTGAAGAATTAGACCATATGGATTTGAGGGTTGATACATTTAAACCGCCTGCTAAATGCACTGAGGATTCAGCGGTTCAAGAGATTTGTTGGAGAGAATTTGATATTTTGCTGATGGATTACCGGTTTGCAGATGCCTCGTTTAATGGGGCAGCAGTTGGAAACCGAGTTAAAGACCACCATCCTGACAGAAAAGTTGTTTTAATGAGCAGATTTGAGGTTTCTCCATCCTCCAGACTGGATGGAATCTGCGAGAAGACAGATGTTCTTTCAGAGATCTATAAGCATATTTTCAGGCCAATTGATGTAGGAATTGTTGGATACGGCCGCTTTGGTGACGCGCTCTTAAGGGAGCTTTTAAAATTGAATGGTGTAAGAAGAATCTATCTCCATAGCAGAAAGTTATTCGCAGTATATCCTCCAGAAGAATTTTATGACGGAATAGAGCAGTCCCCAGAGAATTCAAAAGTAGTAGTTGCAAATAGAATAGAGGAAGTTTGCGAGAACTCTGATGTAGTTGCCTATTGTTCCTCTACTCTCAAAAACAAGCAGATAGTCTTCTTAATGAATTCCACTACGCCTTTTGAAAAGGACAGGAGAATTATTTTTCCAACTGAAAGAAATACAGCAGGCTATTTTTTTGATGCCTACTGTAAATCTAAAAACAAGCCATTAGTTCTAGTTTTCTCTAACCCGCCGCCTTATCTTATCAGAATTGGAATAGATAACGGGATTCCTCCGGAAAAAATAACATGCCCCTGTGAACCCGACCTAAGCAGGTTCTTAGCCTGCGTTCCTCCTTCTATCTTAGAGGAAGATATCAAGGGCATTAAATTCTCTCAAATACTCCCCCTGCTTTTAACAGGGGTGCATGGAGACCCTAGACTAATTTATGCGCCAGAGTATCAGGAGTTTATGAGAAAACATTCATCCGAACTGGATGCTGCCTTGGAAAAGTCTGTTGAGATGGCAAACCGGGCTGCAAGATCGCGTTATGGCATTAGCAGGACCCCAGACGTTCCTCCGCAGACCAATGTTCATTTTTTTCAGGATTTTGCAAGATTTAGAAGTTCCATGGGGAACTTTCATTTATCCAGGGAATTCAGGCATAATAGGGCTTCTTATAAAGGAGTTGCGATGTATCCTGCGAATGTGTGCTATAAAAAAGATGAAGGAATAACTGTTGTTTTAAATAAGGACAAAGTAGAAGAAATCGGAAGGCCGGAATTTGATGCCGCCAATGCAGTTTATTTAGCCGGGCAAAAAGATTTTTATGAAAGAACAATGGGGTTAGAAACACCAACCAATGTTGGAGAGGATGTTTCGCATTTCGAAAAACTCGGATTTAGATTTGTAATTCCTAGATATCAGCTCATCAAAAAACTGCGAACCATGAAGTAAATTTAAAGTTTAAGTAAAGAACACTTTTTGCATATTTCGTTTCTTGCAGGCTCCCCACATATTCTGCAATAAACTATTTTTTCATCCTTAAATTTCTTGCTTAATTGCGGCAATATTCTAAGAAAACTCTCAACAATTCTTTCTTTCTCCTCTTTGTTTAGTGTATTGGCAAACTCGCGCGTTCTTATTCGCAAAGAACTTGCAGCACACGGGCATTTTTCATTTACAAAAGGCAGCTTTTTTATCTCACAGTATTTTCTTATATCTTCTTCAGGAACAAAATAAAGCGGCTTTATTCTTGGAACAAACTTTTTATCATAAACAATTCCAGTGCGCGGACCGCCATTAGCAGCAAGCATTAGATTTCCCTGCAGAAAATTCATTATAACTGTCTGCGCTTCATCATCCAAATGATGCCCTGTCACAATTTTATCTGCTCCCAACCTGCGGGCGTGTTTGTTCAAAAGCCATTTTTTAACAATCCCACACACCATGCAGTTGCTAACTTTAATTTTCTGCTGCACTCCGCATCTTATGTTGCACATCCTCATGCCAAATTCTTTGTTTATGTCTAAAACATGCATTTTTATCCCTTCTTTTTCACACAATTCTTTTACCGCTTCCTCACACCGCTCACTATAAGGCCCTAATCTAAGGTTAATATAAAGTGCAGAAACATTATATCCAAATTTTTTCAAGATAGATAATATTGTTTGCGAGTCTTTTCCACCAGAGGCAGCAACTATGATTTTTTCCTTTTTATTCAATAAATTATACTTTTCAATTGTTTCTTTAACTTTGCTTTCAACTTCAGAAATTAATTTATTTTCCATGACTAAAGAAGAAAAGACTGGTTTTTAACTTTTACCAAACTTCCACTTTTCCAAGAAAGAAGCAATCTCTCTCAATATAGTTAATCTTATATAATTTTGCTATCTTATTAATTGATGGAAAAGAATCCGGTAATGTTAGAAAACGAATTTCTATTAAAAGAACTGGAAAAAGCAGGAATTAACATTTCAAATGAACTTCACTCAATAGTTCTTGTTGGCGGAATGGGAACAAGGTTGAATCCTCAGAGAAAGCTAATTTCAAAAGCGAATTTTCCTGAAATAAAAGAAGAGTTTCATGGGCAGATAGGCCCAAAAGCAATGGCCATTATGGGCTGCTCTACTTATTCTGGAAAAATAGCAAAAACCATGACTGATTGGCACCTGGATATTCATGCTGCTTGCCCCAATATAAAAACAGCAACTCTCTCGCTCGGGTCTGGCTATAATATTGTCTCGGATTACTACGAAAAAAAGCACAATAAAAAATATAGGAATATCGAATTAAACTTTCTTATCGAAAAAAATCCTGCAGGTACACTGGCCCCGATTATAAAGCTCCATCAAGCTGGGAAACTCCCAATTATTCCTACTGTGTTAGCTAATGGAGACAATTTTTTGGATATAGATTTTTATAAAGGTTATTTAGCAGGCTGTTTGCTGGCCCATAACCTTGGATTAAACCTCAATGAGGTTGTTATAAGCTTGTTAGCGTTTGCTCCCTGGGAACAATCCAATGTTTATGGCACAGTAGATGTTGATTTTGATACTGGCTTGGTAAGAGGATTTAAGGAAAAAGCGCCAATTGAACAAAATCCTTTCATAGAGATAAACAATAAAAAAATGACCCCTATAAACTCTGGATTTTCGATAATAATCAATCCCTCTCATCTGATGCCAAAATATCTTACAAAAGAAATGATAGAGACCTCTAATGGGCTGGAAGCAGGCGAACTCGAATATAAAGGAAACGAGTGCATTGTCAAATATGAAACTTTATATGAAAGACTCGCAGCAGACAAAAAGATGGTGGCTGTGTATGCTCCGGTATACTGGACTGACTTGGGAGTTGAGGAAAAATTAATTTCTGCTGAAGAAAATCTAGTTAACACTAATTTTTTCAAGAAGTTTTATGGCTAGAATTTGGATATATTAATTTTGCTATATACCTAACTAAAAAACAAAAAAAAACAAAAATTACTTCTATGGAAGGGTTATTTGCAAATGCTTTTTACTTTCTACATCCGCACGATTTTCCGCTGACAGCTCCGCATGTGGCTAAGCCGCAGTTGCTTCCTGCACTGCAGGAATTTCCGCATCCAGAGCAGCTTGAAACAGTTGTGGTTTTTGCGATTTGTTCATCTGCAACAGCTGTTCCGCTTATAGCTATTGCAAATCCTGCTATAACCAAAAGGGCGATTATTGCAGCAATTATCAAGTATTTCATTTTGTTTTTACCTCCTGTAAAATTTACTTAAAATCCAGAAAAAGTAACCCCTTTTAAGCGCTTGTATGAAACTAGTTTCAAAGTATAATAAAGCTTTTATAGTAAGTTTATTTTAATGAAACATGCAAACTCGTTTGAAAAGGACATTGGGAAGTTTAATCTTAGGTTCGGCGATTGTTTTGGGTAGCTCTAGCGGGGAAAAAGCATATGCTGAAAAGTGGATTCCTCCCAGTTACAGGCAAGATAATTCTGGCGGATATAATGATCTTGTTAAGCACGGAGTTGGTGACTCTAAAAAGGATCATACCGGGCAGGTTATTGGAGCAGGTATATTGCTAGTAGGAGTCCTTTATGTTTTAAGCAGCATATCTGGCGGCAACCGGCGCGGCTGAGAATTTTTTGATTCTTACACTTTCACTTTCTAATAACTATATTAGTCATCCCTCTTCTCTTCCTTTCAATAATCTGCTTTCCTTCTAATCTGTCAAGAACTCTTGTGACTTTTACCTTGCTGAAGTTTGTTTTATCAACTAAGTCTGACTGGAAGATTGTGCCTTGGGCATCTTCTACTGCCTTCATTATAACTTTTTCTTCTTTATCTAATTTAGAGTAATCAATTGGCTTTGCTTTTTTCTCTACTTCAATCTTTTCCTTTACTTTCTTTATAACAATTTCTTTTTCTTCCTTGGAAAATATCAAAAATAAGCCAATTACTCCCACAAGTCCTGCTATTGCCAGGCTAATCCAGGTTTGTATTGCAATTGTCCCATACATCGAGCATTCTGGTCCATGAGTGCAGCTGTCAGCAACAATGCTCCTCATTCCAAAATTAAATATGGCTACTATAATTCCTATTACAACTGCTATTCCAATAATTAAAAATCCAACATTTTTATTTTTCATTGTGTTTTTTCTTTTCGTAATATTCAATTGCTTTTTTCAATGCTTGAGCGCCAAGTAAACTGCAGTGGTGTTTTATCGGAGGCAGGCCTCCAAGATTTTTAAGAATTTCATTATTGCTTAATTTTTTTGCGTCTTCTAATGTCATCCCCTTTACCATCTCTGTTAACATTGAAGAAACAGCTACAGCGGCTATGCAGCCGAAAGTCTGAAATTTTATGTCTTTGATATACTCTTCTCCTCTTCCGTTTTTCTCAATTTCTAAATACACACGGAGAACATCTCCGCAAACAGGGTTTCCTACCTCTCCGATTCCATCTGCATCTTCCATTTCCCCCATATTTTTAGGGTTTCTGAAATGCTCCATTACCTTTTGTGAATACATCGAGTTCATTTTATTTCTAAACTTTCTCCTTATTTCTTTTCCCTTTTTTATTTTTCTCCTCTAATTTTTTATTAAGTTCCTCAACAAGCTTATCTGGATTTAACCCATGGGTCACTGCTCCATCTTCCAGACTTTCCATCTGTGACATTGGGCATCCGCAGCAATGCATTCCGCTTTCCATTAAGGGCATAGCTAACTCTGGGTCTATCTCCAGTATTTCTGCAAAACTCATTTTCTTGTTTATTTTTTTCGCCATTTTATTTTTCTTCCCCACTATCATCGCATTCTGTTTCACTCTCTTCTTCTTTATCCTCATCAAAATGGTCTTTCTCAGCTTCTTCTAAGTTCTCTTCCTCTTCTTCCAGCTCTTCTTCGCATTCGTCTTCATTCTTAAATTCACATGCGTGTTCTTTAAATTCATCTTTCTTTTTCATTTTTAGTTTTTCCTCCAGTTTAAATTTTGAACGGACTCATTTTTCTTAATTTAGTTACAATTCCAGGCAGCACTTCTAAACCTTTATCTATTTCCTCTTCTGTAGTTTCCCTTGATAAAGTCAGCCTTATCGAGCTATTTGCTTCTAAATGGCTTCTTCCAATTGCCATTAAAACATGACTTGGTTCCAGTGTGTGTGAACTGCAGGCGCTTCCAGTGGAGCTGCAAATACCATAGGCCTCCAAGTATCCCCCAATAGATTCCCCTTCGATGTTGCCAAAGCATATATTAACGTTGTTGCATAGTCTTCTTTCTTTTGGGCCGTTTAATTTAGTGTTCTCAATTTTCAATATCCCTTCAATTAATTTATTTCTTAATTTTTCCATATGTCTTATATATTTGTCTTTTGCAAGCTTAACTGCCTTTGCAAATCCCACAATTCCAGCAACATTTTCAGTTCCGCTTCTCTTTCCACTTTCATGCCCTCCTCCGTGCAGCAGAGGAGTTATTTTAATTCCTTTCTTTATATAAAGTGCGCCAACCCCTTTAGGCCCGTGTATCTTGTGGGCATTTAAAGTGGCAAGGTCAATGTTTTGCTTATTAACATCCAATCTTGTCTTTGTATATGACTGGCAGGCATCTGTATGGAACAAAACTTTTCTCTCTCTGCATATTTTTCCAATAGCTTCCAAATCTTGAATCGTTCCAATCTCGTTGTTTCCATGGATTACTGAAACAGCTAAGGTGTTTTCTTTAATTGCTTTTCTAACATCTTCTGGACTAACAAATCCCTCCCCATCAGCATCTAAGTAAGTTACTTCTGCCCCTTGTTTTTCCAGCCATTTGCATGTATTTAACACACAATCGTGTTCTATTTTTGTTGTTATAATATGGTTTTTCCCTCCGGCCTTGTTTTCAAAAAATAATCCTTTTAATGCAAAATTATTTGCTTCTGTTCCTCCAGCCGTAAAATAAATCTCCTCAGACTTGGCTCCTATCGACCTTGCTATTATACTTCTTGCTTCTTCCATTGCTCTTTTTGCTTCCTGCCCCTTTAAATGCACAGAAGAAGCATTTCCATACTTCTCGCTAAAATAAGGTATCATTGCTTCCATAACTTTTTTGTCAACAGGGGTTGTTGCAGCATTATCTAAATAAATCAGCTTCATATTAATTTTTCTCCTTTCAAAATTTCTTTATGAATATAAGCAAGTTCCATATTCCTTATTTCAGAGGGTTTAAACCATTTAACTTCGAGTGTCTCATCTTTTGGCATAGGATTTCCATTTATCTTGCAATAGTGAGGAACATCAATTACATGAGTCTTACATTCCTTGCTAGGCAATTTTTCATAAATATTTTCCCCCCTTTTTACTTCTGTTGCCTCAACTCCTAGCTCTTCTTTTATCTCCCTTTTTATAGCATCTTCCATTTTTTCTCCATATTCTATAAATCCTCCGGGAAGTCCAAAATATCCGGCATAATAAACCGCTTTCTCGCTTCTTTTTCCCAGTAAAATTTCTCCTTTCTCATTTATTATTATTGCAGGCACGCCGCAGATTGCATATCTGCTTCTCAAAAGCTTATATAAAGTAGTTATGAATCCCATTTTACTCCAGATGCTTCATGCATTTATTTTTGCAGAACTCTTTTTCATGCCTATCAATTATTTTAAGCATAGGCAGTATTGTTTTCTTATTTAGTGAGTATATTCTTTTCTTGCCTTTTCTCTCCACAAGAACAATCTGGCAGTCTCTTAAGGATTTCAAGGCATGGCTTAATTTTGACTGCTCAACTCCCAGCTTTTCAGTGAGCTCAAAAACGCACATATCTTTTTCTTTTAGCAAGGTTATAATTCCGATTTTAAGTGGATTTGCAAGATTGCCAAAAAATATATAATACTTGTTCATAACATATGAATTAATTTATATATGAATGTTTTTTCATATGTTTATAAACCTTTCGGTTAAAAGAATTCATCTTTTTCTTCTGCCTCTTTTTCCTTTTGCTCTTCTAAGGCGAGTCAATTTTGGCGGATTGGGAATCGTTGCTAATATCATAGGATAAAATTCAACATTTTCAACTTCTTTTATAAGATGGTTGACAACTCTTTTTATCCTTTTCTGCTCAACTCTCTCTTCTTTTTTGAAAATGCCGATATCTTTATAGACTACATGAAATTCTGGATTTCCCATAATTAGCCAAAGCACAATGAAATGATGCAGCAAGTCCGAAGAAATGACTCCTAGCCCGATATTAAACAAGGTTTCATGCTCATAAAAATAAAACACAAGCGCAATAATTATTCCTAGGAACAAGTGATGGAAATGATAAAATCGTTTTATTTTGAATTTTCTCATAATTTTTATATAAACCTCTTTGGAACTTACTTTGAATACGAATCTCATAAGTATGCATGCAAGCTCTACAAGGAGCGCAGTATATATTATCACATTTAATAAAAACATATAAAAATAACGAAAACATGGTTTATAAATATTAATAAGAAAAAAAGAGGCAAAAATAATTTTTAAATGAAACCAAGAACAAAAAAATATCTTTATGTTGTAATAGTACTATTCTTACTTGGGTTTTTATACGCTCTGAAAAATACCAGCTATTTTGTAAGAGCAGCTGATTTTATAGCTGCTTTTGTAGCTTTCTTTGTAATAGACACAATTTTCAAGCTACGTTTTCGTAACCGGCATTATATAGTCTTTATCTTTATTGCAACAACCGGTATCTTATTCTCGCCATTGTATTATATTTACCCTAATTACGATAAAATCCTTCACCTCGTCGGCCCTTTTTTGATATGCATCCTTATATTCTATCTTATCAACAGAATTCAAGGAATTGGCCTGCCTCTTAAGCTCTTCTTAACTGTTTCGATAGTAGTTTCTCTTCTGGCTTTCTGGGAATTATTTGAGTTCTTCCTTGATAAGGTCTATAATATGCAGATGCAAGGGGTCTTTGTTAGGGATGTGACTGGAATGGAGAAGTATAACATGATCATGGACAGGAATGATGATACAATGATCGACATGCTGATGGGCACTATGGGCAGCGTAGTTTTTGCAGCAGGACAAACTGCCGGTCATTTTTTGAAAAAATTAAAAAATAAAATAAAGAATAAAAGTTAGTCTATGGAGATATTGCGCCCACTGGACATCCGTCTATAGCGTCCTTGACACACGGAGCTTTTGATTTCTCTTGTCCTTTTTTCACGTTGGATTTTCCGTCTTTTATCTCAAAGACCTGCTCGCACACAGCTGCGCATGCCCCACATCCAATGCATTTTTCTTTGTCTACTTTTACCATTTTAACTTAATTAATTGTTCAGCAAGATTTAAAAACCCTTGCTTCTTATAATCCTCATGGCATGGTGGTTATCACTAATTATTGTTATCGTTGCTTTAATCGTATTATTCGTGCTTCTCCTGATTTATTACTATAACAAATTTGTTGTTCTTGGGAACAGAATAGAAAATTCCCTTGCGCAGATTGATGTTCAATTGAAAAAAAGAGCAGATTTAGTACCTACTTTGGTGAATGTTGTCAAAGGCTACGCGAAACATGAAACCAAGATTATGACAGAAGTTACAAGGGCAAGAGAGCTATTAGTAAAAGGCGGCGATATCCAGCAAAAAGTTAAGGCAGGAGACCAGTTGCAAGCTGCTTTGGGAAGAATCTTTGCAATAGCTGAAAACTATCCTAATCTTAAGGCAAATGAAAATTTCTTGCAGCTTCAAACCGAGCTTTCGGCAATTGAAGACAAAGTAGCATATTCAAGGCAGTACTACAACGACTCTGTATTGGCATTAGAGAATGCTTCTGAGAAATTCCCAGGAGTATTTTTCTTCAATCTTTTCAAAAGAGAGAAGAAAGAATACTTAAAGATACCAGCCACCGCACAAGAAATGCCTAAAGTTGAATTTTAATTCTTTTTTAAATTTTTATTCAGGCTCACCAACCTCTACACGTTCTCTTTCCAAAACTACCTTGGCATAAGCATTGATGTAAGCCCTCCCTCTTAGACTTTTTGCTCTTAAAGAGTATTTTCCATTTCTGTAATGGAGATAAGTATCTTCAGTCAGCTCAACTAATCCAAGTAATTTCAGGCCAGAATAAAATGCGTCTTCTATTCTCTTTTTTCTTTCTCTTACAGGCAGATGGGTTTTTAAGAATTCTATAACTACACTTTTACCAGGTTTTATCCTGCTTATTTCATCTCCAATAGTCCGCATGTCCCTTAGCCTTATTCTTAAAAGTTCGCAAAAGAGTTCAGTTTGTCTTTCAAGCTCTTTCGTATAGGCTCCAGAGGAAGGATATCCCCTAGAATAATTGCGAGCCTTAGAAGGTGTTATGCCTAAGTCATCAGCTATTCCTTCTATGGTCCTTTCTTTTTCACGCAAGCCAGTGGCTACTTCAATATGGGCTTTTATCTCGTCTGGATCTCCATGCTGTCCCATTTTTCTTGAATACTAGCAAAGTTATTTTTCTATAATTATTTAGCGTATATACTAATCTAATTATGCTAACCTTTATATATAATAAAAGTTGATGATTATTATGGACCGGATAAGTTTCTATGATCAAATATCTAATAATAAATGGAAATCTTTTTTCCTGGTATTAATTGTAGTAGTTTTTCTTCTTTTATTAGGGGTGGTTATTGGATTGATTCTTGGCCCAGTTTATTTTACACTAGTTATGATTTTTACTGTTCTTTTCACTTTAATTTATGTTCTTGTAGGATATTATGCTTCAGCGAATATAGCTGTTGCAAGTGTCGGAGGAAAAGAAGCGAGTTTTGAGCAATATAGGCAGTATCACCATACAGTTGAAGGCTTGGCTTTAGCTGCTGGGATTCCTAAGCCTAAGCTTTATGTAATGGAAGATGATGATATTAATGCATTTGCTTCTGGAAGAGACCCCCAACATGCAGTAATCTGCGTTACAACAGCTGCTTTGGAAAAATTAGACAAGCAGGAGCTAGAAGGAGTGCTGGGCCATGAGATGAGCCATATTGGAAATTATGATATAAGGTATATGACTCTTGCGGCTGTTTTAGTCGGCATGGTTGCAATGCTCTCTCATATTTTCCTGAGAAGCTTGTTTTATGGAGGGGGCAGGAGAGACAGCAAAGGAGGCGGGGCTGTTTTAATACTCATAGTAGTTGGCATTGTTCTTGCAATTCTTGCTCCTATTTTCGCCAACTTAGTCCAGTTGGCAATTTCAAGGAAAAGAGAATATACAGCAGATGCTACTGCTGTTAAAATTATAAGAAGCCCTACTGGATTAATAAGAGCGCTGAAAAAATTAAAAGACAATCCATTAACACCTCACAAAAAAATAACAAAGGCAGTTGCTCCCCTATTTATCTCCGATCCATTTGAACACACCAAAGAACATGCGGATTCATGGCTTTCTACCCATCCAAGTCTTGATAATAGAATCGCGATTCTAGAAAGAATGTAAAGATTTATTAAAAATGGAAAAAAAGAGTGTAGAATTCGAGGTTATAGAAGCTTTAGAGCCAAAAAGAAAAAAAGAAGAGATAACAATAGAAACCGCTCCTGCAAAAAAAGGTATTTGGAAATTTCTAATAATAATTCTTATAATTGTGCTTCTCCTTGCAATCATTCTAGTCGTTTCTTTAAGCGTTTACGATTATATAACAACAGGCAGAAATGAAACAAACGTAACAGGTACAAATGATACACAAAATCTTCCTGTTACACCTACCCCTCCATTGACAAACAATACTTCAAATAATGTAACAAATACTTCTGGAAATACTACCAATCCCTCAGATAATCCTTCAGATATCCCAGCTAATTGCACTTCCAATTGTACAGGAAAGCAGTGCGGTAGCGATGGATGTGGAGGAAGTTGTGGAAGTTGCAATTCAACCCAGTATTGCAATGCAACTGGAAATTGCGCACAATTAATTAACTGCACTGATGACCCTAGATGCTTTTCTGAAGGGAGTTTTTGTCAGGGCAAAGTACCTTACACTTGTTCTTTTGGGGCAAATGGATGCTTGGAAAGGCTTGACAGAAGCGAATGTGCTGCTACAGAGGTTTGTGACAAAGGGAGCTGCAAGTCTGTTTGCACGCATGATAACAATTGCACTTCTTTAAATGGAGAATGTAGAGCAGGATTGTGTAATCTGACTTCTGAAAGTTGTTATGCCCGCTATAGTCCAGAAAGGACTCCCTGCTCTGGTGGAAAAATGTGCCATAATGGGAATTGCGTTGAATGCATAAATAAAAGCGATTGTAGCGCAAATGAAACTTGCGCAGATGGCTATTGTTTCAATGAAAATGAGGCTTTTTCATTTATTTGGCTTGGAGATGATAATGTTGGTGGGGCAGCTTCTGGATTAAGATACGCTTATACACAACATCCAGACTCTGAAATTATTTTTTATATTCCTGATTTAGGAAGGAGCAGAGCTTCTGATTACAATACTGTGAAAGCCGAATGGCAAAAAAATCCAAATGCTGGCTCTTTCACGCCTTTGTTCATGGGGCTTGGTAACCATGATGCAGAAGTAATGGGGGTTGTGAACTATACTTCAGAGGTATTAGGGCCTATTATTACCAAATCTCTGCCTGGCATGAAAAATTTTAGAGAGGGGCCTTATGACACTTATTCCAATGGTTACGAAGATAGAAATTTAACTTATTCCTTTGATTATAAAAATGCGCATTTTGTCATGCTTAATGCCTATTATCATGATGTTTTATTAAATCTCAGCGTAGGATGCGGATCCACTGGAATAACAGATAGATTTCAGACAGGTTATGGACCAGTAAGTTGCATGAGCCAGGATATGATGGATTGGCTGGAATATGATTTAAAGAATACCGATGCCACCTTTAAATTCATGTTTTATCATGAAGGTGCGCATCCTGTTCCCGGAGGAAGGCATACAGGCGATTCTTTAGATTGTTTGTATTGTCCAGGAAACTGGGTTGATAAGTCATGGCTAAATACTACACAGCCACAGATGAGGGAAAAATTCTGGAGCCTGCTTGCTAAATACAATGTAACTGCAAACTTTGTCGGCCATGCTCATCATAATACGTTGGTTTGGGATAATGACCTTTATGGAGGAAATGGGGCGGTTTACGAAATTGAAACGGGCCATCCACCAAGAGTTTCTGTTGTAAATATAAGAAAGAGTAATGCAACATTAAGGCTCTATAATGCATATTACGATGGAACTAAATATAATCATTTTGAATGGTTTGGTCCTTATATATTAAATGAAGATCCTATAAATCATCCCCCAAAATTATATCAACATCTTGGAGGGGGGGCAGAATCGGGTTTTGTTGTTAGCGATACTCCAAATTCATTTTTAGAAGTAGGGCAATCCTTGTCTACTTATTCATATTTGTGGTTTGAGGCAAAAGATGAAGATAGATATGACAAATTAGAATATAGCTTTAATGGCTTACCTAATTTTTTGAAAGTGAATGATCCTGCAATCCAGTACAGTGCAGGAGCAAATTGGATAAATGAATCAAGAAGGATTCTCCTTACTTCAGGAAAATTAAATGACACACACGTTGGCAATCATAGTTTTGATGTAATTGTTTCAGATGGGCAGTTTACAGATAAGAAAAACATTAATTTATCAATAATGCCTGCTGGGAATCCTGTTCTTTTAGGCTCATCTGTTGCAAATGGCTCTGTTATTAATTTTCTAAATAACGGTGCATATATTTATTTCATATGCCAGGATAATGAGGCGGGTCCAGCTTCTGGAAGGATGTATGAAAGAGCAAGGGTGAAATATAATAATATTCCTTTGTCTATGACAGGCGCCCCTATTCCAAATCATTCTGGTTGGAACGGATATACTGGAACAAGATTCACGAGAAATCTTTTAGCAGAAAGATTTGATTTCATTGATGACTGGGACGGTATTGATGATGTTCTACCAGGAAGATATGATATAACTGTTTATTGCAGGGATGCAGTAGGTCATGCTTCAAATAACTTTTCTGTGACTTTATATATTGTCAATGATGCCGTAATGCCTACTAACAAAGTGTATGGAAGCTGGCCTTCTAATGGTTCAATCGTAAGTGAGATGTCAAGAATTAGTTTTTTTGCGACAGGTTCACTTTCTGGTCTTTCTTTGCCTGCATTAAATAATTTAATTGAAGTAAGAAAAAATAACGTTTTGATTAATGATTATTATTTGGTTTCAGGCCAGTATAACGGTAGTTTATCTTGGGGAAGCTTTGATATTATTTTTAACTCCCCTCTTGAAAATGGAGAATATACCTTTAACATAAGCAATGAAATCTTTAATGTCAATGTAGGTGAAGAAGTAGCGAGCATGGTTTATACAGAAAAACCTCTAACCAGTAAATCATCCTCATTTTCTTCACAGATATATAAATGGTTTAAAGGATTTTTAACGGGAAATACAATAAAGGAAATAACAGGATATTTTTTAAAGCGTTAATTTTATTAACGCCATTTTATTGTGTATAATCATGGAAAAAGAGAGTGTGGATTTCGAAGTTGTAGAAGCTTTAGAGCCAAAAAGAAAAGAAGAAGAGATAACAATAGAAACAGCTCCTGCAAAAAAGCATTATACAAAATTTATTTTTATAATCCTTGTTGCTTTACTTTTGCTTGCAATCGTTATTGTTTTAGCTTATCTTGGTTACGAGTATTTAACAAGTAAAATAGAGCCAAATGAAACTGATGTAACAATGCCTCCCAACCAAACCAATGTTAATGGCACAACCCCAGTTAATGACACAAATATAAACGACACTTCCAAGTCTAATTTATGCGGAAACGGCAAATGCGATTCAAAAGAAAATTACACCAACTGTCCTAAAGACTGCAAAAAACAAACAGGGCCAGGACCAGGCGGCCCAAGTGGTCCTTCATGTACTCCTAACTGCACAAACAAACAATGTGGGGGAGATGGATGTGAAGGAAGTTGCGGAACATGCAATGCCAGCTACGAATGCAATTCAACTTTTTCTTGTTCCAAAATTCCATGCACAAACGATACTGGATGTAATTCCCGTGGAAGCTTTTGTGATGTAATAAATAACATGCCTTACACCTGCGATTATCCTGCAGGAGGGGATGGGTGTCTTGATAGAATTAACCAAAGCAAATGTGAAACGCCAAAAGTCTGTGAGAGCGGTAGCTGTGTTGAAGTACATATAATCTTTGTTGATAACATTTTAACAACCAAATGTCCGGCTTATAATCCAGAAACAAGAAGCTGTGCCGGAGGAAGTGAAACTGCCTTCAACAATTTAACTTCTGCACTGTCTAATGTAAGTGCAGGAGATACAGTTATGATAAGAGGCGGAACTTACAACGAAGTGTTCAAGCCAGCCAATTCAGGCACACAGAGTAATCCAATAATCTATAAAGGTTATAACAATGAGGCAGTTGTTATAAGTGGAACAGCTTATGATGCAAGAGCAGCTTCATGTCCAGGAGACCCTAATTTATACTATGGACCAATCTGGTTGGAATATATTAATTATACAATAGTTGACGGCTTGAATTTTAGCAATGTAGAAGGGTTTGGAAGAATAACCCGTTCTCACCATAACACTTTCAAAAACTGTAACTTTGATGGAATAAACTCTGGATGGATTATTGGCTTAAATTTATTTGAAAGCAGCAGTAACAGGTTTGAAAACAATAAATTCGAGGGGGCTGCTGATAACTTCCGGCTAATACATTCAAATAGCAATATTATCCAAGGCAACAATTTTCATAACGCAAGCCATGTGCTGCTTACTTTAAAATGCAGCAGCTATAATATTGTAAGAAACAATTATCTCTACAACGAAATCCAAAAAGCAATGGAAGTTTTAGATTGTGAGCAGCCAACAATGGAGGACCATTACAACATTTATTGCCAGTCTACTTCAATTTTAAATTCCTCCAAACATAATCTAATAGAGAGCAATACTTTTGCTTATACTTCTCCCGAAGAAGGATATGGTGACGGCCCCTTTAATCACATTCAGTATGCAGGCCAAGAGGGAATAATAAGGAACAACCTATTTTATGATTCTAATGGGATTGCATTAGGAATGGCTCACTATGGTCCTGAAGAGGCATTGTACAACAAATTTAACAGAGTTTATAACAATGTTTTCTATAATAATACCGGAGGAGGAGTTGAAACTGGAAGAATAAGCCCCGATTTATTTGATAATATTTTCAAGAATAATATTTTATATAAAAACTATCCTGGGCCCGTCCATTGGGCAGATGATTATCCTAGCGGCTCTCAAATTACCCATGGCGGCATGGCAAATTTCTTGTTTGAGAATAATAACATAATAAATAGCACTCCTGGAGACTCTGACATAATCTACGATTCTTATAATCACAGGATAACTCTTACAACAGCCCAGGCTAATTATCCTTCTTTATATAAGAGCAACGTAGAAGCAAATCCTTTGTTTGTTAATGCAAACAGTCATGATTTTCACCTTCAATCAACAAGCCCGATGATAAATGCAGGTACATTCTTAACAAAAACATCAGGAGCAGGAAGTGGAACAACAATAAATATTGAAGATGCAAGGTATTTTTATGATGGATTCGGAATAGGTGGAGAGCAAGGTGATTCAATACAATTAGACGGGCAGACAACTACTGCAAGAATTGTAGATATAAATTACGCAACAAATACCTTAACTTTAGATAGAAGCTTAACATGGAATAATGGACAAGGAATAAGTCTAGCTTATTCTGGAAGCAAGCCAGACATAGGTGCTTATGAATATTCTGGGGGCGGGGGAGGGAGTGAGGAAGGAATGAGTGAAACTTCTGCGCAGTCAGAAAAAGAGATGCCTTCAAAATCTTCATCTATAATATCGCAAATATACCAATTTTTTAAAGGCTTTTTAACAGGAAATACAATAAAAGAAATAACAGGGTATTTCTTGAAATAAGATAATTTTAAATTATATCTAATCACTATAAAAAATGCAAAAAAAGAGTATAACTGTTATAGTTATAATTTTAATTGTAATAGTCCTTACTTCCTTATTCTCTTATCTTGCTTATAATTATTTTAAAAAACCTGCAGTGCAAACAGAGGGTAATGAAACGCAAGAAGTAGAAAGTCTTGTTTCAGATAAAAATGAAAGCACCGATGTAGATATTAAAGAAGATGCAGATAAAGAAAACATAACAGGGGAACATCCTGCAGGCGGAGATGATAAAAGGGGCGGAGATGGAGATTGCACTCCCAATTGTGCAGGAAAAGAGTGTGGTGATAACGGATGTGAAGGGAGCTGTGGAGCTTGCAATTCAACTCAAACTTGCAATGCAACTGGAAAATGCACATATTTGGGAACATGTATACCAGAATGCTCAGGAAAGCAATGCGGAAGCGACGGATGCAGCTCTACTTGCCCGCCTGGATGTTCTGTAACAGAATACTGTGAAAATGGAATATGCAGGCAAACAGCTTATTTTGAGGCAACTTACTATATTGATAATTCAATTGCTTCTGATTGCTCAAATTATAATGTTTCAACCAGGACATGCGGCAATGGAAACAAGCAGGCTTATAATACAATTCAAGAGGGAGTAAATATTTTGCAGCCAGGAAATGTTTTGGCTGTACGAGGAGGAACTTACAGGGAAGGCATAATATTAAATGCAAATGGTACAGCCAGCCAAAGGATAACAATAATAGAATATCCTGGGGAAAGTGCAATAATAAAGGGCTCTGATGTTCTGTCAGGATGGGTAAAATGCTCCTCACAGGCAGACTGCCTTGGTAATCCAAACTGGAATAATATCTACTATGCACAGACAAGAAGTTATCTTTATCCAGGGGTTTTGCTTGAGAATGAAAAAATTCTGCGGCCAAGCCAAAAGCCTGACCAGACAGACCCTGAAATCGAAAATTCAGGGGAATTTGAACCTTTGATAGATGAAGGAAATAATTTCGGGCACCCTATTGTTGGATTAGTAGCAGGAGCTTCGGGTGTTGGGAGTTTCAAAATAGCTGATTCTGGTGGATTCTACGCAAGCCTATACAATACAGGGGAGAAAATAATAATAAAAGTGAAATCTGGAAGCAACGCAAACAATGGCACTTATACACTGATTGGAAACCCTGTAAATTCAGCAGGAGTCACTGAATTTAAAGTCAACAGGGAAGTTTATAGCGATGTATTCAATAACCTCGAGCTTGAAAACCAGAAATATTTTGTTGACTCAGATTTGAACCAGCCTGATGATTACTGGAATGGTGCGAAAATAAGGTTCTGGAGCCATGCTGCAAACAACTTTGTTTTGCATTATACTGTTAAAGATTTTATTGCATCAAAACACCTGGTTGTTTTTGACAGGCAGCTTGATAATTATGTTGCTCAGACCTCTGATGGTTTTTCTTATAATGACGCCTATATGCTTTTTAATCATCCTTTAATCCTTGATTCAGCAGGAGAGTATTATTTCACCACAGAGCCAGTAGGCGGGTATTACACAGTTTATTTATGGCCTAAAGATGTTGCTGATTTAAATGGCAAGATTGAGGCAAGTTATTATACCTGTGGCATTAAGATTGAGAGCGAACTTGGGAATTATGTTACAATAAGCGGATTCAACTTAAGTGGTTTTAGTACAGGAATACATCCTGCCACCAGTACTCCAGAAGGAACAACTGGCACAGGTGGAATTTGCGGGCAGAAAAATAAAGGAGTCATAATAGAGAATAATGATATAATAAATCTGAAAGGATATGGCGGGATATTGCTGCTGAGCGGGGAGTCTAATATTGTAAGGAATAATTCAGTAAAAAATAACCTGTATAATTTTGGAATCTTCGTTACTGGAACTAAAATAAAGGTTTTGGATAATTATTTGGATAAGACACAATCAACCTCTATCCAGCTGACAGGCTGTGATAAAGTTATTGCTAAAGGAAATGTTGTTGGGGCAGCATCAACTCATGGCAACGGGATTACAACCTATGCTATTACAAAGAATATACTGGTGGTTGGTAACCTTCTAAAAGGAAATTTTTATACAATGCAGAACTGTTATAATATAACTTTTTATAATAATATTTTCGCAACTGGTCTAAGAGACTGGGGAGGAAACTATTGCCAGAATGTAACAATTTACAATAATCTTTTCTTAGATCCTTCAACAACAAACCTGGCTATGGGTGGTGTTGGCTCTGCTATTTCAAGGAACAACATAATTGACGGCGGATATTCCAATGTCAGAAGCAACAACATCTATATCTCGCGGGTTTGGAGCCAGGAGCCTAGATATGGCTGGACACTTGGACCAAACGAAATAGTTGCAGATGGGACAACTGTTTACGGCCCAGCATACACTGTTGCAGATATTTTCGAAGTGAATGACTGGCCTTACTACCTTAAAGAAAATAGCTTGGCAATAGACAAAGGTATAAATATAACAAGCGAGCTGCCTTCCTGGTTGGATGACTCATTTTTTGATGAAATTGATTTCACAAAAGATTTAGAAGGAAATTCCAGAGGGCAGGGTGCTGGTTGGGATATTGGTCCGTATGAATATCAAGCAGGAATTGGAGGCACATCAATTCAATCAGAAACAGAGCTTCGTTCAGAGGGCATTATTGGAACAATATCGAATTGGTTTAGAAGCCTGATTAATGGAAATACAATAAAAGAAATAACAGGATATTTCTTGAAAAGTTAGTTTTATTAATCATATTTTTCTTATAGACTTATGCAAAAAGAGAGTTATGCTATAGAATCTGCTCCTGCAAAAAAGAGTATTTGGAAAATTTTAATCATAATTCTAATACTTCTGCTTTTTCTTGCAATTATAATTGTTCTTTCCTTTGCGGTTTATGATTATATAACAGCAGAAAAAAATGAAAATAATGCAACAGAAACAAATACGAATCAAAACCCCTCTCTGATAAATCCAACAATAAATAATACTCCTGATGATTTAACAAATACGACAATAAATGCTTCTAGGAATACTACCAATCCCTCAGATAATCCCTCAGATATCCTGGCTAATTGCATTTCCAATTGCACAGGAAAGCAATGTGGAGATGATGGATGTGGAGGAAGTTGTGGGACATGCAATGCAAGCCAGTATTGCAATGCAACTGGAAATTGTGTTGAATTGATTAATTGCACACATGATTCCGGATGTTCTAGTGTTGGAAGCTTTTGCCAGGATAATATGCCTTATAACTGCACTTTAGGAGCTGATGGTTGCCTGGATAGGATAAACAGAAGTCTGTGTGAAAGCGGGGAAGCCTGCAGTAGAGGAAGGTGTATAACAGGAGAGTGTGATAGTGATTCAGACTGCATTTCCAGAGGTCCTGGATTTATATGCGATAATAATGTATGTTCATGGATTCCTCCAATAGGAATTCCCAAGCCGGAGTTTGGAATAGAAGAAACTTACAGGATGTATGATAATCCAGATAACAGAAATCCTGCATTGAATTATACTCAAAATTCAGAAGGAGGATTTTATACTCATTATGTTGATATGAATAGTCCTAATTGTACTGATACCAGTAATCCTTATGGCAGTATGGCAAAGCCAAGGTTGACAGTACCAAAAAGCCTTCCTGAAGGGGCTGTGATTGAAGTGCATGGGGGAGTATATAATTATGAAACTGCAGGAGGAGGTAAAATCCTTCATTATGGAACAGGAACAGCACAATACCCGATATTTTTTCGCGGTTCATCAATAACGCCCCCAATTTTTGGCAACCGGATGTATATATACGGCCAGTATATCATTGTTGAAAACCTTATCTTACAAGGAACAGGCATTTCCATTATTATTCCAAGTGGATATACTTATAATGGAACTTTAACTCACATGGCAATACGCAATTGCAATCTGACTGGAACAGGCATAGCCACTGGTGTTGATGGGCTGGAAGTGGGCGGGCATATTAAAGATAATATCGTCATCTACAATAATGAAATTTCCTACTTCGGCTGTTATAACTGTTCAGAAGAAAATGACGCCATGGGTATAGCTGTAAGCACAAACAGCCATTACATCTGGGTACTAGACAGTCATGTTCATCATAATGGAGGGGATTCTTTCCAGTCAGGCCATTCAGCACCAGACGGCTCAATTAGCTATGTATATATTGGAAGAAATGAGATGCACGATGACAGAGAAAATGCAGTGGATTTGAAGAATGTTGCTGATGTTGTTGTTTCCCAGAACAAAATGCATGGATATAATCAATTAGACATTCCAGGACTTGATAATACGATTACAGTTTCACATTATGGAGGTACTGCCGAAGGCCCGCAGAGGGTCTGGTACTTATATAATGAAATGTATAATGCAGGAACAGCAAACCAGGTTGGCGGAAGTGCTCGGGATGATATCTATTTTATCGGCAATGTCATTCACGACGTGGGATTATCGTTAACTACCTGGAGCAGCAGAGACATATATTTCATAGGAAATACTCTGTATAATATTAGTCAAGGAGTCGATTCAACAGGAACCTCAAGTTATGCTGCTACAATCACAAATAATATTTTTGGAAAGTTAGTTGGTACCGGAGGATTTCATATAAGGTTGGAATATACTGATTATGCAAACAATGCAGTTGTAAACAATAATCTATTTCAGGATGCGATGGAGTCCAATATAGAGTGCAGTAATTGCATAACAGCAGACCCTTTATTTATTGGCCCTGAAAATGGAAATTTTCAATTGCAGTCTAGTTCGCCTGCAATAGATACGGGAATTGAAGATGAGGTTTATCAGCAATTCTATGATTTATATGGCATAGACATAAGAAAAGATATTGAAGGAAGAACAAGGCCGCAAGGAGGTGGGTGGGATACAGGGGCTTATGAATATCAAGGAGGTATTGGTGGGATAGGAGGAGTGGGGGAAACATCCGCGCAGTCAGAAAAAGAGATGCCTTCAAAATCTTCATCTATAATATCGCAAGTGTATCAATTTTTTAAAGGCTTTTTGACAGGCAACACAATAAAAGAAATAACAGGATATTTCTTGAAATAAGGTACTAATTTTGTCTGTATCCTCTAATCGCTTGATATACTCTTGCAGTAGCTTCAATAAGTGGCTGGCCAACAGCTCCTAAAATCAGAATGTATCCTGCATAACGCGTTGTTTCTTCAACGCACGCAATTAATCCTGGAATTATCATAAAAAGGAGGGGATTGTCATGACTTTCTTCTGAATGAATATGTATTCCCTCTTTTTCAACCTCTTCTTCAAGGCCAGACATACATTTAAAAAACAAGCCATCTATTTAAATACAGCTATATCTCGAGAATGGCAGAAGCAAAAGAAATTCAAGATTTAAAGGAAAAAAGCAAAAAATATGCAGATTCGGTAGGAATAGCCTTAAATCCCGACGAGAAAATTGTAGACACAATAATAAAAGGGCTTTTGAGGAATAAGGAAGTGAAAGGTAACATTTACTGCCCGTGCAGACTAGTTACAGGCAACAAAGAAAAAGATAAAGAGATAGTCTGCCCGTGCGTTTATCATAGGGGAGAAATTGAATTGCAAGGTAAATGCCACTGCCAATTGTTTGTCAAGAAAAACTAAGTTAAACTCCTAAAGCTAAAAAACTCCACCACGGCTTTTTAGTTTGTACAATTTTCCCGTCTTCAAGATTTATTTTTTGGTTGACTTCTGCAGTTAATGGGATAACAAAGAAAAGAAGCGCTTTTTTTGTCCCGTAAATAGAATAAACAGGCATTCCTTTATATTCTTCAATACTAATCGATTCAACATTATCAATCTTCTTTGCTTTTGCTATTGCATCTGAAGGAATAACTCTAATTTCTCTTTCTCCATTAGATGTTTGAACATAGATTTTATAGTCTTTTTCCACCAGCGTCATTTCTGATTTAATCTCTAAGCTTTCAATAATTAACTTTATGCCATCGCTTCTATCGATTTTAACTTCTACCCCTCCAATGTTGCTTGTATTCTTTACTAAAACCGTTATTCCAGAGTGATTCAAAACGACATTACCAGATATAGCAGGTTTGAACGATAAAATACCCGCTATAATGGCTAATAGAACTGCAAACATTATTATTAGCGTTAGAATCTTTCTCATTATTCTCCCTCTTTTTATAAAATATTTAGAGCATAGTTATTATATAAATTCTTCTGTCACTCTCTTTTTTCTCAATAGTGAATCAAGTATATACTTAAAATATATAAGGAATATTGCATTATATCTAGTATGGTAAGGCAAAATACAGGTGTTATTTGTTCGAGGATTTTTCTAGTTATACCCTTATGTTTTTGTGCCTATACATTTAAATCCCAGTGAGCGCTGATTTCCGTCGGCTCTTGCAATTTATTCTCATGAAACAAAAAAATTTTTTGGCTGCTGAACGATTTTATGAGTGCTTGGACTGTCACGAATCTGTCTTTAATCCGATATGTCCCGACTGTTTAACATTGCAGATAGAGGTCTGGCTTTCCTCCATCGCTTCTTACCCTATGAAAAATAAGATTATGAAAAGAATAAAGGATTATGTAACTGCAACAAAGAATATTGCCGGGGAGTCCACTGTTTGTGTGGCATGCGGGAAGCCTACAGCGACTCTGTGTCCTTACTGTTTCACCAATTATGTCTTTATACTTTTGAAGTGCATGGACGCTCACAGGGAAATATTAAGAGAATTCCTTCAGTTCTTTAACTACGATTTCGACCATACAGGATATACTAAAGATGCAGAAGAACTCGGGGTGATTTAATTTTTCCTGGTAAAAAGGACATAAATAAGGTAAATGATGAGAAGGACAACGATAACTGTTGTTAATAGCGTAGCTGCTAGAATAATCCCTTTTCCTTTACTTTTCTCTGTTTCTTCTTTCTCAGCTTCTGCAGGAAGTTTCTTTCCGAGCGATATCCTTTCTATAGGGTTGGTTTCCTGGCTGGTAGGTTGTTCGCATTCTATAGAAATCTCCTGCTCGTTTTGCCTCTCTTCTCCGCTGAATGCGATTCTTGTTAAAAGCTTGTAACTGCCACTGGCATTTTCAGGTATTTTTATATTAAAGCTCTTAGTTGCTTCATCATTCTTTTTGTCATACTCATCTAATTTAAATTCTTCGCTTTCTTCCTTAATCCCAAGCTCGGAGTTTTCTACCCTTATTTTAACATCCTGACTGCTGCTGCCCATGTTCTTTACTTTGACAGAAAAATCAATTTGCCCTCCGCAAGAAAAGTCCCCATCTGACTTAATATCTTTTATAACAATGCTATTTTTCTCTCTTTCGATGCTTATCCTGACAAACTGCTCATTGCAGTAGTCGTTTTCCACCTTGACAAAAACAGCATACTCGTTTCCTGCAGAATCCTCTTCTGCAGTAAGGCTGAATTCTAGCTCTTCTGCCTCTCCTTTATCTAATTGTATCTGTTCATCGTCTTCATCTATGATAGTATCTTCTGTTAAATCGTAAAGATATGCAGAAACATCAAAATCGCCATCTTCTAAGCTGTTTTCTATTTTTAAATCAACTGTGATAGTATCTCCTATGTTGAATTTTTCCCCATTATCAGGGTCTTTTATTTTTATGATAATACTGCTGTTAGTTTTAATGCATCTTTCTATGTCCTCAAATTTAGGAGTGCATTTGGAAGCGCAGCAACTTCCTGTATCCTTAACCCCCAAAATATCATCAACATAGCACATTTCATTTTCTTTGCATATGTTCCCAGCAACTTCGCTGCATGTGAATTCATTTAGGCTTCCTACCCTCACTGTCCATTCGTAACTTGCCTGTTCTTTGCCGTCTGTCGCTATTATTGTAAGGTTATAAGTCCCAACACTTTTGTTAAATAGGTAGCTGGTTCCGCTGGATTTTTTCTCCCCATCTAATCTCCATTCTGTTTCAACAGAATCCCCATCAACATCCAAGACTTCTACGCCAAACTCTCTTGTTTTCCCTTCCAATATAAGGACATTTTTACCAGAAGGAGAAGGAGTAATTCTTGGAGCATCATTTACTCCGGTTATATTTACTTCAAACAAATACTCGTTATATCCGTAAGCATCGTTTACTTTTAATGTGCATGAAGCTGGACCATAGTAATCAGGATAAGAAGCATAAGTAAGCTCATTTCCATTAAACTCGCAGTTCAAATTGTTTTCTTTGCTTACGCTGAATGTAAAATCATCTCCTTCTATATCTTCTGCCGCAATGTTACATTTTTCTTCAATATCCTCGGTTATTTCTCGGCTGCAGTTAAGCTCAAGAAATTCAGGAGGTTCGTTCATGTCCAAAACTTTAAGAAGTATCGCATTGGAATATGCAGAAAATTCTCCATCGCTTGCTGAAAACACAGCGGTTTCTTCTCCATACCAGTCTTTTTCAGGAATAAAGCTGGCTTTTCCATTGTTTATTGGGATAGTAATATGATGATTTCCTTCCACACTATAAACAAGTTCGCTATCAACATCGCTGAAATAATCCTCTAGATTAATATAGTTGGTAAGATTATTATCTTCGTTCCAGGTTATATCTTCTATTTTGCCTGTAAATTCAGGCTTATCATTAACTCCATTAACTTTCAATATTATCTCGTTGGTTATAGCTTTCTCTTTGCCATCTGAAGCAGAAAAAACAATCCAGTCTTCTCCATACCAGTCTTGTTTAGAAGAGAATAAAGCAATCCCATCTTCAAGGCCGTCTAAGCTTATATCTGATGATGAAGAGGTGTTATAAACGTAATACTCTAAAGCATCCCCATCAAGGTCTTTACAGTATTCGCTTAAGTTAAGCGAAGCAGTTTCATCTTCCTTCCATTCTAAGTCAGGAACAACTTCACAGACAGGTTTCTGGTTTTTGTTTCTTACCTCAACTTCAACTTCTATCTCGCTGCTTAAATTACCGTCAGATGCTGTTACAGTAAAAAAATAAGTGCCTTCATCATCGTAGTCTGTAATCCAGCTAAAGATATTTTCATCTTGTGCAAATCTGGAGTCATTTATGCTGTAATTAATATCATCTACTTCTGGATCTTCTGCCTCAACTTGGATAACTACATCTTCACTTTCTTCTACTATTATTTTTTCAATAGTCTCAATCATAGGGGCATCGTTCCTACAGTTATCATAAACGCTGCTTGCGCCAGGATTTATTGTTTCATCTTCATCGTTGCAATCGTTTCCTCCAGCAATCTCTGCTTTATACCCATCCCCGTCCACATCTTCCAAATCTTCTCCATCACAATCCTCATCTACTCCGTTGTAGGGTATTTCTTCTGCACCAGGATATATGCTTGCATTATTATCATTGCAGTCATCGTCAAAATAAAATCCATCTTTGTCTTCATCTTCTCCTCTTATAACCCATTGTAATGTATTCTTAAATAATTCTTTGCTTACAGAACTCCAGTAGTTTGCCTGGGTTATCCCAAAGAAAGCTGTCCTTTCACTGGCAGTTCCCCCTTCATACAGCTCTCCTCCAGGATTTATTATCCCGATTACAGGATACTCGTAATAATTGTCAGTAATAACCACCCTCTGTAAGCCGGGAGCTCGTTTTGGAGCATAAGAGAGAAAATTCAGTACCACCTCTTTCTGATTGTAGGTTTCAAAAAGAGGTGGAATGCCTTCGGTTATGCTGTTATTCTTGTATACCCTTGCTTTCACATATCCCGTAGAGGTCTGGCTGCCTGCGTATTCTGCTATTTTCCAGGTTTTTAGATAATAAGTACTGGCTATAAGCGATTTTTTCTTTGTTACAGGTATCTTGTCGTAATTATCGAGCGACTCGTCCCACACTAAAATCATCTTATATTTTGAGAAATTTGTAGAAGGTATCTTAGAATCATCAATTAAATCATAACTATATTCTAGCTCGCCTATTGCAGAAATAACATTGGCCTGTGGCTTAGAAGTATCTCTCACGATATAAGCTATGTCTGCAGCTGAGGCTGCATTAAGAAAGCTAAATGATAGGAGTACTATAAAGCCAAAAAAAAGTATTTTCTTCTTCAATCTGTTTCACTTTTCTTTTTTGGTTTAGTTTCCCTTCCTTTTTTCTTTTTTACTTTTTGAGAATAAACTGCTAACAATATAATAAAAATAACGAGTATGACTGCAGTGGATATCAACCCGATAGAAGTAGGGGTCACAAAAGCGCCCGTTATCCCAGATTCATTGTTTCCAGTGCTGGTTGAATTCTTTCCCCCAGTCAGCCAGTTCAAAATTCCTCCGGCTGTGCTTTTGCCTGTATCCTCAATTTCTTCTCCTTTTGCTACTACAATAACCGTAGAACTTAATCCAACTCCGCGCCCCTCTTCAGGTGTAAAAGCGACATTTATTTGTGTCTCAGTTGTTCCTTGCTCCAAGGCTTTAATTGTGAAATATGCTTTTTTCTCTTCTCCTGCATTAAGCTTAAATTGTTTGTCTTTTAAGTCAACATTGTCTGCAAGTTCCCCTGAAACACTTATATTTATACTAACTGGAACATCGTTAACATTTTTTACTAGAATATATTTTTCAATTTCTTCTCCTGTAGTGGCTTGAATAATCATCCTGGCATTTCCAATGCTTCCAGTTATCGCGAGAACATTCGTTAACATAAGCAAAAACGCAAGTGCGCCAAATAATGTTACCCAAGTCTTTTTCGTCTTCATCTTTTTCATATATATCACTTAAAAGTTACATCATACGTCATATTTAAAGATTGTTGCAAGAGAAAATATGGTTTATAAAAATCACAATCCAAAAAGAGCTTTTAAAAAACTAACAAGTCTATCAATCCAAGAAGATGTAGGGATTTCTATTATTTCAGTTTGTGGGGTTTTTTTAACTATGTTGGGGGCATATTCTCCATTTACATTAAAATACTTTTCTTCACTACATTGCCCAATTTCTTTTTTTTCTAAGCAGTTATCTTTATTTTTGATGCATTTATACATAATCCTATTATCATCACACATATATCCTTCCTTAATACATACTGGATCATCGCTGCATTTTTCAGTATTGCTTGATAACTGAATTAAACTTTGTTGAGGACATGGATTTGTACAAGCTCTGCCAGCACAATGTCCATCACAGGTATTATTGAAAAATTCAATTCTGTCAATATCACAAAAAATGCTATGACTATCTCCGCAAAATTTGGAATGACTTAAATTAATAAAATTAGTATAATAAACATCAAAGCCGTCACCGCCATTTCCTCCAGTGAAAAGCTCATCAAAAACACTGTCGTTAACATTTAATAAATAAAAGCCATCCCACTTACTATGGGTTGAAGTAACATTTTTTAAAAAATTATCAGGTCCAGTAATTACAATTCCAAAGCCTCCGAATTCTCCAACTGTATTATTCACAAGGATATTAATTAAAGTATTATTGCCTTCCACTAAATAAATTCCATCATCCGAGTTGTTATTCAAAAACAAATTAGTAAATGTATTACTTCCATTGTTAGAATATAGCCCATCCCCACCATTATCAAATATATAAGAATTTTTTATAGTTACATTTGGAACATCTAGACTAAATCCATCATTCTTATTATTAGTAATATTCCCCCCCTCAAAAACATCATTTCCTCCGAAATCTTCTGCAGTGAAGGTATCTATTTCAACCCCCCACCTATTATGTATAATATTAAAGTTTATGACTTTATTATACGGGCTGTTCCAGATATCAATGCCATTTCCAAGATTATAACTAGAATCAATATTTTCAAGAGTTATATTACTGTCATACTGCAACCTGATTCCATGGCCATCAGGGTCTTTTCCATTATATTTTGACTCAAGACCATTAACTGAAGTCCAATGCGAAAAGACAATTAATAAGCCTCCTTTTTCATTATCATTTAAAACACTATTTTCAATCTTGCTTTTATTAATGCCGCCAAAAAATATCCCGTACTCAAAATTGCTTACATTGCAGTTCTTAACAACAAGCCCTTGCTGAATAGAAGAAAAAATTCCTGCATCTGCCATATTGTCTCCATTTTCTCCTGGGCCAATAATGCTCTTCCCGGCACAGTCTAATGTTATATTATCACTATTGATCCTAAAACAATTCCAGCTAGTAGTTATTATATCCCGTGTCAGTAAGTAATTACCTCCTTCAACATCTAAATCCCCGCATCCGCTAATTGGTATAACCTTGTTTTCTGGACAAGAATATGTGCAAGCCATGCTCCCGCAGGAGCCTGTGCAGGTGTTGTTTGAAAATTCTGACTGGTCTGTAAAGCAAAAGACATCGTTCTGGTTATTGCAGAATTCGCTTTTTCTAACCCAATTTAAGCAAGGATATTTGAATTCAATTCCATAATTGTTATTATTGGAGGAATTTATATTCTCTAAAATATTAAACCAGGATTGGTCAATGTGTACTCCGGTAGAGCCATCAAGAATATTAATATTATTAAGAGTATTATTATAAGCCCCAGTCAAATCAATAGCATCGCCTTTTTCATCGTAAATTATTAAATTTTCTAATTTATTCAAGTCACTAAATAACATGTAAATACCGCTTGCATCTGTAGACCAAAATTCATCAACGGCGAATTCATCGTTATCCCTATTTATAGCCTCTGAATTTTCAGTTAAATTGACATTGCTTATTAGCCCTTTATCACTATTTTCAAAATATATTCCCAAAGAAGTTCTGTTTATGTTGCAATTGAGTATCGTAGTATTGCTATAGTTGGAATAAATACCCACATACATCTGATTATTAGTAATTTTATAGTTGGCACAGTCTAATGTAACGTTCTCTGCCATTATTCTTACACATCCCTCATTTTTAGTTAAATAATTAACTGAATTTGGTTGTGTTAATTCAAGGCAGGTTATTGATTCAACGCACTGACCATTTTGGCAAGTTCCTAAAGAGCATGGAGTTTCATCAGCTTTTTTTCTATCCAAATCGCATTCCCCCAAGAAGCAATAGTCTTCTTGGTCGCATTCTGATGCTGCGGGCCTGCAAATGTCATCTGAAGAATTAAAATCAAAGTAACATTTCTGAGCAGATAGATTGCATAAGTAATTTGTGCATGGAGCTGGAAAACTAAGAACGCAGTCAGCATTTGAAGTACATGGTTCCGGATAAACACAAGTCCCTCCAACACATTTTCCATCATCTGGACAGTTTAAACAATATAATGAATTTGTGCACCCATCATTAAGATCAATTCCACATTGTCCTTGATTATGATAATAAGAACAATTTTTATAAGGAACGCACGAGGCTAATTCAATACATTGCCCAGTTGAATTGCAAACATAACCGTTTTGGCAAGGAGCAGCAATCCATTGCTCTTCTGTTCCAGCAGGGCATATTGTTCTTGTTTGTTTTCTCTCTCTTTCTCCAGATGCAGAGCATCTGTATTCTGTTGTGTCTGTCCAAGCGCCAGTTGTGCATGATGGTAGGGGATTGCTTGGTCCACTATCACCGCCTCCTCCGCCAGGTTTCTTACAGTCTTTAGGGCAGTTGGTATAGTTTTCTCCTTTATCGCAGCTTCCATTTCCACAGAATTGCGTTTTGGGTTTTAATGTATCTCTTGTAGAATCATTAATTGGAGTTGTGTCATTAACATTTGTTTGGTTGGGTTGAGCCTCAATCGGAGGTACTTGCTTGCTAAAATAATAATAAGCAACATATGCAATAACAAATAAGACAAGAAGAATTAATGCAATTATAATTATAGCCAATATTAAATTACTATTAGATTTCTTTATTGGCTGAATTTTGCCTTCTACACCCTTTTTTTGCATAAATATCCAGGTTTTTTAGGTTTAAAAAATTATCCTTTATATTAGTTTCTAGCAGTCAGAACCAAAATCAAAGTCTCCAAAACTCATATTGAAGAAATCATAGTACCCCATATTACAGCCAAAATCGCCAAAGTCGCAGCTAAAATTCCAGTCAGGGCAGGTAAAGTTATTTTCACAATGGAAGTCCATGCATTTTCCATTATAGCACATGAATTTGCATTTTTCAGCAAGCTCTTCATCTTGGCGAGTATCAGAATAGCACACTTTATTTTCACATCCCTTAACCTCGCAGCTTCTTTCTCTCCATAGTTCGTTGCATTTGCAATAATAGCTCCATTCTCCACAACTGCTTTCTCCGCAATCAGTAGAACTCTTCACTATTTTTTCCTTGCACTCTCCTAAAACACAAGAATAATCATGAAAATCTTTGTAAGAATCATTATTCATGCAATAGTTATCTCCATAATAATCAGCAGGACAGTCTGAATCCTTGGAACATTCATCTGTGCATGTTCCATCAACACAACCATGAGTGCATGTCTCAACAAATGCTTTATTAACAGATGTTTTGCTAAAGCACTCTCCATTTAAGCATCCTTTATCATAGCAAGTTTGGTTTTTCCAGACTTCTTTTCCAATGCAGTATTTCTGCCATGCATCACATGAGTCTGAACCGCAATCTAAATGTAAAATCGCAGTTATATTCTCATTACACTCTCCAACTAAACACTCAAAATCATGAAAATCGTTCCATACATCATCATTCTTGCAATAGTTATCTCCATAATAATCTGTCCCACAATCAGAATCCTCGCTGCATTCTCCAGCACACTCTCCATTGGAACATTCATATTTGCAGGTTTCAACGAATTTATCTTCGTTGTTTCCAGTTAAATAACACTCTCCATTTGTACATCCTCTCTCATAGTTGGTTCTTTTCTTTCTTATATCTTTTCCTTCACAATAGTACTCCCACCCTCCTGTTGAATTCTCACCACAATCAAGGTGGAAAGTAGGTATTATATCTTCATTACAATCTCCAACTAAACACTCAAAATCATGAAAATCATTCCATACATCATCATTCTTACAATAGTTATCTCCATAATAATCTGTCCCACAATCAGAATCCTCGCTACATTCTCCAACACACTCTCCATTTTCACATCCATATTCGCATTCTGAAACAAAGAAAGACTGCCCTATAGCCTTGCTAAAGCATTTTCCTAGCTCGCATCCTCTTTCTGTTCCTTGTCTATTTTTATAAACGCTTTTTCCTTCACAGACATAATTCCATTCCCCATACTCGCTTTCTCCGCAATCAGTAGAACTCTTCACTATTTTTTCCTTGCACTCCCCTAAAACACAAGAATAATCATGAAAATCTTTGTAAGAATCATTATTCATGCAATAGTTATCTCCATAATAATCAGCAGGGCAATCTGAATCCTTAGAGCATTCATCTGTGCATGTTCCATCAACACATCCATGAGTGCATGTCTCAACAAAGATCTTATTAACAGATGTTTTGCTAAAGCATGTTGCATTTGCACACCCTTTATCGTAGCAAGTTTGATTTTTCCAGACTTCTTTTCCTATACAATATTTCTGCCATGCATCACATGAATCATTTCCACATGCCTGCTTTAATTTAAAGCTCTCTTGGCTGCTGCACTCGCTGCTGGCTGTTCCAGGATTCTTACAGGTATATTCTTTCCAGAAGTCCCATAAATTAGTAGTGCATACGCATTGGTCTTTTCCCATCCAACCATCTGTCCCGCAATCACTCTTATTATAGCATTCTATTTCTTCGCATTTTCCTGAAATACAGCTTTCTTCACACTCTTCTACAAACTCATTTTCCCCAGAAGTTATGCTAAAGCATTCTCCATCTTCGCATCCTCTTCTTGTCGCCTCTCTGTTCCTGTATACTGATTTTCCTTCACAATAATATTCCCACCCCCCTGTTGAATTCTCACCACAATCAAGGTGGAAAGTAGGTATTATATCTTCATTAC
>CAZYZS010000001.1:43764-68711 GCA_964651965.1 Candidatus Woesearchaeota archaeon | reverse complement strand
CCTGTTGAATTCTCACCACAATCAAGGTGGAAAGTAGGTATTATATCTTCATTACAATCTCCAACTAAACACTCAAAATCATGAAAATCATTCCATACATCATCATTCTTACAATAGTTATCTCCATAATAATCTGTCCCACAATCAGAATCCTCGCTACATTCTCCAACACACTCTCCATTTTCACATCCATATTCGCATTCTGAAACAAAGAAAGACTGCCCTATAGCCTTGCTAAAGCATTTTCCTAGCTCGCATCCTCTTTCTGTTCCTTGTCTATTTTTATAAACGCTTTTTCCTTCACAGACATAATTCCATTCCCCATACTCGCTTTCTCCGCAATCAGTAGAACTCTTCACTATTTTTTCCTTGCACTCCCCTAAAACACAAGAATAATCATGAAAATCTTTGTAAGAATCATTATTCATGCAATAGTTATCTCCATAATAATCAGCAGGGCAATCTGAATCCTTAGAGCATTCATCTGTGCATGTTCCATCAACACATCCATGAGTGCATGTCTCAACAAAGATCTTATTAACAGATGTTTTGCTAAAGCATGTTGCATTTGCACACCCTTTATCGTAGCAAGTTTGATTTTTCCAGACTTCTTTTCCTATACAATATTTCTGCCATGCATCACATGAGTCTGAACCGCAATCTAAATGTAAAATAGCAGTTATATTCTCGTTACACTCTCCAACTAAACACTCAAAATCATGAAAATCGTTCCAAACATCATCATTCTTACAATAATTCTCTCCATAATGATCTGTCCCGCAATCACCATCTTCTTGGCATTCGTCCTCTTTGCATTCTGGCGCATCAGGGATTAAAACAGGAGTACAGTTGCATAAGCAAGCAGAGTTTCCAGAAGTTCCGCAAGTTCCTTGAGAAGGATAATCTACTAAAGTTGTGCCATCGCAATAATCCTTCTGGCACTGGCAGTCCCCATCAATCGCGCATTGTGCCCCGCATTTTCCAACAACACATTTGTATCCAGAATATTTGCATTCACAGCTTTCACATTTGCTTGTAGTATATAATTTATGAGTGGAAGTACATTTTTCAGGGCAGTCCCCATCATTTCCACATTGTGCCCCGCACTGTTCGCTGCAGCTGCTTGTTAAATTAAAATCTTTTATGACGCATGAATTTTCATCTTCATCGCAATAGCTCAAAAATCCCTGCCTGTAATCCCAGGTTAAAGGATTGCCATCAGGAGTATTGTTGCAGGTTGCTATTTCTAGAATGTTGTATTGACTGCAGTCTATTTCCTGTCCTGAAGTACATTCTCCTTGTACACATTTTTCCTCTCCATTACAAAATAGTCCATCATCGCAGTCCACATCCTTGCTGCATTCATCTGTACATGTTCCATCAATGCAGCCATTTTCACATTCCTTTACTTTTTCTTTCTCTTCTGTTATCTTGCTGAAACATCCATTTTCACATCCCCTGTCATAACACTCTCTCTTTTTCCATACACTATCATTAATGCAGTAGTAATTCCAGTCTCCGCACTGGTCTTCCCCGCAATCTTGTAGGAATTTAGGGAAAGAGTCAATTATGCAGTGAGACTCTTTTGTTCCGGGATTTATGCACGTTGAGTTTTTGTAATCCTTATACAAATCATTATCCTTGCAGTACTCGCTTCCAAAAAAGCCAGTAATTCCGCAGTCGTTGTTATTTATGCAGTTGATTTCAGTGTGGGAGCAGTAAGAATTTATTGTTCCTGGGTTGTTGCATTCATCAATTGTGTAAAGGCTTTGGTCATCGCACTCTCCATCATTATGGCATTCTATTCCTTTGCACTCTCCTAAAACGCATACTTCCTCGCACTCTTTAACTAACTTGGCATTTACGCTGCTTTGGCAATCGCTGTTAGCTTTTCCAGGATTTATACATTTAAATTCCTGGTAATCCTGATAAATATCCTCTCCACTGCAGTATCTGTCTCCTATAAAACCATCTTTTCCGCACTGGGCATCTGTAAAGCATGTTATGCATTCTCCATTAAGGCACTCTCCTTCGCAATATTCTATTAGTATAGGTGAAGTATAATCAGAACAATAGGAATTTGGCTTGCCAGGATTATGGCAAGTGTAGCTTATAAAATCCTCATAGACATTTCCATCTATACAGTATTTGTCTCCTGTATACCCATTAATACCGCAATCTGAATTCTTCTTGCACTGTATTCCTATGCATTCTCCATTTAAACATTCTTCGCATTCTTGCACTAGCTCTTTTATTATATTTTCTTTGCATGCTCCATTAGAGCATGAAAAATCATGGAAATCTCTATAGACATCCTCTTCTTGGCAGTAATTCTCTCCATAATGGTCAGCAGGACAGTCTGAATCCTTGGAACATTCATCTGTGCATGTTCCATCCACACAACCATGAGTGCATGTCTCAACAAATGTCTTATTAACCGATGTTTTGCTAAAGCACTCTCCATTTAAGCATCCTTTATCATAACAAGTCTGGTTCTTCCAGACTTCTTTTCCAATGCAATAGAACTGCCAGCTTCCGCATTCATCTGAGCCGCACTCTTCATATTTCTCAGTTGAATTCTTCTTGCTGCACTCTCCTAACAAGCAGGAATAATTGAAAACATTCCTGTAAACATCATCACTCTTACAATAATTATTTCCATAATAATCAGTTCCACAATCTGAATTGATAACGCATTCTCCAACACACTCTCCATTGGAACATTCATGCGCGCATTCTTCTACAAATTCTTTTTCAGTGTTTTCCTTGCACTCTGCATTGGTCTTTCCCGGATTCAAGCATTTGTGAGTTGTTATATTCCTGTAAATCTTCTTTCCTTCACAATAATTGTCCCCTATTTCCTCTTCTCCGCAGTCAGAGTCTTTGCTGCAGGCAGTGGAGACGAATCCAACACAATCTTTGAACAGCTCTTTTGCAGCAGGAGTCCAATAATCGCTTTCAATTATCCCAAAAAAGCATATTTTTTCCTTGGCTGTTTTTCCATTCATTAGTTCTGTTCCAGGGTTGGCATAACTTATAACATCCCCGAACTGTGAACTAGTTCCAGTTTCAGCAGTCCCAACCCATGTAGAAGCTACTCTCTGCATACCAGGGGCTTTGTTTTCATCGTCTAAAAAGTAATAAGGAATTGCATCGCTTCCAATCGAATATCTTGCTTCAGTATAAACCTGTATTATCTGGCTGCCCTTTTTTACTTCTAGGGGAGTTGAGGAACCGAGTTTGGATACACCATCCTCATCTGTCAGTCCAAATTGAGGTCCGTGATAATAATTTGCAACTATTGTTGGAATTTCATAAATAGGTATATTTCCAGGATTTTTGAAATTTTCATCGCCAACAAATATTATATCATAACCTGAAAAAGAAGCTGGGAGGGTGTTTTCGTTAATCAATGTATAAGACAAGCCCATCTCTTCAAAAACATCTAGGATGTTCTGGTCAACTTTGTAGTCTTTCTTGTAGATATAAGCAACATCAGAAGCAGCAACTAAATTCATTAACAGAACAGATGCTATTATAACTACTATTGTGGCCGCTCTTTTCCCTTTTTTGTCTTTTACCTTTTTTTGCATATTCGTACACCCTTTTAATACTGTAAATCACCTCTATGCCTGTGAATATCAAGTAAGTGGTTTATAAAAACCTATCTTACCACTTTTTGTCAATGAATTATTCTTTCTTAACTTCCTTTACCTTTTCTTTTTTTGAGGAACTCACAAATGCTACTATAATAATAACTACTATTACTGCCACGATTATTATGACTGTTGCGTTACTTTTTATTCTGTCCATGATTCCAACTGAAGCGCCAGTAATGCCAGTTGTATCTCCTTCACTTTCTTCTTCAGTAGAAGTTTCTTCAGTTTCAGCTTCTTCCTCCCCTGTTGTTTCCTCTTCTGTCTCTACTGATTCGCTTATTAGCTTGGCTGTAACATTTGCCTTTGAGCTGGCAATTGAATTTAAGGTTATTGATAAATCATATACTCCATCGCCAGTAAGGTCAAATTTCTTTTCTTCGCCTATTAATAAGTCTGTATCAATAGGAGTACTTTGTATCCTTAGTTTAGCTGAATCGTTCTTTACTTCTTTTGCAATTATTGTATGTGATTCAGTCTTATTTGTGTTGTTTACAGCAACAACCATTGAAAAACTTATTTTCTCATCTTTCTTAATAGCTTGCGTGTACCCTGTTTTTATCTGAGTATTGGATGCAGTATAAATTCTAGGACCTCCACCGCCTCCACCTCCGCCTCCTCCACCCCCACCAGTGCCGCCAGATGAAGCTGCATTTATGGTAAAGCTTCTTGTCTCAGAGGCATAAGTTCCATTATTACAGCTAATTTTCCAGGTGTGCTGTGCTACAGCCACATTATAGCTAATCTGATTATTAGTGTTAATTGTAGTAATTGAAGATGCAGCAGCATTATCCAAATAAAGGCTGCACTCATTTATACTATTCAAAATTTCACTTGGAACAGTAAATGCAAACGAGAGTTGCTGGGCTCCTGTAAAGACAGCGCCATTTGTGGGGCTTGTTAATGTAATATCTGCTGCAGTATCGTTAGTATCATTTTCATCCGGCGTTCCTTCTTGTAAGTACAGCATCCTTGATGCAGAGTTTATTTTATCGCCTCCATAGGCAGGTTTCTCCACACATTCAATTCTCCACTCGTAAGTTCCTTCCTCCATGCTTTTTACTGTGAGTGTTTTAGTAGTGCTTAATGTAGTAGCATATTTTTCCCTTTTATCATTGATATAAAGGTCGCATCTGTCTAGTGTACTTGGAAGGCTTAATTGGAACGTAAAACTTATGTCTCCTGGAAGCATTTTAGCGTCGCTTTCTGGAGAAACTAGGGCAACAGTTGAATTTTGGTCTGAGCTGTATATATAAAGGCAGGCGTTGGTACATCCGTCTGTCGGGCAATACACGCCGCTTGAAACTTCTTTAATACATAATTGGCAAGAGGTATCAGAGCATATATAATCATCCATATTTTCATTACATTCAGAGAAATAAACAGTTTCTCCTTCTCTTAAGCAAATATTCGTAATTCCTGTTGCACTTGCAAAACTTATAACAAATAAGCTTAGTATTAAAGCTGTAAATACGCTTAACATAATTTTCCTGTTTTTCATAGTATCACTCAAAAGTGTTTATTTTATAAACAATTCTGTGGTTCAAACTATATAATCTATTTTTACAGAATAAATAACATATTATCGATTTAGAGTAATAACAAAATATATTTTAGCAGATTTATCGAGGGAAGAAATCTTAAAACAATTTTTATGCGTTTGGATTATAACCTTTTGGCATATCTAAAACAGCTTCTAGATACATTTCCTGAACATGGTCTGAAGGTGCGCGTTCTCCGGGCTGTCTTAATTGATGTAATCTTTTTTGCATCCCAATAAAAAGACCCTGAGTAGCTTCTTCTGCAGTTTTCCCTGTTGCTCGAGCATATCTTGCTGCGTACTGAGTATCGCCCTCAGTAGTAGGTAGCACATGTATCGCAATGTAATCTCCTTCACCTTCTAAAGGCTCCAAAACTGCAAATTCCAAATCTTTTCTTACTCCTACTTTAGAGCCTTCTGACGGATGAAATTGTATCCATTTAACTTTTACTCTAATCTGTCCGCCAATGTCTGCTTCATCTGCTGGACTTCCCATTTTAATCTAGACCAAATAGTTCAATTATTTAAAGATTGTTACAATCGAATATACTTTAAAATCTTAGAATAAAGTTTTCTTTTTTCTGCTCTGTATTGCTTTATGGCCTATTAAAAGAATAATTAAGAATGCTAACAAACTAACAAGAAAAGGGAGACTAAGTTTGTCCCATAGCGAGACAGATGCTCCTGTTATCCCAAAAGAGATGGTATTGTTTCCCTCTAAATTAATAGGTTCTGTCTGATTGTTTTCGTTACTTGTTATATTTGTGTTGTTTGTGACTGCGCAGTCCCTAGCGCAGGTTATTGCTGTTTCTCCAGAATCACATTTTCCATTGCCGCATATATATACTCTGACGCTTCCTCCTCCGCCCGAGCTTCCCCCAGAACTTCCAGAGCCTGTATTCTTTATTGCCATATTTATAATTGTAGAATATTCATCGCTGCAATCTCCAGCGCATTCAATCACAACTCCGCTTTCAGAGCCGCTAAGGCTGCCTTTAGAAGCATAAACACTAACACCATTTCCCAGCGTGCATTGGGAATTATCAAATCTTACAGCGTAAGTACCGTCATTTAAGCTGACTGTTGTAAGCTTGTTGCCTGCACATTGTGCAGTAACAGAAACTCCATCGATTACGTTGGAATAATCTGAATTATAAACTTTTCCTGCAACAAGTGTTTGTGCGCTTGCAATTCCAAGAGTTAATATAACTGCTATCGCAAAACTAATAAGTTGTAATCTAATTGTCATTTAAAAATAACAACAATAATTGTTTATAAGCATTGTTGCATCCCAGAATATATTTTTTTTGACTATCAATTAGGAATAAAAAAAAGAGCTACCTGCACCCAGGAACTCCAAGATAAAATGGATCAGGGTCATAGCTCGTATACCCTCTGCCATGCCTGTCCTCTCTGAGGGTTGTGTCTCTTGGAATAACCCTCTCTTTTAATGGTTTGAGTTCAACTCCCTGAGGCTGTAAGTCAAATCTCAATGTATCTATAGCAACCCTTACAACCCAATCAATTTGGTCATGCCGTTTTTTTAGACCGCGCTCCCAACGATTAAGTCTTGCCGGATTAGCTGCTTCATACGAATAAGCCTTAGTTAGTGGGCCTTTTGCCATTGGATGGAAATATAAAGTATAAGCCCCGCGAGCCAAACTAGTAACTACTGGAAATTCTTCCACTCCTAGAGGCAGCCATTGAGGGCTAGATGCGCTTATTTCTTCAGGGAAATTTATCTGTTCCATTCTCTGCAGTCTTTCTAGCACAGCCAATGCGCGAAGATTTCTTGATGCGCCTAATTTTAGAATAGCTTCTATCTGGACTTCAAGTCTGTTAGGTGAAAGTGCATCATAATCCATCCCAACTTTCTTTTTAATCCATTTTATAAAAGTACCCTCCCCTAAATAAAGTTCGTCTCTAGTAACTCTTCTAACCTCTCGATTAGTAAGTGCCCGGTATTCTGTTGTAGGCCCAATTCCCATACATAATCAAGGAAGAGCCAGTATTTTAATTTTATGATTGAAGATATTGGATATTATCTTAATCTTTAAAAAGGCAGTTGAGATGTTCAATCTATGGAAGATTCTAGAGATGAAACAGAAGAGGAGCCTTTCTGGATTGCTCTTGCAGGAGCAGTCATAATAGCCAGTGCCCTGGCCTATGACTTTAAACCCGAGATTAGGCCTGCCGCAAGAGTCCCGGAGCAAAGGCAGGAGTATGTTTTAGGTTCAAGAGATTATGGTTCAGCTAGGATACCTGATTCTAGAAGAGAGTTTAACAAAAGAAGCTATAGGCTTAAAAGAGATTAGTCAGGAGTTATTATTATCTGTGTCTGAACAATCTCATCCACCCAGAAATGAACATCTATACTATAGGGGTAATTAGGGTCAGACCACCATAATTTTCTCTTGAATTCCGGTTCTCCAACCAAGTTCTTGTCTATTGTAACCTGTATCTTGGCTCTCTTGAAAGGCTCATCAAACCTATAATCCAAATCAACAGTTTTGCTCTCGTTGTTTGCAAGAGTAAATGTCCCAGAAGTTATTTCAGATAACAAAGTTCCATTAACATCAATAGCCTTTACAGTATAGTTATATTCCACATCCTGATATTCTAAATTATGGGTTGTGAAAGAAAAATTATAGGTTTTATTTAGGTAGACATTTTTAGGAAGTTCTGTATGGTTCTCAATATAAAGTTCAGTGAGGGGCTCAATTCCTAACGGAATAAAATACAGAATTACTAAAAATGCAATCAGTATTATAGCTCCGGCAATTATTATATATTTCATCTTAAATAAAATTTTATTTTAGTTGCCCTCTGTCTTTTGGTGGGCATTAGCTTTAGCTGTTTTCTACAAACTCTTTCCTAAAGAGCTTAGTTACTACTTTAAAATAGCACAATAGAGTAAGCTTTATAAACGTTATGTTGATAGCTATAATATGGGGTGGTGGCCTCTTAGAGCCTAATTCTAAGCTTGTTTAAGATGAAACCAAAGAAAATTACAGTTGTAATACCTTGCAGAAACGAAGAAGAAGGCATCGGAAAAGTAATTGATGAGATTCCAAGAAAGAAGCTAAAGAATCTTGGATTTGTTACAGAGATCCTTGTTGTTGACAGCGCCTCTACTGATAACACAGAAAAAATTGCAAAGAAAAAAGGAGCAAGAGTCATTAAAAGTGAGGCTGGCAAGGGAAATGCTGTAAGGAAGGGTTTTAAGAGCGTAAGCAAAGACACAGATTATGTTGTAATGATGGATGGAGATCATACATACAAAGGTTATGAAATTCCAAGGATGATAGAGCCATTAGACTCTGGATTTTGTGATGCCATACTTGGCTCAAGATTAGAGGGAAAGATGACTAGCCATTCCATGTCCTTATCTCATAGACTTGTTAATTGGGCATGGACTTTTTTTGTAAGGCAGTTTTATAGGGTAAATATTACAGATATCTGCACTGGTTTTTTTGCATGGAGAAAAAAAACTCTGAAACAGCTTAACGGGTATATTGAATCTCCAGGATTTGCAATAGAAACTGAAATGGTCACAAAAATGGCAAAATTAGGCCATAGGATATATTCTGTTCCAATAACTTACGAACCCAGAAAAGGAGAATCAAAGCTGGCGCCAATAGGCGATGGCTTAAAAATCAGCAAGATGCTAATTAAAAACTTAAAGTGGAAGCCAAAATGAAAATGCCGCTAATGCTTGAAAAAAGAACAAGAACTGCATTAGACAGTTTGAGCCCTGAACTCCTGGGTTCTGCAGGGCCTTATAAACACGAGGTCGTTTGGTATGGCATTTCTGCTTTAGCTCACTGTGTTGTAATGGGTCAGGCAAGAGAAGTTGTTAGTAAAAGAATGCCTCTTGAAGAGTTTATGGCAAAATACCAGATAGCTTTTAATCCTTTTTCAGCATCCTTGAGAGCAATCCAAAGAAGCGGTATTTTCATTCCAGAACATGCATTTAAATGCTGGCCTTATAATGTAAAAGGAAGAGTTTGGCTGTTTCATGATGATTGCCTTAATAGATATACGGAAGATTATCTCAGAAATTCTGAGGAGGCTAGAAAGGCTCAAGGAAAGGGATCGAGCGGGTTGCCAGTAGGAGGGGATATGTTTAGTAAAATGGCAGCCGATACCTCTTATCCTTATAGACAACCCTTTCATTTAGCTTGTAAATTACTGGATGAACATTCTTGGCAAGCTTCTGACTTTAAAGATCCTAGATTAATCGAAGATGGAATAAGGGTAGGAAAAGACCTTTGGAGAATAAGCTTTTCTGGTTTTATCTATTATCTTAGTGATCAAGGAAAACACCCAGAAAGACCAAAGCAGCCAGAGCGTATCACAAAACTCGCATATAAATTTCTCTGGCATTATGATAAATTTGTATCAGAATTTTAAAATGAAAATATCTTTTTTGTCAGACACAATCTATCCTTATAACAAAGGTGGGAAAGAAACACGTTCAAGACCCGAAGTTTCAATTGTAATTTTAACAAGAAATGCAGGACCCCGCTTTAATAGCGTTCTTTCCAACATCTTTTCGCAAAGTTACAAGAATTTTGAAGTAATTATAATTGATTCAGAATCAACTGATAGTACATTAGCTAGTGCTAAACAGTATAATGTAAAGATTGTAAGAATAAAGGCTAAAAACTTCAAACACGGTAAAATAAGAAATTTAGGCGCAAGGTTAGCTAAAGGAAAATATGTTATTTTCTTGACTCATGATGCAATTCCAAAAGATAAAAACTGGTTAAGCGAGCTAATTAAGCCATTTAATAATAGGAAGATAGCAGGAGTTTATTCAAGACAAGTTCCAAGAAAAAATGAGAACGAGATAGACAAGTTTTTTTATTTTGCTCTTTATCCCTCAAAAAGCATACTTTGGACAAAAAACAACAACTCGCAGGGGGATAACATCTTTTCAGATGTCAGCTCTGCAATAAGAAAGAATCTTCTGTTAAAGTATCCTTTTGATAATGATATAATTGTAACAGAAGATTACGAATGGGCAGGAAAGATGTTAAGAAAAGGGTACAAAATTTATTATAGTTCTAAATCTCAGGTAATTCATTCTCATTCCTATAAAATAGGCCCATTATTTAAAAGATGTTTTGATATTGGGGTTTCTTACAGAACAATTTACATAAATAAAGACAAAAATAGCGGTTTTATTCAAAAAGGCCTGAAAATCCAAAAACAAGAGATAAAATATTTAATAAAAAACAAATCTGCGCATCTAGTGCCTTATGCCATGTTGAAAGACTTAGTAAAGCTTGTCGGAGTAACCCTAGGAAAAAAATCAAATTTGCTTCCAAATTCAATAAATAGAAGATTTAGCAACTATCCGAGGTATTGGAAATGAAAATATGCTTTATTTCCTCCTATCCTCCAGATAAGGAAGGAGTTGCAATTTATACAAAAAGATTAGTTGATAAGCTTAAAGATAAAAAAATTGATGTTGATGTTTTAACATTTAAGAAAAATAATAGCCAAGAGAAGAACGTAAACAAAATTCTTTCAAGCAATCCATTCAGCATTGTCAGGGCCCACTCTGCCCTTAAAGAAATAAATCCAGATGTAATTCATCTTCAATATGCCACTTCGATTTACAAATTGTACACGTTTGTCATTTGGTTTATCTTGAGGATTTTTAAAGCGCGTAATAAAGTGAAGATTGCAGTTACATTCCATGAGGTAAAAAGAGAGACAGACTCCTTAAAATTCATAGGATTGATGTATTATCGCTTATTCAGCAGATTATTTGATTTAATCGTTGTTCATACTGATGAAGCAAAAAAGATATTGGTTATAAAATGTGGGGTATCTGAATCCAAGGTAAAGGTAATTCCACACGGAACATTTGAGTTCAAGGAAAAAATAGATTTCAGCAAATATCTGACCAAGAAATTTAAATTGGCTAACAAGGAGATAATCCTTTATTTCGGGTACATTCATGTAGACAAAGGAGTTCAATATTTAATAAAGGCAGCCAAGATTTTACTGGAAGAAAGTCCAGGATTAAGAGACAAGATTAAGGTTTTGATTGCAGGTTCTGTAAGGCCCAGAAATGGTTTTTTCAAGATCTTTGAAAAAAAGGACAGAGATTATTTGGAAAGTTTAATAGCGCTTAAGGAAGAATTGAAGTTAGGAGATTCTGTTAGCTTTACCGGATATATAGAAGAAAAGCAGAAATATTCTTTGTTTAACTTTTCTAAGATAATAGTTATGCCTTATACTAATGTTGAACAGAGCGGTGTTTTAAACTGGGCTTTAGCAGCCAACAGGCCAATCGTAGCAAGTAATCTTGGAGGATTAAAGGAAACCTTGCAAGGTTCAGGAGTTCTTGTTCCACCAAAGAATCCCAGGAAGATTGCACAAGAAATAAAGAGATTGCTTCAAAACAAGAAATATTATTCTAGAATCGTGCAGAACTACAAAAAAATTAATTCATCCCAGAGTCCAAATAATGTAATTAAAATGCTAATTCAGGAGTACAGGAATTTAAAATGAAAATTGTACAAGTAGTGCCATATTACCCCCCGCATATGGGGGGCATAGAAAATGTAGCAAAAGAGATATCTGGAAGATTGGCAAAAAAAGTTCATCAAGTGGAAGTTTTTACTTCAGACATTGGGTGCCCAAAAAATAAACAATTAAAATCCAAGAAGAATCTAAAGATTCATTATTTAAAATCTTTGGAATTTGCACATACTTCGATAATTCCTTCTTTATATAAGGAATTAATGAAGATTCCTCAAGATTCCATAATACATGTCCATATCGCTCAAGCTTATGTTCCGGAAATTGTTTATAAAATATGGAAAAGAAGAAAAATACCTTATATTGCACAGATACATATAGACGCTGAGCCATCAAGTTGGATGGGGAAGGTATTACTTAAACCCTACAAGAGAATTTTTCTCAAAAGATTTTTAAGAAATGCAAAAATCGTCCTAGCTTTAACTAAAAATTATAAGGAATTAATTCATAAAAAGTACTCTATTGATAAAAATAAAATAGTTATTGTCCCTAATGGCGTTGGAGAAGAATTTTTTGTAATTAAAAAGAGAAAAAATAATATTCCCCATTTACTTTTTGTCGGTAGAGTCTCTATTCAAAAGAATCCAAAAAGATTAATAGAATCTGTTTCAAGATGTAAGACTAATTTGATTTTAGATATTGTGGGTGACGGAGATTTGTTAGAAGAAACTAAAAAATTAGTAAAACAAAAAAATCTAAAAAATGTTATTTTTCATGGGAGAAAAGTTGGAAGAGAACTGATTCAATTTTATAGAGATTCCGATGCATTTATTTTAACTTCCAATGAAGAAGCATTCCCATTAACAATATTAGAAGCAATGGCATCAGGCTTACCAATAATAGCTTCAGATGTTAAAGGAAATCATGATGTTGTTAAAGGCGTTGGTATTTTAGTTAATCCACCAACTCCACAAAATTTTGCAAAAGAAATTGATAAGTTATTTACGAATAAAAAATTATATGATAGCTTATCTGAAAATTCATTAAGATTTGCAAAAGAACATAAATGGGACAAAATAGTTTCTCAAATAGAACAAGTTTACCGCGAAGTTCTAGAAGAACATAATAAAAAAATTATAAATAAACAATGATCCTAACGAGAAATAAAATTTTCATAGGAATTTTACTCTTTTTAATAGTTGTAAACCTCTTAATTATTTTTAACTTAGAATTTTTTTACATAAGGGCGATCCTATGTTTTATCTTTCTTATAACAATCCCTGGATTGTTAATTATGTTATGCTTTAAAATCCGAAGCATCGGATTTTGGGAATATTTAGTTTATACCATTGGCTTAAGCGTAGCTTTTATCATGTTTGCGGGCCTTCATGCCAACTGGACATTGCCCGCTTTGGGCATAACAGATAAACCTCTTTCAACAATTCCTATCCTAGTTGAATTCGATATATTCCTAGTAATCTTATCCTTTTTCGCATATTTTAGAAATAAAGACCTCGAATTCAAGATTCAATTCCCAAAATTCTCATGGCTTGACAGGATTTTTATAATTATTCCAATGTTTTTCCCTGTCTTAAGCGTTTTAGGAGCTTTTCTTCTTAATAACAATGGACCAAACGTCCTCACAATGATAATGTTGGGAGGAATTGCCGTTTATGTTTTTCTCGTTGTTTTATTTAGAAACAAGCTTAATGAACATGTTTATCCTTGGGCTTTGTGGATGATTGGTTTAAGTTTGTTGTTGATGGTTTCTTTAAGAGGGCAATATATCGGAGGAGCAGATATGAGCCTTGAGTTTAAAACTTTTCAAGAAGCTAAAACGAACTATATTTGGAATTTTTCAATATCAAAAGATAATTCTTATAACTCTTGTTTAAGTATTGTCTTATTGCCAATAATATTTGAGCATTTTATTGATATTTCAGGAGAATTTATCTTTAAACTTTTATTTCCATTATGTTTCTCATTTGTTTCAATTTTAGTTTATATCTTCTCAAAAAAGCAAGTAAGCAATGAATATTCTTTCTTATCCGCTATATTTTTTGTTTCTCAATTTACTTTTATCTTTTGGTTACCTATATTGGCTAGACAAGAGATAGCTTTTCTTTTCTTCGGTTTAATATTACTAGTTTTATTCAACAAAGAAATCAATCCGACATTAAAAAAAGTGTTATTTTTAATTTTTGGTTTTTCAATGATAGTGAGCCATTATTCCACTTCTTATATTGCCCTGGCTATTTTTCTGTTTGCTTATATTTTAATATTTTTTTACAAACTATATGAAAACAGAAACATTAAAAGAGGAAAGCTAAAGCCAGAACAAAGAGAGCAATTTTATTTAACCGGAATTTTAATTCTTTTGCTGCTTATTTTTGGATTCTTGTGGTATGGTCAAATAACTTCGGTCTCTTCAGACCTGGCAACTACTTTAGTAAACACCAGTAAAAATCTAAATCGATTATTCCTTGAGGAATTAAAATCCTATGCTGTAACGAGTACCCTTTCACTGAGCTTATATTCTAATGTTGAGAATCCACAATTACTAAATGAATATGTAAACTCCTCTTATACTGAAGATAGCAGTTTAAACTATCCGGATAAAACTCCAGATATTCATACAAAATATTTTAAATATATAAGCCCCCCATTTACAAAAATATATTTTTTAATTCTTCTTATAACTAAAATTTTGATTACCCTATTGAAAATATTTATTTTTATCGGAGTAATTATTATGCTATTAAATAAAAATATAAATAAAGAATATAAGGGGCTAGCATTTATTTCATTAATACTGTTAATACTCTTCTTGTTTCTCCCTTATATTTCATTAAACTACAATTTTGAAAGACTGTCCCAACAAATTTTTATTTTAATTCCTATGGCCACAATAATCCCCCTAATATGGATTCAAAGAAGAATACGATCAAAAGATATGTTATTATTACCTTCAATTTTCTTTATTTTGATTTTTTTATCTAATTCAGGATTTTTTTGGCAGATTTTCGGGGGGAATCCGGATATAAATTTAAATAATTTTGGGATGTCTTATTCGAGAGGGTATACTCACCAAAGTGAATTAGTTTCTTTAGCTTGGATAAATAATAATTCAAAAATTCGAGAAATCTTTTCTGATGACATATCTTCAAAAAAATTTTACGCATACTCTAAAATCAAGCCTTATAATAATATAGTCTATGGATTAGTAAGAGGTAGAGGAAATTATATTTATTCGGGTTATCATAACAAAAATGATGAAGTTGCCATAAAATCATTTAAGGGAAAAGACCTGTTTTTTAATTTTCCGAAAGAATTTATAAACGATAACAAAAACAAAATTTATTCTAATGGGGGTTCTGAAATTTTCAAATGAAAAAATTAAAAATGGGGATATTAATTCTTTCTAATTGTTGGGCTGGGGCAGAAAATGCTTTTTATAATTTATCTAAGAATTTAATAAATAACAAAATAGAAGTCCATTTATTGTTAAATAACGAAATGGCCAGATATTATAAGAAAATGCCTAAACTTAATTTACATGAATTAGGTTCTCTATATTCTAAGAAAAAATACTCTTGGCCAATTCTATTTTATAAAATAAGAAAGAATCTAAAAAGGATTCTCAAAGAAAAAGGTATAGAGGTCATTCTTTTGGTATTAATGGACGCAACAATTCCATCTTATAACCTTTATCAGAAAAAAGGGCTGACAATTTTAACCCTAAGGGGCGAGGAATTAAGAAGTTATTCTAATGGCAAATTTCTCAATAGGTTTTTCTTTAAAAAAGCTCTGGATAATTCAGATTTAATTCTCTCTGTAAATAAATGGCAAATCCAAAACCTCCCAGAAGAATACAAGAAAAAAACAGTAGTTATCCCAAACGGCGTAGACTCAAATGTTTTCAAACCTTTAAGAAGTATAAAACAAAGAAAAAATGTTGTTTTATTTGTTGGAAGATTAATAGAATTAAAAGGGATTCGAGAGATCCTTTCAGTTGCAAAACAACTGCCTCTATACGAATTCTGGTTTGCAGGACAAGGTCCTCTTGCGGATTTAATCAGTCTATCAAATACTAAAAACTTAGGATTTAAAAATCAAGAAGAACTTATAAGATTGTACAATCAGGCAACCGTCTGTATTTTACCCTCATATAGGGAAGGTTTTAGTAATGCAGGACTAGAAGTTACGGCTTGTGGTAAGGCATTAATCTGTACTCCTCTTGGTTTTTCAGAATACATTGAGGATGGAAAAGACGGAATGATTATTCCGGCCAAAGACAAAAAAGCACTTAAAGATGCAATTGTAGAATTAATGGAAAATCCTAAGAAAAGAAAAGGATTAGAGAGAAATGCGAGAAAAAAAGCTTTAAGGTACTCTTGGGATAAAATAGCAAGACAATATTTAAAAGTCCTTAAGGAGGTTGTTAAAAATGAAAACAAAAATTAAAATCGGCATATTAAAAATATTGTTCAAAATAAAAAGAAACAATTTTTTTAATAAACATAAATTTTTTAAGGATAAAGAGTATAGTACATTAAATAATAACCTTAAATATTCACAAGGAAGATTAAAAGAAATTTTACTTTATTCTTGGGAAAATGTTCCCTATTACAAAAAGATCTTAGAAGAAGCCCAGGTAGTTAAAAAAAGAAAAATATATCTAAAAAATTTTAATAAAATTCCAGCTCTCACAAAAGAAATTATTAGGAAAGAATTTGAAAATTTAAAAAGTAAAAAAATTAATGAAATAGAATTTAGCGATAATGCTTCCGGAGGGAGTACTGGAGAACCAACCGCGATCCTTCAAGATAAAGGAATGGGCTTTGAGGATCTTGCATTTGTTTGGCTACAAAATTCTTTTGTTTGTGATTATCCCTGTAAGCATCTCAAATTATGGGGCTCTGAAAGAGATATTTTTAAAAAATGGGAGATAAAAGGGAGACTAAGCGAATGGTTGTACTCAATTAAAACTCTGAATTCTTTTAGGATGACTAAAGAAAATATGAAAGATTATGTTAATCAAATTAATAAATACAAACCAGATATAATAGAAGCATATGTTCAATCAATCTATGAGCTTGCAAAATTTATCAAGAAAAATAATTTAGAAGTTTATTCTCCAAAAGGGATTATTACTTCTGCCGGAATTTTATACCCCGAGACGAGAAAATTAATTGAAGAAGTCTTTAGAACAAAAGTGTTTAACAGATACGGTTCAAGAGAAGCCCCGGCGTTAGCTTGTTCATGCAGAGAAAATGATAAGCTTCATTTAAATATTTTCACGCATTATATAGAAATTTTAGACAAAAACTTAAATCCATGCAAACCGGGGCAAACTGGAGAGGTTTATGTTACAATATTAAATAATTATTCCATGCCTTTAATCAGGTATAAGATGGAAGACCGGGCAGTTGTTGCTTCAAAAAATAAAAAATGTTCTTGTGGGAGGGGAATGCCCCTAATTGAAAATATTGTAGGGAGAACTGTAAGTGTCCTAAAAACAAAAACAGGTGCATTAATCGATGGATGTTACTTTAATATGATTTTTTTTCGTAAAAACTGGATAGAAAAATTCCAAGTTGTACAAGAAGATTACGAAAAAATAACTCTTAATATAGTTTTAAATGGGGAACAAAAAAAACAAGATATGAAAGAAATAGAGCATAAAATCAAATTTGTTTTTGGAAAAAAATGCAAGGTAACTTGGAATTTTGTCAAGGAAATAGAGCCTTCAAAAAGTGGGAAATTTTTATACACAATTTCTAAAGTTAAATAATCACATTCTCTTCTTATTCCAACACACCAAATAAATTAAGCTAGTAATTCCCTGTCCAATCACCCAAGAATATCCAATTCCTAATAATCCTTTATCTAGCAGCAAATAACTCCCTCCAAGCACAATAAAAGCATTAATCATGCTTATAAAAATTAAGCTTTTAATTCTCTTTTTGACTCTAAATAGAGTTCCAAAAACAGCATTTATACTTATAAAAATCCCGCTTATCGCCAACAGGTTCAAAAACATAGCTCCTTCATCCGAATATGCTTTTCCAAATAGAAGAAGAACATATTTTCCAAAGAAAATTATGAGGATTATTGCTGGAATTACGAACAAGGAAATTAATTTAACTGACTTCTTGACATGCTTTTTTAGCTCTTTTTGGCTATGGCTTCCCTCTGCAAACAATGAACTGGAAGTTGCACTAGGAATTATAAAAAGCAGGTTTGCTATCATCATAGCCATGTAATAATAAGCAGTTATTTCAGGATGAAGGGAGTTAGTAATAATTAAAGGCAACAATAATGCAGGCAAACCTCCGATAAAGCCAGCAACATAATTTCCAAAAGAATATCTGCCTATTTTTCTTATTATGCTATCGTGAAAAACAAACTTTGGCCTGTATTTGAATCTATAAACCAGCATCAAAAAAACAACAATAAATCCAGAGATTAGAGCAATCATCCAGGAGCTGAATATTCCATAGGCTCCAAGACCCACTAGTAAAAACGGAAATACTAATTTTAATACGCTAAACACAGAATTCTTTAAAAGAATATATTTTGTGTTCCTGTAAGCGATAAAAACACTTTCTATTAAGCTGTTCCAGCTGGAAAAAATCATAAAAATCATAAAAATAAAGCTTAGAATAAGATTTTCTTTAATAAAGATCAATCTTGGAGAAATTTCATTCACACTTAAGAGAAAAATAGAAGTGACTATTATTGTAACAATCGTTATAAGGGTAAAGCAGGTATTTATTTTTTTGTTAGGCTCTTTAGATTTTGGAAGATATCTTATAATTCCCTGTCCAAGCCCAAGGCTGCTGAAGCTGACTATTAATGTAGAGATGGAGATAATTGTTGTGGCTAATCCAACTTGTTCCGCTGTAAACATTCTTGCATTGAGCATCCAGAAAAAAAACCCAAAAAAAGACATAACTAACATGCTCATCATTAAATAAAGCGAGTTTCTGTAAAGAGGGTCTTTAGGCATCCACTCTCTTTTTTCATCTTTCATCCATCTGTAAAACAAAAGCCAAAAGAGAGTAAAATAAGTTAAAAAAAGAATCCAGCCAACATTTGTATGAAACATCCCCAAGGCAATATCTTTTGAGATATATGCGCCAACTAAAATCATTGAATAGACTCGAATAACATTAAGGAAGAATACGCTGATAACCCCTGGGAGGAACAATAAAACTGCTTTTTTCTTATTTAAAACTTTCCAATCAAAACACACCGCAAAAATATAGAGGATACTGAATAAGAATATTGACTCAATTCCTGAACACGGTTTATCTATTCCAACTATGAAGTCATTAAGGCCGATTATTGGAATTTTGCCATTAAGATTTATTGTTGGATTAGAAGACAGGTTCAAAAGAAAATAGACCATTTTTGTTACGATACTACTGAATATAAACCATGCCTTTTGAACCTCGTTACTTAAAAAGAAAATTAAAATAAAGAGCCCGATGAATATCCAGATTTCTTTCTTAAACTGCTTGTAGAAAATCTTAGAAAATTTATAACCATAAACGCAGAGAATAAGCGAAAAAAGCATTAAAAATAATATTAGATAAAGCAAAGAAGCAAATAAGGTAGAGTAACTAAGAAAAAAGATTGTATTAACTAGTACAATCTCCTTTAACCAAAAATATCCTAGAGTTATTAGAATAGTTATAACTCCAAAAAAGAGCACACTTTTAAATTCAAATTTGTTCTCTTCTATCTTAGATAGTTTTTCTCTATAAACTAAGAAGAATAATACCATGACAAATAGCCCCGCTTTTGCAATATCGACAAGATAAAAAGGGTTAAGTTCACTGGGCAGCCTTGTTTCTGCAGCAATTTTCATAGTAAACATTTGAATAACTATAAATAGCATTACAAATATAGCAGTTTTTATTAAAAACTGCTTAAATCCTTTCTCTAAATTGAGTCTAAAAACCATAGGTTTAATTCGCTTTCTCTATTTTTAAACCTTTCTTTAGTTACTACTTTAAAGTAATTGTTAGATAGGCGGCCAATAAACATTATAAAGAATATCTACTGTTAAGAATAATAAGCCAAATGCGAATAAAAGCAAGCCAACTTTCAAGAAAACAGGCATCTTTCCTTCACTTTCCCAACTTTCTGAAATTGCCTTTCCAGTTAAAACTCCGCTTTTCATTTTCGTGTTTTCTTCTTGCTCGCTAAGTGAATTGCGCGTCCCACCACCATAGACCTCATTTGAGTTCGGTTCTTCTGGATTTGTTCTAATCTCTTCTGCATTTTCTTGTGAATTGCCTTCTCCCCCATTTACCCCAGCCTCATTAAAGTATTCTTCTTCATAGTCCTCGTTAGTTTCATTTACACTTTCGTTATCTCCCTCTTTTGTTTCGTTTTCTGTCTCTTGGGCGCTGTAATTAACAAAATACCTAATTTGATACTGACTTATATTTCCAATTTCAGCCATTCCATTTTTTATCATATAAATATCTCCTGTTTCAAGGTCTTTTATCGCCCCACTTATATTTCCAGTTACATTCAACTTTGCGCTTGCATTAGCCCCTGTATTGATAACCGTTATATGCTGTTCCTTCCCTTTTTTGCTTGCAACCACTTTCACTCCGCTTGTACTGGAGTTAGATTTAACAACCATGCTTCCAGCAGAGTGATGGGTTGCAAAATTCTTGGTAACATTGTAGCTTGGATAATACTCATTATCCAGTGTAGGCTCAGAAACCATGCTCCATCTTTGGGGATATTCCCTAAAATTTTCCTGGTTAGAATACTTGTAAGGATATGCCCATTCAAAATTAATCATAGAAACATTTTCTGGCCAATTATTGAGTATGTCTGAATAAGCAAGAGCAATATTTGTGCCAAATCTTTCATAATTCTCAGAAGAATTTTTAAAGACTATATTGGAAATACTCCACTCGCTATTTATGATTCTAGAACAGTTGGCATTATACTTCTCACATAGATCAAAGAGCCATTTAGTCTTATTATAGAGTCCATTTGTGTTTGATTCATAATTATACATATAAGGATGAAAAGAAACAAAGTTCATTTGTTGCGGAAAATTAGATAGCCAATTAGTAATCATATTGGGATAACCATAATAAGCACATCCTCCTCCCACTGCCAAATTTGGGAATGCTTGTTTAATTGCCATCCAAGAAGCATTATATAATATATTATATTCTATAGACTTATTTGCACTATCATATATAACATCATCATGCAACCATTCATTTGGCAAATAAAATTCATTGCCTATTTCTACTCCGCTTATAGTTGAAAGATATAGTCCATATTCTGTGCTTACATTGATCCAATCAACTAGCAAATCTCCCCATATAGTGTAATTATTTGGGGGGCATGTTTCAATTGAAGTTGAACATAAATTACTAACATTAGCTAAAAAAGTAGGCATATTATCAACTCTTATTACAACTTTTTTATTATTTTCATAAGCAAATTTTATATTTTCTCTAACTGGAATAAATGCTTCATCGTTATGCCAATAATTTATAACATTTCCATCCTGGGTTATTTGGAAATCATCCCAAAGCCCGCTTTCTCCACCATGTAACCATCCAATATCAATTCTCCAATAAGTTCCTTCAACATATCCTTTAGAAGCAGTATAATTTATAGCACATGAATACTGTTTCCAATCTCCAGACATATCATTAGTATCAGAACAATTAATTAAATCTGTATCCTCATTAACTATTCTCAACCATGTATCATTTTTACTTTTAAACCAAACACTAAAATTATAATAATGATTAAATGGTAATTGTATCTCATAATAAGACCACGCTTCTTTAGTTTTATTAGTATCAAATGTCGTAATGTTAACACTATAACCGCCAAAATGTGCATCGGTTGATTGTGAAAATGTTGCAAAAGTACTTGAATTAAGTTTGTATCCTGTACATCCCAATCCTACAGGAATACTACAAGATACAGACATTCCAGATGTTGCATTATAAGTTGTTCCTACAACCCAATTCTCTGCATCTCCCCCCAGGATACTTGTATAATAATAGGGATAACCATCTCCAACTGAATGAGTGACAGAATCCCAAACCAATATAGAACCCATATTTGAATCTAAATATGTATCTTTATGCCAAGTAGAATTTGAATAAACATCCTTAGTAGAATTGTCATAAACCCCGATTAATTTATCATCATTCTCTCTGAACCAAAGTTGATTATTTAAATTAACCCCATAAAAATCCTCCCTGATTGCCCCAATTTCCTTGGAGAAATCAACATCTATTTGTGTTGTGGAATCTGCCTGCATTAAGATGGCATGGCCTGTTAAAGGCAGGCTTTTAGGATTTATACTGTTGTTTAAAGCAAGTATGGCAAATGAGATGATGAGCAAACCTGAAAAGCTAATTAAGGCTATTTTTCTTCTTCTGGTTTCTATAGGTCTGTATTCTATGCCTCTTTTCATTTTCACCTCTTTTCATTTTCACCTCTTTTCATTTAATTCTTGATTCAGATTTTTATTTAAGTTTTTATTTTGTTATTTTTTGTCCAGGTATTTTATCTCTTAAAGAACACTTTTCCGAAACAATATGCAAAAGCGCAAATAAATCCGGCTACTATAAATCCTGCTATTAAAACCCCGCTTAAACTTATGTCTAGGAGCCCTCTTAGATTCTCACCTTTTTTCATCTCTTTTATCATCTTTTCTCGTACTTTCAGTCTTATGCATAAGTTAAGTTACTTAACTAAAAGCACTCGACCTCTTTTCATGTCTCTTTTATTAATAATCCAACAGAATATTGTTTTTAAGAATTAATAGAGTTTATTATGTATGTTAGAATATATATGATAAATATAATAAAAAAGAGGATAAAAACAAAAGTAGCTATAATAGGCAAGTTTATAAATTAGAGTTCACTTAATCTAACATGTCAGAAGATTCTAATTACGAAGTTTTTATCAAAACCGATTTTGGGAAATATAAAGGTAAATGGGTTGCTATTTGCGAAGAAAGTATTGTTTCTGTAGGGGAAAATGCAAAAGAAACATATAAAGATGCTGAAAAAAAGTGCCCTAACAAAAAGATTTTAATTGCTAAGGTCCCAGAAGAACAAACTATGATATATTAAAATGGCCATTTCTTTTAAATATAAAAAGATAAAGAGGGGAGATGGAATTGAAAGAAAACTTCCATATATCCCAGTTTATATTAAAGGGGAAGCTTCATGGATCCAGGTAATGGCTTTATTGGATTCTGGAGCAGATGTTTCTGTAATCTCGCTTGATTTAGCAGAGCTACTAAATCTGGACCTTTCAGGTAAGGAAGAGTTCTCTAAGGGAATAGGCGGAAAAGTTAGGGTAAAAAATTCAAAAATGCTAATCGAGGTTAAAAATGTACATGAGTCGTACAGTTTTGAAATTCCAGTCCAAGTTATTTTAGATAAAACAGATTCCCCTCCAATAATCGGAAGAGATGGATTTTTTGACAAATTTATCATAGAACTGGATCATTCTGGAGAGCGGATAAGGCTAAAAAGAATTACTGTGCATAATATAACTTCTTAGAGTGATAGAATTACTTTCAAATTTAATTTTTTTTCTCACTTTTTAAATTTCTTTTTCAACGCTGTTCCCTGCTTCATCCAGAACCCTTATCCTAAGGTTTGGGGAATATCCTTGGAATCTTATTTTCTTCTCGCAAATACCATTTCTTAATCTTGTGCATAAATTTCTCCACCTTGCCCTTTCATCGTTATTATCGTAATACTGGATTTTGTCTAAATTGACTTCTGTTACATTTATCAAAAGGTAAGCATAGATTCTCTCGGTTTTGTTTAACATACTATCGGGATTGTTGATTTTTGGAGAAGTTGTGTCCACTTTAACTTTAATGAATTTAGAGCGAGTTTTCTTTTCAGATAAATCATAAACAGTAAATTGATAAGATACTTCCTGATTGTCAAACTTGGTAAGATTCAAGGAGAAACTCTCATTTTTGTTTCTTCCAGATTGACAAACTTTGCTTTCAGTTTTGTTTCCTGTGCCTCCAAATCCAAATACTTCTAACAGAACTGATTTGCAGTTTTCTTCTGTATACTTGACAAAAAATTCTGAGCCATTTGTAAATCTGTTTCCTCTTGGATTCATGGAATGTATAACTGGATATTTTGTATCTACTAAGAATGAAACAAAAGCAAATGCCTCTTTTCCATCGGTTCTGCCTCTTAGTGTTAGATTATGCTCTCCATCGTTGAAGATACGACTTCCTTTATAGCGATTGCAGTCCTCGCATAAACCCTCCCATTCGTTGTCTCCAAAATAGTCTATAAGCTCTAAAATCTCTAATTTAAGAGTTGAGTTAACATCAAAATCTATTCTTCTTGATTCGTAAAGAGCTTTAGAAGGCTCTTTTACAAAAATGTTAAGAGTAAGATTGCAGTCTTCTTCTTCACTGAAATTCCTGTATTCATTTAGTATCTCGCAGTCTTCTGGCAGATTTGTAACCTCGCAACAAGAATCAAAATTTAAATCAACATAGTATCCTTTTCTATTTTTCATTCCATAATCGTTGCATTCTGACCAGTTGTTATAAAATGGGCCTGTTATGTTCTGAGAGCAATAATCACAGAAAGTTTCTCTGTGCTCATAAAAGGTTTGATTTGCCATTCCACAATCGTTGGAATCGTACTGAGTTTTATGCCTTGTCTGGTTGACTTTGTTGTTAATGTTACATGAAAAATTATTTTCCCAATCGCCCCATGAAGTATTGGTGATATTAGGAGTGCAGGAATAATTTATAGAGAAAAATAATCTTTCATTGGCTTCATCATCGCTGGAATTTAAACAGCTAATATCTAAAAGATAGTTAGTGAGATGGTTGTTAACTATCCATAAATCTGCATAATGATTTAATCCATTTGATAAATTTATTGGTAAAAAATAAAGGCAAATAGTCATTCCGCTGTCGTTGCAAAATCCAGGCAAGGCGCTGCAATTAGCCTCTTCATCGGTTGTTACATTTACAGGAATTGTCAATCCAGAGTCAGAGGTATTCATGGAAAAAATAGAGTTGTTAATTGGAGAATGTGTTGTTATTTGTAAGGCATTCACAGAGAATACTAAAAATAAAAATGAAACTAGCGCCCCAATAAAAATCCCCCTTTTCATAGCTATAAACAGTCTTTTTTTCTATATAAACCTTATTTACTACTTTTTTCAGGTGACTTTCTCCAACTTAT
>CAZYZS010000001.1:14265-43664 GCA_964651965.1 Candidatus Woesearchaeota archaeon | reverse complement strand
TATGCAAGACAAAACTAGAAGAATAATTGAAAGAATATTTTTAACAATTTTCTTTTTCAGCCTTTTAGGAGGATTGTACATAGTTGGAAACGGCTGGTTTCACCCAGAAACCTTGAGATTGCAGTTGACTCACTATGCTTCCTGGCCAAGAGAAGATAATTTTGGAGTTTTCTGTTTTGTTGTCTCTTTTTTCAGTTTCTTAATTTGGAATTTGACAAGAAAATAAACCCCTAATTTTGAACATGATTCTTCAGGAACAAATAACAGACTATTTTCATCAGGAAAGGCTAGTTGAGAGAACAGATGAAGAAATAGCCGGAATTATGCGCGCTAATGACGAAATCAGGGCGGGCCGGGCAATTAGTGCATTAACAAAAGGGTACTACGGAACAGAAGGAGAGGAGGAGTTCATGGATGCGGTATCTGAACAATTTGATGGGATGGTGGTTTATGACATGCTGAAAGCCCGCGAGCCGCAGTTTTTGCAGTGGGAGTACGAAAGGATTGCTAGGGGAGATTTAAGAGACGCAGAAGTGTTGGATATTGGATGTGCATCAGGGCTAGAAGCTTGTTTCCTGGCTACCTTGGCAAGAAGGGTCACTGGAATTGATCCTTCTGCAAAGATGATTAGAGTGGCAAAAGAAAGAAAGGCAAGAAGAAATCAGGCGAATGTAGAATTCTTATTAGGAGACAGAAGCAAGTTGGATTTTCCTGATGGTAGTTTCGATAGGGTCATCTGTATTAACAGCTTAGTGACCCCTGGAGAGATGCGCATGGAAGATGCAGATCTCTACTATGGTTTTGCAATGCGTAACCGTATAGAACAAATGCATAGAGTATTAAGAAGCCGTGGCCAAGTAGTTCTAATAGAAGGAATAGAAGACGGTGAGTTGGATCATGGAAAAAACCTGACAGAATCAATTCTGAAATATGCTAAATTTAATATTTTAGATAGCAGCGAGTTCTATTCTAAATGGGGTATTAATGAAGTATGCTATTTTTGTGAAAAGACCTAATTGCAAACGTTTAAAAATTCCTTTACAGTTATGTATTTAATCAACTTACTCATAAAAAGGAGGTAAAATGGAAAAAGGACAATTAGTGATAATTATTGCTGTTGCAGTTATAGCTTCTATTTTAAGCTCAGTTATAACTGCGAATATAACTGGGAATATTATAAGAGTTACACCTGTTGTTGCAGGAACAGATGTTTACACCAAATCAGAGATAGACGCCAAGATAAATACTCTAAACTCTCAGATTTCTAGCATCAACACCCAGATTTCTAATATAAAAAGCTGGTTCGGAAGCTTGAATGTAGTTTCTATCCCAGCGGGTTCTTCTGTTTCTGTAGACGGAGTAAGCAGAGGAACAACACCTTCCACAGTATATGGATTGAGTCCGGGATCGCATTCTGTTTCAGTTTCTAAGTCAGGATATCTTCCTTACTCATCCACAAGGACAATAAATGTAGGAAGCAACTATCTAAATGTAACTTTAACACCAGCTAATACAACAGGAACAGGAATTCTGTATGTGTATACAGTTCCTTCAAGCGCCTCTCTTTATATAGATGGCTCTTATAAAGGACTAACACCTTACACAGCGAATTTAACCGTAGGAAACCATATTATAGGAATTACCAAGTCTGGATACGTCAATTACTCAACAACCAAGTATGTCGCTGCAGGAACCAATTCTATAAACGTAAGTTTAACACCAGCTAATACAACAGGAACAGGAATTCTGTATGTGTATACAGTTCCTTCAAGCGCCTCTCTTTATATAGATGGCTCTTATAAAGGACTAACACCTTACACAGCGAATTTAACCGTAGGAAACCATATTATAGGAATTACCAAGTCTGGATACGTCAATTACTCAACAACCAAGTATGTCGCTGCAGGAACCAATTCTATAAACGTAAGTTTAACACCAGCATAAACAGAATTAATTTTTTTATTTTTACCTTTTTTATTCTTTCTTACTTTTGATTATAAATAAAAAAAAGAATTAAAAAACTAAAAAATAATTCTTACTTTCTTCTTATTAAGAAGAATACTCCAATTGCGCTGACAACTGTCAATGTTCCTATGATCATTCCAAATTCAGGTATTAAAGGAACATTTACAATGCCAACATCAAGTGTAAAGCATCCTGCTGTGTATCGTGTATCAACAATGCTGCTGTTAGTTCCAGTAAGTCCGTTTTTCTGTGCGCTCACTGTTATTTCATCTCCATATTCACATTGGCTACTAGGGAAAAACACCATGTATTTTCCACCATACCAGCTTAATGCGTTCCTTGTGTACTCGCTTCCATTATGATAACAAGTAACTGTTACATATGCTCCTTTAATTCCGTTGCTTAAGTTTCCTTCATAAATAACCCCGTTTATTTTAGTCATACCAGCTACGATACAGCAATCACTGGAGTTAAAAGCGCAGGTATTGCATCCATTAGGGCTGCTGCACCCATCGCATGAAGGTCCAACAGTAGCAAGAACGCTTCCTAAGCACAGAGCAAATGCCAGCAAGGCAGTTATCCAAATTTTCATTTCCATTTTTATCCATTTATGTTTGATATTTAATTTCTTATGATTATTACTAAGAAAATTATAAAAATTAAAAAATAAATTTAATTTTCTTATTTACTTTCTTCTTATGATAAAAAATGCAACAATTGCGCCAGCCATGGTCAATGTTCCGATTGCTATTCCAAATTCTGGAATTAATGGGACATTAGCACAGGCAACGTTCACTATCATTTCTAAGCAGCCAATCTGACTGTTTTGGGTATACCAGTCAACACTATCGCTGCTTCCACTTAAGCTGTCATAGCTTGCAGAAACGCTGACAGTGTCATTGTAATCGCATTCTGATGCAAGGTACTGAACACTATATCCGCCATCGGCACCGCTTGTTGTACTCTTCAAATTGCCATTGCAAGTTACATCAACACTAGCGCCTGAGACAGGATCTCCAGTGCTTTGGTCAGTTATTGTTCCGCTCACGTAAGTAGTTTCTATTGTAGCGCAAATTGGGATTGCACTGACAAAACTTAAGGATAGAACCACTAGCATTGCAACAACGCTTAAACTAAATATTGATTTATTCACTTTATTTCCTCCGAAATTTAATTGTCCCTCTCATTAAAAACGAGCGCTTGTAGCGCATCGTTTTTTTGATTATAAAAAAAACAATAAAAAATAAAAAATGCTTTACTTTCTTCTTACTAGGAAGAAAACACCTATTGCGCTCAATACTGTAAGAGTCCCAACAATAAGTCCAAATTCTGGAATCAATGCTATGTTAACAATACCTAGATATATGTCAGGCATTACTGTAGTAAAGTCATGTACAATTCCGTATCCCGTGTTAGTTATTCCGCCTTTCTCTGCAACAACTGTTACGTTGCTTCCATCTGGGCAGTTTACTGAAGCTACATATTCAACAGAATATGTTCCATCAGATAAGCTTGTAGTATTCAATAGATTGCCATTGCAAGTTACATTGATGTTTGCATCTGCTACTGGATTTGCAGTCTCGAAGTTAGGCGAGTCGTATATCTTTCCAGCTACTATTGTCTTAGCGCTTACTGCTAAAATAGATGTTATAACCAATAAAGCAATCACTGGTAAAATTAATAATTTTTTCATCTTTTATTTATTTCCTCCTTACAAAAAAGAGTATAAGATAAACCTAAAAGTATGCCTACAAATTTAATTTTCATGTTACTATTATCAAATTACTATTTAAAAGCATTGTTTTGATTTAAAGATTACTTCTTAAAGGTAGCAATGGTAAAACATGTATCCTAAGCTATAAGTTTGTTTACTCTCAACTTAGGACGAAAATTATAGCTCACACGCTTCCAGCAAACAGGAAAATATGGGCTATTGCATTAAGAACCATTGTAAATAGCAGGCTTCTTACTCGGGTATAGAACAAGCCAAACAAGAGCGACATTGTAAAAAAGAAGAAAGCAGGCAGGATTCCAAGTCCCAGGCCTAAGATGCCATAAAATAATGAGCTGAAAATAACTGCGCTTTCTTCGTCACTCTCTCTTTCAGCTGAATTTAAAAGCAAGCCTCTGAAGAAATACTCTTCTGAAATAGCTATTAGCGGAATTAGTGTAAGCAACAGAATATTTTTCTCAAATTCTACAAGAATGCTCCCAGCATATCCTAAAATAACAGTCACAGAGACTGCCCAAAAAATATCCCTGACTTTTATTTCTTTTTTTGAAGTATTAAGTCCGGAAATGTAAAACAGGGAAATGAATATTAATAATGCATAAGCTGCTAAAGTTTTCCAGAACAGGTTAAATGGCAGAAAGAGGATTGTTGTCTTTACTGCGCAGACAGCTGCCACGAGGAGGATTATCTTCTTTTGGTTTTCATACTTATAGTTCAACTTAGAAACAACAATCAATGCTATGGCTATTACAATAAAGTATGCCAATGCTCCAATCAGCGGACTTGCTCTAATAATAAGTTCAAGCAAAAGTACAGTTAAAAGTAGCGTGACAAAAAAACCATATTTCATCTTATATCATTGAATAAATTTTCATTCCAGCAATAATTAAAAAAACAATTACTAAGATGATTACAAAAGGCAGCATAGTTTTCTTTATTTTCTCGCTGCCAAGCTCATAGATTATTAAAGTTATTAAAGTCACAACTGAGAAAACTATCGGAGATAAACCTGAATTATTGGATATAAGCATGCTTTTCCCAGTATGTATGCATATATAAATTTTTCATTAAGAAAAAGTGATGAATTTTCAATAGCCTTAGCACCACTTCTGGAAAGTTATCTTCATATTTTCTGCGTTAATGTTCATCCCTGTTGTTGCTGTTAAGTCTATCTCTTTGTTTATCTTATCGTAGTAGATTGTAGCTTCTTTATTTTTTTCCTTGATGCTGCCATTGACTTCAAGGGTACCCTTCACTATTATTTTTGCGTGGGTATTGTCATTTTCTATAACATTAAGTATGTCAAATTTGTAGGAAATCCTGCTCCGGTCTACCTGCCCGCTGAAAGTCCCTTTTCCATTGTTTGCATTTCCAAGAGGAACATGGAAGTTTATATTTGGTCTCTTAAAACTATCCTCGCCACCAACAAGTACTGCCCCGTCATTTGCTCTTATGGAACATCCACCGAGTTGAGGAACAGGCCCGGGAGGCGTTATCATTACAAATCCTTCTTCCTCCTCTTTATACTGCGAGTTATCAACAAAGATTGCAAGGAAAGTCTGATATTTTCCAGTGCTATAATCAGCGGTGTTGAGAGTTATGTTGAATATAAATTTCCCAGCAACATAATAGCCATAGCCATACCCGTTTGTTGGAGGAGAAGAGTCCTTTGTTATTGTCATGCCTATGCATCCGCTTATCACATTTCCATTAACATCAAAAGTGCACTCTATTGTTTGAGGATCAGTCTGCGGGCCAATTAATTTTAAAGTGAAATAGCTAACATCCAGGTGCTCTCCAGATTCAACCTCTGCTGATGCCTGGAAATATATCGTTTCCCCTTTTTTGACATTGCTGTTTTCTATAGCTAATCCGAGAATAACTGCCTGTGCAGGTCCTGCCAATAATAATATAATTAAAATTCCAATTGTGAGCAATACAGCTATCCCTCTTTTCATTCCTTCTTTTTTCATAGTTTTTAGAAGCATCTCTTATATATAAATTCGACTTATCCAATGAAAGTGGTAAAAAAATAAAAAAGGCGTTAAATCTTTTTCATGTGACTTCTATAAAGTAGCACAGGTTGTTAAAACAAGAATTTAAATAAAGTGTATTTTTAGTAAAATATGCCTCTTATACAATACCCAGAAGAAGTTATACGAACCTGGAGAACTGGAAGGCTTGGAGCTCTGTATATGAACAGTTTTACAGTTTCCAGGACAGACCCAGGCGAGTCTTCTCAGTTAGCCAGGATAACTAGAATTTTAGATTCACGTCCATTTGAAGAGAAAAGGGCACTTTATCTTGAAATTCAAGAACAAATAAGGGTTAATTGCAGGTCAGAAGATTATGAGCGTGCTGCTTTACTTGAAGATATGAAGCAACATCTTCTTCAACATATTTTTAATTAAGAGATAAAAAACATTTTGCAGTTTTATCCCTAACCGAAAGGTTTATAAATAACTCACCATAATTTATGTGTATGAATATTAGTAAGAAAGATTTGCTCAGAATCAACGAGGGATTTGGAGGGAATTTAAGAAGCGACTCTAGTTTGGATTATGCAATAGATATGCAGGAGAACAAAAGGTTAGGGGAGTATAAAAAACTAGCATATTTATTGAGAGCAATACTTGTTGACCATTCATTTTCAGATGGGAACAAAAGAACTGCAACTTTCCTTGTATTGAACTTTGCAGACCAAAACAAAAAACAAGCAGACAGAGAACTATTGCTCCATCATATAATCTCAATAGCCAAGCAAAACATAAACGATATAAGGAATATAGAGCAAAGGCTTAGGAGCTGCATAATATAAAAATGATAACAAAAAAACAAATAAGCAAGATAAGGAGAAAATACAAAGATGTATTTGATATGCTGGAAAATTATGATAAAACATATGAGCTTCCTTTTCAAAGGAAAAGGATGGACATCACTTTATCAGTAGAAGCAATAAACAAGCTTAAAAAAGTAAGCAAAGAGACAGGTAAGCCTATTTCAAGAATAATTGAAGAAAAAGTAATGCTTTAAAAATAAAAAATTATTTTACCCAGTAGGATTTTCTAGGGTTCCAATAAATAAAATATCTCCTGTTGTTTTTTCCTGTATTATGAAAATAAAAGGATGGTCTGCCTTGAATTCTTTTGTTTCCATAGGACCAATTGATGTAGCTTTCATCACAATTGCTGTTGCAGCTGCAGCTTCTGTTCCTTCTTCGTTGACTTCCACAAATGCCTTATGGATAACAGCCCCTATATACAAATCTTTATTCCCAGTCATTCCTGAAAAATCAGCTGTCCCTCCAACAAAAGCATCTTTCATTCCCATTTCCTGCAGATTTTCAACAAGCTCGTACTCTGTTTCAACTTTAAATTTAGGGAAATAAACATTTACCTCTTGTTCTCTCATACCGTTTTTCCAAGAGTTAAGATTTTCAGCTGTCAGCTCAATATCATCCAGCTTATCCTTTGGCAGTAAAACAAGCATCGATAAATCATCTCCTGCATAATCCATCTCTAACATCTTCATTTTATCGTTTTCAAAATAATTAAAATCTTCATTCTGGTACATCATGTCCGCCTTTACAGTTCCGCTCTTTGCAGAAAAATCCATTTTTTCTGTATTTGTTACATTGAATTCGTTTTCCCATTTTCCCTTGAAATAAATAGCATTGGTCAAAACCAGCCTTGTCATTGGGTCAATAACTCCGGCAGGAATAAGGTCTTTAATCCTATTGTTTGTCTGTTCCTCCACCCACTTGTTAATAGCTAATCTCGAATTTTCAGCATCATTTATAAAATCCATATTCACAACCCTGCCGCCATAAAACTGTTCAATTGTTGAGAAATAATCAGGAAGGAACGAATAAGTTTTTTCAGCCCATAAAGCATTTCCAGTGCTTAAGCTGTAGTTCTTGTCTTTCTTGTTGATTATATTATATATAGCTGCATTTCCATTTCTTAAAGAAGAGTCTTCTGGGAAATAAAAGACATTTTTCATCTCTGTTTTTGTATTTCCTTTTGCCCCTTCATAAGTCATTGCAACAGCAGTTGATATACTATAAGGAGAATAAAATATATTTTCTCCTTTATCAAGAGTCTTGTAAAAGTCAATTGCAAATTTATTATTAGCAGTGCTTACAGCCTGCCTGTCAGTTACAGTTGCCTTAGAGTCATCTACTTTTTCAGGCATGGCTTTAAGCTGTCCAATAGCAGAAGTATTGGTGGGAGGTATCTGGCTCTGGTTTTGATTAGGATTAGGAGGATTTGGATTATAAAAAAGCAGAACTCCAACTAAGACTAATGCAATTAATACAACAATTCCAATAATTAATATTGTTTTTTTCATCTTTTTATTATGTTTTTCCTCTTTTTAAATACTTTTTAAACTTCAAAGATATTTGAAGCTTTTTCTTAATGTAATACAATATACTCTTCTTTTTAAACCTTATTTTTATAATTGGCTATAATGAACTCCAATATTGACAGGGGATTTGCAAAGTATTCGGATTTAATAGATAACTCTAGATTCAGAGAAAGGATAAGGGCGCTAGAGCAGAATCCTAATTCGGCATTTGCCTATTTGCATCGCCGCAGTCTTATGGACGTTATAAAACCTTGCTGTTGGGGAACTGCAGTTTACGTAGTTGGGGGAAATTCCAGAATGAAGCGATTATGGGCAGAATCAGGAAAAAGGCTGGATGACTACTCTGATGCCTGCGGGGATTTTGTTTGCATACCTGATGAAAATAGTCCTGGATACGTTGGAGAAGAGCCTATGAAATTATTTCTTAAAACATGTGAGTTTACAGAGTCTGATAAAGATACTGTAATCTCTTTTAACTGGAGAGAGGACCATACTGAATTATGCAGATACAGGTTAAGGCATTCTGGAGTCGCTTTAGGAAAAAAAGATGGAATAACAGTAATGTTTCACCAGGTATGGGGAGGGGGGAGATTTGCAGTTTGTTCCCTTGAGGAATTTGCAAGCACTCTTCGTGAAACTACTAGAAGAACTCTGAGGCATTATTTCTACCAGCCACAAAATTAATTCAGATTTTTTACACATTCCTGACTACAACCGCCAATATCAATAAAATAAATCCAATTAAAATCTCCCACAATCCAATTTTCCTTATTATTTTATCTGCGTCTTTCTTTCTGGATAGCTCAGCCATGAATTTTTTAACAGCTTTTGAGAAGATAGCAATTAAGATGCCTTCTATAGCTATTAAAAATGCAGCTGTAGTTATTATTTCTGTTATCATTTTTCTTCTTTTATTTACCCAGCAATTTACTTAATCTTCCCTTAATAGTATCTGTATTGCTTTTAGCATCTGTGTAGCTTTTTGATTTGGATTGAGGCGCTTCTCTTAAGGGCTCTTTATCTGGCGTTTCTTTTAAAAGTTCTTTATCTTCCCTGCCTTGTTCCACAGGAGCATAAATTTCTGTCTCCAGCTCTGCTGGAAGGAAATCTTTAGGGTCATTTAAATAAACTTCTCTTGTAGGCCCTGTAATTCTATAGCCCTTCTCTTTTATCCAGGAGAAGAGCTGTTTGTAACTCTCTTCAGATTTTTCATACGGCCCTTTATGAATTATTTCTGCAAATTTCCCCCCAGGAATTGCGTAGCATATTATTCCTGTTTCCATGCTTTCTTCATCAGGGTTTATTTTTTCACCGACTGGAACAACAACCTCTAAATCAATGTTCCCAAGCCTCCCAGGCATCCTTGATGCTTCATGGCACATGAATATAGGGTTTCCGATAATTTCCACGCCTCTTGAAGCTGCATATTTTGCTAGCTTCTTGATTATATCCATAACTTTTCTATAAGGCCCAATTTCCCTTATCCCCAGAACTATCTGGCTTTTCACATCCACCACTTTTACTGCCATAAACAGATTAACAAAAAGAAGTTTATAAAGTTATTCTCTCAATTAAGTCAAGTTCATAACTTAACGTAAATTTCTCTCTACCTTTCGAATTAGTCTTCTTCAAAAGCTGCACCTGTTCGCTTCCAAGAAATTCTCTCGGAAGAATTTCTGGGCCCTAAAATTTCTTAGAGAAATTTTTTGGTTTCAGAAGATGATATTACTTCCCCAATATTAATTCTAGAATCATTTCCAATTGTATTAGAAGGGTTTTTGAGCAGGAGGAAAAAACCATTATAGGTTCAATGTTAAGTTTTATGGTTTACTTAACACTCTCAATTTATACTTTAACTACGCTAAATTTAAAAACCCCAGATTTCTTTTTCGGTTATGGATGCTTATAAAGCTAGAAAAGGAACGCAAGGTACAAGCAGAAGAGAATTTTTAAGGCAATCAGGTCTGGGGCTTGCTGCCACTGTAGCTACTGTAACAGCTGTAGCTTATGAGGGCAGGAACACAGCTGAAGCAAGGGAAGAACCAAGGCAAAAACAGCCAAGAGGCTATGAGCCAATTATAGATGATGGCAGCTCTTGTGCAATAGCCAGTTGGTAGTTTCTTTCAATATTTTCTTGTATATTTTGAATAGTTTCAATATTGTATTTTTTTAAGAATTTCTCTTTCTTAGTTTGTTAATGGATGACCTAGAAGAATTGAGAAGAGCAGCAGAAGAGCTTAAGGAACTCATTGAGGATTATCATTTAACTGTTCTGGAAGTTGAGCCTGTTCCAAGTACCTCTGATAAAGTGCCTAATTTTGTTTACGTTTATTTTTCAGTTAGCCATCCTCTAACAACTCAAAGACTAATAACGCTTGACGTTTCACTTGGGGCATCTGACCCTCCGGCAGTCCTGGATAACCTGGACTATTCTGATTGGTATGGGATGCCAGATGATTTTTATTTACAGCCCAAGACTTTTTTTATGGCTTATGAAAGATGCAAACATTATGGAGACTATAAAATGAGGCACGAAATAAGCCAAGATTCGCCTGACCTTAAAGAAAAAATTTTAGCAGGCCTTTCTTGTTTCAAGAGATTGGTTATAGATAATGCGCAAATAGAGCTTTCGCATCTTGAAAAATCTCTCACTGTAGAAGGGGCTATGGAGATAGTAAGGCGAAATAGAGAGGCTGCGTTTCTAGAAATGGAACAATTCAGAGGAAGAGAAGTTTAATTTCCTTCTCTATAGCTCTCTTCAAGGCCTTCTAATCAACTAGCTCCTGTCCCTCCAATATTTCAGTAGCCATTTAAAACAATCCACCAGCCAGTTTAAAAATATTGCCCTCTATTAATAAATATTTAATGAACGCAAAAAATATAAAGATCTTTCTCCTTTCCTAACATGGCTTTGATTGACCCTCTAGAAACTTTGGCGCTTTCAGATTTAAGCTTGGAATCTGAGGAAGGAAGCGTGAGGAGTATAAAGATTGGAATGGATTTAAATTCAAGTTCAAAAGAGAGAGCATTTCATATTGCTCCTTCAGAAGGGAGTCTTCGTATCTCCTATTGCCAAGAGCCTGAAAATGAAACTAGGGTTGTTAAAATGAGGGAGTTTGCAGGAAAAGGATTCACTCTGGTTAGATTAGCAACAGGAGAAACTTACAAAATTCATAGAAAACCAGAAACTTTTTCAATTGGGGAGTATACTGAAGGGCCAATAGAAACCTATTTTATGAGGAGGAAAGAAATTTTAAGGGAGAGGAAACAATAAAATGGAACAAACATTAGAAGAAAGTTATAGGGCAAGAGCGCTTGAGCTTGGAAAAGGCGGATGCACAAGAGAGGAGCTTGTAAAAGGTTTAGCAGATTACGCCTTGGATAATAACCATGGAGCGCCCGGAGTTGCGATAGCAATAACTCTTGCAGACAGGATGATTGCTTCAGAAAAAATTCCAGCAGGTTCGGCAGAGATACAAAAGGCAAAGGAGAGCCTTAATCCTTGGCTTTACAGAGTAAAACCCAAAGGCAGATAAAATTTATACTGCGTTGTCTCTAATACCAGGTTTCTCAAATGTTTCATTAGGATCTCCGTTATAAGGGATGTTTGGCTCATCAACATCTATATAGACTCTACCCAAACCCGGTCTTTGTAAAAATGATTTTCTGAATATCTGTTTCCCTTGCATGTTGTATATTTCAAAGGACCAATCCCTGCTTCCATCACCATTGAGATCATCATTAACAATAGAAAGGTAGCCCATTTTTGTTTCGAGTTCAGATGGCTGGGGCGGTTTTGGCTTTTTTCCTATCGTACCAATATAAAGAAGAGCTGCAACCATTAAAAACAAGCCTGCTGTCTGTAATCTTCCTCTCAGTAATCCACTATCATATTCATTAAGCATGTTTAATCTTACAACTGCTGATTTAAAAACTTTATTAATATTAAGAGCCTTAAACTAGAAAACCTTTAAATACACTAAGGTACTAATCAATAAAAGAGTTCTTGATATAAGATGTCTGATATAAGCGAGAGAGTAAGCACAAGGATATATGGAATAGGCTACTATGACCAAGAAAGCGAGGGCTACTGGAGGGGTTATCTAGAATGGAACAAGCTAGTTCCGGTTCTAATAGGATGTAACGAGATAAGAAGAGTAGTTAGTATTCTTGAAAGAGACGAAGGAGCTCGTTATATCAGGGGAGAGGGCTATATGATTAATGGGGTCTTAATACGCAACCCTCTTGATAACATGAGAACAGAAAGTGCAGGGGTTTTAATTTTTCAATCCGATCTCAGAACAAATATAGAACAGGTCATAAAGCAGTTTGAGCTTCCAATTCCAGAATCTTTTACAAGAAGGGAGTTTGACCTCAGAAGGCAATTATAATTGTAGCATTTAACTAGAAAACCTTTAAATAGGCTTTTCTCCTATATTATACTATGAAAAAGAGGGGTATATTGTTGGTAGCAATAATTTTATTGCTTCCTTTAGTTTTAGCTGGTTCTGTAGATGATGAAATAAAAAAGCTTACTTATTATGCAGAAGAATACGAAACAGGCAATATTAATTATGTTCAATTAGTGACTTACACCAGCTCGATAAGGGAAAACTTAAACGAGCTTTTGGGAGTAAGCAACAAGGAAGACGGCGGGATTCTAAAACAAGAGCAGATAAAAGAAGTTTTAGGTGAGCCAAGCGGTTATACTGATTGGGTTTGGGTAGAGGGAGAAGAGCAGGAAAAAAGAATGGATGAGGAAGTGCCTTACTGGGAAAAAATAGTTTTTGACGGGAAAAAGCTGCAGATAAGGCTGAATTCCTACCCTTCTATTTTCAAGAAAAAAGATTCTGAAGGAAAAGAAAACCAAAAGCCAAGTGAGAATGAAGGCAAGCTGATCTATAGGCTTAATTTTTATACGCAATTCAAAAAGCCCAAGGAAGAGCTGAATATACAAGGGAGAGTGGAAGAAGTAAAGAAACTTGCAGAGACTTTTAATGCTGACCCAAGCCAAGATAATGCAGAAGCTCTTGCCAAGGCAAGTGTCAATATAGAAAAGTCCTTTGAATCCTATTTTAGGCAGAGCGGCCAGAACTGCGAAGATGTTATGAACAGCTTGTTTGGAGCAGAGAACAAGAGGGAAGAGCAGAAGTTGATTGTGAACGAGATAGATTTTTACAAAGGTGATGATTTTGATGCAAGGGCAAGATTAGAGATGTGCGATGACTGCTCCAACCATTATGTCGGCATGGATATTTGGCTGGACACAAGGGGTAAAATAAAAATGCCAGAAGAAAAACCCCAAGAAAATGGAGAGAAACCAGCTTTGATAGGCTTTGAAGAATTTAAAACTCAAATCCAGCAGGTTCTTGAAAACCTTAAGTCTGCTCTGGACAATAAAGACTTTGAAGAATATTCAAGGGAAAGAACCAAGTTGAGGAATTTAAACGAGGGCTGGAACCAGGCATCTAACGATGTATGGAAACAGCTGGATGAAGAATATAAGAAAAAAGGAGAAACCCTTGGAAAAGACAATCCCGATCCTTACTGGTGGGTTGCCCTGGAAAAAGAGAAAAGAGCAAAAGCAAAGGAGATCCAGGATGCAAATTATCAAAAGACCAAGGAATTTTTTTCTCAGTTATTTTCTGATTATGAGAAGAAAGAGTATTTTTTCCAGCAGGCTCAGTGGGAGAAAAGGCTTATAGAGGAATTCACAGAGGCTGGAGAAGAAATTTGCGATAATAATCAAGATGATAATGGAAACGGGCAGATCGACTGCCAAGAAGACCAGTGTGGGGGGAAAATATGCGGCTGGGGAGAAGCAGAACAAGCAGAGCAGGTTAAAGCCATAGAGCAAGTAGAAGAAGTGCCCATTGCACCTCAAGTAGAACAAGTAGAGCGGGTAGAAACTGAAGTAGCAAATGCAGCAGGAGGAGGTGGAGGGGGAAATGTCTCTGTTGTTTCTTCTATAACCGGAAACGTGATAGAGGAAACAGAAGTAGAAAATGTAACAGAAACTGAAACAACACCAGTAAATGTAACAGAATCAACACCAGTAAATGTTACAGAAACTACAACAGCAACTGCATCTGCAGAATCTAGCCAAGCAACGCCGCAGGCAGCTCCTGTTAAAAAGAAAGTACAGCTTTATTGTATCAGCCAGGAATGCAAGCCTAAAGATGATTCTTATAAGAAAGAGCAGCCTGTATGCGGGAACCATCTTTGCGAGGCAGGAGAAAAATGCCCAGAAGATTGTGCGAGCTGCCAAGCCTACGAAGCTATACCATGTTCTGGAAAAGTTATTTTCAGCGGAGAAGATGAAAAAGGCTGTCCATTAAAGCCAGTATGCATAGAAGAGAAAGCATGCGAGAAAAGTGAAGACTGCCCTCAGCCTCTTTGCGGCAAGGCAGAATGTGTAATGGAAAATGGAATTGGAATATGCAAAACAGCAGGGCTTGAAGAATGCAAAGAAGCAGAATGTGTAGAAGGAGAAGAAAAAACCCAGCTATGTGGGAATAATGAAAAAAGAATAATCAAAATATGCCAAGAAGGAAAATGGATTAATACAGGGGTAAGCGAATGTGAAGCAGTGAAAGAAGAGCTAAAAGAAGATAAGTCAGTTGGAAACGAGTGCAGTGTTAAGGAAGATTGCGGAAATACAGATGATGTTTGCAGCAATGGCAGATGCATTACCTTGCCTAAGACAGAAGAAGTTGAGAAAGAAGAATCTGAAGAACAAGTAGAACAGCAAGAAAAAGCTGAAGAAAGTGAACAGCCTGAAGAACAGCAAGAGGAAACTAAAGAAGAGCCAGCAGATAATAATCAATTAACAGCAGCAGCTGTAACAGGCCACCAGACAGAAGAGCCTGTAGTTCAAGAAGCAGAGCCAGCAACACAACAGCCCCAAGAGCAGCCTGCAGTCCAGGAGCCTCAGCCACCACAAGAAAATCAGCCTGAACAGCCTGCAACTGAACAACCAACTCAGCCAGGCGAGCAGCAGATGCCTAAAGAGCAACCTTACCAAGAATCCCCTCAGCCAGAACAAAGGCAGGAGTATAACCCTGAAGAAGATAGGCAAAGAAGAATTCAGAACTGCAAGGAAAACAGCGAGAGAGAGTGCGCCAATAGGTATGTTATGGACTGTGTTGGGCAGTGCGTGTTTAAGGATAATCAAGAGCAGGATTTGGAAGCCTGCAAGAAAAATTGCGCAGAAGAACATGCTCAGGAAATTAAAGACTGCGTAAGCAAATGTTCAGATACCTGCGAGACTCAGGATTGGTGCCAGATAGACTGGCCTCAGGGAAACAAGCAGGAAAAAGGGGTTTTCAATTTTGGTGGTACATGCAGAACTTCGCAGCAAAAAACTGAGTCTTTTATATATTTTAATGGCTGGGGAGATCCATTTGACAGGATTCAAAGCCTGAAAAATAAATACTACGAAGGCGGAGAGTCTGACTGGTGCAAATCTGAATTTGAGAGCTTAATAAAAGAAAGGAAAGAGATTGAGAAAAGCCTAAATCAAGAGTATGCTGCATGGTTCTTTGAAAAATATCTTGCAAATTCTGCAGAAGATTGGGAACAGCATGTTTCTGGGATTTATGAGTTGTACTGGAGGATTGTTGAAAACCAGAGGCAGATGGTTAAAATGACGGAATGTACTGGAAAAACCGAGCTTCCTCAATTTAATCTTATTAATATAAGCTATAACACTGAATATGGGAGTTTAGAGCTATGGGAAGAGCGCAAGACAGCCAGGCTTCCGGAATTAAGCGAAAAGGAAGTTGAAATTGTTTCCCCATATATGAAACTCTGGATTTTCCCACCAAGGGAGTTTCTCGTTTATGAGATGAAAAAAGCAATGGAAAATGGGGAGTTTCCAGGCTCGCCTGAAGAAAAGATGGAAAGGAAAAACGAAGGGGGTTTGAAGGAAGAGGAAAAAGATAAGATAAGGAACAATGCCAAATTCATGAAAACAATAAAGAAGCTTGCAGACAGCCATGGAGGAAGCTATGATGGAGTAGTTCAGATAAAAGATTATCAGACAGGTGAGATTATTTTCAATCTGTTCGTAAAAGTCAATGAACAGGATATCTTGTCCATGGAGCCGATGCTTCCAGAGAAAACTCCTGAAACAGACCTTTCAATCACTCTTGATTTTGATAAGATTTACGAATTAGTAAGCACTCAGGAAAAAGACATGAAAAAAGAACAGATACAAATGCCTCCATGGGAAAAAGAAAAAGTAGAACCAGTCAGGCAGATAAAAGAGGCAGTTAATGGAATCAAAATGTTCTTTAAAGTAAGAGACTTGATAAATTCAGCCGAGTACGAGCCAAAAGAAGGAAAGAAAGAGGTAAAATCCCTTGTCAACGGCTTTATGCGCATGATGATGGAAACCAACGAGGGGCCAAAAGAAGAACAGCTGACTGATGAGGAAAAGCAGCAGGCAGAGGAAATCAAGGATGAGCTTTTGAATTCCAAAGAAGCTATGACCGGCGAAATAATTATGAGTTTCTAGTTCTAAAAAATTATCTTTCATATATTCATGTTTTCTCTAATTTCTTTATGTCCCTATATATACTTAATAATGCAACAATATTTAAAAAATAAATGCCCTTTTTGCAATAAATAATATGAGAGAGTATAATCCAGAAAGAAATGAAAGAGACTATGTCCAGTTTATGGATTTAATTTATTCTGGCTATGGTGAAGAAGCTTATGGTATTTTGAGGGATAATCCTGGTCTGATGCGCAATTTAAGATTTGATGACATAGAAGATGTTGCTGATGAGCTTAGAAGAGATGTTGGAGATAAAGCCCTGTTGTATTTTACAGCCAGAATAGCCAAGCTTCATGGAGAAATAGGCGAGGGAATATCTCTAAGTGCCCAATTAGACGAAGCATCTGCCCGTAACAACCTGAAAAGATTCTGGAAATTAATCAGCAGGCGCCATAAAAGAATGCTGAGAGAAATGGGAGATGAAGATATGGGAGATGAATCCACTTTATAAAAAACATAATTTCCATTCTTTTTCTATACAATAATACTTTTAAACTCTTGAATTTATTTATGTACCATGAAGCTAACCAGCCAGTTGATTGCCTTGAGAACAGACCTTCGAGAAGGCAGTATTAATGGGCTTAGTATTAGGCGCGTTTATGATAGACTGGAGGATTTAAGGGAATGCGGGGTGCCTTTCTTGACAGATACGGTTAGTGACCCTTATGAAGGTTTTGTTCAGAGAGCTTTAAACTATAAGTGTAGTCCTTTCTTGCTTTTTTCTGATAGTCGTTTCAGGGCTCATGAAGTAGTTGTTCAGAAGCCTTTTGCTGATAAGAACCGTTTTTTTGCTTTAGAAAGGAAGTGGGACGAGGGTTTTGCTACAGGAAATCCTCTGTTGGATTACCTGGAAGAAAGGGTTAGTGAGGACGAGATAGTTCAGCTAACCACTCCTTTGGGAGCAGATGAAAAATCCAGGGATGTTAAGGTTGGGCTTTCTACTATTGGTGTTTCTTCTAAAGATGACCAGCTTGTTTATGATGCTGAGTTAGAAGCCCATCGTATTGTTCAGCCTAAGTTTTTTGGAGGCTTTAAAGTTACTGATTTTTTGCTTCCTTCATCCAGCTATGTAACTATACGCCCTGAATTGGAGCCAGTCCCACCTTATGGCGGGCCTCTTTCTTTGGCTTCTGATAACTGGTTATCTTTTTAATTTTTGTTGTTCTTTACAATAATGCTTAAAAACCCCTTTTTCCTGTCATAATAATGGACAAATCTAGATCGTCTCAAGAAGTTATTTTACCAAAACAAGCAAGGGAAGGAGAGATGCGCGGATTAGCCTTGTTTGACAGAGATATTTGTAGAGCATTGGGTGCTTCATTAAGAGAGATGCAGGAATTATCTGAAAGAATGCAGAGAATGATAGATAGCAACCCCATATATAGAAAATCTGCCTCACCATCTAGCGGGACTATTACAAATCCTCAGTTAGACAGAATGGAAGAGGGTTTTTCAGGAATCTGCACATCATTTCTTGCACATGACCTCAGAGAATTAGTTGTATATGATTCCTCTAGAATAATTGCATACGCTAGAATAATTACATACGACCCCTCTGCTTCTCAGGAAGTAGTAGCTGCCTAAGAACGTGTCTGAAAAACGAGTTTTAAGTTTTTATTTTCTAGTGCCCTTATCTGGTAAGTCGTCCTAATCCTTCTTCTATAAGTTCTGCTCTTCTAGATAGAATCTCTGCTCTTGTTCTATGGGCCTGCGCAATTGTTTCTGCATACCTTGGATCAACTTTCCTATGGTTGTCAAAAAATTCCGCTCCAACTGCGTCTAGAGAATATCCCGCGTCTGTTATAGTCTTTGCGACAAGTCCCCCATCTTGAATATAAACCCAACTAATTTGTGGATCTTCTCCCTGCATGCCAATATAAAGCCCGACTTTATCTGCTATTACCTGAGTGTCATCTTTTGCCATGTTTTTATCTGCCTTTTCTACTTTTTATTCTTTATTGTGATTTAAAATAAGCTTTAAAAACTCAAGAACTCTCTGTTTTTATAAAAATAAGAGTTCTGATAAATTAACATAGTAAGAAAAAATATCACAATTAGACATGAATTCGGATGTAGTATATTATGATAGGATGGGAATTGTTCCTTCAAGAGGAATAATAGATATTTCTGGGTATTTGAGAGAAGCAGAGCAGAAATGTCGAATGCTTGATAAGCTACAAAGCAGCCCTAATGATCTTATTAAGGGAAACTTTAGAGTTGAGACTGTGAGTGGAGAAAATTCAGAAAAGTTTGTACATAAATTTGATACACTTCCACTTCCAGCTATTGTTGCTGAAAGAAAAGATTTTAAGAAGATGTATAAAAGTGCTTCTCTTAGATATCGGCTTTCATATTATGTTACTCTTGGAAGAGCTGATGGAACTGTTGTTTATCCTGATAAAACCGTCAGATTAAAGGTTCCAATTATTGTCGATACCCATAAAAAAGATGAACTAGAAAACCGTATTATCCATGAAACTGTTCATTCAGTAAGAAGTCAGTGGAAAACTTTTTTGGGTGATGCAAGAACCAGGGGTTTAGAAGAGACTATGGCCTACATAGTTGATAGCTCTCCCCAAGAAACCGCTCAATTAATTTCTATTTTAGGGACAGCGTATTCCTCTTTGGCTGCTCTTTTAACAGCCCCTATTCTTGTTCTGGCAATAACCGCATACGGATATAAATCTTTTGGCTGGGTTGGAGGAGTTTTGAGTGCTGTTTCTTTGCCAGCATTCGATTTGATTCGCACAGTTCCAAAATTAAGAAAAGCAAAAAAATTGATGTTAAAAGGATTTGAAGAAGGAGTAAACTTAAATTACCTGTTTCTTAGGGCAGATGTTAGTGAATTCAATTTGAAGCAAAGATTTGAAGAGCAAATAGCGCGAAAACAGGGGGTTAAATGGGAGGTTATAAGAACAAGATTAGGGATATCAAAATCCTAGGCTATTTAAATTTCTCAGTAATAACAATTAAAGTTTCCAAGCATAGCTCAGAAAGGGGATAAATTTAAATAACTTAATAGTATGTTTATTTTAAGGTGATTCTAGAGTAAACTAAAATGGAAATATCAAGAAGAAGATTTTTGAAAGGAAGTTCATTAGCAACTGCAGCACTTTGGGCAGGGGTCCCTGATTTTTCTTCTGAACAGCCTGAAGAAAAAGAAACTCCTAAAACTGTCTGGGAACAGGCGAGGGAATATTCTAGGATTGTTGTCGCTCGTCTTAATACAATGCCAAGAAATCTTCCTAGAAGCCTGGGTTATAGATCTGGCGATTTAGATAGTTGCGTATCTTGGTATTCTGATGAGGAACACCATGCTCTTCGTTCAAGGGATGGAGAAAATAATACATTTACATATGGCTCTTGTCAACTTCCTTTAGATATGAAAGATTTTGATTTGCCTTTTAATAATAAAAACGGATTAAAAGGGGCAGTTTTTCTTTATCATCTAGACAGAGTATGCATGCGCTTGACATCAGGGGGCATTATTCAGAGTAAAAGTCCGTTTGCAGGATGGGGAGCAGTAGGATTATTTTATGTTCCAGATGAAAAAGGTAAAGTAGGAAGGCTGGTTAGGGCAGATTCTCTCGCTATAAGGTTAGGGGATTCTATCGAGACAGGGCTTCTTAAATATGAACCAAAAGAAATAGATGTAGGGAGCATAAAACCAGGCGATTCAATAATGGGAATACCATTAGAAACAGAAATAGATTATGAAACAACTGCAAGAAAAATCTTGCATTTCAGCGGGATAGAGAGGGCTGCAAGGTTGATTGCCCAGTCTGCTTAAATTTCTATAAATTTGGTAATCCAACTGTAGCAGGTATAGAAACCTTTAAAATCTAAAATAGCTATAAATAGGCATGAAAAATAAGGTGAGAAAATGCAAATTATGCAGCCAAAAAGTTGCATTTGAAGAAAAAACCTCTAAGACTACAAGAAAATTTCAATGCCCTAATTGCAAAGGCTATCTTGTTCCTTTTAAAATGAGGCATTTTGATAATCCCTATAATGGTTATCCCAAATGGATAAGTCAAGAAGACTGGAAAAACAAGAGGTTTGTTGATGGCTTAATTCTTGCTGGCGCCACCATGGAAGAAATCGATAGAGTAATGAATGACTAAAAATATTTAATTAACCTATTCTTTAAGCACTTAAATCCACAGGCACATCTTCTTCTTTATTATCCCACATTGTTCTTGCTTTTTGTCCATCTAGGTATGCCTGTTGTGCATCGTGGTATGTTCCAGTATAGTCTCCTTCACGAAGATAGGCTCTTTGGAACTGAATAAATGGAGCCAGATTGCTCCCCGCGCACTCTATGCGGGTAGTTGTAGTCCTCTGATAGCCATTGAGCTCATCAGTAGTCTCAATTACAAAATCAGTTTCTGTTAATGTTATTGTTCCTGGAAAATTTGGATGTTTTGCAACTGCGGTTTCAAGCCTTGCATCAGCTTTTGTGTCTGTTAGCTCTCTTGGATTAATTCCAAGCCTGATTCCTATCCATGCCTGCCATACTGGTATTTCCATTGTTTTTAGCTTTGCCATCTTTTCCCTTGCCTTTCCCCCTTTTTATTCTTTGTTGTTTTCAAGAACAACAAACATTTTTAAGTTTCCTGTTTTTTTAGCTGCTCTTCAAGCCAATTGGCTGTATCTCTTAATCCCCGAACTTCAGCTTCTCCTGCAACCAGAGGGGTGAGCCGTCTTGCAAGTTCTGGAGTGAGGGAATCAATTAACTCAGGGTTTAAGTTGCTTGTTACAAACCAGCCTTGCACATCATTATGGTCTATCTTAAAATAAGTCCTCTCTCCCGGAGAAAAAGCTGAAACATAAAGCCCCTTTTCAATTGGTTTTCCATGTCTGTCTTCATAAGCATCCATGTTTTTATCTGCCTTTTCTACTTTTTATTCTTTATTATCTTCAAATGTATATTTATTCCATCACAATAAACATTTTTAAGCCCTTTTTCTATCCAAGTTATTATATGCTTAATAATGTAACAATATTTAAAACTGGCTCATTTATCTTAACTAGTTAAGATGGAGCAAGAAACAACAGAAATATGGATGACTTTAAAGCAGATACAAGAAGCTGGCGCGACATTACATCCCAAGTATCTCTACAGGCTTGTTTCTTCAGGCGGGATGTTTACGACTCGGCACGCTCCTTCTAAAGGGAGACCATTAGAAGTTTTAATGACTCCTGATGTCATTTCTAGATTAAAAATAAAAGGTGATATTGATTTTAGAGGAACTAGTTTAAAGACAAGTTCTAGCCAGGTTGTTATCCATACAGGAACTCAGGATAAAAGTAAGGATTACACTGTTTCTTCAGATGCAGATTATGATTACGGGAATTTTGCTTCTTTGTTTAGGGCAGTTTTGCCAGATGAGCCAAATCCTGCTGTTCTTGAAGAACTATTTGAAAAAAATGCAGGAAGTTTAGGAGAAAAAATTAATGGCGGCAGGTTAATAGGACTGTTGTTAGAAGCTAGGGAAGCGGCTTTTCTTGGAAAAACTTTGTTTGATTATATTTCAAGAGAAGCAGGAGTCAATATAGGAGAAGTTTCCGCGCATCTGAGCGAGGTTGCAGGAAATCAAATCAGGAAATTGTCTCCAAGGATTTCTTATATTCTTAAAGGGGAACTGCCAGGAGTTATAGAAGAAATTAGGAAACACGCTTATCCTGGCATAGAGGATTCCGGGGCTGGAAGTTGGCCAAGTGACATTGATTTGAGGTCAAAGCCCGTTCTAGAAACAAGAGTGGCAGTTGAGCAAACTCCTCAGCCAGCTGGTTTTTACATTTCAGTTCCAGGTTATAGAGTCAAGGAAGTTGTTCGTAAAGGTGATGGTCTAGAATTAATAGTTGAAAGTATTGGGCCTGCAACAAGAGAAGTTTTACGAACTTATGAACCTTCTGTAAGCCTTTCTGGTAAAAGTGTTAGGTTAACAGCTACTGATTTAGCAAAGCTTACTGGATTGAGTGTTTTTACAATGAGAAAAAGGATGACCGCTGATAAAGATTCGCTTAATTTAAAGAGGCGTACAGAGGGTACTGGATGCGCTTATGAAGCTGAGGTTACAAGAGATAATTATCATCTGCTTGGCATTACCAAAGAACAGGCAGAATCTCTTCTTGGCTTTGAAGATGAAAAAACTGCTGCTTCTCCTGCAATTGCATCCCCTCCTCTCCCTCTTACACCTGTTCCCCATACACCAGTACCTCACGCACCTTCAAAACCATTTGCCAGGCCTCCTGCAGCCCCTGTTAAATCTCCTCCAACTCCAGAGGAGCAGCCTGTAGAAGTGGTTATTTCTGAAAGACCTTACCAGTTGTTTCCTTCACGAATGTATACTCCAAATGAAGTTGGTGAGTTATTAAGGCAAGTTAATCAAGCAGTTTTTTCAGATGTTGTTGTAGAAAGGATATTTCAGGAACTTGAAATCAAAGATGGACAGATGGAGGGCAGAGATTTAGTCAGGTACGTACACCGAGTAAATGGCATGATGGACTTGTCCAGCTCTTCAACAAAATCAAAACTTGCTCAAATGGGAATCTCTTTAGAAGCCTTAGAAGAGCCTAGACTTTCTGAGTATGTAAGGAAAGCCCCTGGATTAAGAGAGCATTATGTACTGAAAAGGGACCTTCCAAGACTCCAGGAGCTTTGTTCAGGCAGAAGGCCTCCTGGCCCTACTGACCCTCTTGATCCTGGTGGGCAAAAGGAACAGGAGAGGCTTGCAGCCTTAAGAAAATGGGAAGATAAGCTAACTAGGCAGAATATAATGCCAAGAGATTTGGTTTTGAGAAAATTAAGGGATGCAGGTGTTTTTGTAGATAATTCAGCACAGACAGTTGAAGCCACTTATGGGGCTTTTGAAACTCAGATGAAGGGTTTTGTTTATTTCGATCTTGGTAGCCTAAGAGCAAAAGTGGATCCTAGCCTTAGCTGGCAGGATTTTCGTGTTAATTACTTGAATATCTTGGAAGAAAGAGGCTTCGTAAAAGATGTAGTTGCAGCCTGCGGAGGTACAGAGGATAAATGGGTTTATGTTTTAAAAAAAGGCACCACTCCCCAACAACTCCATAGAGTTTTGGGTTTGCCATCTTAAAAACCCCCCATTTTTATTTTCTTTGTTTTTCACAACAACAAACATTTTAAGCCCTTTTCCTATCCAATTAATTATATGCTTAACAATGTAACAATATTTAAAAATATAAATTCTATAAAAGAATCATGGGCCAAGAATTTGAAGAAGCAACAAAAAGGATAGGGGGAATTAGAACTGCAAAGACTGCTTATGACAGGATAGTTGGGCACTGCGAATGGTGGTATCTGAATATTTCTGCAGCAGTTCATGGCGGAGAAATGGACCCTGTTTTTATGGCTGAGATGTTTAAGGCAGCGCCTTCAGAACCTGCTGATTTCCATGAATTTGCTAAAAGAAGAAGAGAGTTAATGCTCTCTGCGCTTGTTAGACTGGCAGATGTTCGCCAGTATTCTGATTCAGTTCGCCCATTAAAAGAAAGAATTGAAACAGAAGAGCTTTTCGATCATGTCTACCCCTGGCAAGCTGGAAAAAGCAGAGAATTCCTATTTTCGCATAGGAACGGTAATAGGGGATACATATTTATGCCTGATGCAGAGATAAATTCTTTAGACATTCCTGGTTCTTCTGTAATACTCTGCCCAACTTTAGAGAGCGCTAGGCCCGCTGCAGATTGTAATGAGGTTGGAGAGTATAGAAGAATGAATAGATGGTATCTGGTTGGCCAAGTAGAAGAATAAGTTTTTTATTCTTCAGCTTCTCTTATCCTGTTAATCTTTGCAGCCACTTCTTTATACAGGAGAACTTGCTCCTCTAATTTGTCAGTATCTCCACGCCCCCTATAAATTACCCATTTTGTGGAATACAAAAAAGGCATGCCAGGATTTAATTTAATTGCCCTGTCAAGGCAGTCAAGTGCCGGAGGATAATCCCTTAGAACTGATGAAGCATACGCAGTCCCCATGTGATAGTAAGCCAGCGCAAGAGGGTCATTTTCATTGGAGACATAGACTGCATTAGGATTAAAAAGGACTATTGTCCCCTCTTTTTTTGTTATGCTTGCTTTTGTATCTAGCGCAAATCTTCTGAAATTGCTAATAGCCATCATAGGATGCCCTGTCCCAACAAATTCAACACCATCCTCGTTTGCAACAGTTGGAAAAGGAGGTTTTTTATTCTTGAGCCCTATTTCTATAGCTTTTTTAAAACAGGAAACTGCTTCTCTATCTTTCCCAAGACGTTTTAAAATAACCCCTTTGTTGAGATAAGCAGAAAATAGCCTTGGATTTAGTCTTATTGCAGTGTCAAAATCCTTAATTGCAAGTTCTGCTCCACTGACAAAATCTTCTGGCATATTTTCATTTGTAATCATCCACATTGGTATCTCTTCTGTAGGCTCATTTATAGCATATCTTGCTATCCCCCTGTTGATATAAAATGCAGCAACTTTAGGATTTAATTCAATTGCCTTGTCATACTCTTTAATAGCTCTTCTAAAGTTGTCCGGAGTAATTATAGACATAGATAAGGCATTTCCATAAATCATATGTGTGCGAGGATCGTTAGGAGCTTTTTCTACTAGTACAGAGAAGGTGTTTGGATCAAGTATCTTTTGTCCCTCAAACTCTAAAAGACATTTTCTATATGCTTCTTCTAACTCCTGGTTTTGCTCTGCAGGAGCCTGTGTTGTTTTTTGCCTAGTTTGCTCTGTACCTTGAGCAAGACATCTAGAACCTAAAGATGCCCCGCTTACTAAAATTAGTCCAGATAAAGCTGCCCTGACTACTCTTTCAAGCGCCATTAACCCATAAAGTAACAAATATATTTAAGCTTATAGCTTTAAAGGCCCTCAAATTTTTCTACTGCCTTGTGAAACAAATTTTAAGATAAACTTAAATAATAGAAGCAAATTATATTATATAGAATGAAACTAAAGGAAATAGTTATTTTAGCGTGTCTGGGAGCAGCTAGTTTATCTTCTCAGCCGTCTCTTTCTCAGGAAGCAATTAGGGATAGTTCAACTTCACAAAAGCAGGGCATTAATGATCTAGAGGCAAGAAAAAAACAAGTAGAAGATTTATTTCAGAAGACAAGTTGGGGATGGTGGATGGGCCAGCCTAATTATGTAGAACCAGGAGAAAAAGATGCTTCTGAAGTGTCAAAATTTGGGGATTTAGCTATTGATTATTGTATGGAATATTCAAGAGGAAATTTAAGCCAAAGAAAAACTGCGATGAGAGCTCTTCGGCTGTTAGGGGAGCAACACATCAATATTGACAGGGCTAGAGACACTGTACTCAGGGTATGGGAAGATGGTAATGAAAATTATTATGTAAGAGGGCTTGCACGCGACGTATTTTTTTATTTTGGAAAAGAAGGATTATTGAACCTATTAGGCAATATAAGTCCTGAAGTAAAAATTTTAGCAATTGAAAGTCTGGGCCAGCATTATGGGGAGGACTCTGATACTCTAAAACGTCTGGGCGAATTGATTAAAGAGAGAAATGCAGATGCGAAAGTAAGGGCTGCTGCTACAGTATATGGCACTCCAAGAGAGCAGAGGCTAGAAAGAATTTTGCATTTTATAGAAGATTCTAATGAGCCTGTTTTATTCAGGCAAGAGTTACTTACAGATAGTTTACCGAATTATTTATCAGCTGTAAGATCTGAAAGAAAACAGGAAGAATTGCCTATCCAGCAGTATGAAGCACTCAGGGGAACTGTTGCTAGAGTATCTCGGGGCAAAGAACTTCAAGCTGCATTGCAAGGCAAGCCTTTCCAGACTCTGGTAGGCATAGACGAAGAATTATGCGAGCTTTATTTTAAACGGGCGAGGGTTTATATCGATAAAGGCAGTCTAGAAGCAGCTAAAGGAGATATACATAGTGCAATGGTTCTAGCCGGTAAAATGCCTGATAAAAAAAGACAAGAAGCATTTGAGTCGGGAATATCTACTACTGGTTGGAATTATCCTGGAGGGTATCACCCTCGTGAAACAAGGGCTATATTTAATGAATTGCTCCTTGGAGAAGCCAGCCCAAATATGCGAAGAGCATTAAGAGAAGGGATGGATTATATAGATGACTATCTTAAAAAATATCCTGTAAACTAAAAAATAAAACCCTATTTTTTCTGCAACAACAAATGTTTTCATTGAAACATTTCAGGCACAAGGAAGAAATATTCTCTCCGTTTCAGGCCCATCTTGGACCCTTCTTCAGTCTTGTTTCCCATGTCATCAACCTTGCTTTTGCATTTGAATACTATTATTCCATTAGAGTAGTGGAATTCGTACATAGTTCGCTCGTAAGTTGAAGGGTCGCGCTCAACGTTTGCTTCTGCAACAACTGTATTGGTCTTATCTACAGCAACAATCCCCTTTAAGTTAGCAGAATCATCATATACAAAACAGGTTTTGAAATCTCCAAAATCGTACATCAGCTTAACAGGGTCTCTTTCAGCAATCATTGGCAGCTCAGGCCTTTGGACGCTGGTATATCTAAGGGGCATTTCCCCCCTATAAAATGGGGGCTTCTCTTTTAAGATATACTCGTATGCAACTTTTGCGCCAGTGTCTTTGTTAATCTGCAGGTCCCAAGGTTTCCAGAAAGGCAAATTCTTCGAAAGTACGGCTAATGTTGCTTCTTCAGACCTTAGTTTAGTTAAGCCTCTTGAAGGTGTTCTGCTGCCAGAGCCTGGAGGAGCTTTCTTGCATCCAAGATAAGTTGCAGAAGTTATCGCAAGAACTAAAGATAAGCCAAGTGCTGCAGGCCTCCATATTCCTTGTTGGTTGTCCTTTAATCTTCCCTCAAGACCTCTACCCATATCCTCTTTAAGCTCCTCTTTTATTTAACCTTTTCTATATTTCAATGCAACAATCTCTTCTTTTCATCACCACAATAATTATAAACTTAAGAATGTTTCACCATTAAGAATGGCCCGAGGAATTGGTAATTTTACAAGGAGAGAAATTCTAGGCGCTTTGGCAGGTTTGGCAACTTTAGGTATGGGAGTTGAAGGTGCTGACAAGCCAGCTTCTTTAGCTGAACTTTACGATAAAGCAATATCAAGACTCTCTCTTGGGGAAAACGATGAAGGTTTAGAAATGTTTCTTCAGATGGAAACGGAATTTCCATCTTCTGCCGACGCATATTTCACTGCATCCAATAGCCGCATCATTGGTTTAACAGGTGGCGGAGAAAATCGGGTAATGGGCGCAGTTAAAGGCTATACTAAGGCAATGACTCTGGAGGAAAATTTTGCTGAGGCAATGGTCAACTGGGCAGTTTTATCCTTTATTGTTGCTGGGCCTTCATTTAACGAGCTGAAAGGGATGGCTGATTCCTTCTATCAATCCGAGTTCAGAAAGCCTTACGAATTGAAATCCACTTCGCCTCTCATCCTAGTTGCGGCGAATAAAGTAATGGACGAGGCTATTAAATTAAGGCCGAGGCTTTTTTCAGCGCGTTTCAATAAAGGTCAATATTTGCTTTATTCAGGAATGCCAAGAGAAGCAGTCCCAGAATTTTCAAAGGCAATTGAAATTGGCCTTAAAGATGAAGATTGGTCAGGACATACTCCAACATTCAAGGAGGAAAGGTCTACTGAGGTGGCAATATCAACGCATCCTTTGTATATAAACAGTGCTCTTATGAAACACTATATAGCCAGATTCCGAACTTATAAAATTGATGGGGAAACGCTAGTGCTCTTATCTGATGATTTTGAAGGAATTCACTTTCAGAGTCCAAACACCCCTTTAGCTTCTGCATATTACTGCAGGGGCGTCTGCCATGCACATTTAGGGGACTATGCGAAAACAATTGCTGACTGCAGCGAGTCTGTCCGCCTAAATCCCAGAATTAGGCCGTATCTAGTGTTATCAACTGCCCAGCGTCTAGCTGGAAATGAGAGGGGAAGTCGAGAGACAATAGAGAAACTAAATGCTTATTCAGAACGGATGAACCGATTGTTAGTGAAAAAATTTGAAACAAGAGAAGGCTGAATGTCAATACAAAAAAATTTAAAATGAAAAATAGCATTGAATTTATTTCAAGAAGGGGATTTTTGACCCTATTAGCTGCCTCAGGTTTCGCATTAAAAGCAAGTGGCAGCGATGGCGAATTGGAGAAATACTATAATACTGCAATATCCAAATTAGCAGGAAGAGAAGTTGAAGGCGCAGATATGTTATCAAGTATTGAAGGAAGATTTCCTTCGTCAGCTATGGCTTGGTTTATCGCCGGTAATACAGTTCTGATGGACCAGAGGAAAGATCCAGATGAAAAGCAAAGAACTGCTTTGGCAAGATATAGCCGGGCTTTGCAGCTTGACAAAAACCTCGCGGGAGCATATGTAAACAGGGGGGCTATGCGAAGCTATATGGCATTGCCTGGGAAAGAAGAGGCAATGGGGCTTGCAAGAAGGGTTATAAGAGGAGATACTGCTGGAAAATTAGAAGCAGGGGCGTCCAGGTTGAGGGCATTAGAAGAATCTGTAGCTGATTTTAAAAAGGCGATTGAAATAAATCCAAAACTTTTCGCTGCCCATTATGATATGGGCTTCTTTTTAGCCTCATGTTACAAGTGGGAGGAAGCAATCCCAGAATTTTCAAAGGCAATTGAAATTGGCTCGAGAAATTCTGATTGGTCAATATATACTCCAACTTTCAAAGATGAAGGTATAACAGAGGTCATAATGGACCCGTCTCACTTTTGTATGGTAGGGG
>CAZYZS010000001.1:5610-14255 GCA_964651965.1 Candidatus Woesearchaeota archaeon | reverse complement strand
TCCGGCACGGCGATGGCGAGATGGTCGAGTCCCTGGTAGGGGGAATCTTGAAGTTAGTCAAAGACCGGTTTGGAACATTCAGGGTTGGTGCAGACAGGCTTGTTGTATTAGACAGTAAGGATATCTTAGGTTCGGCATATCTCCAGAACGAGGATGAAGCACTTGCGTTCGCTTATTTCAAAAGAGGAATGGCTTATATGGGTTTAGCATCCAGGGGATATGAAAATGCAGATGCTGATTTGCAAAAAGCTATCAGCCTTAATCCCAATGTCCCAATATTTTATCAAACGCTGAACATTCTTCAGGGGTTTCGAGGACAGACTGCAGAGGCAGCCGAGACAATGAAAAAGCACGGCATGGTGTTAACAAAATTACAACGCTGCATCGATCAGCTTACCAGATAATCCGCTTTTATAGTCCAACAATAAAATCATTCGATATTTCTAGTGCAGCAGTCTTTAAAACTGTCATTATCCCTATTTTTTGACTGGCTTTGCTTCTTTTGTCAGCTGTTCGAATTCTTTCACAAAATCTGATCTTATGGGTATTTTTTCCGGGTCTCCGTATTCGCTTATTATTAAGTCATAAAGTTCTCCGGGGGTTCTTACATGGATTACCTCATTCCCGCCATAAACTTGTGAGTTATTTACTGCTTCTTGCCTTTGCATCCAGTATTCTGCTGCCAGGTCTGCCTTTAAGACTCTTCTTCGGTATATAAGTGCTTTTTCGTTTTGTTTGCTGGTTTGTTCGTCCTCTTGTAGAGCCCAAAAGTCGAATGGCAGGAGCCTTTTTCCATCATGTCTTATGTCTGTTGGATGCCATTCTATTATTTTTCCAGTGCCAGGAAGCAGGAAGTCAAACCAACAATTAGTATCTCCCTGTACCTGGAAGGTTTCGCCTTTAACAATCTTGTATCCCGGAATATATTTTTCAAGGGCTAATGCTGTTGCGCATTCTGTTTTTGATGCATAATAAACCCCTTCGTGTTCATATCTTTGCTGGCTTAATTCCCATATCACTCCTCCTCTGTTATTTTTTGCCCATATTTCACGCATTTTTTCCCTGGTATCTTCAGAAACTTGTCTTCCTGTTAATGCTTCTGATATTCTTTTCCTGGTCTCTTCAGTTACTGGCCCAATCTCCCTTCCTTTTAATGCTTCTGATAATTTTCTCCTTGTTTCCGGTGAATTTGTTTGATGCCTATTCAAATTTGCATCGGTTCTTATTTGATCTTCTCTGTAGTCTCTGTCCACCTGTGTTAATTTTCCCTGGTCAACCAATCTTTTTAACTCTCTTGAAACTGTTCCTAAGCCTTTTACTCCTGCCAGTTGTGCGAGTTCTGGGTTTGTCCTGAGTTTTTTTATTAGTCCTTGCTTGCACCTTTGTATCTCTTCTGGTACAGATTCAATTACTTCACCTAAATCTGGGTGATACTCTTGCCATCTTCTTTGCGCTGTTTGCTTTCTTAGTTGCGTTGCTCTGTAGTCCAGAAGGGGTCTTGGCAGTTTATTTCTTATTATTGAAGAAAAGTTGCCTGATTTTACTCCTGCTCGTTGCGCATAGTATTCGTTTCCCTTTAGTGTTGATATTTCTCTGTTTTGATGCGCTTGTATCTCTTGTACGAGTTCTTCTATCACCTCACTTCTCTTCGTTCGTTTAGTTAGATCTTCTTCACTAATCACTCCTTCTGAAACTGCCCTGCTGAGATATCTTCTTACTGTGTTTTTGCTTATTGATAATGCTCTTGCCCATTCTTTATCAGTTGATGTTCTTCCCAGTAAGCCTGCTTGGAACGCAGCAAGTTCTTCTCGAAACGCTCCTGTGAAAGTTTCATATTTTAGAATATCTCTTTGCGGCATTTTTTATATAAACATTTTATTCTATTTCGGGAGTTTTTTATTATATAAGTCTTTGTATTTGTTACCACTATTAAGATACTTCTATAAAAGGAGTTAAAAGGCATCTTCGTACAATAGTCCAGAAGACGCACTAATTTGATTTAGGAATTTCTGCTAGTTTTAATCATCCCCCTCCAGAATAATAATATTTATAAACTTTAAAAATAATAATCTTATATGGCTTTAACAAGAAGAGACCTTTTAAAAAATTCTCCATTAATCTCTATTGTTTTAGGCGGGCAGTGTTTGGCTGGAGGAACAGCAGGAACGAAGATGCCTCAAAAATCAGATTTAGAAAAGCAGTCCTCTGAAGCAGATTCTGGTATGACTGTAAATACAGCTTATGATATTCCTTATTTAAAAATTGATGTTTTAGGAACAGATACAAGTGATGTAGAATTGGAAAAAACAAGAAAAAAGATGCGGGGTTTTGGATTGTGGGTGACTTTTACAGATAGTCCGTACAAGGAAAACATTTGCGATAAAGAAAAGATTTTTGCAGTCTGGGTTAAAAGCTTTGCATGCGGGGGAAAAACATTTTATCTTCTAAATGAAAGAACAGAATCAGAAAGTTCAAGAGAAAGGGCTGCTGTTCTTTTCGATGCAGGCAGGAAAACAAAAACAATATTTCGATATTTAGAAGGAAATTTGGATTTACAGGGCCTTTTATCAGATAAAGGAGATTTATTGTATTTAGGATTATCAAAGACAATTCCATCTCCTCCGCCATCTGGGGCAAAAGGCAAAATAGTAAAATTTGGGACTGCTGATGAACCAAAAGAATCTTTTGAATTATCTGAAAGTGGGGGAGTGTATTTGATTGACTTAGAAAATAATATGAGAGTAAAATATCATCAGTTGGGAAATCCAGACAGTAACCCACAGTTTACCGAGGATGGAAATGGCTTTTTTGCAAACAATAGATTAGTCAATGTCTTAACTGGGCAGGTGAAAGAATTGCGCCAGGTTTTTGGCCTAAGCCATTATGGTTATTCGTTGAGCCCTAATGGGAATTATGTTGCCTGGAGAGTAGGAATGTTCTCTGCAAATAGCTGGGTTGATGGGCAGTGGGGATTAGAGGTTATCACTCCAAAAGGAAATTTCCTTTTAAGCTCTCCTGAATTATCCTTAAATGTAAAACAAATTCAAGATGATGGGACTATAATTGATCATCGAGGATATGTATTAAAACCAGAAAATGATACTTACAAATGTATCAAATCTGAAGCAGATGCCAAAACCTTGAATTTTGGGCCCCTTAAACCATTGATTGATCTGCAAGTAAGAAAATTATAGTGATATCGTAGTTTCAGCTTCTTTCATTTTTTAATAAGTGTTACGCTAATGTTATATGGAAAAAGACTTGAAACTAAAAATATTTTTGAAGAAGAGCAAACTAAGGCAGTTGGTTTGGGATAACCTTAAAGAAGCAAAGACACCAACAGAAGTTGCAAAGGAATTAAAAAAAGAAAGAAGCTCAATAAGCAGGATTATGATTGATTTAGAAAAGAAAGGATTTATAGAATGCATAAATCCTGAAGATAAAACCTTCAGGCATTATGTGAAGAAATGAAAAACTTATTAGAGAAGTAAAAATTACTTACTTGCTTTTATTAGATCTGTTATCCTTTTCTTTTTCTACTATTTCATTAATTTCTTCTTTTATGGAGTCTACAAAAACAGTTTTTATTTTCTTATCGATAACTTTATGTTTTATTAGATTATTATACAAATCTACCTTTTCATTTATTATTTGTAATTGCCTTAAGTCTCTGCTTTCACGATAATTATTATACATCTCTCCAAAACCCCATATTATCAATGGAAGTCCAATAATAAAAAGAAAGTTGGTAGAATCTTGAGAATCAATGGGATCCACATAAATAAAATACCATCCCGATCCTATCAAAAATAAACCCAGAAAAGTTATTAAAAAATCATATCTGACATATTTCGGAATTTCTCCCAAATCCATTTTATACCCTCATTTTATTAACCATCTCGACAAGCTGATCCCCAACGCCACAATTAGCATAATAATTCCGACAGGTAGAAAAAATATATTTGCATTCTGGAAAATAATAAGAATTGTTCCAATAATTGCGACTACAATTATTATCAAATCTCTATACCCCCTCTTTTTTCCCATACACATTTTAAGGTTGTCATCTTTTTAAATTTTCCCGTTTCTCAATAATTCCTTAAAATCCTTCTTTTTCAACAATAAAAAATTCTCTAAAATCCCATATTTCTTATATATTTAATTAGAGAATCAAGAGAATAAGGGGTGATTTCCAGAACAAATAGATAGAGGTATAAAAAAGGGAAAAATGAAAAAAGAAGTTAATGTTTAGTTGCGATTTCTATCAGTTAAAGAGTATTCAGTATACTCCTCAATTGGCCTAAGCTTCCGGTCTGCAATTGTAAAAAAATGTGTCCATTCATCTGGCGACATTCTATAAGCAACACTCCTGTCGCATTCTCTAGCACCAAGCCCCCATCCATCATACCGGATAAATACTATATCAGGAGTTATCCCATGCTCCCTTTCTGCCCGGTCAGGGCGCAATGCCTCTCCATCTGCGTTAATAATTACCCTCATCTGTTTCACCATCTCTGTAGCTTTCCTTGCATCTTCATTCATATTCATAACAATGGAGAACTTAAGAAGTATTTAAAATCATTTGTCTTTCAACGCAACAATGCTTAAATATCCTATAAAGAAGAAAATAAATTCCCTATTGTAAAATTATTTAAACAAAAGAGCCTTAGATGAGCTATGTCCTACGATGGAGATTTGCAGCACGACCCAGGTTGGGGTAGAAGCAGGGAAGATAATGAAAGGATACGCGATGAGCAGAGCAATCATAGACCCGCCGCACAGCATCCTGGATAGGGCGATAGCAGAGTACTTAGAAAATGTAACTGAACTGAGGCCCTTAGAGGAAAACGAGGAAATCCGCGCTATAAGAATAAAGGATGGGACACCGCACAGAATCCTGGATTTGGTTATAGATGCACAGCGCCAACAAAGAGCCCACGATCAGTGGGCAGAATACGAGGATTAAACAACCTTTAAAAACCCTAAAATTATAGTATTTTTAACAAAATAAGAGTTCTGATTAATTTAAGATGACAGAAAGTTTACAAGAAGAATATCTTAACAAGATGTTTAGGAATTTTTTAGGCGGAATAGAATATTACGCAGGGTTTGTGTCTGAGCCAGAGCTTAGGGAGGGAATAGGAAAACTTGGTACCTTTTTTAAGGAGAGAGATTTGAAGGAACTTGCTTCTAGATTCATGGAATATCCAAGAGGAAGTCATTTTAAGGAAGGTGTTGGGGATTTATTAAAGAGGATTTCAGAAAGAACTTCTCAAGATCCCGCTTATTTAGTTAAGCTTTGGGGATTTGATTACGAGTCTACAGACAGGACTATTTTAGACCATATAGGTGGAGATGGTTTAACTAAAGCTCAAAAAAACATTTTGTTTAATGCTGAGGCATTGTTTAAGTATTCTATGGGGGCAGTTCATTTGTTAACTTCGATGAGGTTAGCTCCAGAGGGTTATATCCTAGGTGTTAGGGATGATGGGAGTGTTGTTTCTAAATTTTTTAGAGTAGGTTCTTCAAGCGAGAGGGACCGTAACAGATTCTTTCAGGGCTGGTATGATATGAGTATACATGCTCCTTTTTTTATGAAGTTAGATGCTGATTCTTTAGACGAGTTAGTTCATGATGAAGAAACTTGGATGGATACTAACTCTAATAATAGTTTTCCAAGTTATTTTGCAGGTCATTTTTTGGGGAGAAAATTATTTCGATTTGGCTCTGAACAGAAAGTATATGCTTCTCCTAGGCCCCATAGGATTGTTTTGGACAATGAATTTTTTGATTCTATTACTGTCATGGATCGTTTCCACGAGGGTATTATTTTCAAGGCCAAGTATGCTGACAAGAAGATCTCTGTTGGGTTCATGAATTTAATTCCAGAAGAAGATAGGGAAGTTCCCTTAGAAGGAGATGTTGGGACTGATGCTGAAGAGTCCTACAAGGTTTCTTTTGAGAGCTCTAGTTTTGCCCCATTTGTTCACGTGACAAAGATTCAGTGTTTATTTAATGAAGGGGGGATTTTGTGCGCTACTGTTGGGGCTATTGCAAGAGACATGTTTGTTTGTGAGGAAAAAACCAGGTTTTATCAGGAAAGGATCAGCGAGCCTCCTGCAACCAGAGCCAACCCAAGGCCCACTCAAACTGTTATTTGGCTCCCAAGAGAAAGAATACATTATGAAGGCATTCCAAACAGAAGCGAAGAAGAATTAGGTCATATAGTTCAGGATATCGCGCCTACTGAGGTCACAGGGCATCCAAGAAAGTGCAAAAATCCAAGCCCTAAGCAGTTGGAATTAGCAAAGTTATACAGGGTTAATGTTCCAGAAGGCCATACTTTTGTAAAACCGCATCCAAGAAGCGGCTATAAGAGGACAGATCCTGTTTACAAAAGCAGGTCTGCATTGCAGGTGCTTTTTGGCGTAAGAAATGAAACACAGTAAAAGAGTTCTGATAGACTAAGATGAAAGTAAGATATTTGAATGTAAGAGAGGCAGCACTTTTGGCTTTGCTGAGCAAGAAGCCAGCTTACGGGTTTGAGCTGGTTGAGGAGTCTCCTGCCCTTATTGAAGGAGGCATGCCAAAAGGAGGCGTTTACAACCTTCTTTATAAGCTGCGGGGATTGGGGTTTGTTAATGCTGCTGAAAGAACTGCCACCTCTTCAGAAAAAGGGGGTAATGACAGGCTTTATTACAGTATAACCCCGGAAGGAAGAAAATCTCTTGATGATTTTTTCTCCACTGTTCAGAATCTAAGAACTCGTTCAGGAACAGAATCCCCAGAAACCACATAAATTTATTATATGTTTCCCAATACTATAATATTAGTTTATTTTAATAAACAATCAGAAATAAACTCTTTTGTGACATAAAGTGTTTGGTTGGATACTTTTTTAAGGTGGTGGGAGATGGATTTTTTGTTTCCAATAGCAACATAAACTATCTTCTTGCCAAATCTTTTTGCAGCTGTAACTGCGCCTGAAAAATCACCGTCATTTGAAATTAAGTAAGCTGTTTCGTATGTTCTGCTTTCAGCATCTAACGCTAAGTCCAGCGCTAAATTTACATCTGTTGCCTTTTCTACATAGTAGACTTCCCCCTCCCTTTTTCTTTTTTCCAGCCTTCCGAAGATTATCTTTAATTTTTGTATTTTTTTCAGTTTTTCAAGAAAACTCTGTTGCTGAGCGTACATTTCTGGGTTGTTGAACTGCTCAATTGGGGCAATATAGTAGTCTATCTTTACAAGATCATCATCTGCAGATAATTTCTTGCAGAACTTTTCAATGTCTATTCTGCAGTTAAACGTCTTTTTTACAGAAAAATAAAAATTGCTTCCATCAATATACACAGCCACTTTTTTCTTAGAAGAACTCTTTTCAAAACCCATTTTTTAAAAAACATAGGATCCTTTCAGATCCTATGGACTTAATTATTACAAGCAGGCGTATTACATTTATATACCTTTCTATGCGCCTTTTTCTTTTTATCTTTATTTTCTCTCTTTTTTCTCCCAGTTTATTATATGTTTCCCAATACTATAATATTTAAATAATTCTCCGAAGGCAATGTTTATATGGAAGCGATGCTTAATAAAGAGATGAAAAAAGGCATTAAATATTCTGTAGTTGTCCCGGTTTTTAATGAAGAAGGGAACCTAGTTCAATTAGATAAAGAGATAAAAGCAGTAATGAACTCCTTGGAGGGAGATTACGAAGTAATCTATATTAACGATGGCTCAACTGATAATTCTCTTTCAGTTCTTAAGCAGCTGAAAAAGGTAAAAATAATTTCTTTAAACAGGAATTATGGACAGGCAACTGCCTTGGATGCAGGATTTAAAGCCAGCCAGGGAGAGTATGTTATTTCTCTGGATGCAGACCTTCAAAACGACCCAAAAGATATTCCAGCAATGATAAAAAAGCTAGAAGATGAAAATTTAGATGTTGTTTGCGGCTGGAGGAAGGATAGAAAAGACAGCCTAGGAATAAGAACCCTCACCAAGATAGGGCATGGAATGAGGAGGTTTTTAATTTCAGACCAGGTTCATGATACAGGATGCACCTTAAGAGTTTATAAAAGCAAGGCAGTAAAAAACTTAGACCTGACAGGAGAAATGCACCGCTACATCCTAGCCTATCTTAGATGGAAAGGCTTTAGAATAGACGAAATAATAGCGAATCATCGCCCAAGAACATCCGGCAAAACCAAATATGGCTATAAAAAAGCCCTGAGGGGATTTATTGATTTAGTATATGTCTGGTTCATAGATAAATACAGCCAAAGGCCCTTGCATATTTTTGGCTCAGCTGGAATTTTTTTCTTCCTGGCAGGCATATTAATAGAACTTTGGATGCTTTATGACAAGATTTTCCAAAACATCGACCTCTCAGGAAATGCCTGGTTTAGCCTCGGCTTTTTCCTCATAATTGCCGGCATCATCCTTTTCAGCTTCGGCATAGTAATAGATCTCTTAATGAAGATCCATTATAACACAAGCCCTTATGAAAAAAGGTATAATGTAAGGGAAATTTTTGAAGGATAAAATTTTAATGCTTAATTACTATTTCCATTAGTTAGAGAATATGCAGTATACTCCTCAATTGGCCTAAGCTTCCGGTCTGCAATTGTAAAAAAATGTGT
>CAZYZS010000001.1:0-5510 GCA_964651965.1 Candidatus Woesearchaeota archaeon | reverse complement strand
CCCTTTCTGCCCGGTCAGGGCGCAATGCCTCTCCATCTGCGTTAATAATTACCCTATGGCATGATACCATTCTTGTAGTTTCCCCTGCGTCATCTTCAATTCCCATGATTTTTAATAGATTCAAGAGATATTTAAATTTAGTTATTATCTATAGATTTCTCATTATATTTTCAATCATTTAACCTATTTTCTCCACAACAACAATGCTTTTTAATTAAGAATGGAAAGAAGATTTTGATGTTAAATTCCCCTGACTAAATAATCAGAATAAGTGGCTTTAATTAATACAACTATATAGTAATAACAAATAGAAAGATTTAAATAGGCTAATTTCTGATAAAAATCATGGCTAAAGAAAAAAAATCATGCGTTAGGGTAGCAGATACGGATGTTATTAGAAGGCACAAGCCTAGAGGTTTAACAATAACTGACGGAGAAACAGGACCATTTGTTGTGGAGCGTATTGTATTTGGAAGGATACAGAAGGCGCCTTGGTTTGGTCCTCAAAATGAACCTGAATACCAGCTTATAGGTAAAGTTGAATTTCATAGTGATGATGGCAGGTGTTTTTATGCTCATCCAAACGGGCTTCCTTTCCCTCGCCATGCTGTTACTGAAAAAGGCAGTAAATATTCTGGACATCAATATATTGTTACTGTTTCAAACAAGGAATTGCGCAGGATATATGAGGACAGCAGGGAACCAGAAAGAAATTAAATGACTTTTCCAGTTGATTTTAAAAACCCCGAAGTTATATTATTTTTAACCTATTTTCTCCGCAACAACAATTTTAATGTTAAACTATCTAGTTTCCTCCTTTAGGGGGCTTAGAAAACTATATAAATCTCCGGTCCAGATATAGTTAATGGAAAACGAAGCATTAATTATTAGCAAGCTTGATTCGATAAAGCTGGAAATAGAAAAAATAGCAGAGCACTTAAATGATATTACTTTGACCAAGGAAGACATACTTTCAGTAAAAGAAGCAGAAGAAGATTACAAAAAAGGAAAAACAAAGAGGCTTTAAATGTATGAAGTAGAACTGTCTGTAAATACACAGGATTTCTTGAACAAGTTAGATGCCCATATAAGAGAGCAAATTGAAACCCGTTTAAGGAGATTAAAGGAAAACCCAATTCCAAGCGATGCAAAATTCATAGGAAGAGATGAGGGAGAAATGCTATTTAGATACCGGATAGGGAAATACAGGGCTCTTTACAAAGTCAAAGAAAAAGATAAAATCGTACTTGTAACTAAGATAGACAAAAGGCCAAGAGTTTATGATGATTTATAGTTCTCTTTTCTAAAATCCCCCCTTATTTTTAACATTTTAACCTATTTTCTCCACAACAACAAATGTTTTTAAGGCCTTTTTCCAAGTTTTTCTATGGGAAAAAATAAAAATATTTTAATGCTAGCGCCAACCCTTTTTTTTCAGACAGGGGTTAAGTTTAAATATATGCAATTTTTGGAGTATTTGGCCCAAAAAGGGAAAAGAGTTCTGATAAATTAAGATGGAAGTAAGATTGAGTAAAGTTAGGGACAACCCATATAATACACGAACAGATTATGGGGATTTAGATGGATTAAAAGCAAGTATAACCCGGTTAGGCTTGACGCAGCCTTTTATTGTAAGAGAATCTGATGAAGGATACGAGCTTGCATTTGGAAGCAGAAGATATAGGGCATTGTTAGAGATGGGGAAAAAGACTGTAGAAGTAGAAGTGCGCAAGATAAGCAATCCTGACATGGTAATGCTGGCAATATGCGAAAATACCCACAGGAAAGACTTGAATCCAGTTGAGCAGGCAAGAGCATATGAAAGAGGATTGAATGCAACTGGGCTTGAATTGGGCGATTTTTCTAAGACAATCGGCGTAAGCAGGACCAAGATAAAGGAATATCTGAACATTCTAAATCTGCCTAAAAAGATTCTTGATAATGTTGGCGATTATAGTGTAGCTGAGCTGACTTCAATGGGGAGAATGCAAAATCTTTCACAAAGTCTACGGATAGTGCTGGAAAATGCCCTAAGTAACCGGCAAATAGGCGCAAGATTCTTGGAGCAAATAACTTTTTCCTGCGAAAGCATTTATGGATCTATTCTTCCAACAAAGACTAAGGCGGATTTGTGCAGCGAGGTTATTCTCCACGATTATTCCGCCCTGCCGCCTGATAATTATAGGGATATAAAGACCTTTTCTGATGAGCTTCTAAGGCAATCCCTAACAAAATACACACAGGGGCTGGCAAAGACTGCAGCAGCAAGGGCAAAATCCCCGGCGCCTGGAAGCAGAACAAGGATAAAAAGAGTTACAGATATTGTCCATATAGACCAAAGACTGGAAGATGTTACAACCCGAGTAAGTGAGACTGCTGCCAGCATTAAAAAAGCTATTGAAAAAGATTATTACCAAAAGGCTTCTGACAGAAAAAAATCCAAATTTAGGACAGCAGTCCGTCACCTTGTTTCAGGCATTGAAGAGATTCTGGGAAATGAAAGATTTAGAAGCTAAGTTAATTCACATAAAAGAACTGACTTCTGACAGGAGGACTTTGGGCAGATTTTCTTATATTGATCCAGATGAAGCGATAGCATTATTGGCGACGGGCTTGAGGATGCCCCAGGTTGCAGAAATATACGGCTGTATTGCAAACACAGTCACCTATCATATCAAAATAAAGTATCCGGGGTTTAATGCCCTTACGGATATAAAAAGAAGGAGGATAGGTATAACCCCAAAAGAAGCAGCCAAGCTGTATGGAAGATTGAAAAGCACAACAAAAGTCGGGGGTATATTAGGCACAAGTAGTAAGACGATAGCCAAGAGGCTGAGAGAGGCGGGGATTGAGCCCCAGAAGACATCCAGGGAGGACATCTCAGACGAAAGTATTTTGCGCCTCTATAAAAAATATAAAACTGCCAGAATAGTGGGCGTGATGGTTGGAATGAGCAAAAATTCTGTTTTACAAAGGCTGCATAAAATAGGAGCTGAGATAGATTACAGTTATAGAAATAGGAGGACCGACCTTCCAGGCCATACAATCCGAAGGGATTATAAAGCCGGCAAAACCATAAAATATTTGATAGACCGGTACAGTTCTTCATATGAGACAATCACTAGGGTAATCGTTGAGGAAGGAGGGCAATTAAGAGGACAGAAAAGAGAAGATGTCACAGTCAAGTCCGCTGTAAGATTATACAAAAAATATGGCCAATTGGCGAAGGTTGCTCGCGAGCTGAAAGCTTCCCCAGGAACAATCAGGTCAAGATTAACAGAAGAAGATCCAAATATAATTGTTCAGTTCAGGAGAGCAAGGCCAGATATCCCTGTAGAAGACCTCATAAGAAGATATGAAGCCAAAGAAACATTGGAAAGCTTATCTGACCGGTATTCCTCCTGCCAAAAGACCCTGAAAAGAATCCTGAAAGAAAACAAAGTAAAACTCCGCAAGCCAGGCGACTATTCAAGAAGGAGAGATATTACTCCTGGGGGGGTTGCCAGGGCCTACAGAAGCCTAAAGGGTGTGGGCGCAGTGATGAGAGCCTTAGATATAAGCGCCTATGTATTTTATGACCGGCTTGAAAAAGCAGGATTGGAAGTGGACCCCTCTTATCGCAAAGAAAGAGAAAGCGCAAGAAGAAGAACCGACATCCCTGCAAAAGAAGTTGTGAGGCTTTATAATTCAGGGGCAAGCAAAAGTGCATTAGCAGAAAAATATGATGCAGATAGAGAAACAATTAGAAGAATAATAGATAAACCTGCCAAGTGATATATTTCAAATGCCTTTTAGAGGCATGAAAAAGGGCAAGAAAATATTAATGTTAAACTATGAGTTTCCTCCTTTGGGGGGAGAGTTTAAATACTTCGTAATCATGTTATATTATCCCTAAAGGGAAATTGAGTTCTGATGTTAGAAGTTAAAATGACTAAATACTCTTACTCTAAGATAAAAGCCTATGAAAACTGCCCCTACCAATATAAATTAAAATATATTGATAAATTAAAGGCAGATGTTTCAGATACAATTGAGACTTTTATGGGAGATATAGTTCATAGATCTTTAGACTATCTGTACAAAAGAAAAAAATTCAGAAAAAGAATATCAAAAAAAATTTTAATCAAATTTTACAGAGATTTATGGAATAGAGAATACTCCAAGGATATCCGAATAGTAAAAGAGGGGATTTATGCAGAAGATTACAGGAAGATGGGAGAAAAATACTTATCAGATTATTATGATAGGATGAAACCATTTGAACAAATGATTATTATTGCGTTAGAAACTCAGGATAGTATAACTTTACCTGATGGAAATAAATGGCATGTTAGGATTGATAAGCTGGGTTGTGATAATGAAGGAAATTATTATGTTTGTGATTATAAGACTTCTTTAAGTATGAAAGAACAAGAAGAAGCTGATTCTGACAGGCAATTAGCTATGTATTCTATTTGGGTAAGGGATAAATTCAAAGATGCTAAGTCTGTTAAGTTAGTGTGGCATATGCTGGCTTTTAACAAAGAGATAATATCTGATAGAACAGAAGAACAATTGAAAAAATTGCAGGAGGGGGTTGTTGAAATCATTAAAAAAATTAAAAGCGCAAAAGAATTCCCCAGAAAACAGTCTGCACTTTGTGATTATTGCTTCTATAGGGATCAATGCCCTAGTTTTAAACATAAGGTGGAGTCAGATAAGATAGAAGATGTAAAAAGGTTTAAAGAAAATGACGGGGTAAAGTTAGTTGATGAGTTTTCTGAAATAAGGACAAGACTTGCCGAATTAAAAAGTAAAGAAGAGAAATTTAAGGAAAAATTAATGGCTTATGCAAAGCGGTTCGCAGTTGATATTGTTTATGGAAGCAACATGAAGTGTTCTGTCAAGGAAATTGATAAGGTGATTCTTCCTGAAGATAAGGAAGAGAAAGAGAAATTTATCAAATTAATAAAAGATTTAGGTTTATATGACGAATATTCTATGATTTGTTACTCAAAACTAAATAGTAAAGTTATCAAGGGAGAAATTGAAACTGAGATTAAAGATGCTGTTAAAATTGTTAAAGATTTCAGGTTGTCATTAAGTAAACGAAAAGACTTGGATGAAGAATAAATTTTCTTTATTATTCTTCACAACAACAAACATTTTTAAGCCCTTTTTCTATGTTGTAGCATGAAAAAGGGCAAGAAAATTTTAATGCTAAATTATGAGTTTCCTCCGTTAGGAGGAGAAAAATGAGAGCTGCAGGAGTAAAAAGAGACGCTTTTTTAGATTTAGTAAAAGCTTTTGCTATTTTATTTATTCTTCTTTGCCATTTTCAGTTTATTAAAATACCTTATTTTCTTTGGGCGATTCCCGCTTTTGTTTTTACTACCGCAGCCCTTTATAAGGAGAAATGGAAAAGTACATCATTAAAAAAAGTTATTCCAAAAATTCTTTGGATATCATGTATAGTAGTCATTCTTACATTTATCTTTCATCTGCTTAACCTTCCAAGATTAGAGAGCACT